>NZ_JBIDBB010000002.1:130403-667587 GCF_043202775.1 Glycomyces sp. NPDC048151 | reverse complement strand
TTTTTTTTTTTTTTTTTTTTTTTTTTTTTTTTTTTTTTTTTTTTTTTTTTTTTTTTTTTTGTTTTTTTTTTTTTTTTTTTTTTTTTTTTTGTTTTTTTTTTTTTTTTTTTTTGTTTTTTTTTTTTTTTTTTGGGGGGGGGGGGGGGGGGGGGGGGGGGGCCCCCCCCCCGCCCCCGCCGCCCCGAAACCCCTCAGCCGTTCGGCACGATCACCGCCCGCCCGTCGATCGTCCCGGCGTGCAGCCGCTCGTACGCCTCCGGCGCCTCATCGAGCCCGAACCGCTCCACATGCACGTCCACCACGCCCGCGCGGGCCAGGTCGAACACCTCGATCAGCTCGTCGCGCGAACCCCAGTACGGGGCCGACACCGACACCTCGAACGGCAGCGCCCCGAACCCCACCGGCAGCGTCCCGCCGCCGATGCCGACGATGACCACGTCCGCCTCCACCGCCGCGCACGCGCCCGCCGTCGCCACGGTCGGTGCCGCCCCCACGAAGTCGAACACCGCCTGCGCCCCGATCCCGCCGGTCAGCTCCTTCACCTTCCCGGCCGCCTCCGCATCCGAGAGGACCGTCTCGTGCGCCCCGACGCGGCGTGCGAGCGCCAGCTTCTCCTCCGAGACGTCCAGCGCGATCACCCGCGCGGCCGTGAGCGCCCGCAGCAGCTGCACCGCGACGTGCCCGAGCCCTCCCGTGCCGATCACCACGGCCGTCGAACCGGGCGCCAGCTTCGGCAGCGCGCCCTTGATCGCGTGGTACGGCGTGAGCCCGGCGTCCGTGAGCGGCACGGTCCGCACCGGATCGAGGTCGCCGAGCGGCACGAGGTGCCGCGCGTCGTCCACGATCATGTACTCGGCGATCGCGCCGGGCGAGCCGAGTCCGGGCGGATTGATCTTGAGCTCGGCCGCGCGCTGGCAGTAGTTCTCCTTGCCCGCGGCGCACTTGACGCAGCGTCCGCAGCCCCACGGTCCGTAGACCGCCACGGACTCGCCGATCGCGACGCCGTGCACGCCGTCCCCGAGCGCCGCCACGGTCCCGGCGCCCTCGTGGCCGAGCGTCAGCGGCAGCTCGTACGGGAAGCCCTCGGCTGGCCAGGACATGACGGCGATGTCGGAGTGGCACACCCCGGCGGCGGTGACCTTGAGGAGCACCTCGCCGGGCCCGGGCTCGGGCGTGGGGATCTCGACGACCACCGGCGCCGCGCCGATCTCGCGGTACTGCAGGGCTTTCATGGGCTCCTCCGGAACTTGCGTGCGGCTCGTGCTTGCCCGCTGCGAAACCGCAGATGGCAGGCCTGCTGACCCGGCCACCGTAACCCGGTCGCGGCCGCTTGAGGCCCGAATCGGGACCGCCGGGGGCCCGCGCGCACCGGCCGTCGGCTAGGTTCGGCGCGTGGACATCGCAGACGACCCCCAGGCCCTGCTGGCGCGCGCGAAGGCCCTGACCGCGCCGGGCCGCGTGCTCATCGGCGTCGCCGGGTGCCCCGGGGCGGGCAAATCGACCATTGCCGCATGGCTCGCGCGAGCGCTCGACGCGGAGGGCCGGCGGGCCGTGCAGGTGCCGATGGACGGATTCCACCTGGCGAACGCCGAACTCGTGCGCCTCGGACGGCGCCGACGCAAAGGCGCGATCGACACGTTCGACGGCCACGGGTACCGGGCCCTGCTGGAACGGCTTGCGGCCGAACGGGAAGCGGTGGTCTACGCCCCCGAGTTCGACCGCCGGGTCGGCGAACCCGTAGCCGGGTCGATCGCCGTCCCGCCCGAAGCCGAAGTCGTCGTGACCGAAGGGAACTACCTGCTCGACGAAGACGGCCCGTGGCCCGGCGTCCGGGCCGCACTCACCGAGGTCTGGTACTGCGAGACGCCCGAGCCGCTCCGGCTGGCGCGGCTCGTGGCCCGACACGAGCGGTTCGGGAAGTCGCCCGAGGACGCCCGCTCATGGGTCGCCGACGTCGACGAGCGCAACGCCGAACGCATCCGCGCCGCACGGCACCGCGCCGACCTCGTGATCGACTTCGACGCCCTGGGCATCGGAAGGGCCGACGCCTAGCGCACACCGGATCCGACGCGCGACGGCGCGGCCCGACCAGGCCGAGCCCTGCTCACGCCCGCGGGGCCGGGACGAACGGCTCGGTCAGGTGCGAGGTCGCCACGTGCAACGTCTCGCCGGGGCCGGCCGCGAGCAGGCGCTGCCGCGACCGGCGCGCCGTCTCCGGGTCGGTCTCGTGGGCGTACGCGATCTCCGGGTACAGCAGCTGGATCGCGTTGACGAGCAGGTCGCCGGTGATGAGCGCCGACTCGCGGCCGTCCTCGACCACGACGCTCTGGTGCCCGGGCGTGTGCCCCGGGGTCGCGACGGCCCGCCCCGCGCCGCGCAGCGGCGTGTCGCCGTCGAGGAGCCGGAGCTGGTCGGTCTTCTGGAGCGGGTCGATGAGCAGTTCCCGCAACTGCGGGTTCAGCTCGTCGATCGCGTCGAGTTCGCGGCGCTGGAGCAGGTACTCGGCGTTCGGGAAGAACGGGCTCAGCCCGCCGCTCGGGCCGTCGCCGCTGGTCGTGACCGCCTCCTCGTTCACGACCGCCCACCCCACGTGGTCGGTGTGCAGATGCGTCAGCACCACAGTGTCCACTTCGTCCCGGTCGATCCCGCTGGCCGCCAACGATTCCGGCAGCACGCCCGGCACCGGCGCCCACGAGGCCGCCGGTCCGTCCGAAGGCCCGAAGCCCGCGTCTACCAGCGTCACACCTTGATCCGACCGGATCGCGAACGCCCGGAACTGCAGCGTCCACCGCCCGTCGCCGTCGACCGCGCCCGGGTCGAACCGGTCGGCCGCCGCCCACTGCGCGGCGGACGCCGCGGGGAACGCCTCGGCGCGAGGGGAGAAGAACGGCCCGGCGCCGTCGGCGAGGGCGATGATCTCGGTCGAACCGATACGGATTGCAGGGGTCACGGCCGCGAGTCTGCCACTACCGGGTGGCCCTCTCCGCAGCGGTCGTACCCGTGCGGGTGGAGGGCGACCGCCGCCCGACGACGGCGGTCGGCGGTTCAGGACCGCGTCCTCCGGCCGCGTCAGACCTCTCGGTACCTGGACTGGAAGAAGCAGTAGACGCCGTAGCACGCGATGCCGAGGGCGGTCAGGACGAGGAGCCAAGGGCCCCAAGCCGTCCCGGTCATCGTCTTGAGGGCGGTGTCGAGACCGCCGGCCTTCTCCGGGTCGTAGGTGACCGCCGCGGAGAGAATGAGCAGTCCGGCGATGGCGTACGCGAGGCCCTTGCTCGCGTATCCCGCTATGCCGAGCCGCCGCACCGTGCGGTGCATCGAGAAGTTCATCCGCCCGGTGTTCAGGTGCTTCTCGAAGTGCTTCGTCAGCCCGTAGACGACCAGCCCCACACCGATACCGGCCACGGCGACACCGGCCATGCCCACCAGGAAGCGGCCGCCTCCAGAGTCCATCATGGATGAGGCGGTGGACTGCTGGCTCTGCGACTGCGAGGCCTTCGCGCCGCTGACCACCTTGTATCCGAGGTAGGCGAAGTAGAGGTAGAGGATCACGCGGCCGCCGGAGACGACGCGTTCGGCGATCGCGGACCGGTCCTGTCGGCCGCGATGGCCGAGGGCCGCTTCGAAGGCCTGCCAGACGGCCAGCGCGACCATGCCGATGACGATGCAGACGACCAGGAACTCGCCGGCGGGCTGCGCGGCGAGGGTCTTCAGGGCGCCGGACTGGTCGGTGTCGGCGGACGATTCGCCGAAGGCGACTTGCAGCGCCAGCCACGCGAAGAGCAGATGGATGACGCCGTATGCGATGAGGCCGCCGCGGGCGAGGACCTCCAACGGCTTGCTTTCGGCCGCTCGAGAGGCGGTGCTGCGGACGTTCATACCGTTTTGAGTTTCCTATTGCGACAAGCCTCAAACGCGCGCGGCCGTCTGGGCGGGGGCCGCCACTCGTGTCCAAGCGCAGCCCCCGGCCCGCGAGCATCGCAACGACCAGGCGGTTTGTCATGGAGTCCACTCCAGGTCGTAGGCTGCCAGCGACAGTACCGACAAAAAGGGGGAGATTTCATGGCACGCGTAGCGGTGACCGGCGGCAGCGGCAAACTCGGGCGGGCGTGTGTGCGCGACCTGGTCGAGCACGGGTACGAGGTCGTCAACCTCGACCAGGCGCCCTCGCCCGACGACCTCGCGCCCTTCCTGCGGATCGACCTCACCGACTTCGGCCAGGTCGTCTCGGCGCTCACCGGCGTCGACGACCGCTACGACCGCCTCGACGCCGTCGTCCACCTCGCGGCCGTGCCCGCGCCGGGCCTGCGCCCCAACTCGGCGGTCTTCCACAACAACATGCTGAGCACCTACAACGTCTTCGCCGCCGCGAAGGCCGCCGGGATCGACAACATCGTGTGGGCCTCGAGCGAGACCGTCCTCGGCCTGCCCTTCGAGACCCCGCCGCCCTACCTCCCGGTCGACGAGGAGTACGAGCCGCGCCCCGAGTCCACCTACTCGCTCGTCAAGACCCTCGAGGAGACCATGGTCGGCCAGCTCTGCCGCTGGAACCCGAACCTCAAGGCCACGGGCCTGCGCTTCTCGAACGTCATGTACGTCGAGGACTACGCCGCCTTCCCCGAGTTCGAGACCGACCCGACCCTGCGGAACTGGAACCTCTGGTCGTACATCGACGCCCGGGACGGCGCGCTCGCGATCCGCCTCGGCCTCGAACGCGAAGGCACCGGCAAGGAGGTCTTCGTGATCGCCTCCCCCGACACCGTGATGTCCACGCCCACACCGGAACTCGTGCAGGCCCACTACCCGGACCTCGAATTGAAGCGCCCCGTCGAAGGCCACGAGACGCTCCTGTCGATCGACAAGGCCCGCCGGGTCCTCGGCTTCGACCCGAAGCACACCTGGCGCGACTACGTCTAAGGGAGGCGCTTGCGCCATTCCAGGTCGGTGATCTGGATGCGGGTGCGCTCCGACTCGTCCCAGGCGGTCCGGAACCCGTGCTCCCGCAAGGTCTTCACGACCTCGCGGCCGATAGCCACGGTCGCCTCCGGCTCGTCCGACCGCGAACCGTAGGCCAGGAAGAGCACGCCCTCGTGCGCGGACTCGGTGTCCTGCATGTGGAAGAACACGTACCCGCGGTCGTCGTCGCTCGCCTCCGCCCAGATCTCGGCGGTGCCGCAGCTCTGGCAGCAGGCGAAGTGCTCGCGCGCGACGATGCCGCCGCGGTCGAGCTCCGCGAACGCCTCGGTGAGCCGGTCGCAGTCGGTGACGCCCCAGTCCACTTGCGCCGCAACGCGCTCCCTCCACATCGGGGCGAGGATCTCGCGGGCCTGGGCCCGGGTGATCGGCTCCTCCGACTCCGACATCTCCTCGAGGGCCTGCACCATCGCGTCGAACGAAAGGTAGCCCTCCTCGAGGTACCGGGCGGCCAGGACCGTGGCCTCGGCCGCCGCCTCGGGGGACGGCGCAGGCACCTCGACCGGGTCCCACCAGTCGGCGGGCGCCCACGGGTGCGCGTCCTCCCAGCCCGGCTCGTTCCGCGCCCAGGCCACGAACACGTCGGCGGCGACGTCCGGATCGAGCGCCGCCTCCATCCACGGCTCGTCGCCGACCCGGTACGACACGAGGACGAGCCCGTTCTCCGGATCGCCCGAGGCCTGCATGCAGTCGTGCGGGGCGAACGGGACCCGATGGAGCACGATCCACTCGGAGCGCCCGTCCGTCAAGCGGTCCACGCGCTTCCGCAGCGCGCGCTCGGTGAGGCGTGTGAACTGGCGGTTCCGGTCGTCGAAGCCGCGAACCGCCAGCGGCGCTTCAGGGGTGTCGTTCATGCGGCCACCCTACGACGCCGCCGTGGGCCGGGAACCCTGGCCCGGCCCGCGGCGGTCCAGGTCAGACCTCGTACCAGATGTGGAAGTCGTCGTACTTGTGCACGCCCGGCGCACCGCCGACCTCCCGCACCGCCGCCTGCAGCGCCCTGAGCTGCTCGACGCGCATCGGCAGCGCGGCCTCGTCGGGCTGGTACGTCCAGCCGCGCGGGTAGTCCACGCCCGGCTGCACGGACATCTCGACGTGGCAGCCGAGCAGGTGCGACACCGGGTGCTCGTCGCACCACGCCACCAGACGGTCCACAGTGGCCTCGAAGGCGTCCCAGTCCTGCACGTACAACCGGCCCGGATAGAACGTGTCCCCGGTCAGCAGCAGCCGCGTCCACCGGTCGTAGAACACCGTCGCCGCCGCGTGGTGCCCCGGCCCCGGCACGACGTCCACTATCCGACCGCCCAAATCGAGCTCGCGCGGCGTCGCGGGCCAGTCCTCGAACCCGTAGAACGCCCGCACTGCTTCGAGACCGGGACCGACCACAGTGGTGTCAGGACGTGAGGTGAACTGCCCGTCGGCGGCCTTGTGGTCCCCGTGGCCGTGCGTGTGCGCCACGATCAGCCGGTACTCCTCGCGCGGGTGGCGCTCCAGCCAGGCCGCGATGTGCGCGTCCACGACCGCGCGCAGCGGGAAGTACTCCGGCTCCGGCGTCGCCCCGGTGTCGACCAGCAGCGCCGCGTCGTTCCCGAACAGCAGGAACATGAACGGCGCCTCGTAGTTCACGGACTTGTTCTGGCGCATCACGACCGTATGCTCGTCCGCCATGTGCGACTGGATCTCCGGCGCCGGGTCGTGCTTCGCCGACGGCCACCCCGCGTGCCAGTCCACCTCCAGGTCCGGCACGCACCCTCCCGGACGGAACCGCACAGGTCGATGCGACATGGTCTCCTCCTCGGCGAGCGCGGGCCCCGCATCCAACGCGGCGGCCCCGGCGGCGAGCGTACTCAACGCCCCGGCGGCGAGCACGGTGCGGCGGCTTGCAACGGTCATGACGACTCCGATCGACTCCGCATCGCCGCGCACCGGACCCGGCCCGCGGCTGCTCGGACCCAGTCTCACCGGCCCGGCCCCGCCGCACCTCGACTCCGCGAACGAATTGCGCCCCAAGTAGTCTCGACCAAAGTCGCACGCCGGATACGACTCCGGTCGGACCCGTCGACTCCGCCCGCAGGGAACGGAACGGCCGAATCCACCGCGAACCCGGGCAACCCCGCGCCGCCGCGACGGCGTATTCCATGCGTTCCCGCCGCCTCCCGAGAAAGCCGACCCGATGCGCCGACTCCTCATCCCCGCGCTCGCCGGAGCGCTCGTCCTCTCCGCCTGCAGCGAACCGGAAACCGAGGTCACCGAGGAGGACATCACCGCCATCGAGGCGAGCCTCGTGAACGGCTCCGCGCTGGCCTGGGAGCTCACCCAGGCCGAGACGCGCGTGGCGAGCATGTGCATGCAGGACGCGGGCTTCACCGTCCACGACACGAACCGCCTCCACGGCAGCATGATCCCGAACCGCTTCGAGGGCTTCGACTCCCCGTACGCGCGGATCCCCACGGTCGAGCAGGCGCAGAAGTTCGCCTTCGGCAACTGGGTGTACTCCTCCGACTCCGAAGAGGCCCAAGCGATGCGCGAGGACCTCGACTACCTCGCGTTCACCGCAGAGGACCAGGGCTGGAGCTCGGGCGACGAAGAGGCGGCCTACGCGGAGTGGGAGGCGATGGGCGAGGAGTACCACGACGCCTGGCTCGAGGCCTTCATCGGCCCTGAACGCGCCGCGTACGACGCGGCCATGTCCGAGGCCTACGAGAACGCCGACACCGAAGAGGAGATGGCGGCGGTCGACGTGGGCGAGCAGCCGCCCTTCGGCGGCTGCGAGCTGAAGACCATCGAGATCGTCTACGGCGAGCCGGTCTTCTACGAGTTCGAGGAAGGCGAGGGCCACTGGGGCCGGCCCGACCTGGAAAGCCCGCTCACCTGGATCGGCGACGGCTCGCTGTACTCCGAGCTGTCGGCGGAATACGCCGACCAGGAGGACGAGTTCCTGCTCTGCGTCGCCGACCGAGGATACGGCGAGTGGGAGTTCGACGAGTTCGGCTGGCTGCCCACCGGGTGGTACCTCGAGCAGGTCTACGGCAGCGGCATGTCGTACGACGGCATGGAGGATGAGGTCCCGCCGCTCACTGAGGAGGCCGAGGACGCGGAGGACCCGGTCGCGTATGAGTTCGCGATGGCCCTCGACTTCGCCGAGTGCGCCGAGGACGCGGGCCTGCACGACGGCACCGACGAGGCTTGGGCGCGCATGAGCGTCGAGCAGGTCATCGACCGCGAGACCGAGGTCTACGCTTGGGAGCAGGAGATCCAGGGGTACCTGGACAACGCCCAGGAGCACATCGCCGGACCGTAGCCGACCGAAGCCGGACCAAAGCCGGACCGAAGCGGGGCCGAAGCCGGGCCACAGCTGGGCCGAAGCCGGACCGAAGCCGGACCGAAGCCAGGCCGCAACCGGACCGTAGCCGGTCCGCGAGCGCTCAGAGGGACTCGGGCACGCGCGGCAGTTCCGGTGCGCCGCTGATCTCCTCGACCGCGCCGAGGATGGCGATCGCGCCGTCGTCGAACCGGTCGTCGTCGAGCACGACCTTGCCGTGGCTGCCGTCGGCGGCGACGAGCGTCCAGCGGAACTCCTCCGCCGTCTCCGGCCCGAACAGGACCCGGCGCTTCGTCCTCGTGGCGAGCGCGACCGCCACGTCGAGGAGCTCGGGTTCGCCCGCGTGCGCCGCGAACGCGTCGAAGCCGACGAACTCCGCGTACGCGCCTTCCTCTGAACCGGCCGCGACCTGGGCGATCACCGGTTCGACCACTGGGGCGGCGAAATCGCTGCCGTCCCAGACCTCAAGCTGCTCAAGGGGAATCGCGAAGGCGTCGGCGGCTTCGGCGGCAAGCTCCCCGAGGTCCACCGGCTCTATGAACACGATCGTGTAGTCGCGCATCAGGCCCGCTCCTGTCCCTGATTGAACACGTTTCGTGCAGTTTCCCAGGTTTTGTCTGTGAAGTGGTGCTTGAATCGCGAGATCTTGGGGTCCCGTTCGGCGGCGGCACGGTCCCCGCCGTAGGCCAGCAGCCCCTTGAGCGCGGTGAACTCCAGCTTGGTCAGCTCGATGAAGCCCTTGCCCCGCACCGGGTAGACGGTCCCCGACGGCGTCTCCAGGCCGTAGGTGCGGCCGTTGACCTTGTAGAGGTTGTCGCGGACGTGGGTCGCCTGGCCGTTCTTGATCGCCGCGACGTCCGCGTCAGTGTCCACATTGGGTAGCACGACGGTGTTCTTCTCTCTCGCGGGACTGTTCAAGCGCACCTGCCGGAACAGGTGCCGCTTGCCGACGCTCGTGGGCGGTGTCGTCGCGGCGGGCCCTCTGAGCGGTGGCGGTTCCTGCGCGGCGCCGATGAGAGCGCCGTCCAGAGCGTTCCGACGCGACCCGTCCCCGACGCCCCGAAAAGCGCCCGCCAGTAAACCCTTGATCGCATCGACTTGCCGCCGAAGGGAATCGAGCCCGTCCGCCAACGCATTGGCCTGACCCGCCAATTCCTCGGCCCGATCACCGGCGGCGTGCGTGCGCTGCGCGGCGGTCTCCACGCCAATGGCGTCGAGCTGTGCAGCCAGCGAATCCAGAAGGTCTTTCGAGGAAGTGATGCTTCCGGCGAGTTCGCGCGCGCTCTCGGCGTTCGTGGCGACCGATCCAGAAGCCTCTTCGATACTCGACACCGGAGCTCCTTCCGGAGAGGGGGTCTAGTCAGGATAAATGGGATTGAGTGTGATCACAACCACGCGTGTCGTTATGGCACAGAACGGAATGTGTATGGGCCGGTCGACCCCCACCAAGGTCGACCGGCCTGCCGGGAGGAGTGGGTCTCAGGTGTCGCGTGAGGCGGCGATCAGGGCACGGATCTGCTTGAGCAGCCACGGGCACCACTCGTCGTTCTTCCACGCGCCGTTCCAGATCGGATCGTCCATGGCATCGGACTCGATGCGGCACACCTCGTGCGGACCGACGCCGTCATCGCAGTCGAGCAGATACACCGCCGGAGTGTTCGGATAGCATGATCGGTCCGCCGGGATCTCGTACAGCGTGAACACCGCCGGACCGCGCCGGAACCAGCCGAGGTGGCCGTCGATCCCGGGCTCACCGTCGGAACGGAGGTTGTATCGGTCCTTCGGGTCCTTCGCGCGCTCTATCGGCCTATCCATCGCAGAACCGGATCCCGTCGCGATAGCCGTTGCCGCCCTTCGGGTGCGGAGCGGGTTTCGTGACCCGGTAGAAGTGCCGGAACGCGGTGTCCTCCAGCCACACCTTCCATTCGGAGGAGAAGCCGCGCCACCCTTCGCCCCAGGTCGCGTGCATGGCCCCGGAGGTGAGACCGGAGACGATCAGGACGATGTCCGCCCGCCTTTCGGGTACATAGACCTGGAACGAGTCGGGCGCGTCGACGCTCGACGCCCGGACCGCGAAATTGCTGCGCCCATCGGTGAACTCCCCGCGCAGCAACGGATCTGACGGCTCCATCCCACATCACTCCACTTCGGATCGCGCCGTGCCGAGGCCGACCCTCGGACCTCTTCAACATACGGCGATCACAAGCCTCTGAGCAGGCGATCTATCGCGTGAGTCGTCAAGGCGGAGTTAATCACCCATAGTTTTTAGGGCCTATTTTGTATAGATGTTTTTGGAATGGCCCGCCATGACAGATGTTTACCGTGTCGCAACCGAGTGTCATCATGGGAGGCCAGCATCGAATTCCGCTGAGGCAGGAGGCAACCCACCGTGCCGTCATCGAAGCTCGCAAAGTGGCTCCCGGGCCGAGAAGTCCGAGTCCGCCGACTCGAAAGGAAGCTCAGTCAGGCAGCGGTCGGAAGGTTCGTCAAACGCACCGATCAGACCGTTGCCAAGTGGGAGCGCGGCGAGAAGTGCCCCGATGTCGGGCAGATGTGGGCCCTGGCCGCCCACCTCGGCATGGACGAGGAACTCAAGTCGTACATGATCCAGATCGCCGAGAACGAACACGAGCAGAATCTCAAGGCTGATCGCCGGTTCAATGCATTGTGCCTGCGCATGGCCGAACTTTCAAACGGTGAGATCTTCAAGTGGGAAACCCAGCTCATCCCAGGCATTGCTCAGACCCGCGCGTACCACTTCAAGTTCTTGCCCTTGGCGTGGGACACCAACGACGACGAGCTCAATACGGGATGGTCGTTTAAGAAGGAGCGGCAGCAGCGTCTCCTCAACCGAACCGACAACCCCACGGTCCGACTGCTCATCGGAGAGAAGGCTCTTAGAGATCTCGAACTCCTCTCTGGTGTCGACAGGGAAGAGCAGATCGAGCAGTTGCTTGAGCTCGGTGACCTGCGGAACTGGGAGATCCGAATCCTCACCGGCCCCTACCCCGAAGGCGCAAATGCTTTTTCGACGTACAAGCCTGGGGGTGCCGAGTTCGGTAGCCCTCCATTCGTCTATGCGGAAGTGCTCGACGAGAGCTGGTGCATCGAAGAGACCGACCGGATCGCGCGTTACGATGAAGTCTGGCGAGCCCTGTGGGCCAAATCGATTCCACTGAGGGAGTACCTGGATGACCGACGTAACGGCCTGGCGTAAGAGCACTCGCAGTGGGCCGGGCAACAACACGGACTGCGTCGAACTGCGCCGTGCTTGGCGCAAGGGCACTCGCAGCGGTGTCGACAACAACTCCGATTGCGTCGAGCTGGCTGCCTGCCCTGAAGGTGACGGCTTCCACGTCCGGGACTCCAAGCTCGGCGATGCCTCCCCGGTCTTCGACCTCACGCCGGGCGACCTGACGAGCCTTCTGGGCCACGCCCGCTGAGCCACGTTTAACGTTCGGAGTCGGCCGTGTCGGTGCATCGACACGGCCGCTTCTTTTGCCCTGAGCGACAACAAGGCATGGATGATGCGGCCCCCGCCGTGTCCTGCTGTCCGGAGCGATCGCCACGGGGTTCAATCGGGCGGCGACAGCGAGGTGGCAGCGGGGCGCTCCCCGGCTACCAGGCCGGGTGTGTCCGAGCTCCAATCAGGCGGCGACAACGAGGTAGCAGCGGGGCGCGGGTCGCTCTCCGGCAACCTGGCCGGGTATGCCTGGGCTTCAATCGGGCGGCGACAACGAGGTGGCAGCGGGGCGCGGGTCGCTCCCCGGCTACCAGGCCGGATGTGTCCGAGCTTCAGTCGGGCGGCGACAACGAGGTGGGAGCGGGGCGCGGGTCGCTCTCTGGCAACCTGGCCGGACGTGCCCGGGCTCCAATCAGGCGGCGACTGGAAGTGGTCGGTGAGGCTGGGTTTTCTGCTTCGGGCATGCCGGAGGGCCCGACCCCTCTGGGGGATCAGGCTGCGCTGCAAGATGATGTGTTGCTTTGCGGTGCTTCCCCCAGCGGTCGCCCGCTGGGGCAGCCTAAGACCGGCACCGGTGTTCGCACCCGCCCCGCCGCTGGCCCTGGCGCTGGCGCTGGCCCCGAGGCGGGCGCAGGGGCGGCCGGTTTCGTGAACGTTGCTCGGCATCTGGCTTTCGCTGCCCGCATCGCTCGGATCGCCCGGTCACGGTCGACAGCCCCGGCGAGCCCGTCGAGTTCGGGCTTCAACGTCTCGGACCACTCATCGCGGTAGAGCCCGGTCGGGAACACATCCCACTCAGTGCCCCGGTGCTCCGCGTCCATGTCGGCATCAGTCCGCCAGTCCGAGCAACCGCAGCCGTGACCGTCGATGCCGCCCTGGCCTTCATGGCCGTCGTGGTGGGTGATGACCGCTCGGCCGGGGCCGGTCTTCTCCACCGACCAGCCAGCCGTGTGGATCCTGCCATGATGAAACCTGCAGAGCAGGATCAGGTTCTCCGCGACCGTCAAACCACCATCAGCCCAATGCTGAATGTGGTGCGCCTCAGTCCAAGCGACCGGCCGCTCACACCCGCGCCAAGCACACCCTCCCGGTTGCTCAAGCTCCAGCTTCCTCCGCAGCGACGTGTTGGGCAGGCGCGCCGCCCGGCCCAGTTCGACCGCCTCACCGGTGACGTAGTCGAACACCGAAGGGATCACGCCCGCCTCGCAGGCGAGGAGACGCGCACGCGCCACCGAGATCGGCTGCCCTTCGAGGAGCGGCAGCCGGCCGGTGTCCTTGCCCTGCAACGTCTCGACGTCCACCACCAGATCGAGCGTGGCAGTGTGCCCGTGCCTGGTGGCGGCCTGCGGGGACGACCCGTACCCGGCCAGAAGCTGATGCAAGGCCTCGGCGTGCCGGTTCGCCTGGGCAGGAAGCAGACCCTCGGCATCACCCGCAGCGCTGTCACTGTCGGCCTCGCGGTCTTCCTTCCTCGGGGGCGGGCAGGCGGTCTTCAGGTACTTGTCCAGCAGCCGCCCGGTCGCCTCCGACAGGGTGCCCTCCAGGCCCCACATGCCGTTGCCCTGCGGGGTGAGTTCGAGGCGCTGCAGGGACTGCTCGCCCAGTTCGTCGAACAGTGCAACCTCTTCGGCGATCGAGGCCCACAGCTCGTCGAGATGGCGGCGCAGCTCCTTGAACGAGGCGTGGGCGCAGTACTGGGCCACCATCGCCTCGGGAGTCGCACACGCAACCGTGGGGTCGAACGGGGAAGGGACCGGGGTCCGGAAGGGGGTGCGGGCGAACAGGCGCATCGCCGGGGTCTGGTCGAGCTGGCGGACCGCGTAGGCGACCTGGTCGATCCTCGCCGCCCCTGTCGTCGCCGCCTGAGCGAGAAGACGGAACTTCCCTGAGAGGCGGGCGATGGCCGCGATCGATCCTGCCGTGGCATAGGTGAAGTCGAACTGGGAGAGCAACAGATCCCGCAGCGCCGAGAACCCGAACTCTGAGCGGTGCAGACCCGCCTCTTTCATCGCGATCACCGAAGCGAGGACCTGGGCGTACTGGGCGTTGATGAGCGCGGCCGCCTCGTCGAGAGCCGAGCGGATCGCTGCCGCCCGGGAGGGCCGGTCCGAGACCAGGGAAGGAAAGGCGACCTTGGCAGTGGGGGTGGTGTCGCAGTGGGCCATTGGTCTCGCCTCCTTGCCTGTTCTCGAATGGTCTACCTGTTTTCGCTTGCTTGTTCGTACCTCAATCATGACATGCGAAGTGTAGTGGTGTCATCACTCAATCGGGTGATTCATCCATTGAGGATGATCGATGCCACGCCCGCCTCGGCCAACACCGCCTGGGGCGCAACACCAACCAAGATCGAGACGGCGCTCCGCGCCGCAAGGAACGCGCTGCCCGCTCGGCCACCCGACACACCCTCAACGGCAATCACCCTTCTGTCACTGCCCGCTTTGACCTCGCCCTGAACCGACCGGGCAGCCGCACCGCACACCCCTCGACGAATCGGACCTCTTTGTCGCTGCCGCCTGAACCTCGACCAAGACGGCGCGGCAAGCCGCAGTACAGGCAGGCGGCCTCGCCCCACAGCATCAGCGCAGGCGCTCGAGCTGGTCCTTGTAGATCGCCCCCATGGCTTCCTGATGCCTGGCGAGGAACTCCAGCTCCTCCTCGCTGTAAGCGTCCACCAAGGCGGCGACCCGCTCGCCAAACGGTTCGTACAGCGCCGCCCCCCGCTGCAGCGCTTCCCGGTCGGGGGTGACGATGACGCGTCGGCGGTCCCCCGGATCGCGTTCGGCGCGCAGGTATCCGGCGTTCTGGAGTCGGCGGATCATGCTGGTGATCGCCCCGGTGGTCAGGCCGGTCTGCTCGGCGAGCTGCCCGGCGGTCGCCGAGCCCTGCTCCATGAGGAAGTCGAGGCATTCCATATCGGTGACGGTGAGCCCGAGCTTGCTCGCGACCGCACTGCGGAACATGAGCGAGAGGCGCGACTCGGCGCGTCCTGTCGCGAAGAACCGCTCCGCAGCGGTCCCGCCCGGGTTCACGCCGCCCGGACGACCGGGCGGCGCAGGCTCGGCAGGAGCTTGAGCATCACCCATTTCTGCACCCCTCTGCTGCCGGTCAGCCGCCGCATCATGCCCTCGGCCGTGTCGACGGCCTTGTACGCGTAAGGAACCATCTCGTCGCGGTACGCGTCGAGCGCGTCCTGGACCGCGCCGGCCGGGCCCCCTGCGGCGAAAGCGGCCACCAGCTTAGCGCCGAGGAGGGCCGCGTCCCGCAGGGCGGTGTTGCCGCCGTGCGCGCCGAACGGCGGCATCGCGTGGACGGCGTCGCCCATGACGGCCGTGTTCGGTACGGCCCACTGCCCCGGCCGCTGCCCGACGGCGAAGCGGCTGAGCATGGTCGACTCGTGGTCGGCGGCGGCGATGAGGCGGCGCACGGCCGGGTGGTAGTCGGCGGCGGCGTCCTGCGCGAGCCGCCGCAGCGGCGCGGCGTCGTTCCAGGCGGTTCCCGCGGGGATCTCCTCGTGCGGCATCACGACGCCCCACATGACGTACTCGTCCAGGTCGGGTACCGGAACCTCAAGGGCGCGTTCGGCGAAGGCGGCCTTGGGGTCCTGCGCGAACTCCATCGCGGTGAAGAACACGGCGCGGCCGGGCCGGTCGCCGAGGGCGAGGACGCCGCTGCGGTCGAGTTCGGCAGGGAGGACGCGCCCTCCGGCCAGGGGCGTGCGGCCGTAGATCCCGGCGACGCCGGTGTCCTCGGGTCCTCCGCCGGGGAGGATCTGTTCCCGGAGCGCGGACCCGATGCCGTCGGCGGCGACCACGACCTGCGCGGCGACCGAAGCGCCGTCCGCGAACCGGAGCCGGTGCGCTCCGCCCGGGCCGGCCTCGATCGCGGTTGCCTTGCGGCCGTAGTGGACCCGGTCGTCAAGGCCGGTGAGGAGGATCGAGCGCAAAAGCTGGCGGTCCATCTGTCGCTCGCCGTCCTCGGTCTCCTCGAAGCTGAGCTTGAAGGCCTCGCGCAGGTGCTGGTTCATGAAGCGGAAGTACCCGCCGGAGCGGCCCGCGACGGTGACGGCGAGGCCGTACAGGTCGGCCGGGAGACTGGCGCGCAGCGCGCCCAGGCCGTCGCCGTCGACGGTGATGCGGTAGCCCTGGCGGCGGGCGAACGGGGCGGCGTCGCGCTCGTAGACCTGCGCGTCGATGCCGTTGCGGCGCAGGTGCTGCGCGAGGCACAGGCCCGAGAGGCCCGCGCCGACGATCGCGACGGCGGTGCTGGTGTGGTTCAGGTTCGTGCTCGCCATGAGATTATCTTAATAATTAAGATAATCTGCGCGCAAGCCCCCGCTACTCGGGCCGCACGAACGCCGGGTACTTGCCCGGGTTGAGGCGGTAGGCGGCCAGCGCGTTGGCGTGCCCGTGCCCGAGCCCGTGCTCGGCCTTGAGCCAGTTGACGACCTCGGCCTGCTTGGCGAGCCCGCTGGCGTCGATGAGGTCGAACCACTCCTCGACCGGGCGCCCGTACTTCTCCTCGATCGACAGGAAGTAGGAGGCCGGGCCCTGGTTCGGGTTCTTCGCGTTCACGGTGTGCTCCTTGCGGTTGTAGGTGTGTACCGGTGCAGACGAGTCTCGCGCGCCGGATTCATCGGCGGTGCGGAACGCCGGAAGGCGGGCCGCTCGCGCGGCCCGCCTTCCGGGGGTGTGTTTCCTGGTGGTGGTGTCTAGCGCTTGTTGAACTTCTTCTTCGAGATCACGTAGCCCAGCAGCGCGAAGGCGAGGGACCAGGCGATCGTCAGGACCAGGTCGAGCCCGTCGACGGCCTTGCCGAACAGGAGCGCCCGGACGACCTCGATGAACGGGGTGAAGGGCTGGTACTCGGCGAAGTACTGGACGACGGTGGGCATGGACTCGGTGGGCACGAACGCGGAGCCGAGGAACGGCAGGAGCATGAGCGGCATCGGGGAGTTCGACGCTTCTTCGACGCTCTTGGCGGCCATGCCGAGTCCGACGGTGAGCCAGGTCAGGCCGAAGGAGATGAGGAGCAGGGTGCCGGTGAGGCCGACCCAGCCGAGCGGGGTGGCGTCGGGGCGGAACCCGATCGCGACGGCGACGCCGAGGGTGACGGCGATGCACAGGAACGACTGGATGACCGAGGCGATGACGTGGCCGGTGAGGACCGAGACCCGGGCGATCGACATGGTGCGGAACCGGTCGATGATGCCTTCGGTCATGTCCATGGCCACGCTGATCGCGGTGCCCTGCACCGCGGCGACGATCGCCATGAGCATCATGCCTGGCGTCAGATAGGTCAGGTACGCCTCGCGTCCGCCGGTCGGGCCGCCGAGGCCGTCGCCGATGGTGCCGCCGAAGACGTAGACGAACAGGAGGAGGAAGACCACCGGCATGCCGACGAGCATCACCGTCAGGGACGGGTAGCGGAGCATGTGCTTGAGCTGGCGGCGGAGCATGGTCGAGGTGTCGGTGAAGGTGTGGGCGATGGTGCTCATCGGAGTTCTCCTTGGAAAGGGCTGGAAGCGGTTCGGGGGCTACGCGGTGGCGGCGTGGCCGGTGAGGGACAGGAAGACGTCGTCGAGGTCGGGGGTGTGCACCGTGAGCTCGTCGACTTCGACGCCTTCGCGGTCGATGGTGTCGAGGATCTTGCGCAGCGAGTCGATGGAGCCGTCCGAGGGGATCTGGACCGTGAGCTGGTCCGGGTCCGCGGTGGCGGAGAGCACTTCGGCGATGCGGGCGAGCTGGTCGGCCCGGTGCAGGCGCAGGTTCACGTGGCCGCCGGGGACGAGCCGCTTGAGCTGCTCGGGCGTGCCCTCGGCGACGATCTTGCCGCCGTTGAGGACCGCGATCTTGTCGGCCAGTTCGTCGGCCTCCTCGAGGTACTGCGTGGTGAGGAAGATCGTGGTGCCGGCCTTGACGAGTTCGCGCACGATCGACCAGACGACGCGGCGGCCGCTCGGGTCGAGGCCGGTGGTCGGCTCGTCGAGGAAGATCACCTTCGGGTCGCCCATGAGGCACATGGCGATGTCGAGGCGGCGCTTCATGCCGCCGGAGTAGGTGGACGGGGCGCGCTTGGAGGCCTCGACGAGGTCGAAGCGCTCCAGGAGCTCGTCGGTGCGGCGCTTGGACTCGCGCTTGCCCAGGTGGTGCAGGCGGCCCATGAGCAGCAGGTTCTCGCGGCCGGTGAGCAGGTTGTCGACGGCGGCGAACTGGCCGGTGACGCCGATGGCCTTGCGGACGTCGTCGGCGTTGTGGGCGACGTTGTTGCCCTGCACGAACGCCTCGCCGCCGTTGGCGGGGATGAGGGTCGTCAGGATGTTCACCGTGGTGGTCTTGCCCGCGCCGTTGGGGCCGAGCAGGGAGAAGATGGTGCCTTCGGGGACCTCGATGTCGACGCCGCCCAGGACGGCGTTGTCGCCGTAGGACTTGGTGAGGTTGCGGGCCTGGATGGCCAGGGGCTTCTGGGTGTTCATCGTTCCTCGTTTCGAGTGGGCTTCGGTGTTTCCGGTTCGGTTTCCCTCGCCGGGCATGTGAGTACTTTGGCCGGGGCGGCTGACATGGCGCTGACATCGACCTGACGCGGTGTCAGGTCCGGTGAAAGCCGGCGCGGCGGCGGATAGAGCGTGAGCACCATTCCAAGGTCGAACACGGTTTCACCTCGTCAGTCAGGGCCATCCACAGTGCAATGTGGACTGTCGGTGGGCAGGGCTCCGCCCCGGTGGGCGCGCCTTGCGGAGGGTGCGGTCGGCTACCGGGACGTGCCCGGGGCCGTCAGGTGGAGCGGAGCGGCGGCGCTCCGGCTAGATGTCGAGGTCCTGCACCGGCGGGGCCTCCGCCGTGGCGGCGACCATCTGGTACAGCTCGGCCGGGATCTTCTCCTTGAGCTCGTCGAGCGTGTCGACGACCTCGAGCGTGGCGTCCCCGTAGTTCATGGCGTAGCTCTGCTCGCCGAAGCCGAGGAGCTTGCGCCAGCCGGTCTCGTTCGTCTCGTGGACGTAGTCGGGCGTCTTCTCGACGTGGATCACGAACTTGCCCGAGCGGGAGCGGTAGACCCGGTAGATCTCCGCCTTCTTCTCGTTCGAGCGGACCCATTCGCCGATCTTCACGCCGGTGAAGCGCTGGCGCTGGCGTTTGCGCCCGGAGCCCGGGCCGACGGGGACGGTGATCTCCTCGTAGCCCTCCAGGCGGCCCTCCTCGGCGTCGACGTAGCGCTTGAGCGCCGTCGAGATCGCCTTGGAGAGGTTGCCTCCCGCGAGTTCCTGCGCTCGGGTGTAGAGGGGCAGGTCCTTGTCGGCGACGTAGATCGTCTTGTTGGGCATGACGGCATCTTAACCTCCTTCCAGGGGTCGTTCTCGGTATACGTAGAGACTATACGTATACGTAGGTCATGCGCAAGTCCGGTCCCCGACTTCTTTCACCGGCACGGCGAAAGGCGGCCCCGCGACACGTCGCGGAACCGCCCTCCAAAGCTGCTACCTGGGCTTATGCGCCCTTCTGGGCCGCCAGCTGCGTCAGCTGCGCCTTCACCGTCTCGACCACGTCCGTCGACGCGGTGGGCACCGAGAAGCGGATCGTCGAGTTCAGGTCCGGCGCCAGGAGCTCCGCCGAGTTGTCCGCGGCGAACACCACGTCCGTGTTCGCCTCGCCCGCCACGAACACGACCTCCAGCTCGCGGATCCGCCCGTGGAACTCGCCCTCGGTCGCCCAGAACTCGACCTCCTGGTAGAACGGCACCGTCGCGCCCTGGATCGTGCCCAGCTCCAGGTCGGTCTCCTGGAACGCGAAGCCCAAGGCCTCCAGCGCCTCCCAGACCGCCTTGTGCACCGGCAGCGCCTCCACCGTCAGCCAGTCCAGGTCGCCCTTGTCCAGCGCCTGGTCCAGCGACAGGTGCGTCGACACGCCGAGCTTCATGCCGCCCACCAGCGGACGCTGCTCCACGTTGTTGAACGGCGTCTCCCAAGGCACCTGCACCTCGAACGCGATCGGGTGCGCGGTGCCCTTCGCCAGGTCGAACTTGCCCGAGATCTCCGCCTTGAAGTAGTCGTGCACGACGCCGGCCGCGTCCTCGCCCTTGCTGTCGTCCTCGACCAGGGCCGTGAACTCGATCTCCACGCTCTCCACCGCGGCGTCCACTTCGGCGCCGGAGATCCGCACCTCGCCCTTCAGGACCCCGCCGGGGACCACGTGCTTCTCGTGCAGGAGCGTGTCGACTTGGATGCCACTACCGAGAATGGCCTTGAGCTTGCTGAACACCATTGGGGCGGTTCCTTTCGGGGATACGAAGGCACTGTCGTAAAGAAGGCCACAGCGGGGTGGGAACGCGGACAGGGGCGCCTCGATCGTATCCCGAAAGCGCCGCCGCTATTCGCCCCCGTGCAGCTGGACCACCGGAATCGCCGGATCACCCGGGGAGAGTTTCAGCCCCTCCCAAGGGATCGAGATGAGCCGCTGGCGCAGCAGCTCCCGCGACTCCTCCAGCGACGGCTGCGCCGCCAGCTCCCCGCCGCGGAACAGCGGCACCTGCAGCCGCTTGTCGCCCGGCTGCGACTCCGGCTCCCCTTGCGACACCACGACCTCCTCGACCGCCGTGCCCGTCGGCTTGTGCCGCCGCACCGCGATCTTGCGACCTCCGTTGGTGCCCTTGTGCTCCGAGCGCTTCGCGACCGGGCGACCCTCCACTTCGACCAGCTTGTACACCAGCTGCGCCGTCGGCGCGCCCGAGCCGACCACGACCGCCGTGCCCGCCCCGTAGATGTCCACAGGGGCCGCCGCCAGCGCCGCGATCGAGAACTCGTCGAGGTCGCCCGAGACCACGATCTTCGTGTCGTGCGCGCCCAGCTCGTCGAGCAGTTCGCGCGCGCCCGTGGCCATCACGTCCAGGTCGCCCGAGTCGATGCGGATCGCCCGCAGCCGCGGCCCGGCCACCTCGATCGCGTTCCGGATGCCCTGCGTGATGTCGTACGTGTCCACCAGCAGCGTCGTGTCGGTGCCGAACGCGTCGATCTGCGCCTGGAACGCCTCGGTCTCGGACTTGTGCAGCAGCGTGAACGCGTGCGCGCTCGTCCCCGAGGTCGGCACCCCGTAGCGCCGGCCCGCCTCCAGGTTCGAGGTCGCCACGAACCCGGCCAGGTACGCGGCCCGCGACGCGGCGATCGCGGCGGCCTCGTGCGTGCGCCGCGAGCCCATCTCCAGGATCGGGCGGCCGCGCGCGGCCGTCACCATGCGGGCGGCGGCGCTGGCGATCGCGCTGTCGTGGTTGAGGATCGAGAGGGTGAGGGTCTCCAGGAGGACGCACTCGGCGAACGTCCCGGTCACGGTGACGATGGGGGAGCCGGGGAAGTACAGCTCGCCTTCGGCGTAGACGTCGATGTCGCCCTTGAAGCGGTAGTCGGCGAGCCACGCGGCCGTGGACTCCTTGACGACGCCGCGGGAGGTGAGGTCGTCGAGGTCCGAGTCCTCGAAGCGGAACCGCTCGATGGCCTCGGAGAGGCGGCCGATCCCGCCGACGACGCCGTAGCGGCGGCCGGTGGGGAGGCGGCGGCCGAAGACCTCGAAGACGCAGGGCAGCTCGGCGGTGCCGTCGCGGAGGGCCGCTTCGAGCATCGTGTACTCGTAGTGGTCGGTGTACAGGGGCGTGCGCGGCAGCGTGACGGACATAGTGGTGAGCGTAATGCACCTGCGGCACCGGCGGGCCGCGTGCGCGAGCGGTGTTCACACCCGCCCGTTTATTCCCGCCCCCACCAGGTCGCGAGGCTCGTCTCACGCTCTGAGCGAGGGCTTCTGGCCTCCTAGCGCCGCGTGTACGCTTGCTTGCGTGTTGCGGATCGCGCATGAACTGGTCGAGGCGATGGTCGCGCACGCCCGGGCTGACCACCCCGACGAGGCGTGCGGCCTCATCGCGGGCCCCGAGGGCACGGGAGAGCCGAAGAGGCACATCCCGATGGTCAACGCTGCCCGCTCCACGACCTTCTACGAGTTCGACTCGGAGGAGTGGAAGCGGGTCTACGACCAGATGTGGGACAACGACGAGGAAGTCGTCGTGGCCTACCACTCGCACACCCACACCGAGGCCTACCCTTCGCGCTCCGACGCGGGGATCGCCTCCCAGCTGGGGCTGCCGGGCGCGCACTACGTGCTGGTGACTACCAAGGACCCGGACATCGCCGAGGTCAGGTCGTTCCGCATCGCCGACGAGGTGATCACCGAGGAGCCCATCGAGGTCACCGGTGCCCCGGAGGCGGTGCAGAGCTACAAGTTCGCGCACACCCCCGACTCGACGGTCTACGACTGTTCCTGAGTTCCCGCCGGGCCCGCGCCCGGCGTTCGTCATGCAGTTCCCGCTGCGCGTCAGACACATCGACGGCCCCTGCCGGGCTGTTCCGAGAATCGAAGGAAATCCATCATGTCCGTTGAAGTCCGCGTCCCCACCATCCTCCGCACCCACACCGGCGGCCAGAAGCTCGTCACCGGCGAGGGCGACACGCTCGCGAAGCTGTTCGACAGCCTCGACGCGCAGCACGCCGGCCTCAAGGGCCGCGTCGTCACCGACGAGGGCACGCTGCACCGCTTCGTGAACGTGTACATCAACGACGAGGACGTGCGGTTCATCGGCGGTCTCGACGCGGCGCTCGCCGACGGCGACCAGGTCACCATCCTCCCCGCCGTCGCGGGCGGCATGTAGTTCGCAGAAGGGACCGGCCGTGGCACGCTTCACGGACATCACCGCGACGCTCGGCGACACGCCGCTCGTCGGACTCCCGCGGCTCTCGCCCTCGCCGGACGTCCGGCTGTGGGTGAAGCTCGAGGGCGCGAACCCGACCGGCTCGGTCAAGGACCGGGTCGCCGCGAAGATGATCGAGGCGGCCGAGGACGACGGGCTGCTCCAGCCCGGTTCGACGATCCTGGAGCCGACCTCGGGGAACACCGGCATCGCGGTGGCGATGCTGGCGCGGCGCAAGGGCTACAAGCTCATCGCCGTCATGCCCGAGAACACGTCGCTGGAGCGGCGGCAGCTGCTGACCGCGTTCGGCGCGGAGATCGTGTTCTCCCCGGCCGCGGGCGGTTCGAACGCGGCCGTGGCGAAGGCCCGCGCGATGAGCGCCGAACGGCCCGACCTGGTGATGCTCAACCAGTACGCGAACCCGGCGAACGCGGCCGCGCACTACGAGGGCACCGGGCCGGAGCTGCTGCGGGACCTGCCTGAGATCACGCACTTCGTGGCGGGGCTGGGGACGACGGCGACGCTCATGGGCGTCGGCCGGTACCTGCGCGAGCGGGCGCCGGGCGTCCAGATCGTCGCGGCCGAGCCGCGGTACGGCGAGCTGGTGTACGGGCTGCGGAACCTCGACGAGGGGTTCGTGCCGGAGCTGTACGACGAGAAGGTGCTCGACCGGCGGCTCTCGGTGGGCACCGAGGACGCGCTGCGGCGCACCCGCGAGATCCTCAGCGAGGAGGGCCTGTTCGTGGGCCTCTCGACGGGCGCGGTGCTGCACGCGGGGCTCGCGCTGGCGCGCGAGGCAGCGAAGGCGGGCCGGTCGGCCGACATCGCGATGCTGGTCGCTGACGGCGGCTGGAAGTACCTGTCGACGGGCGCGTACTCGGACGGCATGGACGAGGCGGCGAACGCCCTCGACGGCCAGGTCTGGGCGTAACGAGACAAGACGGCGAGACGGCCGGGTAGCGCGAGGGCGCGGCCCGGCCGTTCGGTCGTCCATGCCCGCGGTCCGTTTGGGTACGACATGTTTCGGGGCCCGTTCGGTTGTCCCCGGTATCGGCGATTTCGGCCGCACCGCCGCGGTGCGATCCTGAGGCGTCCTCAGTGGCTTGCTAGCCTGGCCGAATGGTATCCGCCGGCAAGCTCAAACTGCCTTCCGTCTCGATCCGCAAGTCGAAGGACGTGCCGCGGCAGGGCACGGCGCCGCAGGCCGTGGAAGGCGAAGCCTGGTCGAGCGGCCCGGCGCCGCAAGCGTCGACGACCGCGCTCGGCTCGATCCAGGGCGGCATCGCCTCCGCGAAGGAGTTCGGCCCGGTGCGGCCCGAGAGGCCCGCAGTGCGCCTGCGGCGGCTCGCGGGGGTCGCCTCGTGGGCGCTCGTGCTCGTGCTCGCCGGTGTCGCGACCGCGATCGTCGGCCTGTTCCGCGTCTTCGGCGACAGCCCCGCCTGGTTCACCCCGGCGTTCATCACCTGCGGCGTGATCGGCATGCTCCTGGCGATGATGGCCTTCGCGACGCTGCGCTTCAAGGGCGTGCCGTGGATGTTCATGGCCGCCTCGACGATCACGCTGTTCGCCGCGTTCGTCATGCTGCGCGCCTAGCCGACTCCGCTGGCAGGCCCCGCGAGGGCCTTGCCGCGCAAGCGAAGCGGTGCGCGCGGGGGAGGAGCGGCCCGGCGCGGGCGGACCTCCCGCCCAGGGTGGGGAGATCCCGTCTGCCACGACTCTGACCCACGGGTCCGACACGAACACCACGGAAACGCCGATTCTGTGGTGATCGCCACCCTGTCATTTTGGCGACATTCCCGTGACGAGCAGGGGCGTTCCAGGCCCGTTTGGACGTACGCTCGGAGCCCATGAACGACGCGCCCATCGGGATCTTCGACTCCGGTGTCGGAGGCCTGACCGTCGCCCGATCGATCAGCGAACTGCTGCCCGCCGAGCAACTGGTCTACGTCGGCGACACCGCCCACGTCCCTTACGGCCCCCGGCCCATCGCCGAGGTCCGCAAGTTCTCGCTCGACGTCTGCGACCACTTGGTCGAACAGGAGGTCAAAGCGCTCGTGATCGCCTGCAACTCCGCCGCGGCGGCCTCGCTGGCCGACATCCGCGAACGCTACGACATCCCGGTCGTCGAGGTCATCCGGCCCGCCGTCCGCCGCGCCGTCGCCACGACGCGCAACGGCCGCGTCGGCGTGATCGGGACCGCGGCGACGATCTCGTCGGGCGCGTACCTGGACGCCTTCAACGCCGTCCCGGACGTCAAGGCGATCGGGGTCGCCTGCCCGGCGTTCGTCGATTTCGTGGAACGCGGTGTGACAACCGGCCGACAGCTCCTGGGCCTCGCCCAGGGGTACCTTGAGCCGCTACAGCAGTCCGACGTCGACACTGTCGTGCTGGGCTGCACCCACTATCCGCTGCTGTCGGGACTCATAGGACTGGTGATGGGAGAGGACGTGACACTGGTGAACTCCGCGAGCGAGAGCGCGCGCGAACTCTACCGCGTGCTCACCGACCACGACCTCCTGGCCGCCCGCACCGAACCCGCCGAGCACCGGTTCCTCGCGACCGGCGACCCGGAAGCCTTCACCAGGACCGCGCGCCGGTTCCTGGGGAACCTGTTCCCGAACGCGGCGGCGGCCGTACTGGACAAGGTGTGATCTGCCATGAAACTGACGGTTATCGGCTGCGCCGGCTCCTTTCCGGCCCCCGACACCCCCTGCTCGGCCTACCTGGTCGAAGCGGGCGGCTACCGGCTGCTCATCGACTTCGGCACCGGCTCGCTCGGTGAGCTGCAGAAGCACATCGACCCGCACCTGATCGACGCGGTCATCGTCACCCACCTGCACGCCGACCACTTCTTCGACGCCTGCGCGTACGCCGTCATGCGCCGCTACGCCTCGAACGCGCCGAAGCACCCGCTGCCGCTCTACGGCCCCACCGGCGTCGCCGACCGCATCGTCGCCGCCTACGGCGGCCAGGGCGAGCTGTGCGACCGGTCGATGCGCGACGTCTACGACTTCCGCGAGCTCCAGTCCGGCACGTTCGAGCTGGGCCCGCTCTCCGTCAGTGTCGAGCGCGTCGCCCACCCCGTCGAGACGTTCGGCCTCCGCGTCGAGCACGCCGGGTCCTCCCTGGCGTACACGTCCGACTCCGGGCCCTGCCAGGCGCTCGAGACGCTCGGCACCCATTGCGACGTGCTCCTCGCCGAAGCCTCCTACCTGGAGGGCCGCGACAACCCGAAGGACGTGCACCTCACGGGCAAGGAAGCGGGCGAGTACGCCACGAAGTCCGGGGCCGCCCGCCTGCTCCTGACCCACCTCGTCGAGCCCTGGAACTCCAGGGACCAGACCCTCGCCGAGGCCCGCGCCGCCTACACCGGGCCCGTCGAGGTCGTCCGCCCCGGCCAGGTCTACGAGTTCTAGCGGCACCCCCGCAGCGTCACCGTTTTCGCACAGGCGCCGCGTCCGCAGCGGCGCCGTCCGCTCACGCGTCCGCAAAGCGGTGTCGCATTTGGCACGTTCCCGGGATACGGCTGTTGCACAGCAGCCGTAGCGTCGAAGGATGTCGAGCGATGCCAGCCCCCAGCCGTACCCCGGCGACCCGAACCAGCCGCCTCAGGGCGCTTACGGGCCGCCTCCGGGCGCGTACCAGCCCCAGCCCTATGTGGAGCCCGGTGTTCCGCAGCAGCCGCCGGGCGCGTACGGCCCTCCCGGCGCCTACGTTCCGCCCGGCGGGTACACGCCGGTCCCCGTGCCGCCCAACCGTTCCGGACGCGGGCGCGGCCCGAAG
Source organism: Glycomyces sp. NPDC048151 (assembly GCF_043202775.1). NCBI lineage: Bacteria > Bacillati > Actinomycetota > Actinomycetes > Glycomycetales > Glycomycetaceae > Glycomyces > Glycomyces sp. NPDC048151. The sequence goes on along the minus strand of NZ_JBIDBB010000002.1, from coordinate 641,326 downwards.
GTCGCCGTCGCCGCGATCCTCTCCGTCGTGCTCCTCGCCGCCGTCGGCGCGGTCGTCCTGTTCAAGTTCGTCCTGAACCGCGGCCCGGACCCGGCCGAGAGCTTCCCGGCCACCGCCAGCATGTACGTCGAGCTCAACCTCGACCCCTCGTTCGACCAGACCCCGAAGCTCCTCGAGCACCTCCAGAAGTTCGATGACCTCGAGGACTACGACGACACCGACGAGCTCATCGACGGCTTCATCGACGAGTCCGGCATCGAAGGCGTCGACGCCGACGAGGACGTCAACTCCTGGCTCGGACGCCGCCACGGCCTCGCCACCTGGGAGCACGACGGCCAGACCTACGCCGTCCTGAGCCTCGCCAGCACCGACTCCGGCGCCGCCGAGGACGGCATGGCCCAGATCCGCGCCGCCGCCGGCACCGAAGAGGAGCAGTTCGCCTACACCGTCGAGGACGACCACGTCCTCGTCGTCATCGGCGAGGAAGGCGCGGCCGACGCCCTCGCCGCCGCCGAGACCGAAGCGGCCGACCAGCCCCTCGCCGAGTCCGACCAGTACAGCGAGGCCCGCCAGTGGCTCGACGAGGACCAGCTCCTCGTCCACTGGATCGACATGGAGGCCGTCGGCGACCTCGCCGAGATGACCACCGGCACCGAGAGCGACGCGGTCCAGGACCTCTACTCAGGCCACGTCATCTACGGCCTCTCCGCGTTCGACCAGGGCTTCCAGGTCACCTACCGCATGTTCGGCGACGCCGACCACCTCTGGACCGGCACCGAAGGCCTCATGGACACCATGGGCGCCCTCCCCGCCTCCGACGTCGCCGTCGCCGCCTACGTCCCCGAGAACATCGACGAGATCACCCAGGGCTGGCTCGGCTTCTTCGAGGAGTTCTACGGCGTCGACGCCTCTGCCGAACCGGTCGAAGCGCCGCTCACCGACGCCGAGTACGCCGAATACATGGAACTCGACGCCCAGTACTGGGAGGGCACCCTCGCCCCGGAGGACGAGGAGCGCTACGCGGAACTCGAGAACCGCTACTGGATCGCCGGAACCGAGGACGACCCGTACATCGAGGAGACCTACGGCCCGGACTTCGGCGAGATGGAGTCCGCCGTGGGCGACTTCGCGGGCCTCCTCGCCGGAGCGACCCTCAGCGGCGGCGGGAACTTCGACGCCGGCGACGAGTTCGACGCCGACTCCCTCCACTTCGCCGCCCTCCTCGCCGACGACCGCGCCCAGGAGCTCGAAGACCTCATCACGACCTGGAGCGAGGGCGAACCCCTCCCCGAAGGCGTCGAGGTCGACGGCTCCGAGCTCAGCTACGCCGGGTCCGCCACCGCCGAAGGCACACTCGCCGACGACGACCGCTTCCGCGACTTCTCCGGCAACACCCCCGCCGAGTGCTCCGTCATCGCCTGGGTCGACCTCGACCGCGCCGGGCAGGAGTTCCCCGACGACTTCGAAGGCCTCGAACCGCTCTCGGCCTTCGCGTGGGCCCACGGCGCCGAGGACGGCGACGGCACCGGCGTCATGCGCCTCTACCTGAAGGATTAACACTCTCCTCCGAGGGATGAACACCGCATAACCGAGGTATCAACACCTCATAGGACGGGATCGGCCGCGCTACGCTCGATGGCGTGACCGATCCCGTTCTCCGCACCCTCCAGGCGCGCTGGCCCGCCGAGGAGCGGCTGGTCGCCGAGCCGGACTCGGTCCGCACCCCGTTCCAGCGCGACCGCGCCCGCATCCTCCACTCCGCCGGGTTCCGCCGCCTCGCCGACAAGACCCAGGTCCACACCGCGGGCACCGACGACTTCCTGCGCACGCGCCTCACCCACTCCCTGGAGGTCGCCCAGATCTCCCGCGAGATGGGCTCCGCGCTCGGCTGCTACCCCGACGTCGTCGACGTCGCCGGGCTCGCCCACGACCTCGGCCACCCGCCCTTCGGCCACAACGGCGAGGACGCCCTCCACGAGATCGCCGGGCCCTGCGGCGGCTTCGAGGGCAACGCCCAGACCCTCCGCGTCCTCGCCCGCCTCGAAGCCAAAGTCCTCGACGGGAACGGCCGCTCCGTCGGCCTCAACCTCACCCGCGCCTCACTCGACGCGACCTGCAAGTACCCCTGGCCCGCCCGCCCGGGCGTGCGCAAGTTCGGCGCCTACGAGGACGACCTCCCCGTCTTCGCGTGGCTGCGCGGCGGCGCCCCCGAAGGCGTCAAATGCCTTGAGGCCCAGGTCATGGACTGGTCCGACGACGTCGCCTACTCGGTGCACGACGTCGAGGACGGCCTCCACGGCGGCTACATCAACCTCGCCAAGCTCATGCGCGACCCCGACGAGCAGGCCCGCGTCTGCGAGGCCGTCACCGGCCGCTACAGCGACGAGTCGCCCGCCGCGCTCGCCGAAGCGCTCCGCGACCTCCTCCACGACCCCGTCCTCGCCGGGATCCTCGACTACGACGGCTCGTTCGGCGCGATGGTGGCCGTCAAGAACTTCACCTCGACCATGGTGGGCCGCTTCGTGAACGCGGCCGCGACCGCCACCCGCGCCCAGTTCGGCGACGGCAGGCTCCACCGCTACGACGCCGACCTCGTCGTCCCCGAGCGCGAACGCGTCCAGTGCGCGCTGCTCAAGGGCATCGCCTGGTGCTACGTCATGCAGCCGCGCAGCGACGAGACCTGGTACACGCGCCAGCGCGAGATCCTGCAGGAGCTCGTCGCGGTCCTGTGCGACCGGGGCCCCGACGCCCTCGAACCGATGTTCGCCGAGTCCTGGCGGCTCGCCTCCGACGACGCCGCGCGCCTGCGCGTCGTCATCGACCAGGTCGCGTCCCTCACCGACGCCTCAGCCGCAGCCTGGCACCGCCGCCTCACCGCGTAGCGCGAGAAAAATTGTTCAACCCGGCGTGTCCTCCGCCAGGCTGTACACTTTTGTATATACGTTGGCGACATGGTAGATACCAAAGGAGGTGCGGTCATGACCCGCACTGTGATCGATCTCGATGACGACCTGGTCGCCGAAGTTAGCAAGGCCCTCGGCACCAAGACCAAGAAGGAGACCGTCAACACGGCGCTCCGGGAGATCCTGGAGACTCGGCGCCGCGCGATGGCGCTGGCGAGGCTGCGTTCGTCGGCAGCCTCAGGGTCGGTAGACCTCTCGCTCTTCGAGGACAAGAAGAACTACCGTCGATGACCCCGGCCAAGTACCTCATCGACACGAGTGCACTGGCCAGGCTCATGCACGATGACGGAAACGCCTTCGGCTGGGACCGTGTCGCAGAAGCCGGACTCATCGCACTCTGCCCGATCATCGAAATGGAGTACTTCTACAGCGCTCGGTCTTGGGACGACCGCGAGCAGAACGCGCGAGACTTCGCCTCGCTGTTCTGCTGGGTTCCCATGGACGAACGCATGTTCCGCCGGGCGAACGACGTGCAGGAGGCGCTCACTCGAAAGGGGCAGCACAGAAGCGCCGGTCCGGTGGACCTGCTGCTTGCCGCCACCGCCGAACAGTACGATCTCACCCTGCTGCACCGCGACCGCGACTTCGAGTGCGTCGCGGCCGTGACCGGGCAGCCGCTCGAATGGTTCGGTCACGAGCGTTCGGCCTGATGCGGACGCGTTTCCCCGGTTCCTAAGACGTATCGACCGCGCAGCCCTCGGCTACCAAGGTGCTGCGCGGTTCCCTGTATGCCCGGGCCGTTCAGCGCTTGCGGAAGATGAGGTCGAAGATCTCGCGGTCGGCCTTGACGCCGCGGCGCTCGAACTTGGTGACCGGGCGGTGGTCCGGGCGCGGCGCGAAGCCGTCGGCGGTGTTCTCGTAGGCCGGTTCGGCCGTGAGCACTTCGAGCATCTGCTCGGCGTAGTCGGCGATGTCGGTGGCGCAGTGGATGACGCCGCCGGGGCGCAGGAGCCCGGCCATGGTCCTGACGTGCTCGGCCTGGATGATGCGGCGCTTGTGGTGGCGCTTCTTCGGCCACGGGTCGGGGAAGTACACGCGGATCTCGTCGAGCGAGCCGGGCGCGATGCCGTTCCACAGCAGCGGCAGGGCGTCGCCCTGGTAGATCCGCAGGTTGGTGAGGCCGCGAGCTTCGGCGCGGTCCATGAGGTCGGCGATGCCCTGCGGGTAGACCTCGACGGCGAGGAGGTCCCGGTCGCGGTCGGCGTCGCCCATCGCGGCGGCGGCCTCGCCGTTGCCCGAGCCGATCTCGAGGATCACGGGGGCGGTGCGGCCGAACAGCTTCGCGAAGTCGACGCGGCCCTCGTCCGGCTCCCAGTCGAGGCCGTAGCGCGGCCACAGGCGCGCGAAGGCCTCGTCGTGGCGGGGCTTGTTGCGTCCTTGACGGAAGTTGAACGTCAGGATGTGGCGGTGCTGCGGTTCCTCATCAGGCATAACCGGGCAAGTTTAGCCGCAGCTCCGGTGTGCTCTGCTTCATGGAACGACACTGGCGCTAGCGCTCGAGCTTCGCCGGGGCCTCGTAGGAGCGGCCGCGGACCCCGGCGGGGCCGTCGGGGCGGCGCGGGTCCGGGCGCGGCGGCGGGGACGGCTCGTCGCCGAGCGTGCCGTTCTCGAACAGGTACGACTCGCGCGGGACGGTGTCCTCGTCGTCTTCGTCGCCGTCGGGCTGCTCGGGCACGTAGGTGGGCGGGCCGACCTCGTCGTGCTCGGGCTCGGCGGTGATCATCGCCTTGGGCCTGCGGCGGGGGCGGCGGCGCTTGGCGCGGTCGCGCAGGAAGTACACGTAGCCGCCGAGGGCGGCCGCGGAGAGGCCCGCGCCGATCCAGAAGCCGGGGCCTGCGATCGCGACACCCGCGAGTTCGAGCACGGTGAGTGCGATGAGCACGTAGAGGATGCGGCGGTGCCGCCGCCGCCACCATTCGGCGCGCATCTGCCGGAGCCTGGCCTGCTCGTGCATCTCGGGGTCCTCGCCGGAGTACGACTCGTCGGCCTCCAACCGTACCGAGTCGCCGCGGCGCGTGCCGCGCCGCTCCCACCCGCGTGAGTTCGATTGCGCGGGAAGGCCTTGGCCGTCGAGGAGTTCGTCGAGGGAGTGGCCGTCCCGGGCCTGGTCGGGGCTGTGCGCTTCGAGGCCGAGGTCGGCGGTGTCGTGCGAGGTCGGGCGGGTGGGGCGGTGGCCTTCGCGGTCGAGGACGCGGGCGTCGGACGAGGCCCGGTCGGCGATCATGCGCTCGTCGGGGTCGTAGCGGCGCACCAGCGCGGGCGTCAGGGCCAGCAGGGCCGTGGCGGCGAGGAGCGCGAGCAGGACCGATGCGGGCATCGTTCACCTCCCTTGCGTCGTTGTCGGCCGGGAATGCGTTAGCAAACTGTACGCAATCGCCTGACGTAATTCCGACAGTTGACTGGAACCAGGGCGGGAAGTCCCAATACGATCACACCTGGTCACAATCACATCACAATTCATAGTTATGCCGGGTTTTTGCCCTAAACTCGCAGCAATGTCCAGTTCGCCGGAACCTTGCCCGAACGGCTGAACGGGCGCAACTCGAGGCGTACTCGATCGTTAAGTCAAGGAAGGCTCGTCTACGGGGACAACGAGTATTCCTCCACTCGAAGGCCCGCGAGCGAACAAACCCGAGCCCCCCGATCGTACGAGCTCGGCGCAACATGGAAGGAGCACCGGCGAACGATGCCCGAGACCGTCCCCGCCGGCGATTCCCGCCACCTCGACCCCGAGCCCGGCGAAGGCCCCGAGACCCGCTCCGACCCCGAGCTCATCGCCGCCACCCGCGGCGGCGACACCACGGCCTACGCCGTCCTCTACGAGCGCCACGTCCACTCCGCGCGCCGCCTCGCCCGCATCCTCTCCCGCGACCCCGCGGGCGCCGACGACCTCGTCTCCGAGGCGTTCGCCAAGCTCCTCCACACCTTCCGCGAAGGCGGCGGCCCCGACCTCGCCTTCCGGCCCTACATGCTCCAGACCCTCCGCAACACCTTCTACGACCGCGTGCGCCGCGACAAGAAGGTCGAGTTCACCGACGACATCACCGCCCACGACTCCGGCGAGATCTACGTCGACCCCGCCGTCGAGGGCCAAGAGCGCCGCTACGCCGCCCTCGCCTTCGGGAAGCTCCCCGAGCGCTGGCGGATGGTGTTGTGGCACACCGAGGTCGAGGAGGACTCCCCGGCCAAGATCGCCACGATGCTCGGCATGACCCCGAACGGGGTCTCCGCCCTTGCTTACCGCGCCCGCGAGAAGCTGCGCCAGAACTACCTGAGCGAGCACGCGGCCGACTCGCCGCGCGAGGAGTGCCGCTGGACGGTCGATCGCATCGGCGCGCGCGTGCGCGGCAAGCTCGGCGAGCGCGACGCGTCGAAAGTGGACGACCACCTCGACTCGTGCGTCACCTGCAACCTGCTGTTCGCCGAGCTCACCGAGTTGAACTCAGGGCTCCGCGGCGTCATCGCGGTGATCTTCCTCGGCGGCGCGGCCTCGCCGTACCTGGCGGCGGGCGCGGTCTCGGCCGCCGGGATCGCCTTCGGCGGGGCGCTCGCGTTCCTGTTCACCCCGTTCAAGGCGGTGGCGAACTGGATCCGCCGGATCGTGCAGCAGCTGGGCACCAAGGGCACTGTCGCCACGGGTACGGCTGTGGCGGTCGCCGCCGCCGTGGCGGTCTTCGCGCTTACCGGCGACGAGGAGGAGCCCGAGCCGCAGGCCGCCCCCGAGGACTCGGTGGTCGAACCGGCCGAGCCGGAGGAGGAGCCCCAGACGCCGGGTCCGCAGCCGCCGGAACCGGACCCCGAGCCTGAACCCGAGGACCCGGCCGAACCGAGCCCGGAACCCGAGGATGAGTCCGAGCCGCCCGCCGCCGCCCCGGCCGCCTACGCGATCGCGCACGGGCTCGGCTCGAGCGGCCTCGTCGCAGGCGGCGAGGCGGTCCTCCCGATCAAGCTCGAAGCCCCGAGCGGCAGCGGCTACGCGCCGGTCGCCGACCGGTCGGCGACCGAATCCGGGTCGGCGGACCCGAGCGCGACGGGATCTTGGCAAGCGGACCCGAGCGAAACGGAAGCAGCGCAGGCGGACCCGGGCGCCGGGGCGGCCGAGCGGCGCGGCGGCGGCTACGCCCCCGCGACGGAGCGGTCCGGGGGAGCGGCGGAAGCGTCCGCCGACCAGCGCGACGGCGCCGTCACCGCTGAGAGCGCCGGAAGCGGGGACGGCGCGGCCGCCTGGACCGAGGTCACGGGTGTGCGGCAGGGCCGGGGCCAGACTGCCGCCTCTGAGCGCGTCACGCTCGACATCACCATGCCCGCCGGGATCACGCTCGCCTCCGAGTCCGCCGATCCGGGCTGGACCTGCGCGGAGGACGGCGCGGTCGTCCACTGCGCGATCGAGGCGATGCCCGACCCGGCGGAAGCCAACGTGCGCATCCTGATCGGCGAGGACGTGAGCGGCTACCAGACGTTCGAGGTCGCGGTCGAGGGCCCGGGCATCAGTGGGACCACCGCGCTGCAGGTGCCGATCGCGCCCGCCGGGAGCGAGGTCGGGTTCGCGAGCGTCGACGCCACCGGCGTCACCGCCGCCGGGAACACCTGGCTGACGTGCTCGGTCCCCGGCTGCCGCGAGGCCGTCCAGATCGGCGCGGGCGAGCACTGGCCGATGAAGGCGTACAAGCCAGAGACCGCGCCGCCGGGCCGTGAAGGCGAGGCCGTCTCGGGGGCCGTGCTCGATGTCCCCGGCGGCGCAGCGGTCGAGTGGGCGGGCCTGTACTGGGCGGGGGTCGAGGACAGTTTGCCGACGGAGGTCGCGCTCGCGGGGCCGGGCGGGTCCTGGACCGACCTGAGCGCGGACGCGGTGCGCGGCATGGAACCCGGGCAGCAGGCGTTCGTCGAGGTCACCGACCTCGTGACGGGCGGCGGCGAGTACTGGGTCGCCACCGACAACCACGCGCTGCCGACCTCCGAGTGCGAGCACTGGCCGATCGACCTGGGCGCGGACTGCGTCGAGCGGCGCTGGGCGGGCTGGTCGCTGACGGTGGTCTACGCCGAACCGGGCGCGCCGGCCACCGAGGTCGCCGTCTACGACGGGCCGCGCTCGGCCGACACCGAGATCGAGGTCGAGGACGGCGGCGAGGTCCAGATCGCGGCCACCCTGTGGGGCGGCTCGCGCTACCGCGGCGGCGACGGCCTCAGCGCCGGGGACCAGGGACTCGGCGAGCCTGCCACCTGCCATGCCCATGGGGCCGTTGAGAACCCGGACTGGTATGCGTTCGGCGTCGACGTCAACGTCTACCGCGTCGACACCGGCGAGGACGCCGTGATCCGCTTCGAACGCGGCGACGACCCGTTCACCGTCGGCGTGGTCGCGGTGGCCGCCCCGGTGGGGGACGAGACCACCGGATAAGCACCGTGAGGCGTCCTCAGGCGTATCGCTCCCGGCCCGTTCCAGGTAGGCTGTGGCTTGATGTCGACCTCCACTGAGACTCCGCCGCAGCGTCCGGCCCGCCGCGGCATCCCGGGTCTGTTCGAGCGCGCCACCGGCTGGGTCATGCGCCACGCCGCCGAGCTCATCCGCTTCGCCGGGGTCGGCGGCGTCGCCTACGTCATCGACATCGGGCTGTTCAACCTGATGTTCCTCGGCCTCGACTGGTCCTACTGGTACGCCAAGATCATCTCCGCGGTCGTCGCGATGACCGCCGCGTTCTTCGGCAACCGCCACTGGACCTGGCGCGAGCGCCGCGGCAGCGCCGCCGCCCACCGCCAGTACGCGCTCTACTTCTTCTTCAACGGCATCGGCCTGCTCATCGCCCTCGCGTGCCTGTGGGCCAACTCCGGCCTCGCCCAGGTCTGGCCCGAGGTCTTCGGCACCGACCTCGCCGTGAACATCGCCGCGAACGTCGTCGGCGTCGGCCTCGGCTCGGTCTTCCGGTTCTTCGCCTACCGCACCTGGGTCTTCCGCCACCAGCCCGAACTCGCCGAAGCGAAATAACGCAGAAGGCCCGCGCCGAGTCGGCACGGGCCTTTCGTCACGCCTGGGTCAGGAGCCGTCGCCCTCGCCCGCGCGGCGCGAGCGGTCGTCCTCGGCCAGCTGGTACAGCAGCGCCTTGGTCTTGTCGACCTTCGGGACGTCGATCAGGTTGATCTCGCCGTCGTCCGAAGCCGAGTCGATGTTCATGTCGCCGAAGCCGAAGATCCGCTCCCACACGTTCTGGGTGTACGACACGGTGTTCACGCGCGCCAGCGGGATGTGGCGGCTCTCGCGGGTCACGAGGCCCTCGCGCCACATGATGCGCTGGTCGGTGATGACGTAGTGGGTCGAGCGCCAGCGGATCCAAGGCAGCACCGACAGCCAGATGAGCAGCGCCAGGAAGATGACGACCTCGGCGAGGATCAGCCACATCGACCAGGACTCGTCGATGCGGGCCGTGAACGTGATCGCGATGGCCGCGATCGCCAGGAAGACGACGAACCACAGGACCGGGCCGACGCCTTCCTTCCAGTGCGGGCGGGTGTGCAGCTTGACCACTTCACCGCGGGCGAGCTGATCGTCGGGATATCCCACTGCGGACCTCCAGGAGTGAGAACGGGCGGGGGCAATACTCGTACACGGCTCGCGCCGCTGGTACCGATGTCAAAAGCACAGTACAACACCGAGGCACCGCAGTTCGCCCCACGATTCAGGCGAAAGCCGCGAACCCGTGTGCCGTTCGCGTTCGCAAGGGGCGCAGCGTGAAGGGGCCGAGCGTCAACGGGACCGGCCCTAAGGGACCCAGCCGTTCTTCGCCGCGTGCCAGCCCAGCTGGATCCGGGTGTCCACATCGGCCAGGTCCATCAGATCGCGCACGCGCCGCTGCACGGTCCGCAGCCCGATCCCCAGCTTCGACGCGATCGACTGGTCGGTCAGCCCGGCGATCAAGAGCCCCAGCAGGACCGCGTCGTCCTCGTCGAGCCGCTCCGCGCCGCCCGCGTCCGAGGTCGCCGGGATGCCGGTGGACCACAGCTGGTCGAACAGCGAGCCCGCGAGCTCCACGATGGAGCGGTTGCTCGTCACGATCGCCTTCGGGCGACTGCCCGCCTCCTCCATGAGTGCGGTCTTGTCGTCCACGACCAGCAGTTTCAGCGGCAGGCGCTTGGCGAACCGCACTTCGTCGCCCGAAGCGAGCGCGTGCCGCAGGTAGTCGGAGTACGGGTCGATGTCGAGCACCGCCCGGTCGAACAGGACGCGGTGGCAGACGCCGCGGGCCTGCAGGTCCTCGTGGAGGGCCGCTTCGGGCACGGGCAGGACCATCGGCGGGCGCACGAACGTGCGCAGGCTCTTCTCGGCGGCGCCCTTCAGCTGGCGCAGGCGGGAGCGGATCGCGGCGGGGCCGGAGACGACCTCCCAGCCGCCCTGCTCGCCGCTGGGGCCGGGCCCGGTGCGGTGGATCTCGAGGAGCTCGCGCAGGGCCTCGTACTCGCCGAGGACGTCGCCGAGCTGGCTGGCGATGCGCGCGCCGAGGACGGCGTCGGGGCCGACGGCGCGGAAGCGGGAGTCGGCGACCATCGTGGCGAAGCCGTCGTCGACCAGGCGCATGAGGAGGTCCCCGGCCCGGCTCGGGTCGAGCCCGGCGTCGGCGGCGAGCTGCGAGGCCGACGCGTCGGTCTTGGACAGCAGGAGCCGGTAGAGCACTTCGGACGCGGGGTCGAGGCCGGTCGGTCCCGGAGGCTGCCGGGCCCACCGGGAGTCGCGGCCGTCGCTGGGCGCCCGGTCGTGGTGCGCGCGGTCCGCCAATGGCCGCTCCTTCCCTGTGCTGCGCGGCCCCTCAGTCCTGGGGCCGCAGGTGGACGATGTCGCCGGCGGCGACGGTCTCCACGGTGCCGTCTTCGGCGGCGACCTCGAGGCAGCCGCTGCCGTCGATGCCCACGGCGCGGCCGCTGAGGTTGCGGCCGTTGGGGAACGATACCGCCACATGGCGTCCGAGGGTCGCCGAATTCCGGCGCCAGCGTTCGATGACGGACGCGGGGCCCTGCTCGTTCCAGGTCGCGTAGACGGCCGCGACGTGCGCGAGGAAGGCCGCGGCGATCTGGGCGCGGTCGAGGGTCGAGGCTCCGGCGATCGCGAGCGAGGTGGCCTCGGGGACGGGCAGCTCGTCCTCGGTGAGGGAGACGTTGAGGCCCGCGCCGACGATCACGGCGTTGCCCTCGACCTGGGCGAGGATGCCGCAGACCTTGCGTCCGTCGAGGAGGATGTCGTTGGGCCACTTGAGCTTCGGGTGCACGCCGCACACGGCTTTGAGCGCCTCTTCGAGGGCGACGGCGGTGAGGAGGCTCAAGGTGCCCCACTGCTCGCGGGGGAGGGTGGGGCGCAGGAGGAAGGACATGGTGAGCCCGGCGCGGGCCGGGCTGATCCACTGCCGGTCGAGGCGGCCGCGGCCGCTCGCCTGCTCCTCGGCGATGAGGACCTTCCCTTCGGGCGCGCCGTGCCTGGCGGCAGCGGCGAGGTCCGCGTTCGTCGATCCCGTGACTTGCACCACATCGAGTTCGGTCCAGAAGTCGGACTTCTCCGACAACAGCGACCAGAGCTCGTGCCGGTCCAGTGGCTTTCTCATCGGTGTGTCCACGCGCATAGCGTAACCACTGCGGCAGTCGATACGATCCGAAGCGTGACCGACATCGACTTCCACACGACCGCCGGGCGGCTCGCCGACCTGGCCGAGCGTCTCTCAGAAGCGGCCACCGGGAACCCCCGGGCGATCGAGAAGCAGCACGAGAAGGGCAAGCGCACCGCTCGCGAACGCCTCGAGCAGCTGCTCGACGAGGGGTCGTTCGTCGAGCTGGACAGCCTGCGCCGCCACCACTCCACGAGCTTCGGCATGGAGGCCAACCGGCCCTACGGCGACGGCGTCGTCACCGGCTACGGCACCATCGAGGGCCGCGAGGTGTGCGTGTTCGCGCAGGACTTCACCGTCCTCGGCGGCTCGCTCGGGCAGGTCTCGGGCGAGAAGATCACGAAGATCCAGGAACTGGCGCTGCGCACCGGCCGCCCGATCATCGGCATCTCCGACTCCGGCGGCGCCCGCATCCAGGAGGGCGTCGCGTCCCTCGGCGGCTACGCGGAGATCTTCTTCCGCAACGTGCGCGCCTCGGGCGTGATCCCGCAGATCTCGCTCATCATGGGCCCGTGCGCGGGCGGCGCGGTGTACTCGCCCGCGATCACCGACTTCACGATCATGGTCGACCAGACCTCGCACATGTTCATCACCGGACCGGACGTCGTGCGCGCCGTGACCGGCGAGGACGTCGGCATGGAGGAGCTGGGCGGCGCCCGCACCCACAACGCGGTGGCCGGCAACGCCCACTACCTGGCCTCGGACGAGGGCGACGCGCTCGAGTACGTCAAGCACCTCCTGTCGTACCTGCCGTCGAACAACCTCGACGAGCCCCCGGCGTACGAGTCGAAGGACTTCGAGCTCGACCTGACCGCCGACGACCTCGCGCTGGACACGGTCATCCCGAACTCGGCGAACCAGCCCTACGACATGCACAAGGTCGTCGAGTCCGTCCTCGACGAGGGCGAGTTCCTGGAGACCCAGGCGCTGTTCGCGAAGAACATCATCACCGGCTTCGGGCGCCTCGACGGCAAGCCCGTCGGCGTGGTCGCCAACCAGCCCATGCACTTCGCGGGCTGCCTCGACATCGACGCCTCGGAGAAGGCCGCGCGGTTCATCCGCTTCTGCGACGCCTTCAACATCCCGATCATCTCCTTCGTGGACGTCCCGGGCTTCCTGCCCGGCACCTCCCAGGAGCACGACGGCATCATCCGCCGTGGCGCGAAGCTCATCTACGCGTACGCCGAGGCCACCGTGCCGAAGCTGACCGTGGTGTGCCGCAAGGACTACGGCGGCGCGTACTGCGTCATGGGCTCCAAGGGCGTCGGCGCGGACCTGTGCCTGGCGTGGCCGACCGCGGAGATCGCGGTCATGGGCTCGCAGGGCGCGGTCAACATCCTGTACCGCCGCGAACTGGCGAAGGCCGACGACGAGCAGGCCAAGCGCGCCGAGCTCATGGGCGAGTACGAGGAGAAGCTGAACAACCCGTACGTCGCGGCCGAGCTCGGCCTCATCGACGCGGTCATCCAGCCGCGCGAGACGCGCGCGATGCTCGTGCGCGGCCTGCGCATGAACGCCTCCAAGCGCGACGAGCTGCCCGCGAAGAAGCACGGCAACATCCCGCTGTAGCAAGGACGCGGGGGCGGCGAGGACCGGCCGCGGCGGCGCTTGCGAGCCGTGCGCGCGTCCGGTCCGCGCCGCCCCTTTTCCGTTCCCTCTCACCCGATCCGGTGAGACCCCCACGCGTCCGCCGTCCCCGCCCCGCCCGCGACCGGGGGAAACCGCCGTGCCACGCGAAGCGACGCGCACCACTCCCATCCCTGGGGTGCGATCCGGGTACCGTCTTATACAGCTGGGGGAAGCGGGACAATTCGTCCCGCCCGACGTTGGGAGTGGGCCATGACACCTATCGGAGGGATGCTGCCAGGGCTGCCGTCCCGGCGGTACGCCATATTGATCGACGTCGGCTACCTCTACGCGGCGGCGGCGGAGCTCCTGCTCGACGCCACCTCCCGGCGCGACTACCGCGTCGACGCCGAGAAGCTCATCAAATCCCTCATCGAACGGGCCGCCCACCACCTCTCCGACGGCGAGCTGCTGCGCCTGTACTGGTTCGACGCCGCCCGCGACCGCGTCCCCACGGTGGACCAGCGGGTCATCGCGAACATGGAGTTCGTGAAGGTCCGCCTCGGGAACCTCAACTCGCGCGGGCAGCAGAAGGGCGTCGACGCCCAGATCCGCTCCGACCTGGAACTGCTCGCCCGCCACCACGCCGTGCACGAGGCGATCCTCCTCGCCGGCGACGAGGACATGGTCCCCGCCGTCGAGGTCGCGCAGGCCTACGGCGTGCGCGTCCACCTGTGGGGCGTCGAGCCGCCTTACGGCACCAACCAGGCCGAGCGCCTGGTGTGGGAGTCCGACACGGTCGCCACGATCGAGGCCGAGGACCTGCGCGCGTACTTCACGAAGAGCGGTACCGCCGCCGCGGCGACGTACAGCATGGTCGGGGCGCCGATGACGCAGCCGGAGCCGCGCGTGCCGAGCCCGGCCGCCGTGTTCGGCCAGCGCCAGTCCGTGGCCGTGACCATGAACGCCGCCGACGCGCTCGCGCAGGCCGAGTCGGCCCGGCCGAAGTTCGTGCGCACCACGCAGACCGGCGAGAAGCTCGACCCCGAGACGGTGCGGCAGATCGGGGAGTACGTGGGCCACAAGTGGCTCCTGACCAGGGGGCCGGACAACATAGCGGACCTCCTGCCCGGCCCGCAGCTGCCCACGGTCATCGACAAGGAGCTGCTGGTGGAAGCCGAGAAGGAACTCGGATACTCTCTACGCGACCACCCGGAAGCGCGGATCTGGGTCCGCGACGGCTTCTGGGAGCGGGTGCACCGCGAATTCGACATCGATGAGTGAGCACCGGCGAATGAATACCGACGAATGACAGGCGAGGTTCTGATGAGTCTGGAACTCAAGGTCGTCCGTGGCAATCCCTCTGACGAGGAGCTGGCGGCGCTGGTCGGGCTGATCACGGCCCTGCCGCGCCCGGTCGAGGAGTCCGAGGCGCCGAGCCGCCGGGCCGCGTGGTCGAACCCGGGCCTGAGGCTGCGGGTGCGCCGGTCCTGGCGTGAGGCGGCGGTCCCGGCCCGCAGGGGCATGGACCGTTGAGTCGTCCGTTCGTCCTCGCCTCGCAGTCGCCCGCGCGGCGCGAGCTGCTGAAGGCGGCCGGGATCGAGCCGCAGGTCATCGTCTCCGGCGTCGACGAGAGCCGCGTGATCGGCCACGACCCGGCCGAGCTGGCGTCGACGCTCGCCGAGATGAAGGCGAACGCCGTCCTGAACCTGGTCGGCCCGGATTCGCTGGTGCTCGGGTGCGACTCGGTGCTGCATTTCGGGCACGAGGTGCTCGGCAAGCCCGAGGGGCCCGAGGAGGCGACCTCGCGGTGGAAGCGGATGCGCGGCCGCTCGGGGACGCTGTACACGGGGCACTGCCTCATCGACGTGGCGGCCGACCGGCAGATCGTGCGTTCGGCCGGGACCGAGGTGCACTTCGCGGAGGTCTCGGACGAGGAGATCGCGGCGTACGTGGCGACGGGCGAGCCGCTGCACGTGGCGGGTTCGTTCACGCTCGACGGCTACGGTTCGGCGTTCATCGACCGCATCGACGGCGACCCGGGCACGGTGATCGGCCTGTCGATGCCGTTGCTGCGCAACATGCTGGGTGAGTTGGAGATCGCGCTGCACAGCCTGTGGCGCTGAGCGGCGGCGGAGCGGGCCGGCGATGGAGGCAGCCCGCCGGGTCCCGCCGGGCGGCGGCCGGGATGTAGGGCGTGCCCCTTCCCACCCGCATCCGCCTCCGACCAACCGAAGAAATACGACGACGATCCCACACGGGTCTGACATCGCGGTGTTCGAGCAGGTCGGTGGACGATCGGTCGGAGTGTGGCCGTGGCGGTTCCGGATCGACCGGTCGGCCTATGCGGAGGCTTCGAGTAGCGCCGCGATCTCGGTGTAGCCGAATCGGCGTGCGACTTCGAGGGCGGTGCGGCCGTGGCGGTCGCGGCTCGAGCGGTCGGCTCCGGCGTCGAGCAGGTGGGCGACGATCTCCTGGTGCGGTCCGCCGCCGTCGCCGAGGGCGACCGCTTCGAGGAGGGCCGTCCAGCCGTTGTAGTTGACGCGGTCGATGACCGTTTCGATGTCGGTGGCGGCCAGGACTTCCCGCACGTAGTCGGCGTGCCCGCGCTCGGACGCCGGATGCAGGGGGCTGCCGCCGCGGCGGTTGGGGATCTCCAGGTCGGGACCGGCCGGGAGCAGGGCCCGCATCATCCCGACCGAACCGGTGACGCCGCAGTTCACCCACGGCGTGTCGCCGAGTCCGTCGCGCGCGTCGGGGTCGGCGCCCCGTTCCACGAGCACTGCCGCTACGGCCACATGGTCTTCGAGAACCGCGACCATCAGCGGGCTGCGGCCTTCCCCGTCCTGAACCTCGATATCGGCGCCGAGCTCCGAGAGCCTCGCCGCCTCCCTGGCATCCCCCGAGCGGGCGGCGTCCAGCAGTTCCCCGCCCCACCGCTCGGCCTGGCGGCCGGTCGGGGCCGGGGTCCGGGCCGGGCCCGGGGTGCGGGTGCGCGGTGCGCGCGGCGCGTCGGGGACCGGGGTGCAGGCGGCGAGCGCCCCCAGCCCGGCGGCGATCACCGCCCTGCGCCCGATCCCCTTGCGCGGCTGCATTAGTCGTCGAGTTCCGCGAGGGCCGCGAGGCCAGCGTTGGCGATCTCTTCGTCGATGTCGCCGCTCGGGGCGCCGCCGACGCCGATGCCCGCGACCGGGGCGCCGTCCACAGTGACCGGAACGCCGCCCGCGAGGAACAGCGTGCCGGGGATGTCCGCGATCGACGGGCCGTTGCCGTTGACGTTCTTCGCGAGGGCGCTGGTCGGCTGGTTCCAGGACACGGCCGTGTAGGCCTTCCGCTCGGCCGAGTCGGGGCTCTGCGGGCCCGCGCCGTCGCCCTTGACCATGGCGATCATGTTCCCGTTGCGGTCCACGATGGTGACGGTGACGCGCTGCTCCAGCTCGTCCGCCTTCGCCTGCGCGGCTTCGAGCACGGCCTGCGCGGCCTCGTTGGTGAGCGTGTTCGCACTGGTCACGGCGCTCTCCTGGACGTCGGCGACGGCGACGGCGTTGACCGGTTCGGCTTCGGCGACCGGCGAGGCGTAGGCGCTGATGCCCACGAGGCCGCCGACGACGGCGAGACCGGTGACCGCGCCGATGGCGACGCGCTTGCGAAGGTTGACGGGCGTGGCGTTCATGGCTGTCTCCTCGAGATCCGGGACGCGGAGGACCGGGCCTTCCCGGCCCTCCGCCTGCCCCACGGCGACTTCCGCCGATGCGCTCAATGCTCCGGCGCACGCGGCCGCGCGGCATCGAGCCGAAGACGGGTCTTCGCGCGCCGGGCGGTTGACCCGGTCCGTCAACCTTTCGATTGATGCGGCCCGCCTGCGGCCCGGGCACGCTCGATCCCGAAGCCCGCGCACGCCCGCGCGCGGGCACCTAGGCTGGCCCGGAGGAGGCGCGGTGGGGGAGCGGACCTGGCTCAACGGGGCGATGCACGCGGGGTTCTACCTGCTGCTCGCCGCGTCGGCCGCGCGCGTGGTGGTGCGCCACGAGATCACCGACCGGTACCAGCTGGCGCTGGCCGGGGCGTTCCTCCTCGCGGTCCTCTACGGCTGCGGCGTGGCCCTGTGGGACCGGCTCGGCTCGGCGCTGCACGTGTGGCTGGGCCTCGTCCTCACCGTCTACATCGGGCTGGTGATCCTCGCGCCGTCGTTCGCGTGGTGCGCGGTGCCGCTGTACTTCCTGTGCCTGCGGCTCCTCCCGGCGAAGGCCACGGTCGCGGCGGCGGCGGTGCTCACGGTCGCCGTCATCGCGGGGCAGCTGCGTGTCGCGATCGTGGACGAGCCGAGCCTGGTGCTCGCCCCGATCGGCATCGCCGCGATGATCACGGCCGTGTTCTGGGCCCTCCAGCACGAGATCCGCGAACGCGAGCAGCTCATCGACGACCTCGTCGCCGCCCAGGACTCCCTCGCCGCCGAGCAGCTGCGCGCCGGGGCCCTGGAGGAGCGCGAGCGGCTCGCCCGCGAGATCCACGACACGACCGCGCAGGGCCTCTCCAGCATCCTCATGCTGCTGCAGGCCGCCGACCGCTCGTGGGGGACCGACCGGGCCCGCGCCCTCGCCGGCCAGGCGGCTGCGGTCGCCGAGGAGAACCTGGCCGAGGCCCGCCGGTTCGTGCGCGACCTCAGTCCGGCTCGCCTCGAGGGCCGCACGCTCCCCGAGGCGCTGCGGGAGCTGTGCGCCGACACCGAGCGCCGTACCGGGCTGGCCACGCGCCTGCGCGTCGAAGGGGTCCCGGCCGTCACGGGCGAGGACGTGGACGCCGTGCTCTTGCGCGTCGCCCAAGGGGCCCTTGCGAACACGGTCGAGCACTCGGGCGCGGACCGGGCCGTCCTCACGCTCTCCTATGTGGGCGACGCGGTCGCCCTCGACGTCCACGACGACGGCCGGGGCTTCGACCCCGACCGCACCGCGCCGGGCCGGGGCTTCGGCCTGCCGGGCATGCGCGACCGGCTCGCGAAGGCGGGCGGGACGCTCGCCGTCGAGTCGCGTCCCGGCGGCGGCACCACGGTCGCCGCCACGATCCCGCTGCTGCGCCACGAGGAGGCATGATGCGGCTGTTCCTGGTCGACGACCACCCGGTGGTGCGCGCGGGGCTGGCCGCGCTCGTCGACGGCGAGGCGGACATGGAGGTCGTCGGCGAGGCCGACAACGCCGAGGCCGCGATCAGCGGCGCGCGCCCGGACGTGGTGCTCATGGACATCCAGCTCGGCGACGGCCCCGACGGCGTCGCCGTCACCGAAGCGCTCCTGGCCCTGCCCGAGCCGCCGCGCGTCCTGGTCCTGACGACGTACGAGTCCGATGCGGACGTGCGCCGCGCCGTCGCGGCGGGTGCCACGGGCTACCTGCTGAAGGCGTGCCCGCCCGAGGAGCTGTTCGCCGCGATCCGGGCGGCCGCGCGAGGGGAGAGCGCGCTGTCGACGAAGGTGGCGATGCGGGTCATGGACCAGGTCCGCTCGGGCCGCGCACCGCTCACGACCCGTGAGTCGGAGATCGTCTCGCTTCTGGCGGAGGGCCTGGGCAACCGCCAGATCGCCCAGCGGCTCTTCGTCACCGAGGCCACGGTGAAGACCCACCTCGTCCACATCTTCGCCAAGCTGGGTGTGGACAACCGGACCGCCGCGGTGGCCGTCGCGGTCCAGCAGGGGCTGATCAGGCGCTGACCCTGCGGCGCCGGGTCTTCGTGGCCTCCTTGGCGTCCACGGCTTCCAGGCGCCACCGCCGCGTCGCCTCCAGGGTCGGGCCGCGCCCGTCCTCGACGTGCGCGAGGGCGATCGCGGCCGCCCGGTCGGGGTCGCGGGCTTGGAGCGCTTCGAGCAGTTCGGCGTGCTCGAGGCGCTGCCGGTCGGGGTCGCGTTCGACCGAGAGGTGGAACAGCCAGCGCATGCGTGCCTCGAGCGGCCCCATGATCTGCGCGAGCAGCGGGTTGTTGGCGGCGGCGGTGATCTCGCGGTGGAAGGCCGCGTTCGCCTCGGTGAGCGTTTCGGGATCGGCCTGGGGACGGACGAGTTCGCGGAGGCGGGCGAGCGCTTCGGGTCCGGCTCCGGCGGCGGCGAGGCGGGCGGCGAGCGGTTCGAGTCCGGCGCGCACGTCGAGGAGGTCTTCGATGTCCTTGGGGGTGGGGACGGTGACGATGCTGCCCTGGCCGGGGACCGTCGTGACGAGGCCGTCGGCGGCCAGGCGCTGCAGGGCCTCCCGCAGCGGGATGCGGGAGACCTCGAACTCGGCGGCGAGGTCGCGTTCGATAAGGCGCGCACCGGGTTCCAGGCCGAGGGTGACGATGCGTTCGCGCAGGGACTGGTAGACCTGTTCGGCTCGGGTCATGACGTCGCTCTCTCCACGGGCCCGGCCGGTGGCCGGGGTCAAGTCAACGGTATACGGTCGCTATTAGTGGTATACCGCTAATGGCGGGACCTGAGGCGAGAGGATCTTGACATGACCGACCTGCTGCTGCGCGACGCCCGGCTCTGGGGCCGCGAAGGACGCACCGACCTGCTCGTCAAGGACGGCAGGATCGAGGCCGTCGCCGACGCGATTCCCGCCGAAGGCGCACACGTCGAAGACCTCGGCGGCGCCGTCGTCATCCCCGGCCTCGTCGACGCCCACGCCCACGTCGACAAGACCCTCTGGGGCGGCCCCTGGGTCCCGCGCACCGCCGGGCCCGGCCTCGCCGCCGCCATCGCGTACGGCGCCGAGCGCCGCGCCGAGTTCGGCATCCCAAACGCCGACTTCATCACCGCGCTGCTCACGAACATGTGCGTCTCCGGCACCACCCACGCCCGCTCGCACGTCGACATCGACCCGGGCATCGGCATCGGCGCCGTCCACGCCGTGCGCGAAGCCGTCGAACGCCTCGACGGGCGCATCGACGTCGAACTCGTCGCCTTCCCCCAGACCGGCATCCTCGCCAGCCCCGGCACCGCCGAGCTCATGGACGAGGCCCTCGCCGCGGGCGTCAAATCGGTCGGCGGCATCGACCCCGAAGGCTTCGACGGCGACGCCGAACGACACCTCGACCTCGTCTTCGCGCTCGCCGAGAAGCACGGCGCCGAGATCGACATCCACCTCCACGACGGCGGCGACCTCGGCGTCAAGACCTTCGACATGATCATCGAGCGCACCCGCGCCCTCGGCTACACCGGCAAGGTCGTCATCAGCCACGCCTTCGCCCTCTGCGACGCCGACGACGCCACCCGCGCCCGCCTCATCGCCGACCTCGCCGAACTCCAGATCGGGCTCACCTCCGTGGCGCCCAAGAAGATCCTCCCGCTCAAGGAACTCGACGAAGCGGGCGTGACCATGGGCATCGGCAACGACGGCGTGCGCGACCTCTGGAGCCCCTACGGCACCGGCGACAACCTCCAGCGCACCCAGTGGTTCGCCCGCAACGCCGGGTTCAGCAAGGACGCCGACATCGAACTCGCCCTCGAAGCCGCCACCTTCGGCGGCGCGCGCCTGCTCAAGCTCGACCGCTACGGCCTCGCCGTCGGCGACACCGCCGACCTCGTCGCCCTCAAGGGCCGCAACCCCTCCGAAGCCGTCCTCGAACACCACCAGCGCAAGCTCGTCGTCAAGAACGGCCGCGTCGTCGCCCGTGAAGGCGCACTGGTCTAACGCCACTTGATGCCGCAACCCGTCGACGGGTAGTGCGGCTCGGGCACCGGCTCGCCCCGGCGCACCAGCTCGATCGCGCCCTCCAGGTACTCCCCGGTGACGGGCACGCCGTTGCCGGGGGTCGAGCCGTCGAACGCGCCCCGGTACGCGAGCGTCCGGTCCGGCCCGTAGAGGAAGAAGTCCGGCGTGCAGACCGCGCTGTAGGCGCGCGCGACCTCCTGCGACTCGTCCACCAGGTACGGGAACGTCCAGGCCGCGCGCGCCACCTGGTCGGCGAGGCCCGCCGGGCCGTCGTCGGGGTAGTTCACCGCGTCGTTCGCGCAGATCGCCGCCACGTCCAGGTCCGCCTGCCCGGCCGTGACCGAGCCGAAGACCTGCTCGATGTGCCGCACGTACGGGCAGTGGTTGCACAGGAACGCCACCAGCAGCATCGGCGCGTCGAACCCCGCGAGCGAACGCGGCTCCCCGTCGAGGTCCGGCAGCGAGAAATCGGGGGCGGGCGTGCCCAGCGGCACCATGTTCGAGTTGAGGGCCAAAGGAATCGCACTCCTCACAAAACAGTCGGACCCTCATCGTAGGGACCCGCCCGCCAGGCCGCAAAAGGCTCGCGCGGCGCCGCGCCCGCCGCCTAGACTCTTCCGGTGCTTCCCCACCGCTACCTCTCAGAGATGGAAGACAGCCACCGCTGGCTCGACTTCCCCGTCCGCGACGGCGACATCGTCATCAGCACCCGCTCCAAACACGGCACCACCTGGACGCAGATGATCTGCGCCCTCCTGGTGTTCCAGACCCCCGACCTCCCCGGGCACCTCTCCGAGACCTCGCCCTGGCTCGACTGGACCATCGCGCCCAAGGACGAGGTCTTCGCCCGCCTCGAAGCCCAGGAGCACCGCCGCTTCATCAAGACCCACACCCCGCTCGACGGCATCCCGATCCACCCCCAGGCCCGCTACATCGTGGTCGCCCGCCACCCCCTCGACGCCGCAGTCTCCCTCTACCACCAGGGCGCCAACATCATCCGCGAACGCGTCGCCGAACTCACCGGCGAACCGGTCCCCGAAGCCAAACAAGGCCCCCGCCCCGACCTCCACGACTGGCTCGTCGGCTGGACCCGCTCCGGGAACGACCCGCGCGAGCACCCGGACATGCTCCCCGGCGTCATGGCCCATCTCAGCGACGCCTGGGCCCGCCGCGCCGAGCCCAACCTCCTCCTCGTCCACTACGCCGACCTCGCCGCCGACCTCGAAGGGGAGATGCGCCGCATCGCCGCCTGGCTCGGCATCGAAGTGGACGAAGCGCGCTGGCCGGAGCTCGTCAAGGCCGCCACGTTCGCCGAGATGAAGTCCAAGGCCGAGCAGGTCGCCCCGGACCCCATGGGCGTCTTCCGCAGCCGCGACGCGTTCTTCCGGCGCGGCACTTCCGGCTCGGCCGCCGAACTCCTCACCCCCGAAGAACTCGCGGCCTACCGCGAACGCGCGGCGGCGATGGCCCCGGCGGACCTCCTGGACTGGCTCCACCGCCCCTGAACGCGCGGAAGTGCGGCGGGGCTCCAGGCCAGGTAGTTGGAGCCCCGCCGCCGGCCGTCGCGACTACCCCACTTCGTCGGACGGCCTCCTGGTGATGGCGGCAAAGTCTCTTGTCGAGCAGGCTTGGTCTCTGCCGCCGCGCCACCGGGGTGCGTGGAATCAGCGTAGAACCGCCCAATCGGCTTGCACAGTCGAAAACCCGACAAGTGCAGACATTGCCATTTGCGCATGGGAAACCGCCGTTCCAGGCGCGGATCGCCCGGCATAACGGTCCCTTGTGGATAAGGCTTCTTCGCGTCCGGCCCGATGCTCCTCGGGCCCTTTGAATTCGCGGCCGGAGATCTCGACCTGCGCTATTCGGCGGAGGATCGTGAGGAGGGCGTCGCCGAGGACGGTGCCGACGATCATCGCCTCGAGAATCTCGTCGCGGTCGCCGCGCTTGGAGAGGAGGCGGATGTCGGCCTCGGCGATCTGCTCGGCGGCGCGCGCGTAGCGGTCCTCGTGCTCGACGAGGTCGCTGAGGCCCAGGAGTCGCAGGCGGCCGATGACGTCGGCGAGCTGGGCCAGGTACTCGTGGTCGGACGGGATCCGGTTCCAGCCGCGCCGCCGCACGAGCGCCCGCGCCGTCTCGAGGTCGACCTCCTCGGGCTCCTCGGCGGGCGCGCGGTGGCTGGAGAGGGCCCGGCTGGCGACGCCGAGCGCGCTGTCGAGGTCGCGATCGGGCTCCTCGACCTCCGCGAGCACTTCGCGGACCTTGGCGATCGGGAGCGCGCCGGTCTCGACCATGGAGCGCACCAGCCGCAGCCGCCGGACGTGCTCCTCGCCGTAGCGGACCTGGTTGTGGCCGGTCCGCTCGCCGCCGGAGACGAGCCCTTCGCGCACGTAGTACTTGATCGTGGCCACCGGGACCCCGGTCCTGGCGCTGAGCTCACCGATTCGCATGCGTCCTTCTTACCCGAACCGCGGTTGTGACCCGCCCGATTTAGTGATAGTTTCACTATCGATAGTATCGCTCACGACGCAAGGAGCACCCCCTCATGAGCGCCACCCTCGCCACCCCGCCGAAACGCCCCGCCGCCAGACGCGGCCGCGTCGCCGTCCTCACCGTCGCGATCGCGAGCGTCGCGATCGTCCTCTACGCCGTGCCGCCCTACCTGGCGGGCATGGAATCGCGCGTCGGCATCCGCGAAGACGTCGCGATCCACCTGCCGTTCCTCATCGCGCACGCCGCCGCCGGAGGCGTCGCGCTCCTGGTCGGCCCGTTCCAGTTCTTCGGCTCGATCCGCCGCAGGCACCCGAAGGTCCACCGCGTCCTCGGCCGCGTCTACCTGCTCGGCGGCATCCTCCCGGGCGCCCTCACCGGCATCGTCGTCGGCGTCCTCACCACCGCCGGGCCGATCGCGCTCGTCTCGTTCGTGTTCCTCGACGTGTTCTGGCTCTACACGGCCGTGCGCGCCTACCGGGCCGTGCGCGCCCGCGACTTCGCCGCGCACGAGCGGTGGATGCTGCGTTCCATGGCGGCGACGTTCGCCGCCGTCATGCTGCGGGTCTACCTCGGGCTGTTCATCGCCGTGCAGATCCCGCTGCTCGACGGCGTCTACGGCGGCGACTTCGAGGCGCTCTTCAGCGTCGCCTACACCGCCGCGATCGTCGGCTCGATCGTCCTCAACCTCCTGTTCATCGAGGTCTACCTGCGCCGCAAGGCAAGCCGCCGGATTTCCGCTGGCGCCGCCTGAGGCGCGGGCATAGGTTGGGACGATGAGCGACGAGTACACGATCTCCTCCGACCCCGACCGCCTCGACCGCGACTGGATCCACAAGGTCATCTCCACCGACACGTACTGGGCCGTCGGCCGCACCCGCGAACGCAGCGACCTCGCCATCGACCACTCGCTCCCGTTCGGGCTCTACGACGCCGACGGCCGCCAGCTCGCGTTCGCGCGGCTGGTCACCGACCACGCGTACTTCGGGTGGCTCAGCGACGTCTACGTCGACCGCGAGGCGCGCGGGAAGGGGCTCAGCAAGCGGCTCGTCGCGCACATCATGGACGAGGCCGAGCGCATGGGCCTCAAGCGCGTCCTCCTCGCCACCGCCGACGCGCAAGGCCTCTACGAGCAGTTCGCGTTCAGCGAGATCGCCGACGACTACTCCTGGATGTACCGCGTCTGGCCCGCCCAGCCCTGAGCGTGTGCGAGCACTCGCTCGTCCATGATCGGCGGACGGGTGTCGCCGCGACGCGCTAGGCTGGTGCGTTCCCGAATTCGAGCGAGGAGCGCAGTGTCCCAGGAACCAGGCCCCGCCGACGCCCAGCAGGAGCAGGACGTCGACACGACGCACGCCGTCCCCGTACCCGATCCGGCCAGCACCCCCGAGCAGGAGATCGCGATCGAGCAGGGCTTCGTCGACCGCGTGTACGCGCGCGTCGACGTGCTCCGCGGCGAAGCCGAAGGCAACCGCGACTCCGGCTACGCCCACCTCGCCGCGACGGTGCCGGGCGCCCGGTACGAGCGCGACGTGTTCGTCTATCAGGCCGCCCGCCGCATCGCCGACCTCGACTCCCAGCACGAGGGGCTCGTCTTCGGCCGCCTCGACTTCGACGACGGCAAGGTCCGCCACGTCGGCCGCCTCGGCGTGCGCGACGAGGAGTACCGCACCCTCCTCGTCGACTGGCGCGCGCCCGCCGCCGCGCCGTTCTACCGCGCCACCGCCGTCGACCGCCAGGACGTGTCCCGCCGCCGCGTCATCCGCTCCTTCGGCCGCTCGGTCGAGGAGATCAGCGACGACCTGCTCAATGAGGACGCCGCCGACCGGCTCCCCGTCATCGGCGACGGCGCGCTCATGGCCGCCCTGGGCCGCAAGCGGACCGGGCGCATGCGCGACATCGTCGCCACCATCCAGGCCGAGCAGGACGCCGCGATCCGCGCGCCCGGGCGCGGCGCCACCATCATCACCGGCGGGCCCGGCACCGGCAAGACCGTCGTCGCCCTCCACCGCGCCGCGTTCCTCCTCTACCAGGACCGCAGCCGCTACGAGGCCGCCGGCATCCTCGTCGTCGGCCCCTCGGCCGTGTTCATGAAGTACATCGGGCGGGTCCTCCCCAGCCTCGGCGAGGAGACCGCCGCCCTGTACTCCCTCGGCGAGCTCTACGCCGGGGTCGAGGCAGTCCGCCAGGACCGGCCCGAGGTCGCGGCCGTCAAGGGCGGCACCGTGATGCTCCCGATCCTGCGCCGCCTCGTCCGCCAGACCCCGCCCGGCGCCCCCAGCGAGCTGCGCATCGTCTACCGCGGCGACGTGTTCAAACTCGACGCCGCCGAACTCGCGGCCGCCCGCGCCCGCGTCTTCGAGAAGGAGCCGCGCCCCAACCTCGCCAAGACCGAGGCCGGACGCGCCCTCCTCATCGCCCTGTGGCGCAAGATCAAACCCGTCATCGAAGAGGCCGAGCCGGCGAAGTTCTCACGCGACGTCGGCTCACGCGGCGAGTTCCTCACCTTCCTCGACCACTGGTGGCCCGACCTCGACCCCGCCGACGTCCTCGGCTGGGGCGGCGACCCCCGCCGCCTCGCCTCCGCCGCCGAAGGGCACATGAAGAAGGACGCCATCGAAGGCGTCGCCGCCTCGCTGCGCGAGACCGACTTCTCCATCCCCGACGTCGCGCTCCTCGACGAACTGCGCATCCTCCTCGGCGTGAAACCCCAGCCCCGCAACCGGGACCGCATCCGGTCCTGGGACGGCATCCAGGAGGTCTCCACCGTCCAGGACCGCTACTACGACCGGCCCGAACGGCAGGCCCGCGACGCGTTCTACGAGGACTACGCGCACGTCATCGTCGACGAGGCCCAGGACCTCTCGCCCATGCAGTGGCGCATGCTCGGCCGCCGCGGCCGCGGCGCCGGATGGACCATCGTCGGCGACGAGGCCCAGTCCAGCTGGCCGCGCCCGAGGGAGAGCGCCGACGCCCGCCGCCGCGCCGTCCCCAGCGGCCGCCTCCACGAGTTCCACCTCACCAAGAACTACCGGAACTCCAAAGAGGTCTTCGAATACGCCGCCGACTGGGCCCGCCCGCGCCTGCGCAACATCGACCTCCCCGAGGCCGTCCGCGAGACCGGCGTCGCCGTCGACGAGCGCACCGTCGCCGCCGACGCGCTCCTCCCCGAGGTCGCCGGCGCCGTCGTCCAGGCCCTCGACGCCGTCGAAGGCACCGTCGGCATCATCGCGCCCTACGACCGCCACGCCGAACTCGCGAACATCGTCCACGACGGACGCGTGACCCTGGTGGGCCCCTTGGAGTCCAAGGGCCTCGAATGGGACGCCGTCATCGCCGTCGACCTCGAAGCCGTCGCCGCCGCGCACGGCCCCGGCGTCGCCTACGTGGTCCTCACCCGGGCCACCCAGCGCCTCACCAGGATCGACCTCGGCTGATTCAGGCCTCGGAGGCGTCCGCTATGCGGCGCCTCCGAGACCGCCTGACCGCGTACGCGAGCAGCACCGCCGACACCACTCCCGGTCCCATATGGACCAGGAGCACACCGAAGAGGCTCGGCCCGCCCCAGTCCTCCGCGTAACTCGCCGGGTCGCCGAAGTCGACCACGAACAGCTCCATGACCGCCCGGAAGATGAAGAAACCGCCGACCACCCAGGCGAGCACCCACAGCACACGTCGCATGGCCCGACCCTAACGCCTCACGGCGCCGTGCGGGTCCCCCGTTTCGCACCGGCCGCCCGCCACGACCCGATCCGCCCAGATCGACCCGCGAGGTCACTCGGTCTCCATGGGAGGCAGGGCTTTCAACGTCCCGAGGACCAGGAGCAGCTGCGCCGCGGCGTACGTCGCCATGACCAGCTGCGACTGGAGCGGGAAGTCGAACCCGGCCACACCCGAGCCGAGCGTGAGGTCGGAGACCACGAACAGCAGCCCGCCCAGCGCGGCGGTGCGGTTGAGGCCCGCGGCCTCGGCGGCCATCGCGACCAGCAGCAGGCTGTACACCGCGACGGGCACGGCCAGGCCGCCGAGCCTCGGCCACAGGACCACGTTGGCGCCCAGCCAGAACGCGAGGTAGCACGCAGGGATGCGCCAGCGGCGGCGGATCGGGAACGCGCTCAAGCGGACGAAGACCGCGAGGTACGCGATCTGCATGAGCCCGAAGAGGCCCATGCCGGTCAGGAACGCGGGCGTGCCGTCGGCCAGGAGCGCGATGTCCGCCGCGCACGCCAGGAGCAGGCCGAGCCCGAACAGCCGCGCCGTGCGCAGGCCGGGGGAGGACGACACGATCAGGTGCGCCAGGAGCAGCAGCGTCAGCGCGGGCTTGCTGACCCAGCGGAGGTCGTCGGCGCCGAACGAGATCGCGGCCAGGTCGAGCGCGATCGCGGCCGCGAACGCCCACAGCCACAGGCGCGCCGGGAAGCGCACGAGCACCGAGCGGATCAGGACGAGGGGAGGGTTCATGGGTGCCGGAGCCTACCAGAGTCCCGGCGGGCGCGGGCCGGTCGCGGGTTGGTCGCCCGACCGGCCGGGTGCTGACCGGCCGGGCGCCGAGCGGTGGAAAAGCGCTGGCGGTCCGGGTGCCGATCGGGGATGCTGCGCCGATGACTGACGGAGACTGGGAATGGGACGAGACCCTCTTCGCGGGCACGGCCGCGCATTACAGCGTCGGCCGGGTCCCGTATCCGGCCGGGCTCGCCGCGGCCGTGCGCGAGGCGCTCGGCCTCGACGGCACGGGCCGCCTCCTGGACGTGGGCTGCGGGCCCGGGTCGCTGACGCTGGTGCTCGCGCCGCTGTTCGAGTCCACTGTGGGTGTCGATCCGGACGCGGGAATGCTGGCGGAGGCCGCGCGACGCGCGGCAGAGGCCGGGCTCGACCGCGTCGGGTGGCGGCGGCTGCGCGCCGAGGAGCTCTCCGACGACTTGGGGCCCTTCAGGGTCGCGGCGTTCGCGCAGTCCTTCCACTGGATGGACCGGCCGCTCGTGGCCCGCCGCGTGCGCGGCCTGCTCGACCCGGACGGCTGCTGGATCCACGTCGGCGCGACCACGCATCGCGGCGCGGAGCACGACGAGGCGCTGCCGCACCCGGCCCCGCCGTGGGACCGCATCGGCGAGCTCGTCGCGGCCTATCTCGGGCCGGTCCGCCGTGCGGGTCAGGGGTTCCTGCCGGGCGGGACCGCGGGCGGCGAGGAGGAGGTCATGCGGGAGGCCGGGTACACCGAGGCGGCGCGCTTCCAGGTCGACGACGGGCGGGTCTTCGTCCGCGACGCCGACTCGGTCGTGTCGGCGGTGTTCTCGCTGTCGAGTTCGGCGCCGCACCTGTTCGCGGATCGGTTGCCCGCCTTCGAGTCCGAGCTGCGCGGCCTCCTGGCCGACGCGGGCGGCCGGTTCTCGGAGCGCGAGGCGCCCACGGGCGTCGTCGTCTGGCGGCCCTAGGGTTTCACGCGCCGTTCGCGGCGGCGGCGGTGAGGTTCCACAGGGTGATCGCGTGGTGCCCGTGCTCGTAGCCGAGGGCGGCGATCGAGGCGGTGTCGATCTTGAGCTCGCGGCC
Organism: Glycomyces sp. NPDC048151; assembly: GCF_043202775.1. Lineage (NCBI taxonomy): Bacteria > Bacillati > Actinomycetota > Actinomycetes > Glycomycetales > Glycomycetaceae > Glycomyces > Glycomyces sp. NPDC048151. The sequence continues at coordinate 612,448 of NZ_JBIDBB010000002.1, read as the reverse complement.
GTCGCGCGCGGGGCGGCCGAGCCAGCGGGCGGCGGCGACGCGGAGGCTGTGGCCGTGGGCGACGAACGCGACGTCGCCTTGCGCCAGGAGCGGTTCGGCCTCGGCGAGGGCCCGGTCGAGGCGCGCGGCGACCTCGTCGGCCGTCTCGCCGCCGGGGCCCTTGCCGCCGTCGGTCCACAGCGACCAGCCCGGGTTCTCGGCCTCGATCTCCTCGCTGGTGCGGCCCTCGTAGTCGCCGTAGCCCCATTCGGCGAGGTCGGGGATGACGGCGGTGAGGTCGAGGCCCGCGAGGTCGGCGGTGACGAGCGCCCGCTTGCGGGGGCTCGACCAGACGGCCGCGAAGTCGCGTCCGGCGAGCAGCGGCGCGAGCGCTTTCGCTTGGGACACGCCGTTCTCGGTGAGGTCGAGGTCGGTGACGGACGTATGCTGCCCCGACGCGGACCAGGTGGTCTCGCCGTGGCGGATGAGCACGATCTCTCCCATGCCGACCACCTTAATCCGGCCCGCCCCGGGGCACGCGGGATCGGGTCTCAGACCGCGCGGGCGAGGAACACGCCCATGTACCCGCGCTCGTCGGTCCAGCACCCGGTCGTGGCGAATCCGGCGGCCTGGAGCTGGTTCTCGAGCTCGCCGCGCACGAACTTCGTGGAGATCCCGGTGTGGATCTCCTCGCCTTCGGTGAACCTGACGTCGAGTCCGAGGGCGGCGACGTCCGCCCGCATCGGCTTCATCGCGCGCAGCCGCATGTCGATGGTGGCGGTGTCGCTGTCCCACAGGACGATGTGCTCGAAGTTGTCGGGCTCGAAGTCGGCGTCGAGGCGGTGGTTGAGGACGTACAGGACGTACCGGTTGAACTCGGCGGTCACCCCGGCGGCGTCGTTGTAGGCAGCGAGGATCACGTCCGGGTCCTTCACGAGGTCGGCGCCGAGCAGGAACCAGTCGCCGGGGCGCAGGGCCTCGCGCAGGTCGCGGAGGAACTGGCCGCGTTCGAGCCCGGCGAAGTTCCCGAAGGTGCCGCCGAGGAACGCGACGAGCCGCGTGTCGTGGTGGTCGGGCAGCTGCGAGAGGTGGCGGGTGAAGTCGCCGACGATCCCGCCGAGGTGCGCGTCCGGATAGGCGGTGGCGAGTTCGCGCAGCACGTCCCTGACCTCGCCTTCGGCCACGTCGAACGGCCAGAACGCGTCGAGCCGCCCTTCGTCCGCGAGCGCGCCGAGCAGCGGCCGGATCTTCTCGGCGCGGCCCGCGCCGAGCTCGATCACCGAGACCGGGTCGGTCCCGAGCGCGTCGGCGATCTCCCCGGCCCGGTCGTGCAGGACCGCCCGCTCGCTGCGGGTCTGGTAGTACTCGGGCTGGCGGGTGAGCTCGCCGAAGAGGGTCGAGCCGCGCCCGTCGTAGTGCAGGCGCATCGGCAGGTGCTTGGGGTGCGAGGTGAGGCCCCGCCGCACGTCCAGGCGGAGCGACGCGTCGAGGTCGGACTCGTCGATGCAGATCCGCAGTTCAGGAGCAGACACACCTTGATCTTATGTCGACTCGCGGTATGTTTCGCCCCAGTGAACGACGGGCGTCGCAGTGCTTCCCGCTACGGTGCCCCGGGCACGGTGCACGCCTGGGCGGCGACCTGGCCCGCGTACCGCAGGGCCGCGGCGACCACGGCCTGGTTGCCCCAGGCCGGGAGCCGGTCGAGGCGCATCCAGCCCGCTGAGGTGAGCCAGCCGAGGAGCCCGGAGGTGAACGCGTCGCCCGCGCCGATCGTGTCGATGACGTCGACGGCGGGGGTCGTCATCTCGGTGACGTGGTTGCGGTGGAACGCGACCGACCCGGCGTCGCCGAGGGTCACGACCACCAGTTCCGGGCCGGATTCGAGCCATTTGCGGGCGACCTCGTCGACGGCGGTGCCTGGGTAGAGCTGCGCGAGGTCGCGTTCGGAGACGCGGACGAGGGTGGCGAGGCCGACCAGGCGTTCGGTGCGTTCGAGGACCTTCGCGTGCTCGCCCATCGCGCTGAGGCGGATGTTCGGGTCGAAGGAGACCGGGACGGCGCGGCGGGCGCGGTTCACCCAGTGCTCGATGGTGCGGGCGGACGGCTCGAGGTAGGCGGCGAGGGACCCGAAGTGGAGGAGGTCGACCTGGGCCGGGTCGGGTTTCGGCAGGTCGCGGCCCTCCCATGCGAAGTCGGCGGTGCCGGTGGTCCAGTAGTCGTACGCGGCGGTGCCGTCCTCGCTGACGACGGCGAGGCCGAGCGTGGAGGGCAGGTCGGTGCGCAGGAGCCAGTCGCGGCGCACGCCCGCGGCGATGTGGCGGCGCCAGACCTGGCGGCCGAAGTGGTCGCCGCCGACGGCGCCGACGAGCGCGGTGGGGACGCCGCGCCGGGCGAGCGCGACGGCGGTGTTCGCGGGACCGCCGCCGCAGGTGGGGCGGAGCTGGCCGCCGGGGGCCGGGACGAGGTCGATGACGTTCTCGCCTGCCACGAGGATCAAAGGGGGCTCCTTCCGTCGCTTGCGGGTGCCGCTGCGCAGAGGGTATTGCAACGCTTTGGCCGCATGGAAGTCGGATTCGCGTCGCGGTGGGCGGGTTCGGCCCGGGAGGCCCCGGCGGGATTCGTGCGCCACGCCGGGGCGGGGCGGTGCGCCGGGCCGCGGGGCGGTCGTTCAGGATGGAGCCATGTCCAGCGAAGAGGTCAAGGTCGGAGCGTCGGCAGCCGAGGCTGCGGACGCGGCCGCAGGTGGTGCTGCCGAAGACGGCGCTGTTGAGGACGGCGCTGCCGAAGGCGGTACGGCCCCTGCCGCCGCGACCGCGCGCCCGAAGCCGCGGCGGCTGCGCGACATGGCGATGTCGATGGCGGTGCTGCTCGTGCCGATCGCCGTGTTCTACGTCGGGTGGCAGTGGGTCGCCTCGGACCGGCAGGTCAGCGTGGTCGACACGAGCGAGAACCACGCGACCGCCGCGAGCCTGGGCCTGGCCGCGATCGAGCCGGAGCTGACGGACGAGTGGAAGGCCATCTCGACCGACCTCGCCGTCGAAGGCGAGACCGTGGTGCTGCGGACCGGCTACTACTCGCCCGAGGGCCACGGCCTGCAGCTGGTCGAGACCAACGGCACCGCCGCCGACGTGAACGAGGAGCTCACCGGCGCCGGCACGCCCGTCGAGGCCGCCGGGATCGAATGGGCCGCATACGAATCGGCGACGAGCGAGACCTGGGTGGCCGAGATCGGCGGCGAGACCGTCGCGATCAGCGCCGAGACCGACGGCGCGGGCGACCTCGCCGAACTCGCCGAGGGCGTGGCCGACGCGGCCTAGTCCTCGTCGTCCCCTTCGGGCCTGATGCGGGCGTTGAGCCGCTCGCGGGCGCCTTCGAGGTGCGACTGGCACAGGTCTGCGAGCTGCTCGCCGCGCTCCCAGAGCTTGAGCGACTCCTCCAGCGTGGCCCCGCCCGCTTCGAGGCGCTCGACCGTGGCCACGAGCTCGGCCCGGGCCTCCTCGTACGTCAACTGCTCAATGCTCATCAGCCGTCCTCTCTCGTGTGCACGACCGCGGCCCGCAGCGATCCCGCCGCCAGCCGCACTTCGATGGCCTCGCCCGCGTCCGCCGCGTCCCGCAGCACCGCACCGGACCCGGTGTCGGTGACGATCGCATAGCCGCGGTCCAGTGTGGACTGCGGGGAGAGCGAGCGCAGCCGCGCCCGCAGGTGCTCCAGCTCGTCCGTCGACCGCTCGAGGCGCGAGCCGACGCGGGCCCGCATGCGGTGCTGCAGGTTCGCGACCGTCTCGCCGCGGGCCTCCAGCATCGTCTCCGGCCGCGCGAGCACGGGCCGGGCGCGCATCGCGGCGAGCCCGTCCGCCTCGCGGGTGAGCATCGCGCCGAGCGCCTGCCGCAGCCGGGTGCGGCTGATGTTCAGGCCGCGCTGCTCCTCGGCGAGGTCGGGGACCACTTTCTTCCCGGCCTCGGTGGGGGTCGAGGCGCGCCAGTCTGCGACGTAGTCGAGGATCGGCGTGTCCGGTTCGTGCCCGATCGCCGAGACCACGGGCGTGACCGCCTCGGCCACGGCCCGGCACAGCGTCTCGTCCGAGAACGGCAGCAGGTCCTCCATCGAGCCGCCGCCGCGGGCGATGACGATCACGTCGACGTCAGGGTCCCGGTCGAGCTCGGCGAGCGCCGCGCACACCTCGCTGACCGCGCGCGGGCCCTGGACGGCGACCTCGCGGACCTCGAAGTCCGCGGACGGCAGGCGCGCTTTCGCGTTCTTCAGGACGTCCCGCATCGCGTCGGAGGCGCGGCCGGTGATGAGCCCGATCCGGTAGGGCAGGAACGGGAGCGGCTTCTTGCGTTCGGCCGCGAACAGGCCCTCGGCGGCGAGGAGCTTCTTGAGGCGCTCGAGGCGGGCGAGGAGCTCGCCGAGGCCGACCTGGCGGATCTCCCGCACGTGGAGCGACAGCGAGCCGTTCTTGTCCCACCACTGGGCCTGGGCGCGGATGACGACCTGCGCGCCGTCCCGCAGCGGCGGGTCGCACGCGGCGACCGCGCCGGTGAAGTCGACGACCCGCATGGAGACCTCGGCCGACGGGTCGCGCAGCGTCAGGTAGACGGTGCGGCCGCGGTGGCTGATCTCGGTGATCTGGCCCTCGGTCCACACCTCGCCGAGGCGGGCGAGCCAGTCGCCGATCTTCTTCGAGACCACCCGCAGGGGCCACGGGTTCTCCGCGCTCATCGGCACGCTCGGTCCGGTGGCGGGCTTTTCAGTGGCGCTGCTTCCGGTGGCGCTGCTGGGTGCGTCGGTCACGAGGCTTCCCAGAGGGTGGCTTGGTCCGCTTGCAGAGGAAGGATTCGGGGTGGTTGTTCGCTCGCAAACCCGCACTGAGGGTTTGCGAGCGGAGGGAGTGTCGTACCCATTAGATACGGTTCCTTCCGTGCAGCTTCGTTACACCTACCGCGTCTACCCAACCACACCGCAGCGCGCGTTGCTTGCGCGGACGTTCGGGTGTGTCCGGACGGTGTACAACGACGCGGTTGCCGCCCGGAGGGCAGCTCATGCTGCCGGCTTGCCGTTTCCCCTGACGGCGGACCTGGACAGGGCGCTGATCACGGTCGCTAAGACGACGCCTGAGCGGGCTTGGCTTGCGGAGGTGTCGACGGTGCCGCTGCAGCAGGCGCTGCGGGACTGCCATGTGGCCTACCGCAACTTCTTCGACTCGCTCAAGGGCAAGAGGTCCGGGGCGAGGATTGGGCCGCCCAAGTTCAAGCGTAGGGCGGGCAGACAGACCGCCCGGTACAACCGCAACGGCTTCAGGCTGCGGCCCAACGGCCGCTTGTTCCTCGCGAAAGTAGGAGACCTGCGGGTGGCCTGGTCGCGGGAGCTGCCAGCAGATCCGTCGAGCGTGACGGTTGTGAAGACCCCGACGGGGAAGTACTTCGCGAGTTTTGTCGTCGCGCTCGACGATGATGCCGACCTCCTCGATCCGCTCCCGGATGTGGAGTCGGAGACCGGCATTGACCTGGGGTTGAAGGACTTCGCGGTGCTGAGGGGCGGGAGAGTGATCGAGAACCCGAGATTCTTCGCCCGCATGGAACGGAAACTGAAGAAAGCGCAGCGAGCCCTGTCCCGGAAGGTCAGGGGTTCGGCGAACCAGGCAAAAGCCCGGCTGGCTGTGGCAGAAATCCATGAGAAGACCCGGGCCCGCCGGGACGACTGGCTGAACAAGCAGGTCAAGACCATCGTTGCCGAGAACCAAGGCATCTACGTTGAAGACCTGAATGTGAAGGGCCTCGCGCGAGGCCGGTCGTCGAAGGCGGTCCGTGATGCCTCATGGGGCAGTTTCCTGACCAAGCTCGAGTCGAAGGCCGTTCGTGCGGGTCGGACGTTCACGCGGATCGGCCGGTTCTTCCCCTCGACGCAGTTGTGCTCGGAATGTGGGGTACTGGCGGGGCCGAAAGGCCTGCAGGGACTCGACGTGCGGGTGTGGGAATGCCCCTGCGGAGCAGTTCATGACCGTGACGCGAATGCTGAGATCAATATTCGCCGTGAAGGTAAGCGTTTGGTCGCCGAAGGACATGCGGAGACTCGAAACGCCTGCGGAGGGCTGGTAAGACCGGGGAAACCCGGCGCAGCCCGTTGAACCAGGAACCCTCCCGTAGACCGATCCTGAAAAGGGACCGGCGAGCCGGGAATTTCCTTCCATCAGGAAGGGAAGGATGTCAATGCAGGGTGTGACGAAGCAGGGGTGTGACGAAACCGGGCGGCCGGATACCATCGAGGCGTGGCAGACCCGAAGCGAGTGTTGTTGGCCAAGCCGCGCGGGTACTGCGCGGGCGTGGACCGGGCCGTGGTGACCGTCGAGAAGGCGCTGGAGCTCTACGGCGCTCCGGTGTACGTGCGCAAGGAGATCGTGCACAACCGGCACGTCGTAGAGACGCTCGCCGGGAAGGGCGCGGTGTTCGTCGAGGAGAACGAGGAGGTGCCGCCGGGCTCGGTGGTGGTCTTCTCGGCCCACGGCGTGGCGCCCGAGGTCCACGACCAGGCGGCCGCGCGCGGCCTCAAGGCGATCGATGCGACGTGCCCCCTGGTGACGAAGGTCCACAAGGAGGCCGTGCGGTACGCCGAGGAGGACTACGACATCCTGCTCATCGGCCACGAGGGCCACGAGGAGGTCATCGGGACCTCCGGCGAGGCGCCCGAGCACATCCAGCTCGTCGACGGCCCCGACGCGGTCGACCAGGTCAAGGTCCGCGACCCCGAGAAGGTCGTGTGGCTCTCGCAGACGACGCTTTCGGTGGACGAGACCATGGAGACCGTCGACCGGCTGAAGCAGCGCCTGCCGATGCTGCAGAGCCCGCCGAGCGACGACATCTGCTACGCGACGCAGAACCGCCAGCAGGTGGTCAAGGACATCGCGGCGGACTGCGACGTGATGCTCGTGGTCGGCTCGAAGAACTCCTCGAACTCGGTGCGGCTCGTCGAGGTCGCGGTGCAGCACGGCGCGCGCGCCGGACACCTCATCGACTACGCGCACGAGATCGACGAGGCCTGGCTCGAAGGCGCGTCCACTGTGGGTCTTTCCTCCGGTGCGTCGGTGCCCGACAACCTGGTGCAGGACGTCCTCGCCCACCTCGCCGAGCGCGGCTTCGCGAGCGTCGAGGAGTTCGAGCCGGTGACCGAGAAGATCGCATTCTCGCTCCCGCGCGAACTCGCGAAGGACCTCAAGGCCGCCGGGCGCGTCTAACGCCCGCGACCTCTTTCGGGTGACACTTTTCCTTACGACGGTAAGAACCGGGGTTTCCTGTCGGACCCGCGCGAGATGATTGAGCCGGGGACGCCCCCCTGGGAGGGCGGGGGACTGCCCGCAGCCGTGAGGCTCAGGGGCGGAACTCCTCCGCCGCATCCCAAGTCGGCTTCCTCGTCGGCGTCACCACCGGCGCCGGGGACTCCGGCGCCTCGCCCGCGACCTCCAGCTCGCTGAAACGCCGCGCCGTCACCAGCAGCCGCGACTCCACGCTCGCCACCGCCGCGTTGTACGACCCGACCGCCGCCTCCAGCGACGAACCCAGCCGCGAGAAGTGCCCCGCCACCGCGCCCAGCCGCTCGTGCAGCTCCCGCCCCAGCTTGTGCACCTCCTTGGCGTGCCGCGCCAGCGCCTCCTGCCGCCACGTGTGCGCCACCGTCCGCAGTAGCGCCATCAGCGTCGCCGGCGACGCGATCACCACCCCCCGCGCGAACGCGTCCTCCAGCAGCGCCGGGTCGCCCCGCAGCGCCGCGTCCAGGAACGCGTCCGCCGGGACGAACAGCACCACCATCTCCGGGGTGTCCTCGAACGCCCGCCAGTACTCCTTGCCCGCCAACGACTCCACATGCCGCCGCAGGTGCTTCGCGTGCACCCGCAGCAGCTGGTCCCGGCCCGCCTCGTCCTCCGACTCAAGCGCCTGCAGGTACGACTGCAGCGGCGCCTTCGCGTCCACCACCAGGGTCCGCCCGCCCGACAGCCGCACGACCAGGTCGGGACGCACGCCGCGCCCGTCCACCGAGCCCGTGAACTGCTCGGAGAAGTCGCAGTGCTCGACCATCCCCGCCGCCTCCACGATCCGCCGTAGCTGCACCTCGCCCCACTGCCCGCGCACCTGCGGCGACCGCAGCGCCCCCAGCAGCCGCCCCGTCTGCTCCCGCAGGTCCTCCGAGATGTCCGCGACCCCCGAGAGCTGGATCCGCAACTGCGCGTAGGCGTCCACGCGGGCCCGCTCCACGTCGCCGAGCCGCGTCTCGTAGCGCGCCAACGTGTCCGCGATCGGCGCGAGCACCTGCCCGACGGCCTGCCGCGAGTGGTCCGTCGCCTCGTACGCCACGGCCTTGAGCGTCGACTCGAGCCGCTGCTCGTTGTCCGCCGCCGCCTCCAGCCGCGCCGTGGCCGCCGCCAGCTCGGCGCTCTGGCGCGACCGCCCCGCGAACCAGCCCCCGAAACCGCCCGCCGCCAGGCACACCACCGCCAATAGGACCCACGTCATACGGGCCAGTCTAGGTCGGTCGCCGCGGGTACAGTCGGTACATGGAGCTGTGGTTGACCCTGCTGGTGGTCGCGATCCTCGTCATCTTCTTCGTCGTGCAGTCGAACAAGAAGCGGGCGCTGGCCGAACTCGCCGACGCGGAGGCCGAGGCGCGACGCCTCTACGAGCGCCTCGGCGGCCAGACCATGAACCTCACCGCGCCGGGTGACAACCTCCCCGCGGGCCAGGCCCTCGCCGACGCGGGCGAGCGCTACACCGCCGCGGGATCGCAGCTCGAATCGGCGCGCACCATCAACCAGTACCGGCTCGTCGCCGAGACCTCCATCGAAGGCCTCCACTACGTCCGGGCCGCCCGCACCGCCATGGACATGGACCCGGGCCCCGAGATCCCCCAGATGCGCGGCCAGCGCCGCACCGGCGCCCTCACCGAACCGGTGCGCGCCGAGGTCGAGGGCCGCACCTACACCGGCTCCCCGGATCCGAGCGACGAGAACCGCCACTACTACCCGGGCGGCCGCGTCGACGGCCGTCCCGTGCCCGCGGGCTGGTACAACACCCCGTGGTGGCAGCCCGCGCTGGCGGGCGCGGCGGGTGTGTTCGTCAGCATGATGGTGTTCGACGCGATGATCGCCCCCGCTTACGCGATGGGCGCGGTGGAGGGCGGCGACAGCGGCGGCGATGCCGGAGGCGACACCGGCGGTGACGCGGGTGGTGACGCCGGGGACGCGGGCGGCGGCGACGCCGGCGGTGGCGATTTCGGAGGCGGGGACTTCGGCGGGGGCGACTTCGGCGGTTTCTAGGCGTACGTGAAGGGCCCCGTCGCATCGCGACGGGGCCTTTGCTATGCCGTTGCGGCGCAGGTGTTTCGGTGCGGAGTCGTCACCATTCGGCGAAGGAGCCGTCCTTGAGGCGCCAGACCTCGTTGCGCCAGCGGTGGGGGTCCTCGGCGGCCTTGCGGACGGCCGCTTCGTCGATGTCGATGCCCAGGCCCGGCCCGGTGGGGCGCTTGACGTGCCCGTCGGTGAACGCGAACACGGCCGGGTCGACGAGGTAGTCGAGCAGGTCGTTGCCTTCGTTGTAGTGGATGCCGAGGCTCTGCTCCTGGATGAGGAAGTTCGGGGAAGCGAAGTCGACCTGGAGGCTCGCGGCGAGCGCGATCGGCCCGAGCGGGCAGTGCGGGGCGAGTGCCACGTCGTAGGCCTCGGCCATCGCCGCGATGCGCCGCACCTCGGAGATGCCGCCCGCGTGGGAGAGGTCGGGCTGCGCGACGGCGATCCCGGTGGGGAGCACGTCCCGGTAGTCCCAGCGGGAGTAGAGGCGTTCGCCGGTGGCGATCGGGATGGACGTGCTCGACGTGACCGCGTGCAGGTCGCGGGAGAACTCCGGCAGGACCGTTTCTTCGACGAACAGCGGGAAGAGGGGCTCCAGGAGCGGCAGGACGCGGCGGGCCATGGCGGTGGAGAAGCGGCCGTGGAAGTCGATGGCGAAGTCGAAGTCGTCGCCGACGGCGGCGCGGAGTTCGGCGAACTGGTCGACGATGCGGTGCACCTGGGCGGCGGTCTCGATGTGGCCGATCTGCGCTGAGGCGTTGCATTTGACGGCGTCGAAGCCGTTCGCCTTGGCGCGCAGGGCGTCTTCGGCGAGCGCCTGGGCGGAGTCGCCGCCGATCCAGGTGTAGACGCGGGCGGTGTCGCGCACGGCGCCGCCGAGCAGTTCGTAGACGGGCACGCCGAGGGCCTTGCCCTTGAGGTCCCACAGGGCCTGGTCGATGCCGGCGACGGCGCTGGAGAGGACGGGTCCGCCGCGGTAGAAGCCGCCCTTGGTCATGACCTGCCAGTGGTCTTCGATGCGGGTGGCGTCGGCGCCGATGAGCCTGTCGGCGAGCGCTTCCACGGTGGCCGCGACCGCTTCGGCGCGGCCTTCGACGATCGGTTCGCCCCAGCCGACGAGGCCGTCGTCGGTCTCGACGCGCACGAAGAGCCAGCGGGGCCGGACGAAGAAGGTCTCGATTCTGGCGATGTTCAAGGGAGCCTCTATCTGTGGTGGAGGTGGGGCGGTCAGGTGAGCCCGACGAGTCGGCCGCCGTCGACCGGGAGTTCGGCCCCGGTGATGTAGCCCGCCTCGTCGGAGGCGAGGAACGCGATGGCGGCGGCGACCTCTTCCGGGCGGCCGAGGCGCCCGGCGAGGGTGCGCCCGGCCTCCTCGGCTATCCCTGCGGGGTCGACGCCGTCCCATTGCCGGGTGTGGATCGGGCCGGGCGCGACGGCGTTGACGCGCACGGCCGGGGCGTATTCGACGGCGAGCTGGCGCACCAGCGCGCTGAGGCCGCCTTTGGCGGCGGCGTAGGCGGTGAAGCCGGGCATGGAGGCGTGCGCGTGGACCGAGGAGACGGCGACGACGGATCCTTTTGTGGCCGTGAGGGGTTCGGCGAGCGAGGCCATGCCGAGGTAGGTCGCCTTGAGGGTCACGTCGAGGACGTGGCCCCAGTCGGCCTCGTGCAGTTCGTGTGCCGCGCCGAAGCGGAGCGTGTAGGCGTTGGAGACGAGCGTGTCGACGCGCCCGTAATGCTCCATGGCCTGGGCGGCGAGGGCTTCCCAGTGGTCGGCCCTGGCCACGTCGCAGTGGACGAAGTGGACGGTGCCTTCGGCGTCGGCGACGAGCCGTTCGCCCGCCGCGTCGTCGACGTCGGCGAGGTACACGGCCGCGCCTTCGCTCGCGAGGCGGCGCACGGTGGCGGCCCCGATGCCCATGGCGCCGCCGGTGACGACGGCGACTCTGCCTTCGAATCGTTTCATGGGGCGACCCTACCGTTGGTAACCGGTTGGTTTGCCGCCCTGCGGTTCCGGTTCGGTGAGGTCGACCAGGGCCGAGGCGAGGCCGGGGCGTTCGCGCAGGATCAGGGCCGCGCCGCCGACGGCTCCGGCGCGGGCGCCGAGGTCGAGGGCGGCGGGGACGACGTCGACTTCGCGCACGAGCGTCAGCGCGTACCGGCGGATCGCGGTGCGCAGTGGGTCGAGGAGCACTTCGCCCGCGCGGGCGAGTTCGCCGCCGACGACGATGCGCTCGGGGTTGAGCAGGTTGCAGAGGCTGGCGAGGACGCGGCCGGTCATCTGGCCGACATCGGCGAGGACGCCTTCGCAGGCGCGGTCGCCCGCGGCGGCCGCGGCGAGCACGTCCTCCACGGTCGCCTTGGCGCCCAGGTGGGGTCGCAGCGCCTTGAGGACGGCGGGGATGCCCGCGTGGAGGACGAGGCAGCCGCGGTTGCCGCACGGGCACGCCGGTCCGTCCACATTGATCGACGTGTGGCCGAGTTCCCCGGCGGCGCCCACGGCGCCGCGGAAGACCCGGCCGTCGAGGATGAGCCCGGTCGCGATGCCGCTGGACAGGCCCACGTACATGAGGTCGCGCACGCCCCTCCCCGCGCCGCTGTAGGCCTCGGCGACGGCCTCGAGCCGCGTGTTGTTCTCGATCGCGACGGGCAGGCCGAGGCGTTCGCCGAACTCGTCGGCGGCGTGCACGTGGGACCACGGCTGGTCGGGCAGCGACGTCGAGACGATCCCGGTGGCCTTCTCGATGGGGCCCGGCAGGCCGACGCCCGCGCCGACGATGCGGCCCCGGTCGAGCCGGTGCTCGGCGATGAGGCCGTCGAGGAGGTCGGCGGCCACGTCGATGCGCTCGGCCCAGCCCAGGTCGGGGTCCACGGCCCGGCCCGCGCCCGCGATCTCGTTGTGCGCCAGGTCGGAGAGGTGCACCCACACGTGGTCGAAGGTGAAGTCGAGGCCGAGCGCGACCGCGGCGCCCGGGTTGACCGCGAGCGCCTCCTTCGCGCGGCCGTCCCCGTCGGGGTCGCCGTCCTGCTCGATGACCAGGCCGCGGGCCATCAGTTCGGTGACGATGGTCGACACGGTGGTGCGCGAGAGGTCGGCGCGGCGGGCGAGTTCGGCGCGGTGCGTGGGTCCCTTGCGCAGCAAGAGGGTCAGCAGCCGTTCCTGGTTCGCCCGGCGCAGTGACTGGAGGGAACCGCTCTTCGTCCGGGGCATGCGCCGATCATACAACCCGCTCATAAATCTGTGTCAAGACTCTTGACGTACTTATGTGAGGGCGGCTAGCCTTCGTCCACAGACTTTTCGTACCCCTTTTGAAAGGCGAAAACCCATGCGTGAATCCCTCGGGACGGCGTTGTCTTCGAAGGCACTGACCCGTCGCAACCTGATGCGCGGCACGGCCGTCGGTGCGGCGGCGGCGGCCGGCGCCGGAGCCCTCTCCGCCTGCGCCCCTTCGGCCGGAGGCGAGGGCGGCGGCAAGAACACCCTCACGATCATGGCCCCGGAGAACGAGTTCAGCCCGGAGTTCCTCAAGAACGCCGAGAAGGAACTCGGCGTCACCATCAAGCGCGTCGAGGTCGACCCGACCAAGCTCACCGCCATGCTCGCCAGCGGCACCGCCCCCGACCTGGTCCGCGGCCTCGGCGCGGTCGAGACCCCCTACGTCGTCTCCCGCGACCTCGCCCTCCCCCTCGACGACTACTTCGCCAAGAGCGAACTGCTCAAAGAGGACGACATCGACCCCGTCAACGACGTGTGGCGCTTCGACGGCTCCGTCCAAGGCCAGGGCCCCCGCTACGGCATGGCCAAGGACTACTCCCAGGACGCCATGTTCTGGTACAACACCGCCCTCTTCGACGCCGCCGGCGTCGCCTACCCCTCCGAGACCGAGCCGGTCACCTACGACGCATGGCTCGACATGGGCAAGCGACTCACCCAGAAGGACGGCGACACCGTCTCCGTCTACGGCCTCTCCGCGGGCGGCCTCGGCCTCTTCCTCGGCCTCACCAACATGGTCGCCTCGGCCGGCGGCAGCCTCTTCTCCGATGACCTGGGCACAGTGGACTTCTCCTCTCCCGAAGGCCAGCAGGCCCTCGCCTGGTACCTCGAGTACGCCCGCGCCCGCGTCGGCTTCAGCCCAGTCGAACCCAACGCCGACGGCTGGGACTGGCCCCCCTACCAGACCTCCCGCCTCGCCATGTCCTGGTCCGGCTACTGGTTCGGCGGCGCGATCGCCGCCGAGGCCGGACTCGCCGAGACGTCCCGCCTCGCCCCCGCCCCCACCATGGGCGCCGAGCGCATCAGCCCCTGCTACGGCGCCACCGGCTACTGGATCCCCAAGGCCTCCAAGAACCACGACGCCGCCTGGCAGCTCTTCGAGTGGTTCATGGGCGGCGACCCCGCCAAGGAGCGCGCCGCCGGAGGCTGGGGCATGCCCAGCCTCATGTCCCTGCGCGCCGACCTCCCCACCGGCACCGCCGCGCAGGCCCAGGCGCTGGCGACCCAGGAGGCCGAGGCCGAGTACTTCAAGGTCCTGTCGTTCACCCCGTACGTCAAGGTCGAGGCGCTCGACGCGGTCCTCAACCAGTACCTGCCCGACGCGATCGACGGCGACGCGACCGCCGCGTCGCTCGCCGACACCCTCAACACCGACATGAACGCCCTGCTGGCCGAAGGCAAGGAGCTCGTGAAGTGACCGCAACGCTCGAAGCGTCGCGGGAGGCTCCCCCCGGGACCGTCCGGCCGCGCCGTGGCAGGCGCGGCCGGGCGGGCCAGCGCCCCCGCACGTTCTACCTGTTCGTGGGGCCATGGATTATCGGGTTCGTGCTGCTGACGATCTTCCCGCTCGGCTACGCGTTCTGGATGAGCCTCACCAACACCGACGGGCTCTCCCCGAACTGGTCCTATGTGGGCCTCGACAACTACGCGCGGGTCTTCCAGGACCAGCAGACCATCGCCTCGCTGGGGCGCACCATGGTCTTCATGCTCGCGACCGTGCCCACGGGCGTCGCGGCGGGCCTGGCGATGGCGGTCATGCTCAACCGCGATTTCCGGGGCCGGGCGCTGTTCCGGGCACTGTTCTACCTGCCTGCCGTCGTGCCCGGCGTGGCCGCCGCCCTGACGTTCAAGATCATCTTCGACAAGAACGCGGGCTTCGCCAACGCCGCCATCGGATCCGCGGGCGGGGAGCCGGTCTCGTGGCTCGCCGACCCGTATGTGCGCATGGTCTTGATCTTCATGATCCTGTGGGGCGTGGGCGGTTCGATGATCGTCTCGCTCGCCGCCCTCCAGGACGTGCCGCGCGAACTCCTCGAAGCCGCCAAAGTGGATGGAGCGGGGCCCGTCTACTCGTTCTTCAAGATCACGCTGCCGCTGCTCAGCCCGATCATCTTCTTCCAGGTCGTCACCGGTGTGATCGGCTCGCTGCAGGTGTTCGTGCCCTCGCTGCTGCTCGCGCCCGTCAACGGCGCGGCCGCCGTCACGGCCGTGCCCGAGGGCAACTACTTCTTCATGGTGCACGTCTACGCCGAGTACTTCGCCAAGAGCCACTTCGGATACGCCTCGGCGCTCCTGTGGGTGCTGTTCCTGTTCGTGCTGCTCATCACCGGCATCGTGTTCAAGATCGGCAACAGGGCGGTCTTCTACGGCGGCGTCGACCCCTCGGAAGGCAAGGGCTAGGACATGACCGAGACCATCGCCCGCCGCGCCCGCGTCACGGCCCTCTACGTCGCCCTGATCGTGCTCGCGGTGATCTTCACCGGCCCGCTCGGCTGGCTCATCCTCACCTCGCTGAAGGCCCCGGACGAGCTGTCGGTCTTCCCGGTCCAGCTGTTCCCCGCGAATCCGCAGTGGCACAACTACATCGACGCGCTGACGTTCATCGACTTCCTCGGCTACGCCCGGAACTCGCTCATCATCGCGACGCTCTCGGCCGTGCTCACCACCCTGTCGTCGGCGTGGATGGCGTACGGGTTCGCGCGGCTCTCCGCTCCGGGCAAGAAGTTCTGGTTCGGCCTGCTCATCTCGACGATGATGATGCCCGGCATCATCACGCTCATCCCGACCTATCTCATGTTCGCGAAGATGAACCTGGTCGACACGTACGTGCCGTGGATCCTGTGGGGCCTCTCGGGCGCGGCGTACATGATCTTCCTGTTCCGGCAGTTCTTCTCAGGGATGCCGAAGGAGCTGGAGGAGGCCGCGATCCTCGACGGCTGCGGGCACGTGCGCATCTTCTGGCGGATCTTCATCCCGCAGTCGTGGCCCGTCCTCGCCGCGTGCATGGTGCTCACCTTCACCGCCGCTTGGGGCGACTACATCGCGCCGAGCCTGCTGCTCAGCTCGGACCGGACCACGCTCGCGGTCATGATGACCGCCGGATACGTGAACGAGAAGGGCTTCCCCGTGCAGAACCTGCTCGCGGCGGGCTCCACCATGTTCATCCTGCCCGTGCTGCTGATGTTCCTGTTCTTCCAGCGGTTCTTCGTGCAGGGCTTCTCCACTTCCGGACTGAAGTAAAAGGTGTCCGGCGTTCCGACCTCGTCTCGGCGGGGCGCCGGTGCAAGACCGGGGCGGCGGCATGGAAGACGGGGTCAAGCCTCCATGCCGCCGCCCCTCCGTGCTCGCCGGGGGTGGCGCTTTCTAGGCGCGGCGTTTCGCAAGAGCGGCAACGGTAAGGAGCGGCGGACTGCGCGGCCTGAAAGGGCTTCGGTGCGTCGCCCTTCGTCGACGGCGGCTTGGCCGTTGACGAACACGTACGGGATGCCCGCCGCCTGCTGCCGGGGCTCCGCGAACGTGGCCCGCGCGTCCACGGTCTCCGGGTCGAACAGGACCAGGTCGGCCGCGAAACCCTCCTTGACCAGACCCCGGTCCTTGAGCCCCAAGGTCGCAGCAGGCCGGCCGCTGAGGTGCGCCACGCACTCCTCCACAGTGAACAGTCCGAGCTCCCGCGTGTAGTGCCCGAGGTAGCGGGCGAAGGAGCCCCACGCCCTCGGGTGGATCTTGTCGCCCGCGAGGACGCCGTCGGTGGATCCGGTGTGGACGCCGTGGCGCATGATCGCGCGCACGTTCTCCTCGTTGCCCACGTGCATGAGGCACGCGGTGCCGAATTCGTCGCGTTCGATGAGGTCCAGGAAGAACTCCGAAGGCCCTTGCGTCCCAGCGGCTTCGCTCACCCGCCGGCCGACCAGGCCCCGCAGCTCCGGCCGCGCGACCCCGGCGATCTCGATCCGCGACCAGTCGACCGGGACGCCGTTCGCGCCGTCCGTGCCCTCGACGTCGAGTTCGCGCCGGATCCTGGCCCGCAGGTTTGGGTCGCGCAGCCGCTCGCTCAGCGCCCCGTAGCCCCCGGCGACCGACCAGCTCGGCAGCAGCGCCGCCAGCATGGTCATGCCCGGCAGGTACGGGTACGTGTCGAGGCTGATCGGCAGGCCCTCGTCGAGCCCTTCGTCGACGAGCTTGAGGAGTTCGGCGGCCCGGCCCTCGTTGACGCCGTAGTTCAGGGTGGCGTGCGCGAGGTGCAGCGCGCAGCCCGAGTCGCGACCGATTTCGATCATCTCGGCGTACCCCTCCATCGCGCCCGCGCCGTAACTGCGCTGGTGGGGGCTGAAGTAGCCGCCGTAGCCCGCGACCACCCTGCACAGTTCGACTAGCTCAATGGTCTTCGCGTACATCCCCGGCGGGTAGCTCAGCCCGGCCGAGAGCCCGAACGCGCCCTCTTCCATGCCTTGGGCGACAAGGGCTTTCATGGTGTGGAGTTCGGCGGGCGCGGGCTCGCGGTCCTCCCAGCCCATCGCGAGCATCCGCACGGTCCCGTGGGGGACCAGGTAGGCGGCGTTGGTCGGGATGCCGCGGCCGTCGATGCCCCGGTCGAGGCGGTCGAGGTACTCGCCGACCGTGCGCCAGTCGTAGTCGACGTCGTGGCGGCCGTTCCAGGCGGCGATGGCCTCCCGCATCTGGGGAGCGGTCGTCTCGTCCACGGGTGCGTACGACAGCCCGTCCTGGCCGAGCACTTCGAGGGTGCAGCCCTGGCCGAGCTTCGCGAGGTGGTCGTGGTCGGCGAGGACCGCCAGCTCCGAGTGGGCGTGCATGTCGATGAACCCGGGGGAGAGGACCAGGCCGCCCGCGTCGACCACCTGCTTCCCGTCCAGGCGCTCGGCGCCGAGCGCCGCGATGCGGCCGTCCTTGAGCCCGACCTCGGCGTTGAAGCGGGGCGCGCCGGTCCCGTCGGCGACCTCGGCCCCTCGGATCACGATGTCCATTTCGGCCACTCGGCGTCCCCTCTCAACTGGCGCGGAGCGTCAGTCTATGCAGGCCAGGGCGTCGATCTCCACCAGCATCTCGGCCCTCGGGAGGGTGCAGATCACGGTGGTGCGGGTCGGGTACGGGACGCCCGCGGTGCAGCGCTCGGCGAGGAACGCGGCGTAGACCTCGTTCATCGCGGCGAAGTCGGCGCGGTCGGCGAGGTAGACGCGGAGGGTCATGACGTCGTCGAGGCTCGCGCCCCCGGCTTCGAGGATCGCGGCGACGTTCTCGAGGGTGCGGCGGGTCTGGGCCTTGACGTCGCCGGGGTGCAGGTACTCGCCGGTGGCCGGGGCGACGGGGCCCTGGCCGGAGACGGCGAGGATCGGGCCCTTGCGGACGCCCTGCGGGAAGGCGTGTGCGGGGGCCGGGGCGGCGTCGGTGCGGATCGCGATCTTCTCGGTCATATAGTAAAGATACATTCCAATTAATGGCGGTGACCCATGGACGAGACCCTCCTGCGCGGCCTCTACGACGAGGTCCTCGACTGGCGCCACAAGGGGATCCCGGCCGCGGCGCACGGCCTCACCATCGGCGAGTGGATCGCTTCGGGGCCCCCCGCCCCCACCCTCCCCACCCCCGTTGTGACGCTTTCGGCGCAGGCGATCGAGCACAACCTCCTCTCCATGGCCGCCTGGTGCGCCGAGCGGCGCCTCGCGCTCGCCCCCCACGGCAAGGCCACGATGGCCCCGCAGCTGTGGCAGCGCCAGCTCGCCGCCGGCGCCGCCGCGATCACCGTCGCCAACCCCTTCCAAGCCGGGGTCGCCCGCCGGTTCGGCGTGCCCCGCATCCTGATCGCCAACCAGATCGCCGACCCTGCCGCGGTTCTACAACTAAGCGTATGGGCCCGGGAAGGGGTCCGCATCTGCCTTCTTTCCGATTCCGGGGTGACGAAAGTAAGGGGTTCTGGGCCCGCGGCTACGCCTCTCGACGTACTCGTCGAGCTCGGCGCCGAAGGCGGCCGGGCCGGGGCCCGCGGGATCGAGGCGGCGCTCGCCGTCGCCGCGGGCATCGAGGCCGACCCGGGCCTGCGGCTCGCGGGCGTCGCCGGATACGAAGGGGCCGTCGCCTCCGGGACCGACGCGGCCGCGCTGGCGGCCGTCGACGACTACCTCGGCGACCTCGCGAGCCTCTACGCGGCCTTGGACTTCGAGACCGACCGCCCGGTCGTCAGCGCGGGCGGCAGCGCCTACTTCGACCGGGTCGCGGCGATCCTCGGCCCGCTCGCGGGCGAGGCCGAAGTGCTGCTGCGCTCCGGCTCCTACCTCGTCCACGACCACGGCTTCTACGCCCGCATGACCCCTGCTGCCCGCGGCGGCGACGGGCCGGTCCTGCGGCCCGCGCTGCGCGGCCGCGCCACCGTCCTCTCCCGACCCGAGCCCGGCCTCGCGATCCTCGACGGCGGCCGCCGCGACTTCCCGTACGACCAGGACCTGCCGATCCCCTTGGGGCTGAACGGGGCTGCGTGCCCGCAGATCAGCGACCAGCACCTGTTCCTCACTGGCGCCGAAGGACTGGCCGTCGGCGACCAGGTCGAACTCGGGCTCTCGCACCCCTGCACGGCCTTCGACAAGTGGCGCCTCATCCCCGTGGTCGACGAGGAGACCGACCTCGTCGTGGACGTGATCCGCACCTTCTTCTAAAGGGGAGCGTCCGAAGGGATCCGCGCCGAGCAGCCGGTTCGGCTAGGCCTCCATGGCTTCCCGGAGGGCGTCGACCGCCGGGCGGTTGCCCGGGAGCCACGGCACGGAGTCGAGCTCAGTGGAAGCGAGCCAGCGCAGCTCCGCGTGCTCCTTCGCGTGCGGCTCGCCCCCGGTGAGCGCCGCGGAGTAGACGCGCAGCAGGTACCGGCCGCCGCCGGTGGCGAGGTCGCCGCCGACGCGTCCGCCGACTTCGATCTCGACGCCGAGCTCTTCGCGGCATTCGCGCACGAGCGCCTCCGCCTCGGTCTCGTCGGGTTCGACCTTGCCGCCGGGGAACTCCCAGAGCCCGGCGAGCTCGGGCGGGTAGGCGCGGGCGGCGGCCAGGACGCGCCGCCCGTCGCGGATCGCGGCGCCCACTACGATGCGCGGCTGGCTCATGCAGTCGTCCCTTGGATGCTCTGTTGTTGGGGCTGTGAAGGAGTCCGGGGCGATTGCAGGCCCGCGGTGCCGTTAGGCGGGATCACGAGCGGAAGAGATGTCATACCCGCAGTTTAGGGTTGTGTACGTGCAGCTTCGTTACACCTATCGGGTCTATCCGACCGCGCCGCAGCGCAAGGTGCTGGCGCGGACGTTCGGATGCGTGCGGACCGTGTACAACGATGCTGTTGCAGCACGCCGGAAGGCATTCGCGGAAGGGGCGCCGTTTCCTTCGACGGCTGAGCTCGACAAACAGCTGATTACGGCGGCAAAGCGGACCCGGGAACGGGCTTGGCTGGCAGAGGTGTCGACGGTGCCGCTGCAGCAGGCGCTGCGAGACTGCTATACGGCATACCGGAATTTCTTCGACTCGCTGAAGGGGAAACGCGACGGAGCAAGGATCGGGCCACCGCGATTCAAACGCCGATCGAACCGGCAGAGCGCTCGGTACACGCGTCATGGGTTTCGCCTCAGGGCAAACGGCCGTTTGTACTTGGCGAAGATCGGAGAACTGCGCGTGGCTTGGTCGCGTGAGTTGCCAGCCGAGCCAAGCTCTGTGACGGTGGTATTGACCCCCACGGGCAAGTACTTCGCCAGTTTCGTCGTCGCGGTCACTGGGGAGATTGAAGGTAGCGGGCCGCCTGCGGATGTTGAAGGCGAGACCGGAATCGATCTCGGGCTCAAGGAATTCGCGGTGCTGCGGGGCGGGAAGGTCATTGAGAACCCGCGCTTCTTCCGGAAGATGGAGCGGAAGCTCGTCAAGGCGCAGCGGGAGTTGTCGCGTAAGCAGAAGGGTAGTGCTAACCGGGCCAAAGCCCGGATTCGACTTGCGCGGGTACATGAGCGGGTCAAGGACCGCAGGGACGACTGGCTGCACAAGCAGGTGGGGTCGATCATCGCCGAGAACCAAGGCGTGTTCGTCGAAGACCTGAATGTCAAAGGCCTGTCCCGTGGCCGGGCGGCGAAGTCGGTAGCGGATGCCGCGCTAGGCCGGTTCCTGGTCTTGCTCGAATCGAGAGCCGCCCGGGCCGGGCGGAGCTTCGTGAAGGTGGACCGGTTCTTCCCGTCGACGCAGTTGTGCTCGGCATGCGGTGCGCTGACTGGGCCGAAGGGGTTGGAAGGCCTAGCGATCCGCTCATGGGCCTGTGGTTGCGGGGCCCTCCATGATCGTGATGCGAATGCAGAGCTCAATATCCGGCGAGAAGGCAAGCGTCTCGTGGCCGCCGGGCTGGCGGATACGTTAAATGCCTGTGGAGGGCTGGTAAGACCGGGGGAGACTCCGGCGCGGCCTGGTGAAACAGGAACCCTCCCGTAGACGGACTGCGACAGCGGACCGCAAGCCGGGAATCTCCGCCTCCCTATAGGCGGGGAGGAAGCCAACGCAAGAGGATATCGGCCCCCGGGTGGCGTTCGAGGCGGCCTTCGTTGCCGGTTCGAGGGGGTTTCGTGACCTTTCGCGCGCCACTTCACGAACTGTGATCGCTACTGTGCAACCTGTTGCTCATACGTTCGGGTGATGCGGTCTAAACCCTACGGTCAGGAATCGTGTCCGCCAGCACAAAACCAGACAAGAACTGTCCCTCGGTGACTGGTATTCCCGATTGATCCTGTTTGCCGGTCTGGACAGAAACTGGGAGACGCGCAAGACTCGGTTCAGAAACGATAAAGATCCGGCGACAATTCAGACACGAAGCCCCCGTGTCCGTCGGAGCCGAATCAGACCACCTTACTGATCGGTCGCGGCCCTGCCTAGGCAGGGCACCGCTTTGCCGGTCGCGGCCAGGATGAAATGGCGATGGTGCCATATGGGGAGAACGGAGCAAGACGACAACGTGCTGCTGGACGCACTGAGGGAGCTCAACGGTTGGGTAGCGGATGACGACGGCCGCCTCTCGCGGTCGCTGCCGCTCGACGATTCCCAGCACGCGGAGCTCGCCGAACACATCAAGATCTTCGCCGACACGCTCGGCGTCAGGCCGGACGTGTCGCGCACCGACGAGGCCACGCTCATCGTGCTCGCCCGCGAGGGCGGGTTCAGCCTCACCGACGTGACCTTCGCCGGCCGCGTCGAGACCGCCTACATCACCATCGCAGGCGACATCGCCGTCCAGGAGATCTCCTCCAAGGGCCGCTTCCGCTGGCTCCGGCGAGGCGAATAACGCGAACCCGCACGGCGGATCGCCGGGGACCCCACCTCCCCGCCGGTCCGCCGCCGTCATGTCCGGGGCCTCACCCGGGCTGCACGGCCTCCGGGTCGTGGCCCTGGCCCGAGCGGCCGCCGTCGACCGGGATCACCGCGCCGCTGATGAACGAGGACCGCTCCGAGAGCAGGAACGCGACCGCGTCCGCGACCTCGGCGGCCTCACCGGCCCGGCCGAGCGGGTGCAGGTCCCGCATCATCGTCGCCACGCGCGCGTACGCCTCCGTGCCTGAGTCCGCCAGCGCCCGCAGCCGCTCGGTCGCCACGGACCCGAGCGCGAGCGCGTTGACCCGCACGTCCCAGGGGCCGTAGTCGACCGCCAGCGCCCGCGTCAGGCCCTCGATCGCGGCCTTCGCGGTCGCGTACGGCAGCGCCCCGCGCACGGCCCGCTGTGCCTGGTGCGAGGAGACGTTGACGATGCTGCCGGGGACGCCCTGGACCCGGAACGCGGCCACTGCGGCGGCGGACCCGGCCAGGCACGGCTGGAGGTTCTGCCGCACGAGTTCGGCGACGACGGTGCCGCCCGCCTCGTGCAGCCACGCGTCGCGGAACACGGCGGCGTTGTTGACCCAGCCGGTGAGGGCGCCGAGCTGTTCTGCGGCTGCGACGGCGCGCGCGGCGACCGCGTCGTCCCCGGCGTCGCCCACGACGACCCACGCCCGGCTCTCACTGATGGCCTCGTCGAGCCATTCGAGCCGTTCGTCGCGCAGCTCCACGACGACGACCGCGCGGTCCTCGCCGAGGAGCCGTTCGACGACGGCCCTGCCGATGCCCTGCCCGCCGCCGGTCACGACCGCTACTTGCCGACTCATGCGCCCACCTCCGAAATCGAAGACGCCGCGACCGATCGGTCGCGGCGTCTGATTCCTTAGTGCTCAAGGAAAGGCGTGTTTAAACCCGGGCTAGACGTTGAAGCGGAACTCCACGACGTCGCCGTCGGCCATGACGTAGTCCTTGCCTTCCATGCGGACCTTGCCCGCGGCCTTGGCGGCCTGCATGGTCTGGGCGGCCATGAGGTCGTCGAAGGAGACGATCTCGGCCTTGATGAAGCCGCGCTGGAAGTCGGTGTGGATCTCGCCGGCGGCCTCGGGGGCGGTGGCGCCCTTCTTGATCGTCCAGGCCCTGGTCTCCTTGGGGCCCGCGGTCAGGTAGGTCTGGAGGCCGAGGGTCTCGAAGCCGACGCTCGCGAGGCGGTCGAGGCCCGGTTCGGTCTGGCCGGTCGACTCGAGGAGTTCGCGGGCCTCGGCCTCGTCGAGGTCGATGAGCTCGGACTCGAACTTGGCGTCGAGGAGGACGGCCTGGGCGGGGGCGACGAGGGCGCGGAGCTTCGCGGCGAGCTCCTCGTCGGCGACCTGGTCCTCGTCGACGTTGAAGACGTAGATGAACGGCTTCGCGGTGAGCAGGTGCAGGTCGTAGAGCAGCTCGGTGTCGAGTCCGGCGGCGAAGATCGTCTGGCCGGAGTCGAGGACCTGCTGCGCGGTCTGGACGGCCTCGAGCTTGGCCTTGGCGTCCTTGTTCATGCGCGCTTCGCGTTCGAGGCGCTTGAGGGCGTTCTCGACGGTCTGGAGGTCGGCGAGGATCAGCTCGGTGTTGATCGTCTCGATGTCGTCGACGGGGGAGACCTTGCCGTCGACGTGGGTGACGTTGCCGTCCTCGAAGACGCGCACGACCTGGGCGATCGCCGAGGTCTCGCGGATGTTGGAGAGGAACTGGTTGCCCTTGCCCGCGCCTTCGGACGCGCCCTTGACCAGGCCCGCGATGTCGACGAAGGTCACCGTGGCGGGGAGGATCTTCTCCGACTCGTAGATCTCGGCCAGCTTCGGGAGCCGGGCGTCCGGGACGGCGACGACGCCGACGTTCGGCTCGATGGTCGCGAACGGGTAGTTCGCCGCGAGGATCTCCGAGCGGGTCAGCGCGTTGAACAGCGTGCTCTTGCCGACGTTGGGCAGGCCGACGATACCGATGCTGAGTTTCACGAGGTCCAAGTCTAGGCGGGGTCGCGCCGCGGTGTCGCGGCGCGACCTCGTGCTGTGTTACGGAAGACCGCGGGATCAGCCGATGAGCAGGCCGACGCCGAGGGTCACGACGCCGAGGGCGAGGCTCGCGGCCCCGGCGAAGACGATCGCGATGAAGCGGTTGGGGGCGGTGCGGCCCCTGCCCGCCATGGCGGCGAAGAACCCGCCGGACATGAGGACGGCGGCGGCCGGGACGGCGATGCGGGCCACCCAGCCCCAGAACCCTTCGAGGCTCGTGGCGTCGGCGAGGACGAGCGTGACGAGGCTGAGGATGACGAGGACCCCGGCGTGGGCGTGCCCGGCCCGGGAGAAGGCCTTCTGGAACTCGGTGACGGGCACCTTGCCCGCGGCGATCCGAAGCAGGAACATGCCGCCGAACTCGATGGTGACGATGGTGAGCAGGCCGACTCCGGCGATGACGCGGGAGGCGTCGCTCAGGGCGAACGTGGACTCGAACATCGGGGGCTTCCAATCGTGAGTGGCTTGGGAACCCAACGTACGCGCGCGTCTTGACAGTGTCAAGTTACTTGCATTGATCGGTGCAGTGGCGTTTGACACTGTCAAGATCCGCGCTACAGTGGCTTTCGTGACCGATCGCTACCACCACGGCGACCTCCGCCGCGCGCTCATCGAGGCCGCCGTCGAGTCCATCGCCGAATCCGGGCCGAGCGCCCTGAGCCTGCGCGCCGTCGCCAAGCGGGCGGGCGTCTCGCACGCAGCCCCGGCCCACCACTTCGGCGACAAGGCCGGGCTCCTGACCGCCGTCGCGGCCGAGGGCTACGACCGCTTCGCCGACGCCCTGGACCACGCGTGGAAGGCGACCGGCGACTTCGTCGAGGTCGGCGTCGCCTACGTGCGCTTCGCCATCGACAACAAGGCGTACTTCGAGACGATGTTCCGGCCAGAACTGCTCCACGAGGACGACCCCGACCTGCAGCGCGCCGAGGCCCGCTCGAACGCCGCGCTCGTGCGCGGCGCGGGCGAGCAGGAGCCCGGCGCCGCGTTCAACCCCGACGCGCTCGGCGCCTGGTCCCTCGTGCACGGCTTCGCGGGCCTGCTCATGGGCGGGAACTTCCCGCAGGCCGTCAAGGACGACCCCGAGGCCGCCCTCCGCCAGATCGCCACACGCGTCCGCTTCGGCAAGTAGGGCAGTGCGTTTCCAACATCGCTGACCTAAGTCACACGCAACTAGATTGCACACAACTGAGTTGTGCACTATCGTCGTTCGCATGGACACGACGCCCCGGCTCCGCGAGCAGGCCTGCTTCGCGCTGTACACCGCGTCCCGCGCGGTGATCGGCCTCTACCGGCCCCTGCTCGACAAGCTCGGGCTGACCTACCCGCAGTACCTGGTCCTCATGGCGCTGTGGGAGACCGACGGCCTCACGGTGAGCGGCCTCGGCGACGCGCTCCAGCTCGACTCCGGGACGCTCTCGCCGCTGCTCAAGCGCCTCGAGGCCGCCGGGTTCGTCGAGCGCCGCCGCGGGTCCGAGGACGAGCGCCGCGTCACCGTCCACCTCACCGAGGCAGGGGCCGCGCTCGAACGCGAAGGCTGCGAGATCACCCAGGTCGTCGGGTCCGCCGCCGGAATGCCCTACGAGGACCTCGTCGCCCTGCGCGACAAGCTCCACGAGTTCACCGACTCCATCCGCACGTACGACGACACCACCGAATAGGCAAAGGGGAAACACATGGAACAGGCCCTCTACGTCGCGAACGCCGTCTCCTCCGGTGAAGGCCGCAACGGCCGCGTCACCACCGGCGACGGCATCATCGACCTCGACCTGGCCATCCAGAAGGAACTGGGCGGCCCCGGAGGCAAGGCCAACCCCGAGCAGCTGTTCGCCGCGGGCTACGCGGCGTGCTTCCACAGCGCGCTCCAGATGATCGCCCGCGCCGCCAAGGTCGACCTGGGCGAGTCCACCGTCGAGGCCTCCGTCGGCATCCACAAGGCGGGCGAGGGCTTCGGGCTCAGCGCGATCCTCGAAGTCGCCACGCCGGGCGCCCCCCGCGAAGTCGCCGAGGGTCTGGTCGCCAAGGCCCACGAGGTCTGCCCCTACTCCAACGCGACGCGCGGCAACATCCAGGTCGAGGTCGACCTGGTCCAGACCGCCTAAGAGGCAAGCAGCAAGGGCCCGCCGGAGACGGCGGGCCCTTCAGCGTGTCAGGACCGCCGGACGATCGCTTTGACGATCTCGACCGGGTAGGCCACCGCAGCCACCGGCACCGCCATGACCCACGCCCGGCCGACCGCGTCGGTGGTCAGCGTGGTCCACAGCGACTGCTCGGGCAGGAACACCAGCCCGGTGACGCACACGGCGGCGGTGCACAGCGCGAACGCGAGCGCACCCGCGCGGATCGGGCGCAGCAGGCCCGGCAGCAGCCGCCCGTCGGCCTGCCGCACGCCGTAGACGATGCCGCCGACCAGCGTGAACACGAGCCAGCCGAAGTTGGTGGAGCTGAATCCGGAGATGCCGTGGTACTCGCCGCGGGTCAGGCCGAGGGCCGCCGCGACGGCGAGCCCGGCGGCCGACGCCCACAGCCAGGGCCACAGGTCGAGCCGGAGGGGCCGGTTGAGGGAGTGAAAGACGTTCATACGTCCATGTTCGACGGTCGGACGCGCCCGCGCGTCGGCCCCGGGTAGGCGGGACCGGCGCGCGGATGCGACCGCGGGACTACGACCTCGGCAGTCCGGGCGCTACGCGCCCTTGCGGAAGATCTTGCGCCCCAGCCAGACCAGCGGGTCGTACCGGTCCCCGGCGACGCGCTCCTTCATCGGGATGATCGCGTTGTCGGTGATCTTGATGTGCTCGGGGCACACCTCGGTGCAGCACTTCGTGATGTTGCACAGGCCCAGGCCCTGGTCGTCCTGGGCCTGCTCGCGCCGGTCCCCGCGCGCGTCCAGCGGGTGCATGTCGAGCTCGGCGGCCCGGATGAACAGGCGCGGGCCCGAGAACGGCGGCTTGTTCTCCTCGTGGTCGCGCACCACGTGGCACGTGTTCTGGCACAGGAAGCACTCGATGCACTTGCGGAACTCCTGGCTGCGCTCCACGTCGACCTGCTGCATCCGGTACTCGCCCGGCTTCAGGTCCTCCGGCGGCGCGAACGCCGGCATGCTCCGGGCCTTCTCGTAGTTGAACGACACGTCGGTGACGAGGTCGCGCACCACCGGGAACGTCCGCAGCGGCGTGATCGTCACCGTCTGCCCCTCCTCGAAGAGGTTCATGCGGGTCATGCACATCAGGCGCGGCATGCCGTTCACCTCCGCCGAGCACGAGCCGCACTTGCCCGCCTTGCAGTTCCACCGCACGGCCAGGTCCGGCGCCTGCTCGGCCTGGATGCGGTGCACCACGTCGAGGATCACCTCGCCCTCGTTGACCTCGACGTCGAACTCGGCGAAGTCGCCGCCGCCGGCGTCGCCCCGCCACACCCGGAAGGTCCGCTCGCTCATCCGTCCTCGCCTTCCGTCGTCGCGGAGCCGTACTCCGCGGGGGTCATGTACTTGGAGAGTTCCGTGGTGTCGAAGAGCCCCAGCAGCTCCGGCGTCATGGCGGGCACGTCCTGGCGGGCCAGGACGACCTCCTCGCCGTCGAGCGAGGCCACGAGGTTCACCTTGCGCCACTGCGGGTCCATGCCCGGTGCGTCCTCGCGGGTGTGCCCGCCGCGCGACTCGTCCCGCTCCAGCGCCGCCATCGCGGTCGCGACCGAGCAGACGTACATGTTCCGCAGGTCCAGCGCCAGGTGCCAGCCCGGGTTGTAGGCCCGGCCGCCGCTCGCGCTGACGTTCGCGATGCGCTCCTTCAGGGCCGCCAGCTCGACCAGCGCCTCCTGCAGCTCGCCCTGGCGGCGGATGATCCCGACGAGGCGGCCGTTGATCGACTGCATCGCGCTCTGCAGCGCGAACGGGTTCTCGCCGTCGTTCCCGAAGGGCCGCAAGGCCTCTTCGGCGGCGGCCGCGATCTCCGCGTCCGTGAGCTTCGGCGACTCGGACGCCCCGGCGTGCTCGGCGGCGTACTCGCCCGCGCGCTTGCCGAACACGAGCAGGTCCGAGAGGGAGTTGCCGCCGAGCCGGTTCGAGCCGTGCATGCCGCCCGAGACCTCCCCGGCCGCGAACAGGCCCTTCACGGCCGAAGCGGTCGTGTCGGCGTCGACCTCGATGCCGCCCATGATGTAGTGGCAGGTCGGGCCCACCTCCATCGGCTCCGCCGTGATGTCCACATCGGCCAGTTCCTTGAACTGGTGGTACATCGACGGGAGCTTCTTGCGGATCGTCTCGGGGTCGCGCCGGGACGCGATGTCGAGGTACACGCCGCCGTGCTCGGTCCCCCTGCCCTCCTTGACCTCCGAGTTGATGGCCCGCGCGACTTCGTCGCGCGGCAGCAGCTCCGGGGGCCTGCGGTTGTGGTCGGGGTCGGTGTACCAGCGGTCGGCCTCCTCGGGGTTGTCGGCGTACTGCGCCTTGAACACCTCGGGGATGTAGTCGAACATGAACCGGCGGCCCTCGGAGTTCTTGAGGACGCCGCCGTCGCCGCGCACCGACTCGGTGACGAGGATCCCGCGCACCGAAGGGGGCCAGACCATCCCGGTGGGGTGGAACTGGATGAACTCCATGTTGATGAGCTTCGCCCCGGCCCGCATCGCGAGCGCGTGGCCGTCCCCGGTGTACTCCCACGAGTTCGACGTGACCTTGAACGAGCGGCCGATGCCGCCGGTCGCGAGCACGATCGCGGGCGCCGCGACCGCCATGAACCGCCCCGTGGAGCGCCGGTACCCGAACGCGCCCTTGACACTGCCGTTCTCGGTGAACAGCTCGGTGATCGTCGTTTCATCGATGACCTGGAGCTTCGACTCCGCCTCACCCGCCGCCTCGTCGTCCTGCTGGAGCGAGACGAGCTTCTGCTGGAGCGTGCGGATGAGCTCGAGCCCGGTGCGGTCGCCCACGTGCGCGAGGCGCGGGTACTCGTGGCCGCCGAAGTTGCGCTGGCTGATCTTGCCCTCGGGGGTCCGGTCGAACAGGGCCCCGTAGGTCTCCAGCTCCCAGATCCGGTCGGGCGCCTCCTGGGCGTGGAGCTCGGCCATCCGGTAGTTGTTGAGGAACTTGCCGCCGCGCATCGTGTCGCGGAAGTGGACCTGCCAGTTGTCGTTCGCGTTCACGTTCCCCATGGCGGCGGCCGCGCCGCCCTCGGCCATGACGGTGTGCGCCTTGCCGAACAGGGACTTCGAGATGACGATGACGCTCTTGCCCGCGAGCCGGGCCTCGACGGCGGCCCGGAGCCCGGCCCCGCCCGCGCCGATGACGAGGACGTCGCAGGCGAGGTGCTCGACGTCGTTGATGTCGTTGTCGCTCATGCGCTTCCCCTTAGCCTACGAACCGGAGGTCGGTGATCCAGCCGGCGGCGACGGCCATGACGTACAGGTCGGTGAGCGCCAGCGACGCCAGCGTGATCCACGCCCACATCATGTGGCGGGCGTTGAGCGCGCTGGACATCACCCAGAACCGGTACCGGACCGGGTGCTTCGAGAAGTGCTTGAGCCGCCCGCCCATGACGTGGCGGCAGGAGTGGCACCCGAGCGTGTAGCACCACAGCAGCACCACGTTCGCCCACAGGACCAGGTTCCCCAGGCCGAGGCCGAACCCGTCGGGGGAGTGCATGGCCAGGACCGCGTCCCAGGTGTTGACCAGCGAGATCGCGAACGCGAGGTAGAAGAAGTACCGGTGGAAGTTCTGCAGGATCAGCGGGAAGCGGGTCTCGCCGGTGTACTTCGGGTGCCCGTCGGGGACGGCGCACGCGGGCGGCGAGAGCCAGAACGACCGGTAGTAGGCCTTGCGGTAGTAGTAGCAGGTGAGCCGGAACGCCAGCAGGAACGGCAGGCTCAAGGCGGCGTAGGGGATCAGCGGGTGGTCGGGGAGGAACCGTCCGAAGTGGGCGGATTCGGGGACGCAGCCCTCGGAGACGCACGGGGAGTAGAACGGCGTCAGGTAGTGGTAGTCGGCGACCCAGTAGTCGCCCTGGTAGAAGACGCGGAACGTCGCGTAGGCGACCCACACGGTGATGCCGAGCACCGTCAGGATCGGGCCCCGCCGCCAGTTGTCGATCCGCAGGTTCCGCGCCTTGATGGCGGCCCTCGGCGACGAGACGGCACTGTCTTCGGTCGTGGTCATCAGCGCAGGATATCCCCGAACCTGTGACGTAAGTCCATGGGGTACATCACAATTACGAGCTTTTCTCTTGCTGGGACTGTAGATTGCAAAGTTTGCCTCGATGGCACCACTGTGGTGGATGTTGCGCGAGTGCTCGTTAGTCTTGGGCCATGAGCGCACGCGGTCTTCTCTTCGTCCACGCCCACCCCGACGACGAGACCGTCGGCACCGGCGCCACCGTCGCCCACTACGCCGCCCGCGCCGACGCGCACGTCACCGTCGTCACCTGCACCCTCGGCGAGGAGGGCGAGGTCCGCGTCCCGCACCTCGCCGGGCTCGCCGCGACCGAGGCCGACCAGCTCGGCGGCTACCGCTACTGGGAGTACCGGCAGGCCACCGCCGCCCTCGGCGTCACCGACACGCACTTCCTCGGCGGCGTCGCCCGCTACCGCGACTCCGGCATGATGGGCCTGCCCTCGAACGCCCACCCGCGCGCGTTCTGGGGCGCCGACCTCGACGAGGCCGCCGCCGACCTCGTCGCCGTCGTCCGCGACCGCGCCCCCGACGTCCTCGTCACCTACGACCCCGACGGCTTCTACGGCCACCCCGACCACATCCAGGCCCACCGCGTCGCCATGCGCGCCGCCGCCCTCGCCGCCGACCCCCGGTGGCGGCCCGACCTCGGCCCCGCCTGCGAGATCCGCAAGATCTACTGGACCACCATGCCCCGCAGCATCATCGAAGCCCAGTTCGACGCGTTCAAGGGCGCCAGCGACAACCCCTTCGCCGACGTCGCCCGCGTCGAGGACCTGCCCTTCGGCGTCCCCGACGACCAGATCGACGCGTGCGTCACCGGCGACCCCGCGAAGAAGCGCGCGGCCATGGCCGCCTACGCCACCCAGATCGCCCCCGGCGACTGGCTCGACGTCCTCGGCGACAAGCTCGGCGACGACGCCATGGCCGCCGAGCACTACCGCCTCGTCAAGGGCGAGAAAGGCCCCGGCCAGGGCGAACACGGCTGGGAGACCGACCTCCTCGCCTGATCCGGGGTTCGGCAAGCGCATATCCGGGTACCCCTGGTCCCTATGGACGCATGGATCTACCTCGGACCGCTCGGGCTCGCGCTGCTGCTCGGCCTTGCCGTCGGCGCCGAACGCGAATGGCAGGGCAAACCCGCCGGCATGCGCACCCACGGCCTCATCGCGATCGGCACCTGCCTGTTCGTCCTCGCCGGCCGCTACGGCTTCCCCGAGTCCGTCCCCGGCACCCCCGGCACCGACCCCGCACGCATCGCCGCCCAGGTCGTCACCGGCATCGGCTTCCTCGGCGCGGGCGTCATCTTCTTCAACCGCAACATCGTCCACGGCATGACCACCGCCGCCTCGATCTGGTCCACCACCGCCATGGCGCTCGCCTGCGGCGCAGGGCTCTACTGGGCCGCGGTCGCGGTCGCCGTCGCCCAGCTCGTCGTCGTCGCCGGACTCGCGCCCGTCGAAGACGTCATCGCCCGCCACGCCAAGCACGCGGGCCGCCTCCAGATCCGCTACACCAGCTCCGCCGCGCTCGCCGCCGCGCTCGCCAGATGCACCGAGGAAGGGTTCAAAGTCGCCGAGATACAGGGCGAGGACGGCCACGGCGTCGAACGGACCACCGACTTCGTCCTCACCGGCCGCGGCCAGGTCGACGAACTCACGGTGCATCTCAGGACCATCGAAGGCGTCGAAGGCGTGAAATACCGCGAAGAGGGCTACGACGGCTTCTAGGGCTTGGGCGCGCCCGGCAGGATTCGAACCTGCGACCATTGGATTAGAAGTCCAGTGCTCTATCCAGCTGAGCTACGGGCGCCGGGCGGGCCGCACAGGGCGCCGCGCCAGCGCAAGAATACCTGGAGACCGGCCGATCGAGGGACCCGGGAGCCCAGAAGAGGGCATGGATACGGGGCGTCGCAAGAACACCCCAAACGATTCTCCACGACGCCCCGGAATTGCTGACCCGTATCAATGAGTAGTCGTTGCGGGCGAAGGTGTCAAGCGCCGTGCGGCGTGTTGACGCCGATTCGTTATCTCGCCCCCTTGTGGGCGGCAATGCCCGCTATGCGTCCTGACTGCTTGGGGCCCTTGCGGACTTCCCGGGTGAAATCCGACACCGCGGCAGGGTCGCGGCGCGGATGGGCTTGGAGGCGTGGGGTTCGCGCGGTGATGTCACATGTGGCGTCGGCGTGCCACACTTGCACCAGAGCCAACCGTGAGGAGCGGGCATGAGCGACGACCAGTCACCGGCCGAAGGCGGTCCGGTCGAGACCAGGGACCAGGCTCGCGGGCCGGTCCTCCTGCGCGGCATATCGACCCGGGCCTGGGAGCACCCCGCCGACCGGGGCGCGCTCGTCGCCCTGCGCGAGCTGCGCGGCTTCGACGTCGTCCTCCGCAAGGTCTCCGGCATGATCTCCGAGCGGGCCCTGCGCCTGAGCCTCATGGGCTCGGCGATCCGCGTCGACCGCCACCAGTACTCCCGCGTCTACGAGGCGTACCAGCAGGTCGGCGCCGTGCTCGACGCCGCGGACCTGCCGGAGCTGTACATCACCCGCGACCCCGACCTCGGCGGCATGTGCATCGGCATCGACAAGCCCGTCGTCGTCATCAACTCCGGCTCGATCGAACTCCTCGACGACGCCGAACTGCGGTTCCTGCTCGCGCACGAGCTCGGCCACGCCCTCTCCGGCCACGGCCTCTACCGCACCCTCCTCATGGTCCTGGTGCGGCTGACCACCTCCGTCGCGTGGATCCCCGTCGGCGTCGTCGGCCTGCGCGTCATCACCGCCGCGCTCTACGAGTGGGCCCGCAAGTCCGAGCTGTCGGCCGACCGCGCCGGGGCGCTGGCCGTGCAGGACCCGGCCGCCGCGATCCGCGTCATGGCCAAGCTCGCGGGCGGCGGCGACCTGCACGACGTGGACACCGCCGCGTTCCTGGAGCAGGCCAAGGAGTTCGAGACCGGCGGGGACCTGCGCGACTCGTTCCTCAAGCTCATGCTCCTGGAGCAGCGCAGCCACGACTTCGCCGTCGCGCGCGCCGCCGCGATCAAGACCTGGATCGACGACGGCGAGTACCGCGAGTACCTCGCCGGGGAGTACCCGAAGCGCGAGGACGACAAGGACGCCTCGATCGCCGCCGAGGCCAAGGCCGCCGCGAACTCCTACCGCACGGCCTTCCAGGCCTCCGGCGACCCGCTCGCGAAGGTCCTCAAGAAGGTCCGCGAAGGGTTCTAGACACACGGAAGCGGACCGGTCCACTGAGGACCGGCCCGCTTCGCCGCCGCTAACGCTTGAGCTTCTCCAGCAGCAGCGCCTCGGCCGTGCAGACCCGCTCGAACATCGCGATGTCGAGGGACTCGTTGGGGCCGTGCGGGTTCGAGTGCTGGTCCTCGACACCCGTCACCAGGATCGCGGCCTCCGGGAACAGCTCCTGGAACGTCGCGATCATCGGGATCGAACCGCCCACGCCGATCTCGACGGGCGCAGTGCCGCCCCAGGCCTCCGCGAACGCCGCCCGCGCGGCGTCGTACGAAGGGCCGGTCGCGTCGATCGCGCACGGGTCCCCAAGGCCCCCTTCAGGAGTCACCGTCACCTCGGCGCCCCACGGCGCGTTCGCCAGGAAGTGCTCCTCGACGGCCTTGAGCGCGTTCGCGGCCGAATCGCCCGCGGCGAGCCGGAACGAGACCTTCGCCCGCGCCGACGGCTGCAGCGCGTTCGCCGACTCCGCCGCGCCCGGCGCGTCGATGCCGAGCACCGTCGCCGTCGGCTTCGACCACAGCCGCTCGGTCAGCCTTCCCGTGCCGATGAACTCCGTGCCCGGCAGCATCCCCGCCTCGCGGCGCAGCGCCGCCTCGTCGTAGTCCAGCTCGCTCCCGCGGCCCGTCACCAGGCCCGCGACCGCGACATCGCCGCTGTCGTCATGGAGCGTCGCCACCAGCCGCGCCAGCGCGGTCAGCGCGTCCGGGACCGGACCGCCGTACATGCCGGAGTGCACCGCGCCCTTGAGGACCGCGACCTCCACGTACACGTTGATCACGCCGCGCAGCGTCGTCGTCAGCGCCGGGACCTCGGTCCGCCAGTTCGTCGAGTCCGCGATGACCACCACGTCGGCGGCCAGGAGCGCCTTGTGCTCGCGCAGCAGCCCCTCGAGCGTCGGCGAGCCGAACTCCTCCTCGCCCTCGATGAGGAGCTTCACGCCCACCGGCGGCTTCCCGCCGAAGGCGCGCAGCGCGGCGACGTGCGCCATCACCCCGGCCTTGTCGTCGGCGACGCCCCGCCCGTAGAGCCGCCCGTCCTTCTCCACCACGGTGAACGGGTCGGGCTGCTCCCACTTCGCGAGGTCGCCGACCGGCTGGACGTCCTGGTGGGCGTACAGCAGCACCGTCGGCTGCCCCGCGGGCGCGGGGAAGTGCGCGTACACGCTCGGCTGCCCGCCGCCGTGGGAGAGCTGCCGGACCTCGGCGGCGCCGGCCTCCTCGAGCAGCCGCTGGACGGCGTTCGCACCCTGTCGGACCGGCTCGTGGTCGAGTCCTTCGAAGGCGATCGCCGGGATCTTGACGAGGGCCTCCAGATCGGCGCGCACGGCAGGCATGGCGGCGCGCACCGCATTCACTACATCGCTCATGAGGCGCAATCCTATGCCGGGTCTACACTCGGCGGCGTGATGCAGCGATACCGATTCGTCCTCGCTCCGCGCTGGCTCCTGCTGAGCCTGGCGGGCCTGGTCGTGATGGTCGTGTGCGTGCTGCTCTCCCAGTGGCAGTGGGGCCGGGCGGTCGAGCGCGCGGCCGCGAACGAGGTCATCGAACACAGCCGTGAGTCGGCGCCGCTCGACGCGACCCTGCCCGCCGGGGAGGGGCTCGACGCGGACGTGCGCTGGACCCTCGTGGAGGCCACCGGGGTCTACGACACCGAGCACGAGATCGTGCTGCGCGCCCAGACGAACAGCAGCCTCAACGGCTTCGAGATCGTCACGCCCCTGGTCCTGGCGGACGGCACCGCGATCCTCGTCGACCGCGGGTTCGTCGCCTCGGAGAACACCGGCAGCGTCCCCGACTACCCGGCCGCGCCCGAAGGCGAGGTCACCGTGACCGGCCGCGTCTACGAGTACGAGGAGGCCAGCGGCGGTGTCAGCGAGGTCGACGGGCACCTGGAGTCGCGCCGCCTGAGCGTCGACCTGCTCGGCCCGCACCTCGACTACGAGCTGCGCTCGGCGTGGATCGCCGACGTCGAACCGGCCGAGGGCTTCACCGCCCTGGAGACGCCCTCGTTCAAGGACTGGCAGAACTACTCGTACGCCGTCCAGTGGGCGCTGTTCGCCGCGATGGTCCCGGTCGGCTGGGTCGTGCTCGCCCGCCGCGAGCGCCGCGACCTCGACGAGGCGGAAAGCGAAGCGGCCCCCGATGAGGCACCGGAGGCCGCCGAGTCCGAGGACGCTAGTCCCCGTACATGATGTCGCGTGACGGGGGTTTGAACTTGACCTCCTCCACGCCCTTCAAGGCGTCCCTGAAGATCTTCCCCGCGGTCTCCTTCGAGACCGTCGAGTTCGACTTGCCCACCGGGTTGAAGATGTAGTCCGGGTCGGCCATGAACGCCCCCACGGTCAGCTGCGGCGTGTAGCCCAGGAACCACGAGGCCCGGTCGCCGTCGGTCGTACCGGACTTGCCCGCCACGGGCCGCCCGGCGAGGACGCCCACCACTTTCGAGGTCCCCCAGGACCCGCACTGCGCGCCCTTGCGGGCGGTCTCGGTGACGCACCGGGCCGCGTCGGTCGCGGCCCGTGCCACGTCCGCGTCCAGTTCCTGGTGGCAGCGCGGGGACGCGGCGTCGAGCTCCTGGCCCTCCGGGTCGATGATGCGCATCGCCGGGATCGGCTCGCAGTACAGGCCTTCGGCGGCGAGCGTGTTGAACACGTTCGTCATCTCGATCGGCTGCACGTCGGAGACGCCCAGCGTGAACGGCCCCCAGCCCGAGCGGCGCTCCTCCGAGGCGTAGTACGCGTCGCCCTCGGACCTCCACTGCAGGCCCATCCGCTCGGCCATCTCCACCGCCTTGTCGGCGCCGACGCGGTCGATGAGCTGCGCGAAGTACGTGTTCACCGACATCCCGAACCCGGACCACATGTCGCGGTTGCCGGCCATCGACGCCGAGCCGTTCTTCGGGCACCATCTGCCGCCGCAGGCCGTGGTCGCGGAGACGAAGCTCGTGGCGACCCGGTTGGGGGAGTAGATGTTGTAGTCCAGCGGGTAGCCCGCGTCGAGCGCGGCGAGCATCGTGAAGATCTTGAACGTCGAACCGGCCTGGTAGCCGCCTTCGGCGCCGCCGCCGAGCACCGGGTTCACCGTGTTCGGGTAGTTGCCCTTGCGGTCGAACGACGGGTTCGAGTGCGGTCCGTTCTCCTTCTGGTCGTAGGAGAAGGTGCGGTTGAGGCCCAGGGCCTTGATCCTGCCGGTGCCCGGCTCCATGACCACGGCCCCGTGCGCGAGCCGCGACTCCTCGCTCTTCCCGTCGAGGACGTGCTTGTTCGCCATCTTCTGCAGGTCGGGGTCGAGCGTGGTGATGACGGTGTACCCGCCTTGGCGCAGTTCGCGCTCGCGTTCGGCCGGGGTCGCCCCGAAGGCGTCCTGCTCGCGCCACCAGCGGCGGAAGTAGTCGCAGAAGAACCCGAACTCGGTGGGCGTGCCGGTGACGCCGATGCACGAGTTCGGCGGGTCGGAGACGTCGAGTTCGATCGGCAGGCCGCGCACCTCGGTGGCGTCGCCCCGCGACAGGTAGTCGATGTCGACCATGCGGTCGAGCACCCAGTTGCGGCGCTCCAGGGCCCGCGTCTGGTCGGAGGTGATCGGGTCGTACGCGGACGGGGCCTGCACGAGCCCGGCGAGCGTGGCCGACTCCTGCAGGTTGAGTTCGGACGGGTGCTTGGAGAAGTAGACCTGCGCGGCGGCGAAGATCCCGTACGCGTTGTGCCCGAAGTACGCCTGGTTGAGGTAGCGCTCGAGGATCTGGTCCTTGGTGAGCTGCTCTTCGACGGCCATCGCGAGGCGGGCCTCGCGGAGTTTGCGGACGGCGGTCTGCTCGGTCGCGGCGATGACCTCGTCGATGGTCTCGGCGTTGAGCTGGAGCGCGCCGCGCACGTACTGCATGGTGATCGTGGAGGCGCCCTGCTCGACCCCGCCGGACGAGTTGTTGGCGACCATGGCGCGCACGATGCCCCGGTAGTCGACGCCGTTGTGCGTGTAGAACCGGGAGTCCTCGGCCGAGACCATGGCCTGCTGCATGAGCGGCGAGACCTCGTCGAGCGTGACGTGGCGGCGGAACTCGTCGTAGAAGAGGCTGATGAGCGTCTCGCCGTCG
Organism: Glycomyces sp. NPDC048151; assembly: GCF_043202775.1. Lineage (NCBI taxonomy): Bacteria > Bacillati > Actinomycetota > Actinomycetes > Glycomycetales > Glycomycetaceae > Glycomyces > Glycomyces sp. NPDC048151. The sequence continues at coordinate 574,979 of NZ_JBIDBB010000002.1, read as the reverse complement.
GCCGCGTACACGTACGAGGTCAGCGGCGGGTCGGTCTCGGTGACGGCCACCGAGAGCGTGTCGATCGAGTCGAACCCGGCTTTCGCGCTCAAGCCCGCCATGGCGGCGAGCGGGAACACCAGTGCGGCGATGGCGAGTCCGGCGAGCAGACTCGTGCGCAACAGGGCGTAGACGCCTTCGGCGGATGGTCCGGGTTCGTCGCTCCCGTGTGCGGACAGTCCGGGCACACGGTGCTGGCGGGGTCGATCGCGCATATATCCAGCCTAGGGCACACGGATGGCCGCAAGGTGAAAAAACTCACGACCCCTGGCATTGCTTTCCTGAAGGCGCCGAATGTATTAGGTGCTCGCATAACTCTGGCCAGTCCCGCATCGCGGGTTTCGCGTAACAGGCTCGCAATCCGCCGGTTAGATGCCTGCGATGAAATCCGCATACGCTTGTCGAGTCTTAACTGGGAGTGCTGGAGGAGGCACACGTGTCGGTCTACGAGATCGGTCTGCGGCTGCAGGGCAAGTCGGTGCTCGTCGTCGGCGGCGGTTCCATCGCCGGGCGCCGGGTCCCCCGCCTGCTGGCCGCGGGCGCCCGCGTTTTGCTGGTCGCCCCCGAGGCCACCACCACGCTCTCGGACTACGCCGCCGCCGGGGAGATCCAGTGGGAGCGGCGCGAGTGGCGCTCGGGCGACGGCGACGACGCCTGGTTCGTGCTCGCCGCCACCGACTCGCCCGACGTGAACGCATCCGTCGCCGCCGAGGCCGAGGCCCGCCGCACCTGGTGCGTCCGCGCCGACGACGCCGAGGCCTCCGACGCCTGGACCCTCGCGCACGCCGAGTTCGACGGCGTCTCCGTCGCCGTCTCCGCCTCAGGCGACCCGCGCCGCGCCGCCGCCGTCCGCGACGCCGTCGCCGCGGGCCTGCGCACCGGCGAGATCGAGGCGCCCCGCAACCGCCACGTCCGTCCCGCGGGGGTCGCCCTCGTCGGCGCCGGACCAGGCGACGCCGACCTCATCACCCTCCGCGGGCTCGAACTGCTCCGCCAGGCCGAAGTGGTCGTCTCCGACCGCCTCGCCCCGCAGGAGCTGCTCGACATGCTCGGCGAGGACGTCGAGATCGTCGACGCCGCGAAGCTCCCGTACGGACGGCACACCACGCAGGAGCAGATCAACGCCGTCATGGTCGAACGCGCCCTCGAAGGCAAGTTCGTCGTGCGCCTCAAGGGCGGCGACGGGTTCGTCTTCGGCCGCGGCGCCGAGGAGCTCGACGCGTGCCTCGAAGCCGGGGTGCCCGTCGAGGTCGTCCCGGGCCTCTCCTCCTCCATCGCCGGTCCGGCCGCCGCCGGGGTCCCCGTGACCGAGCGCGGCATAGTCCACGACTTCACCGTCGCCACCGGCCACGTGCCGCCCGGCCCGCAGAGCAAGGTCAACTGGCACGCGCTCGGCGCCGGAAACGGGACGATCGTGCTGCTCATGGCCGTCAAGAACCGCGCCGCCATCGCCGCCGCGCTCATCGAGGGCGGCCGCGCCCCCGAGACCCCGGTGCGCATCGTCGAGAACGCGACCACGAAGAACCAGACCGTCCGCCAGTGCGCCCTCGGCGACCTCGGCGTCACCGAAGCGCACCACCCGTCCGTCATCGTCATCGGAGACGTCGCCGGGAGGGCCCGCGAACTGTGAGTTCTCGCAGGTAGAGGCCTGAATTGCGGCGGCGTCGGAGATTCACTCCGGCGCCGCCGCAGTTTTACCTGATCCACTCTTTACAAGCCTGACCACAGGCCGTAATATTCGTCCATCAACAGCGCAGCGATCGTTGCGCTAAACCACCGTGGTCACGTTCTGCACCACTGGTGTACTTCCATTCAGGCGGGTGTACCCCGCTGACCCTTATTGTCCTTTTTGGAGTGTGCATGCGCATTCGTGAGTTCTCTGCTGAGCTCGCTTCGCGGCTGAAAGTCGCCTACGCGGTCCGGAACGTCGACCTGACGACCCCCGGGCTGACCCTCGTCGACGGATGCGCGCCGCGACCCGGCCACATCCTGGCCGCGAGGGTTGACGCGATCGGCCACCACAACTGGCTCGAGCTCGGCACCGGCCGCAAGGCCGCCATCTACCCCGGAGACGAGATCCTCCTGGCCTTCGGCGAGCGCTACGCGCCCGACCAGTACGAGTCGCGCGTGCCCGAGGTCCTCGGCACCTCCGTCGACCTGGTCGCCGCGGGCGGCGTCGCGGGCGAGGTCCTCTCCCGCCACGGCGACATGCGCCCGCCGACCCGGCTGGAGCCCCTGGGCATCCTCGCCGACCGCGAAGGCGTGCCGATCGACCTGCGCCGCTACAGCGTGCTCGCGCCGTTCGGCCTCGGCGACCACCCGCCCGTGGTCTGCGTCGTCGGCACCTCCATGAACGCCGGGAAGTCCACCACCGCCGCCAGCGTGATCCGCGGCCTCTCGCGCGGCGGCCGCCGCGTCGCGGGCATCAAGATCACCGGGACCGGCGCCGGGGGCGACCCCTGGATGTTCCGCGACTCCGGCGCGGTCGTCGCCGCCGACTTCACCGACGGCGGCTACCCCACCACCGCGGGCATCCCGGTGCCCGAGCTCGCCGAGCTCGCCCAGACGCTCTACCACCACGCCGCCGCGCACGACGTCGACGCCGTGGTCATGGAGATCGCCGACGGCATCCTCCAGGCCGAGACCTCCGCGCTCCTGGAGCACCCGCTCGTGCGCGAGCTCGTCGACGGCGTGGTCCTCGCCGCGGCCGACGCCGCCGGAGCCCGCTACGGCGCGCAGCACCTGCGCGGCCTCGGCCTCCCGGTGATCGCCGCGTCCGGCAAGCTCACCCAGTCGCAGCTCGCGGTCCGCGAGGCGACGGCGGGCATGGACGCCCCGGTCTACACCCCCGGCGAGCTCGCCGAGGCGCATGTGGCCCAGGAGATCCTGACGCTGGCAGGCGTCGCGCGCTCCCGCCGCGGAGGCATCCTCGAACTCGGCGAGGCCGCCTAGCGGACGGCCATGGATAGACAGGTGTCGGCGGCCCGCACGAGGTCGCCGAGAAAGCGAACACTGGCAGACGACGAAGGCGGTGCGCCCAGCGCACCGCCCCTTTGCGTTTTCACGGGCTGTTTGTCCTGCCTGTACGTGTCGGTAGCCTGACCGACTCAGGCCACTTTGGCCCACCCCGGACCGATACCTTCCTGTGACAATGGCAGCCTGGTCCTCATTGCGCCGATGAATTAGGCTCGGGTTCGTGTGCCGCTCCCCGAGGCACCAGGGGCCCTTCTGGCGCTCGCGCCCCACAACCGGCATAGCTGACCCCGCAGAGGATTTCCCCCTTATGACCACTCGCAACGTCGACGCCCGACGCCTCAACGTCAAGGGCCTGCTCATCGCGGTAGGCCTGCCTGTGGTGCTCGTCGGCGCGCTCGTCGCCACCCTCCTCGGCACCGGCGCGTTCAGCCGCGACTCGGACCTCCAGGACGAGAGTCTCTGGCTGTGGACCACCCCGGCCGGCGAGATCGCCCGCGTCAACGGCCTCACCGCCGCCACCGACGTCCGGTTCCCCCTCACCGACGCCGCCGGGAACGAAGTCCAGATCGTCCAGACCGACTCGCACCTCCTCCTTCGCGAGATCGCCTCCGGCAAGGTCTCCGCGATCGACCTCTCCACCCTCGAACTCACCGGCAACGCCGAGACGGCCCCCGGCGAAGGCGTGCGGCTCGCGCTCGCCGACGAGGGCGCGTTCATCATCGACCAGACCCAGGGCCTGGTCAACCAGGTCGACCCGAGCACGCTCACCGCGATCGGCGACCCCCTCCAGTTCCCCGCCGGGCTCACCGGCGGCGCGTTCGACTCGGGCGGGAAGCTCTGGGTCGGCGTCCCCCGCGAAGGCACGATCGTCCAGATCGAGCCGAAGGACGAAGGCGCGAAGACCGTCAAGACCGAGGTCGTGGCCGAGCCCCGCCAGGAACTGGCGCTCACCGTCCTCGGTGACGGCGTGGCCGTGCTCAACTCGACCGCGAAGCAGATGACGACCCTCCGCGCGGACGGCCGCAAGTCCGTGACCGACGTCGAGCTCGCCGGTCCCGCCGAGACGGCCGACACGAGCCCCGGCACCATCGCCTCGGTCACCGTGACCGACCCGCCGTCGGTCGTCACCGTCAACGACGAGCAGGCGACCTCCTTCGCGATCTCCGCCGCCTCGTCGAACCTCCTCGGCGCCTCCGTCGAGTTCCACCAGCGCATCTACGTGCCGGACGGCGCTTCGGGCCTCGTCTGGGTCTACGACCTCGAAGGCAAGGAGCTCGACCGCATCGAGATCGACGCGGGCGGCGGCCCGGTCGAGATGTACCACACCGGCGACACGCTCTTCGCGAACGCGGTCAACACGAACGCGGCCGTCGTCGTCTCCTCCGACGGCAATGCCCGCAGCGCCGAGAAGGACCGCGACGACATCCTCGGCGGCAACGTCCCGCCCGAGGACGAGGAAGCGAACGGCGACGAAGGCGACGAGGACGGCAGCGAGGAGTCCGCCCCGCAGATCGGCCCGCCCGGCGCGGTCACCAACCTGCGCGGCACCGTCGGCGACGGCCTCATCAACCTCTCGTGGGACGCCGCGCCCAACAACGGCTCCGCGCTCACGAAGTACACGATCGAAGGCGCGGGCGGCACCTGGGAGATCGCCCCGGACCAGCGCGTCCTGGAGATCGGCGACCTCGAGAACGGCACGCCGTACACCTTCACCGTGACCGCCCACAACGCCGAGGGCCAGGGCGACAGCGCCACCTCGCCGTCGATCACGCCTTCGGCCGAGGTCCCCGACCCTGTCGGCAGCGTCGAGGCCACCGCCAACAACGACGGCACCGTCACGGTCAAGTGGGACGAGGCCAACGGTCAGGGCAACGAGGTCAGCGGCTACCAGGTCGAGGCCATCGGACCAGGAGGACAGACCGTGGTCGGCCAGTCCGACTCGACCACGTTCACCGTTCCCGAAGGAGCCCTTGACTACGGGACCGGCTACGTCTTCCAGGTGACCACCCTCGCCGGAGCCGCAGCTTCAGCGCCCTCCCCGCAGTCGAACTCGGTGACGCCGTTCAACGTCCCCGACGCTCCCAGCGAGCTTCTGGCCGAGACTGCTTCGGACGCAGCCGGGGCGATCGACGTGACCTGGCAGCAGCCGTCCAACAACGGCCGCGACATCACCAGCTACATCGTGCGGGCCGGGACGCAGACCGTCGAGGTCGCCGGCAACACGACCACCGCCCGAGTCTCCGGATTCAGCAACGGCGAGGAGGTCCCGGTCTCGGTGGTCGCCGTCAACGAGGCGGGCGAGTCCGAACCGGCCACGACCACGTCGAACACCATGGTCGCGCCGCAGGCGACCATCACCGGCTGGTCGAGCGACACCCACTACATGACGATCGACTTCACCTTCGACGACGGCGGCGGCGACGCCACCTGCCAGCTCTTCCGGCACCCGTACAACGAGGAAGTCCCCGACACCAAGGAACCGTGCGACGGGTCGATCACCTCGACCAAGTACTACTCGTCGACCGAGTACATCTGGCACGTCGAGATCACGAACCCCGTTGGCGCAGTGGACACCGCGACCCAGCAGACCAACACCAAGAACATCAACGGCTCTGTGTACTTCGGCTGCTCTGAGCAGAGCACCAACTACTGCGACACACCGAACGCCGACGGCGGTGGCGCCAACGGCGTCTCCATCCGCAGCGAACCGGGCGGCGGCACGCACCTCGGCTACGTCAACACCGGCAAGGCCCTGACCGCCAAGTGCTGGACCACCGGCGGGACCACCATCCCGCCGCGCGGCGATGAGACCGACGGCTATCACGACTACCACCCGGGCAAGGACGCCTCGAACAAGTGGATCCGAGTCAATTACGGCGACAACGAAAGAGCGTTCATCCCGTTCGTCTGGTACAACCTCGACGGCGAGGGAAAGAACTCGACCGGCGACCTGGTCGCCTGCTGATGAGAAAGAAGACCCATGCACGACACCTCGCAGACCCACCCGCTGCAAGTGCCTAGGCGCCTGCAGCAGCCGGTCCAGCTGGGCGCCGCGCAGGCCGAGCAGTTCGCCGCGACCTTCGAGGCGCTCGCCTCGGCGGTCGACACGGTCGTGCTCGGCAAGCCCGAGGTCGTGCGCCTGGCGCTGACCGCGATGTTCGCGCAGGGCCACATCCTGCTCGAAGACGTGCCCGGCACCGGCAAGACCACCATGGCCCGCACCATCGCGGCGGCCGTGAACGGCCAGTGGCGGCGGATCCAGTTCACGCCGGACCTGCTGCCGTCCGACGTCTCGGGCGTGACGATCTTCAACCAGGCCAGCGGGGCCTTCGAGTTCCACCCCGGCCCGGTCTTCGCGAACATCGTGATCGCCGACGAGATCAACCGGGCCAGCCCGAAAACCCAGTCCGCCCTCCTCGAGGTCATGGAGGAAGGCCGGGTCACCGTGGACGGCAGCCCGCACCAGGTCCCGCAGCCGTTCCTCGTGGTCGCCACGCAGAACCCCGTCGAGATGGACGGCACCTACCGCCTCCCGGAGGCCCAGCTCGACCGCTTCCTCGTGAAGCTCTCGGTCGGCTACCCCGTGGAGGCCGCCGAGATCGAGGTCCTGCGCGGCACGCACCAGCGCAGCCCCGAGCACCTGTCGCCCGTGGTCGACACCGACACGGTCGCGCAGATGGCGGAGATGGCCAAGAACGTCTACATCGCCGAGCCGCTGTACGCGTACCTCGTGCAGCTCGCGAACGCGACCCGCAACCACCCGCAGGTCGCCGTCGGCGTCAGCCCGCGCGGTCTCATCGCGTTGACCAGGGCCGCAAGCGTGTTCGCGCTCTCGCAGGGCCGCACGTACATCATCCCCGAGGACGTGAAGGCCCTCGCCGGGCCGGTATTCGCGCACCGCATCCAGCTCGCGCCCGACGCCGCCATGCGCGGCACGACCGGCGCGCAGATCGTCGCGGACGCCTTCGACCAGGTCCCCGTGCCGCTGCCGGCCTCGGCGGCATGAGCGAGTCCGGTCGGGCCGCCGGAGCCGGACCGGGCGAGGCCGAAAAGTCCATTTTGGCTGGTCATAGCCGTGTGAAGCGCGTCGCGAACCTCGCGCTCGCCGTCCCGGTCACCGGTCGCGGTGTCGCCCTTGCCATTGCGGCCGCCGCGCTCCTCGCCGCCGGTTGGGTCTGGGGCTACCCGGAGTTCGCCACGATCGGCGCGGCCGCCGCACTCGCCTGCGTCGCAGCGGGTTCGGTGATCGCCGCGAGGCCGCGCCTCGAAGTCGAACGCCGGGTCACGCCTGACCGGGTCTCGGTGGGGGACGACGCCCATGTCCACCTGAACGTGCGCAACGCCGCCCGCTGGCGCTCGGTGAACGCCCGCGCCGTCGACGCCTACGGCGGGACGGGCCTGGAGACCCGCCGCGTCGCCGTGCCGCTCGCGCGCCTGCGCCCGGGCAAGAGCGCCGGGGCGAGCTACCCGATCCGCACGGACCGGCGCGGCGTGATCGACGCCGGGCCCCTGAGCATCGGCAAACGCGACCTCCTCGGGCTGGCCGCGACCGCCGGGAACTTCGGCGGCACCGCCCGCCTGTGGATCCACCCGCGCCTGCACCAGCTCGGCCGCACCCCCGACGGCCTCGCCCGCTCCCTCGAAGGCACCGCCGACAAGGTCGAGCAGGGCTCGCTCACCTTCCACGCCTTGCGCGAGTACGTGATCGGCGACGAGCTGCGCCACGTCCACTGGCGCACCTCCGCGCGCATCGGCAAGCTCATGGTGAAGGAGCACCTCGACACCTCGCTGCCCACCGTCGCCATCGCCATCGACGACCGCGCCGAAAGCTGGCCGCATCCGGACCCCTTCGAGGCCGCCTGCGAGGCCGCCTACTCCGTCCTCACCGCGTGCTTCCGCGCCGAGTACCACGCTGCGCTCGTGCCCGCCTCGGGCGCGGTCGTCTCCGGGGCCGGGCGCGACTCCTACGGCGACCTCCTCGCCGAGCTCGCCCCGAACGCCTCGGACTCCTTGGGCGCGTACGTCTCCCGCCTCACCGCCGCCCGCTACGGCGACACGCTCGTGTGGATCACCGGGACCGAGCCGCCCACCGACCGCCTCGCGACCCTCAAGCGCGCCTACCCGACGGTGATCGCCGTGCACCTCGCACCCGGCCTGCCCACGTCCGCGTCGCTCGCCGGGGGCGTGCCCACGATCCGCGCCGCCGACGGCGAGCAGTTCGCCGCGGCCTGGAACAACGGCGGCACCCGACTGTGAACGCCCAGAACGCCAGACGCACCCGGTACCGCCTCCGCGTCGCCGCCGTCGCCGCCTGCCTCACCCTCATGTGCCTGGTCGCGGGCACTGTCGCCGCCCGCGTCTACCACGGCCAGCTGCTCCTGCTGCTGGTCGCCGGGGCCGCGTTCGGCGCGTTCGCGATCGGCTTCGCGCTGCGCAACAAGCCGTCGTTCCTCGCGCCCGGCGTCTCGGCAACCGGCCTCGCCGCGTACCTCCTCGCCGCGATCTGGTTCACCAGCGACGGCACCGACCCGCTCGGCGTCACGATCGTCGACGCGCTCGTCAACGCCGTGCCGCGCACCCTCACCGCGCTCATCCCTGTCGAGCCGGTCCCCGACACGATCATCGTGCCGGTCTTCCTCACCTGGCTCGCCGCCACGCTCTCGTGCGAGTTCGCGATCCGATACGGCCGCACGCTCCTCGGCTGCCTCCCGCCGACCCTGCTCTACGCCGCCGGGCTGTACCTCGTCGGCCCGAACGCCGACTCCGCCCCGCTGTACGCGATCGCATTCTGCGTCCTCGCCGCCGCGGCGCTGGCGGTGACCGCCGCGCCGCCCGAACGCAGGCCCGACCGCGACGCCACGGTGGACGGGGAAGCGCCGTCGCGCACGCCCGCGCTCATGGGCGCGGTCGTCACCACCACCGTGCTGCTCGCGGCCGTCGCGGTCCTCGGCCCGGCCGCCGCCCGGCTCGTCACCTCCAGCCCCGGCGACCCGCGCGAGTACGTGGAGCCGCCGGAGCTCACCGACATCGACCTCAACCCGCTCGTGCGCATCGCCGAGTGGGCGAAGTACCCCGAGCAGGAGCTGTTCAAGGCCGACACGAGCGCCGACGCGTGGATGCGCCTGGCCGTGCTCACCGAGTACGACGGCACGACCTGGCAGGCCACCGGCGACTTCCGCACCGCGGGCACCGTGGTCCCCGGCGCGGGCGAGGCCACCTACTCGGCCGACGTCGAGATCATCGAGCTCGGCGGGAAGCTCGTGCCCGCGCCCGCCGACCCCGCGACCGTCACCGACCTGCCGATCGCCGTGAACCTCTACACGAAATGCCTGCTCACCCCGGACGGCCTCGCCACCGGCACGAGCTTCCACGTCGACTCCGCGCTCGTGGCGAACGACCCGGCCGGGGCCGAGTCGGCCCGCCCCGACCTCTCCGACATCACCACGGTCGCCGTCCCGCCCGGCACCCCCGAGATCATGGCGACGATCGCCGAGTACATCAACGCCACCTACGACACGCCTTACGAACGGGCCCAAGGGCTCGCGGACTTCCTCTCGCAGCACTACGCGTTCGACGCCGAGGCGCCGTCAGGGCACGACCTGCCCGCGCTCGGGTTCTTCCTCGCCAGCCCGGTGAACGCGGGCGGCCAGCGCGGCACCAGCGAGCATTTCGCGGCCGCGTACGCGGTGATCGGCCGCCTCGTCGGCCTGCCGACGCGGGTCGTGGTCGGCTTCGACGTGCCCTCGGGTGCGAGCACGGTGACGGCGGCGCAGGGCCAGGCCTGGCCGGAGGTCGCGTTCGACGGGCCGGGCTGGGTCCGGTTCGATCCGATGCCGGCCGCCGGGGTCGCCCCGGTCCCGCCGGAGGAGACCCTGGAGAAGATGGAGGAGGAGACGCCGAGCCCCGAGGAGGCCGGGGGCGGCGGGGGCGAGGCCGAGGACTTCAACGACGAGGCGCTGGAGCAGGACGGCGACTTCAACGACCAGGCCGGGCAGGAGGACGCGGGGGTCCCGCGCTGGGTCTTGTACGCGGCGGGCGCGCTGCTGCTGGCATGCGTCCCGCTCGTGTTCAAGGCGCGGCGGGCGCTGCGGCGCAGGCGCAGGCTCCGGAAGGGGACGCCCGCCGAGCGGGTCGCGGGGGCCTGGGCGGAGGTGCTGGCCGAGGCCGCGCGGGCGGGCGTGAAGGTTCCCGGTCATGCGAACGCGGAGGAGGCGGCGGTGCGGCTCGCGGCGCTGAAGGCGGACATCGGCGCTCTGCCGCGTCTGGTGAACGCGGCGGCTTTCGCCCCGGGTGCGGTCTCGGAGGCCGACGCCGACGCCGCCACGGCATTGGTCGCACCTTTTGCACGGACAATTCGGCATCAAATGAAATGGGTGAGACGTTTCCTCACTTAACTTGTGGCCGTTACGAGTTGTTATGACCGTCGAAATTTGATGAAGGGCAGGGCGATCCCACTCAGTGGCGTAGACCTGGCAGACTGTGACGTATGGAGAACCCCTTCTTCTCTGTCCGTTTCCGCGGATACGACCGAGCCCAAGTCGACCGCGCCGTGGCCCGGATCAGGAAAGCCACCGAGGCAGGCGCGCCTCCGCACCCGGAATCCCTCAAGGATCTCGGCTTCCAGCTCGCGATGCGCGGGTACGACACCAAGGAGGTCGACGAGTACTTCTCCGAAGTCGCGAGATCCCTTCGGGGCGGCTAGTCTGGTGGCGTGACCGCGCAGGACCCGTACCAGCCCCACATGCAGCCGCCGCCTCCCCAGGCGCCGCCCGCACCGCCGGTCCACGGCTACGCGCAGCCGCAGTACCAGCACCCCTATCCGATGCAGCCGATGCAGCAGCCCGTCTGGCAGCCGATGGCAGTCCCCGCACCTGCCATGGTCGACGGCTTCTACCTCGTGCTGCCGCGGCTCAAGCCGATCCCCTCGGGCCCGGCCGCCGGTTCGCTGGTGGCCGGGATCGCGGGCGTCTGCGGCGCGATCCCGGGCCTGATCAGCGCGGTCTTCAGTCCTTGGGCCGGTCTCACGTTCTTCATGTCGGCGGCGCTGTTCGGCATCGGCTCGGTCTCGCTCGCGGTGTACGCGAAGCGCCAGATCCGGGCCGCCCACGGCGGCGTCTCGGGCAAGGGCGTGGCGACCACGGGGCTGATCCTGGGCCTGGTGGCCTGCGGGCTCGCGGTCCTGACGGGATTGATCGCGCTGGCGACCGCTTAGGCGTACGGAACGGCGGCCCTCTCGATCGCGAGAGGGCCGCCGTTCGCGTCGTCTAGCAGTAGGTGTTCAGGGCCGACTGGATCGCGGTCTTCTCCGCGGAGTTCACGGAGAGGCCGTAGAGGTACTTGACGTGGGTCCACGCCTTGACGTAGTCGCAGCGCACCGCGGTGTTCGGCGGCAGCCACTCGGCGGGGTCCTTGTCGCCCTTGGTGGAGTTGATCGACGTGGTGGCGATCCACAGCTGCGGGGAGTTGATGTCGTTGGCGAAGGCCTGGCGCCGGGCGGTCGTCCACGAGCTGGCGCCGGAGGCCCAGGCCTCGGAGAGGGCCACGACGTGGTCGATGGTGGCGTTGGAGACCGAGGTGGTCCAGACGTTGTCGAAGTCGGACTGCCAGCGCCCGGAGGTGGGCTGGCAGCCGTCGGAGGTGACGACGTTCTGGCCGTCGCGCTTGAGGATGTACTGGCGGGCGGTGCAGCTTCCGGTGCCGCTCACGGACTTCCAGTGCGGGAAGAGGTCGCGGTCGTAGGTGTCGCCGTTCGCCTCGTTGCGGACGGTGAGCGCGTTGAGCTCGGACTGCGCGGTCGAGAGCGAGGGGATGCCTGGGGGCCGGACGGCCTGGGCGGGGGCGGTGTCGAGGACGAGCATGGCGGCGACCGTGACGGCGGCGGCCGCCGCGACGGCGACGGCGCGTTTCAGGGCGCGTTTGACTGCAGGCATGCGAGCTCCAGATGGGGGAGTGGCCGTTGCGAAGGGGGACAGGCGGAGCGGCGCACGTACATGCGTCGATCTCCTGCGAATCATCGAATCATGGGATGTCGTGATCACGCAAGGGGTGAAACCATCTTTTACCTACCGGACACTACAAACTTACGAAATCATCCCTATGCGGACATCTGGCGAACCGGCGCACTCGCCACCGAAGTCCGGTTTCGCGGGCGGACGAATGGGTACGATCGCGGCATGACGATCAGCGGCACCGAATCGCGCCTCGACGGCCTCGCCCTCACCTACCTGCCCGAGGACCTCGGCGCGCCCTCCGACTTCGTGACCGAGTGGGAGGGCGTCGACTGCACGCAGCGGGTCTGGGAGACCGAGATCGAGCCCGGCTCCTGGCGCGTCGACCTCCAGGTCCAGGTCATGCGCGCGCCCCGCCTCAAAGACCTCGAAGCGCTCAAGGAGTTCCTCGTCGAGTACCACGAGCGCGGCGACGACTGGAGCCCGAGCGCCTTCGGCGACGACGGCTTCGCGAGCGAGCGCGAGATCGCCCGCCTCATCGAGCCCGGCCTCGCCGTCGAGGTGCGCGACCCCTTCGAGCGCAAGGGGTTCGAAGCGGTCAAGGCCGTCGCCGAAGGCATCCGGTACCCCGAATGACCTGGGGTCTCGCGCGCGCAAGTCACATTCCGCACGCGACGCTTCCCCATTAGGTTAGGCTCGCCTATGCTCTAGGGCGTGCCCTTCCCCGCCCGCCCGCACCTCCCGCGACCGCGCCCCGCCCGGACCGCGCGCGGGCGCGCACTCGTCATCGCCGCAGCGGCGATCGCCTTGGGCCTCATCGTGATCGCCTCGCTCGCCCTCGGCGCCCGCGACCTCACCCCCGCCGAGCTCTGGGGCGGCCTCACCCGCGCCGACCCGATCGCCGCCGCCGTCGTCTGGGAGCAGCGCGTCCCCCGCACCGCGGTCGGCCTCCTCGCCGGGGCCGGACTCGCCGTCGCCGGGGTCCTCATGCAGACCCTCACCCGCAACCCCCTCGCCGACCCACGCATCTTCGGTGTCGCCGCGGGCGCCAGCCTCGGCGTCGTCATCGGCCTCAGCGTCCTCGGCCTCACCGGCATCGGCCAGTACGTGTGGCTCGGCATCGCCGGGGCGCTCCTGGCCGGACTCGTCGGCTACGCCGTCTCCACGGTCGCCGCCCGCAACACCGGCGGCGGCACCGTCACCTACGCCCTCTGCGGCGCCGCCCTCGACGCCAGCCTCTCCGCGATGGTCTACGCCGTCCTCGCCACCGACGTGCACTCCTTCGACCAGTACCGCTTCTGGGCCGTCGGCTCCCTCGCCGGACGCGGCGCCGACGTCGCCTGGGGCATGGCCCCGTTCCTCCTGGGCGGCATCGCACTCGCGCTCCTCGCCGCCCGCGGCCTCGACGGCCTCCAGCTCGGCGCCGAAGCCGCAGCCGGACTCGGCCACCGCGTCGGCCTCACCCGCGCCGCCGCCGCCTCCACGGTGGCCCTCCTCACCGGCGCCGCCGTGGCCGCCGCCGGACCGATCGGCTTCATCGGCCTCGCCATCCCGCACCTCGCCCGCTGGGCCGTCGGCGCGGCCCACCGCAGCCAGATCGCCCTGAGCCTCATGCTCGGCCCCTGCATGCTCCTCACCGCCGACGTCATCGGCCGCCTCATCGTCCCCGGCGAAGCCCCCGCGGGCATCATCTGCGCCGTCATCGGCGCCCCGCTCCTCATCGCATTGGTACGGCGCGCAAGGACGGTCACCGCATGAGCCGCACTGAGACAGCCGCCCAGGCGCGGACCGCGACCGGCACCGGCCTGTCGCCAGCGGGGCCCGGCCACAGCTGCTACGCCCCGCTCGTTCGACCCGGCTGGACGGTGACCGCATGAGCCGCAACGACATCCGCCAGGAACCGCGCCGCACGGCCGACCCGGGCGAGCCTGCCGCACCGCCGCTCCCCGGCCGCACCGTCCTCCGCTCCGGCGGCCTCTCCGTCACCCTCCACCGCCGCAGCGCCGCCGTCTCGGCACTCCTCCTCATCGCCCTCCTCGGCGCCGTCACCGCCGCACTCTGCCTGGGCGACACCTACATCACCTTCGCCGACACCATCGCCACCCTCACCGGCCAAACCGGATACGACCGCACCATCGAGGTCCTCCGCCTGCCCCGCACCGTCCTCGCCGTCGCCGCCGGAGCCGCCCTCGGCATCGCCGGCGCCCTCATCCAGTCCGTCGCCCGCAACCCCCTCGCCAGCCCCGACATCATCGGCGTCACCGCCGGAGCCGGACTCGCCGCCACCTTCGCCCTCACCGCCGGACTCTCCTACGCGCTCCTCGCCCCAGCCGCCCTCACCGGCGGCCTCGCCGCCGCCGCGATCGTCCTCCTCGTCGCCAACCGCGGCTCGCTCTCCGCGCCCCGCTTCGTCCTCGCGGGCGTCGCCGTCGCCGTCCTCCTCAAATCCGGCACCCAGATCCTCCTGCTCGCCGCCGACGCCATCGACGCCCAGCGCGCCCAGATCTGGCTCATCGGCACCCTCGCCGGACGCGGCTGGAACGAAGCCGCCTTCCTCGCCGTCTTCCTCCTCCTCGCCCTCCCCGCCCTCGTCTGGGCCCAGCGCGCCCTCGACACCACCGACCTCGACGACCCCACCGCCACCGGCATCGGCGTCCGCGTCACCGGCCAGCGCCTCGGCCTCGCCGTCCTCGGCGTCGTCCTCGCCTCCGCCGCCGTCGCCCAGGTCGGCGCCGTCGAATTCGTCGCCCTCGCCGCACCCCAGATCGCCCGCCGCCTCGCCCGCACCTCCCGCCCGCCCCTCCTCGCCTCGGCCCTCACCGGCGCCGTCCTCCTCGTCCTCGCGGACTGGCTGGGCCGCACCGCGTTCGGCGACTACCAGATGCCCGCAGGAGTCCTCACCGCCGCACTCGGCGGCGTCTACCTCATCTACCTCCTGCTCACGAAAGGAACCCGAAATGAGAAGAGCACTCCTGGCCGCAGGCCTCGCCTCGGCCTGCGCGGTCGCGCTGGCCGCGTGCGGGACCTCTGACCCCGCCGCCGAACGCAACGACGCCGAGGGCGAGACCCGGACCATCGAGCACGCGATGGGCTCGACCGAGATCCCCGCGGACCCGCAGCGTGTCGTCGTCCTCGACACCGACAAGATCGACACCGCGCTCTCGCTCGGCGTCACCCCGATCGGCGCGGCCCGCGCGAGCGAGACCGAACTGCCCGGCTACCTCGGCGACCTCTCCGGAGTCACCGTGGTCGGCACCACCGCCGAACCCGACCTCGAGGCGATCGAGGCCCTCGAGCCCGACCTGATCCTCGGATCGAAGTTCCGCCAGGAGGCGTTCTACGACGAGCTGAACGCGATCGCCCCGACCGTGTTCACCGAGCTGGTCGGCCTCACCTGGAAGGAGAACTTCCTCCTCGACGGCGACGCGCTCGGCAAGGGCGAGGAGGCGAAGCAGCTCCTCGCCGACTACGAGACCCGCGCGGCCGACTTCGGCGCGTCCCTCGGCGACGCGGTCGCCACCGAGGTGAGCATCGTGCGCTTCATGCCCGACCAGATCCGCGTCTACGGCCCGGACTCCTTCTCCGGCATCGTCGTCGGCGACACGGGCCTGGCCCGGCCCGAGCTGCAGCTCCTGGCCGACGCCGAGGACAAGCGCTTCGGTGAGGTCTCGGCCGAGGAGCTCGACTCCGTCGGCGGCGACGTCGTCTTCTACTGCGCGTACGGCGCCGACGGCGAGACGATGCTCGCCGAGTACACCGGCGGGGAGCTGTGGCAGTCGATCCCGGCGGTCCAGGAGGGCAAGGCCCACAACGTGGACGACGAGGTGTGGATGACCGGCATCGGCGTCACCGCCGCCGGGATGATCCTCGACGACCTCGAGCAGTACCTCGCGGCCTGAACCGCCGCGAGCTGAGACGGGCCGCCTTCGGGCGGCCCGTCGTTCGTCCCTGTGGCCTGCCCTGTCCCTTATGCTCACTGGACCGATCAGACAAAAGCGACTTTTCGCGTCTCGGTATCTCCAGTTTCTCCAGCGATCACGCAGGGACATTCACAGTGCAGACTCTTGCCAGACTGGCGGCGGCGTTCGCCGTCGTCGCGGCCGGGACCCTCTTCGGGACTCCGGCGGCGGCGCAGACCACAGGGTGCGGGTACGGATCGGGCGGCGACTACGCCAACACGATCTGCTGGATCGACATGACCGGCTTCGACCAGGCCACCGCGATGTCCGACGCCGGGCAGCCGATGGAGATCGAGCTGACGCCCGACTACACGATGTCGTTCACGTTCAAGGTCGAGCCGGGGGCCAACGGCTACCGCACGCTCAAGGCGACCGCGTTCCCCACCTACGCCAAGGCCCCGATCGGCAACACCGTCTACACCGGCACGCCCGGCAAGCCCGCGCTCTACCAGCAGGTCGACGGCGGCACGGGCGCCTCGGGCGACCTCGGCACGCTGACCATCGAGGACCTGGTCGTCACCGGTCCCTCCGGGACCGCCGTCGACGGCTACGGCATCGTCATGGCCGACGCCGAGACCACCAACCGCCAAGAGGGCCTGACGTTCTCGTCCGACCAGCCCATCGAGGAGCTGGCCCGCGCGACGATGCCCGACGCGCAGCCCGCGTGCGGCCAGGAGCTCTCGGGCCTCGGCACGACCTCGGTCACGTGCAAGGGCGACACCGCCGGGGGCCTCCCGGTCGACGAGATCCTCCTCTACTCGGTCGCCCCCACCACGGCCACGATCGGCTTCCTCGACCGCACCGCGAACGCGGTGCAGGGCGTCGCGTTCGGCATCCTCACCGCGAAAGTGGGCATGACCAAGACCGTCGAGGACAAGACCGACGACGCCGACTCCTTCGCCCTGTCCATCGAGGACGAATCAGGCGAAGCGATCGGCGAGGCCTCCACTGAAGGCGGCGACTCCGCTTCCATCGAGCCGCAGACGGTCCTCGCCGCGCTCGGCGGACGCGACTACACGTTCGCCGAGACCGCCGAGGGCGGCACCGACCTCTCCACGTACACGCAGTCCTGGTCGTGCACCAACAACGGCGAGGCCGACCCGTCCCTGCCGTCCGGCGACGGCACCTCGCAGATCGTGCAGGTCATGGTCGGCGACGACATCGAATGCGCCGTCACCAACACCGGCACGCCCCCGGGCCCCTCGCCGAGCCCCGACCCGAGCGGCTCCGGCGACCCGTCCGACCCCGGCCCCTCGGGATCCTCCCCCTCCGAGCCTGACGGGGCGCTGCCGGTGACAGGCGGCTCCGGGATGCTCTACGCCGCCCTCGGCGCGATCGCCCTCACCGCCGCCCTGGTCGGCTGGCTCATGGTCCGCCGCTCCCGCAGGGCCTCCGGCGAGTGGGGGAGCGCCTGACGCAGCAGCGAGAAGGGGGCGGGCCCACAGGCCCGCCCCCTTGCATACTGCGCTTGCTGATCGGCCTCAGATCAGCGGATCGGAGGACCCGTCCCGCCGCGCCCGCGCTGCGGCGACCATCACCGCTCCGGCGCCGAGCAGGAACACGGCCGCCATGAGCCCCGGGTAGAGGCCGGCGCCGGTGAGCGGCAGACCGCCGTAGGCTCCCTCGTGCGAGGAGCCGCCGGGACTGCCCGCCGGTCCGCCGGGACCCTCGTCGGCGTCGCCGGAGGGCTCCTCGCCGGGATCGTCACCCGGTTCGTCGCCCGGCTCGTCACCGGGGTCGCCCGGAGGGACGCCCGGGTCGTCGCTGAGGATCTCGGCGAGTTCGAAGTCGGCGACCGCGTCGCCGCAGGTGTCGCTGTTGGACACGGTCCGCACGCTCGCGCCGACGACCTCGTACCCGGCGGGCGCGGTGACCGCCACCGAGTGGCTCCCGGCGGGCAGGTCGCCGACGCTGAAGACGCCGTCGTCCCCGGTGGTCGCCTGCCGGGCCGAGTCGTCCTCCGGCGTGACCGTCAGCGCCACGTCGGCCATCGGCTCCCCGCCCGGCCCGGTCACCGTCCCGACCACGGCGGCGGGCTTGGAGAAGAGGAAGTCGACGCTGTCGACGTCGTCCCCGGCCATGGTGACGCTCTGGGACATCGGTCCCTCCGCGTCGTGCCCTTCGGGCTCGTCGGCGGCGACGGTGTAGTCGCCCGAGGCGAGACCGTGGAACACGTAGATGCCGTCGCCGTTGGTGACGGTGGACTCGGTCGATCCGTCGGGCTTCGTGAGCGTCACGGTCACACCGGCCATGGGCTCGCCGCAGGCGACCGCGCTGCCGAACAGGCTCGGCTGCTGGGTCAGCACGAAGTCCTGGCCCGCGATCGGCGTGGTCTGCCCGGTCGCGACCGTGACGTCCCGCTGCGACGCGCCGTCGTAGTCGTACCCCTCGGGCTCGTCGACGGTGACGGTGTGGTCGCCCGCGGGGACCTCGTCGAACAGGTAGTTCCCGTCGGAGTCGGTGACGGTGGTGAGCTCGGTCCCGTCCTCGAGGGCGATCGTCACCGGGATGCCGCCGAGACCCTGCCCGTCCGAAGTGGAGACGTTGCCGCTCACCGAGGTCGGTACGATGTCGCGCAGCGCGAAGTCCGCGGCGGCCGCCGGACACGAGTCCAGGTCCACGGCCTGCCGCTTCGCGCCGTCGACGATCTTCCCGTCCGGGGCGATGACCTCCACGGTGTACTCGCCGCCGACCAGGTAGTCGGCGAACGTGTAGGTCCCGTCCGCGGCGGTCGTGGTCGACTCCAGTACGTGCCCGTCGGCGTCGACGAGGTTGACCTTGACGCCCTCGAACCCGGTGCCGGAGTCGGTGACCGTGCCGGTGACGTCGCAGCCCAGCGACGCGAACCAGGTCTGGTAGACGGGGAACCCGGCCCGCCTCGTGAACACGAACGTCAGCGACGCGACCTCGGCGGTCGGCTCGAACCATCCGCTCGCGCCGTCGGTGTCGGACGCGGCGTCGTTCCCGGTCAGCGTCTGCGTCCCGGCGTCCCAGGTCGGCTGGTCGGAACCGTCGCCGGAGCACGACGGGCCCCCGGCCGACACGGAGCCGCAGTAGTTGAACGCGCCTTGGAACCCCAGCTGGGACGCCGTCAGTGTCGACCCGTCGGGGCCCTTCGCGATGACCTTGACCTCGTCGGCGTCCACGTCCCCCAAGGCGAAGGCCCAGCCGCCCGGCGGCACGGGCTCGTCGAACGCGTACGTCGTGTAGGAGGGCGAATCGGCCCGGTCGGCCTGCGGCCGCAGGTTCACGTACGGCTCGTTCCGCGAGGACCCGTACTTCGCGCCGATCGGTGTGCCCTCCGACAGCCACGTCGACTGCCCCGAGATGACCCCCACGCCGCCGCCGCGCGAGTTCGAGCTCATGCCCGCCAGGATGCCCGGGCTGGTCGTGAACGTGGTCGACGTGTGGTATTCCCCGGGGCCGCCCCCGAAGTCCTCCCACGTGTTCCACGCCCCGCCCGCCTGCGCCCGCGCGGCCCGGTCGAACACCGCCCCGCCCGACACCACCGCCAACAGCGCGGCGAGCACCACCGTCAATACCCTTGTAGACAATCGCCAGCCATGCATGCAGGCAGCCTAAGACAAAACAGGCACAATACTGCCTAAACATTCCACTATGCCAGAAAATCCCGAAACCATCCGCGACCCCGAGGGCCGACCCCCGCTCACCGGCAAGACGCCCCAGTACAGCAAAAGAGCCCCAGCTGCGCTGAGGCTCTGAACTGCGTATCTAACTGGTACTCCCGAGCGGATTCGAACCGCCGTTTCCGCCTTGAGAGGGCGGCGTCCTAGGCCCCTAGACGACGGGAGCTTGGCCTTTGTCATCCGCGGCTTGCCGCGGCAACGACGACAACTCTACATGGCAGTGGGCGGGGGTCCGCAACCGGGATACCGCTTGTGACGCGGCCTACCTTGCGGCCGCTCCGGAAGCGGCGCGGGCCGGGTCGGCGCCGACACCTTTTCAGGTGAACCCCCGTGGCGCCGGGTCCCAGCCCGCCGAGCGACTGTAACGCGATCCGCGGCCTGGCGGCGGCGGATCCTACTGGTTGGCCGTCCCGCCCTGACCGGTGATCTCGTCGATCCAGGCGGCGTCCACGCCGTCGTGGTAGTTCACGAGCTTCGCGGTGTACGCGGTGTCGCCGACCTTCGCGCTGACGCTGGCGATGACCCCGACCGTGGTCACGCAGACCTCGTAGGCGCCCACGGTCGCGTCCTCCGCGCCCTGCACCTCGACGCAGTCGGCCAGCTCGCCCGCGAGCGTCGTGTTCGAAAAGACGGTCGAGGCCGACGGGTCCGCGGAGGTCTCCGAGAGCCACGCGGCCACGGTCTCGTCAGGGGGCAGGAAGCCTTCGAGCTCCTGGCTCAGCCACAGGTCGATACCGGCGGCGTCCTCGCCCGCCCACAGGCTCGGCCGGTCGCCGACGACGACGGCGGCGGTCCCGGCCTCCGGGTCCACCGCCACGAGCACGGACTCCTCCGAGTCCTCGATGAGGTACTCGGCGGTGTAGGCCGGCCGGTCGCCTTCGACGAGGCGGCCGCTCAGCTCGGTGAGCGCGGCCTGCTCCTCCGAGGCCGACTCGCCGCCCTCGCCGCCGTCCGAGCATCCGGCCAGGGCGAGGAGCGCCGCCGCGCCCAGTACAGCGCAGCGCCGCAGGGGGTTCTGCAGGATCATGGGGCTCCACTTCCATTGCGCCAGGCGAGGGGGACCGCCGTCGCGCGCGTCCAGGTTCGCGGTTAGCAGCGTCGTCGCGATCGGCATCCGGGGGGCACGCCTAGCACAGGTGTCTGATCTGAGATAGGACTCCACCCTATAGCGGTGCGTCCACGGCCCATGTAACACGAGCGTCCGCGTTGCGGGCAACACCAATTCACCGCGGATGGCCCCCTCCACGCGGTCTTTTACCGGCTCGGAGCCATCGCCGGGAGGAGCAGGGCGTATCCTCGGGAGCTGTGGCCGACGCAGTGTCGGGTCGGCCGAAATCCTTCGGACACGGCCCCGTAATCGGGCCGATCGTCAGATTCGGCTATTTCAGGAGTGACAGTGGCTGCAATTGAAGACATCCGGGCCAGGGAGATCCTCGACTCGCGCGGCAACCCCACCGTAGAGGTCGAGGTGCTGCTGGAGGACGACACGCTCCAGCGTGCGGCGGTCCCGTCCGGCGCCTCCACCGGCGCGTTCGAGGCGATCGAGCTGCGCGACGGCGACAAGAACCGCTACCTCGGGAAGGGCGTCGAGAAGGCCGTCGACAACGTCAACGGCCCCATCCGCGACGCCCTCATCGGCATCGAGGCCTCCGAGCAGCGCCTCGTCGACCAGGCCCTGCTGGACGCCGACGGCACCCCCGACAAGTCCAACCTCGGCGCGAACGCCATCCTCGGCGCCTCCCTCGCCGTCGCCAAGGCCGCCGCGGACTCCGCCGAGCTGCCCCTCTACCGCTACATCGGCGGCCCGAACGCGCACCTCCTGCCGGTGCCGATGATGAACATCCTCAACGGCGGCTCCCACGCGGACTCCAACGTCGACGTGCAGGAGTTCATGATCGCCCCGATCGGCGCCCCCACCTTCAAGGAGGCCCTGCGCTGGGGCGCGGAGGTCTACCACGCGCTCAAGTCCGTCCTCAAGGAGCGCGGCCTCTCCACCGGCCTCGGCGACGAGGGCGGGTTCGCCCCGAACCTCGACTCCAACCGCGCCGCCCTCGACCTCATCTCGGTCGCGATCGAGAAGGCCGGCTACAAGCTCGGCACCGACATCGCCTTCGCGATGGACGTCGCCGCCACCGAGTTCTACACCGACGGCGCCTACCTCTTCGAGGGCCAGAAGAAGACCGGCGAGGAGATGAGCGCCTACTACGAGGAGCTCATCGCCGCCTACCCGTTCGTGTCCATCGAGGACCCGCTCTCCGAGGACGACTGGGCCGGCTGGGCCGCGCTCACCGCCGCCGTCGGCGACCGCCTGCAGATCGTCGGCGACGACCTGTTCGTGACCAACCCCGAGCGCATCCGCCGCGGCATCGACGAGAAGGCCGCCAACGGCCTCCTCGTCAAGGTCAACCAGATCGGCTCGCTCACCGAGACCACCGACGCCGTCGAGATGGCCCACCGCGCGGGCTTCGGCTGCATGATGAGCCACCGCTCCGGTGAGACCGAGGACACCACGATCGCCGACCTGGCCGTCGCGATGACCTGCGGCCAGATCAAGACCGGCGCCCCGGCCCGCTCGGACCGCGTCGCCAAGTACAACCAGCTCCTCCGCATCGAGGAAGACCTGGGCGACGCCGCCCGCTACGCCGGCGCCTCGGCATTCCCGAAGTTCGGCAAGTAGGCGTACGCAGCGAACGGCCGATCCAGTGCACGCCGGAGGTACCTCCGGCGACTGGGAAAGGGCTCCCGGTCGCAACCGTAGCGAGGCGAACCTGAAGGCAGGCTGAGGTCGCCTGAAGGGAACCTGAAGCCGGTCCACGGCAACGCAGACGAAGGCGCCCGACTCAGCGAGTCGGGCGCCTTCGCGCTGCCCGGCCGCAGCGGGCGAAGCCGTCCCCGCGTTCCCCGATCGACTAGGCTGGGCCCGTGAACGCGAGCCGCCGACCCAGCCACCCGGGAGGACGATCCACCGGACCCGGCCGCACCCGTGCCGCCCGCCGCCCCGCACCCGGGACGGCCGGCCGCGCCGAGGTCAAACGGGTCCGCTACCGCCCCGCCCGCAAGGTCTCCCGCCGCGCCGCGATCCTCGCCCTCGTCCTCTCCGCGCTGGCTCTCGCCTACGCCTACCCCCTGCGCACCTACGTCGAGCAGCGCATCGAGATCAACCGCCTCGAAGCCGAGCAGTCGGCCCAGTCCGAGCACATCGAGGAGCTCGAGGCCGAACGCGTCAAGTGGGACGACCCCGAGTACGTCAAGGCCCAGATCCGCTCCAGCCTCCTCCTCGTGCCCCCCGGCGAGGACCTCGTCATCGTCATCGACGAGGACGACCCGAAGCACACCGGTGGCGCAGACGACGAAGCCGCCGAGGACCAGACCTGGTACGAGGAGCTGGCCGATACCTTTGCAGACGCCGACCGGCTCGACCCAGACGAAACAGAGGAACCAGCGCAGTGATGGCCGTACGACCGCGAGCGCCGCGAGGCGGGGCGCTGTGAAGCCCGCCGAGTGGCCCCAGCAGCCCGAACCGGTGACCGAGGCCGACGCGGCCGCCGTCCGCAAGCAGCTCGGACGCCCGATGCGCGCCGCCCACGCCGTCGCGTGGCGCTGCCCGTGCGGCCAGCCCGCCGTGATCGAGACCGAGCCGCGCCTGCCCGACGGCACGCCGTTCCCGACCACGTACTACCTGACCTGCCCGAAAGCCGCCTCGGCCATCGGCCGCCTCGAAGGCGGCGGGGTCATGAAGGACATGAACGAGCGGCTCGGCGCCGACCCCGAGCTCGCCGCGCAGCACCGCCGCGCCCACGAGGACTACCTCGCCCGCCGCGCCCGCCTCGGCGAGGTCCCCGAGATCGACGGCATCTCCGCCGGAGGCCTGCCCGACCGCGTCAAATGCCTGCACGCCCTCGTCGGCCACTCGCTCGCCGCCGGACCGGGCGTCAGCCCCATGGGCGACGAGGCCGTCGAACTGCTCCCCGAATGGTGGACGCGCAGCAGCTGCGCCACCGCGAACCAGGAGGACGGCGAATGACCCGCCGCGTGGCCGGCATCGACTGCGGCACCAACTCGATCCGCCTCCTCATCGCCGACGTCGACGACACAGGGCGGCTCCACGACGTGGTGCGCCGCATGGAGGTCGTGCGCCTCGGCGAAGGCGTCGACCGCACCGGCCGCCTCTCCGACGCTGCGCTCGAACGCACCCGCGTCGCCCTGGCCGACTACACCGCCCAGATCCGCGAGCACGGAGTCGAGGCGGTGCGCATGGTCGCGACCTCCGCGAGCCGCGACGCCTCCAACGCCGCCGACTTCAAGGCCATGGTCCAGGCCGTGCTCGGCCAGGACCCCGAGGTGATCACCGGCGACGAGGAGGCCCGCCTCTCCTTCACCGGCGCGGTCGCCACCCTGCCCGTCCATGAAGGACAGCGGCTGCTCATCGACATCGGCGGCGGCTCCACGGAGTTCGTGCGCGGCACCGGATCCGACGTCGCCGCCGCGATCTCGGTGAACGTCGGCTGCGTCCGGATGACCGAGCGGCACCTGCGCTCCGACCCGCCGCGCGCCGACGAGATCGCCGAAGCGGTCGCCGACATCACCGGCATCGCCGACGGCGCGCTGGCCGTGGCCGACGCCGCCCGCGAGGCGACCGAGCTCGTCGCGGTCGCCGGGACGGCGACCACGATCGCCGCGATCTCCTTGGGGCTCAAGGAGTACGACGCGGACGCGATCGACGGCACGCGGCTCTCCTACGCGCAGGTCGCCCAGGTGACCGCCGACCTCGCCGCGGCCGACCACGAAGCGCGCCTGGCGATCCCGGTGATGCACCCGGGCCGCGCCGACGTCATCGTCGGCGGCGCGCTCGTCCTGCGCACCATCATGGAGCAGAGCGGCATCGACTCGGTCCTCATCTCCGAGCACGACATCCTCGACGGCATCGCCCTGTCGGCGTAGGCGAGAAGCGAAGCGACACAACGCGAAGGCGGCCCCGCATCTGCGGGGCCGCCTTCGCGTTCAAGTGACTGTGCTTCGCGTTCGGGCAGTGTCGGACCCTCGGGAGAGAATGGAATTGGGGGGTCCCGGGGTGTCCGATTTGAAGGCTAGCGCCGGAAATGCGAAGCGCGCGGGCACAGGCCCGCGCGCTTCGCCTCGACGCTTACGCGTCCTGGAGTTCCCGGGCGGGACGCTTCGCCGCCGCGCGCCACATCTCGGCGGCGAGCCACAGGGCCGCCACGGTCACCAGTGCGCCCCAGGCGATCCGGCCGGCGTGCGGGAAGAAGTACTGCGGGAGCATCGTCACGAGCAGGGCCGCGAGCGGCACGGCGCTCCACTTGTTCAGGGTCCCCGAGCGCCACACTGCCACCGCGGCGAGCACCGCGGCGATCGCGATGAGGGCCAGGCCGGTCACGAAGACGCCCAGCGCGGTGGGGTCCATCCGGAACGCCTCGCCGACCTCGGTCAGCGTCGCGTCGCCGTCCTCGACGGCCCGCTGGCCGATCGCCTTGAGGCCGTAGACCTCCGCGCCGTAGTACGAGATCGTCAGCGCCGAGCCGATGTACCCGATCGTGGCGGCCATGAACGCGGTCTTCTCGTTGCGGGTGCCTTCGAGGTGGCCGCGCAGTGCGCCGTAGCCGAGCGGGATGAGGATGAGGCCGACGATCGCCGCGATGTGCGCGATCGACCATCCGGCGCTCGTCCAGGACTCGGCGCCTTCGAGCGTGGTCTGGTCGAGGCGCGGGGCGGCGGCCTCGTAGATGACGAAGAGGACGCCGGCGAGGGCGAAGGCGAGGGCGCCCATGCGGGCCCGGGGGGCGTCGTTCTGGGGGAGGGACATGCTGGCTCCTTGGGGGTTCACTGCTCAATTTCGAGAGCAGTGCTCTCTGTTGAGAGCAATGATTGCACACTCGTTCCGACAATGCAAGAGCGGTGCTCTCGTTTCGGTACACTGGCCTGATGAACGCGCCGAAAACCGCCCGCGAGCGTGCCCGGGCCGAGCTCACCGCCGAGATCCTCGCCGCCGCCCGCCGCCAGCTCCGCGAGAGCGGCGCCGCCGACCTCTCCCTGCGGTCGGTCGCCCGCGAACTCGGCATGGCCTCCTCGGCCGTCTACCGCTACTTCGCCAGCCGCGACGAACTCCTCACCGCACTCATCGTCCAGGCCTACACCGAGATCGGCGAGGCGGCCGAAGGAGCCGATCGGCCCGGCGACGCCCCCGAGGACCGCTGGCTCGCCGTCTGGCGCGCGGTCCGCGCCTGGTCCCTCGCCAACCGCCACGAGTACGCGCTCATCTTCGGCACGCCCGTCCCCGGATACATCGCCCCGCACGTCACCGTCGAGGTCGCAGGGCGCATGCCGCTCACCCTCGCCCGCATCGCCGCAGCCGCCAAGCGCACCGGAAAGCTCAGGCCCGCACCAGGACCGGTGTGCCCGCCCGAGGCCATCACCCCCGAGATGCTGGTCCTCCTCGAAGGCCACGAGTTCACCCCCGACGAGACCGCCAAGCTCATCCTCGCCTGGAACCGCCTCGTCGGCATCATCGGCTACGAGCTCCACGGCCACCTCGCCAACGTCACCGCAGACGACGCCCTCTTCTTCGACCACACCGCCCGCACCGAAGGCGCGCAACTCGGGCTCTTCCGCGACTGAACGGGTGGCACGATCCGGGGATATGCGGCCGTCCCCCGCTTCTCGTCTACGTGGGTAAGCACATCCGCTCGACGAAAAGGAACGCCATCATGCGCCGCTCACTGCTCACCGCAACCGCCCTCCTCGCCCTCGCGGGCCTCGCCGCCTGCGACGCCGGGAACCTGGGTGGCGACGACCCGGCCGAGGAGAACACCACGGTCGCCGAAGCCGCCCCCGGCTCCACCGCCGAGGAGGAGGCCCCCGCCGAGGAGCCCACCGGGATCGACCCGCGCCTCGAAGCGATCGTCGGCACCTGGGAGGCCGACTACGACGACGTCGGCCCGCACGGCTCGACCCTCACCATCGAAGAGGACGGCACCGCGGTCCTCTCGTCCTTCGCCAACCAGCACGGCGACTACGAAGGCACCGTCAACATGAACGACGGCGACCCGAACGTCTTCGTCGGCACCGAGCCCGAGACCGAGGAGGAGATCACCGTCCAGCTCGTCTACGACGCCGAAGCGGACACGCTCACCCTCGAATACCCGGGCGACGGCGGCATCATCGCGCACACCCGCGCAGAGGAGGGCTAGCCCCGCAGGGCCAGCGCCACGACGATCGCCGCGATCACCAGCACCACGCCGATCGCGGCGATCGCCCACGGCCAGCGCCGCAGCTGCCGGTGCTCGGCCACGTCGCCCACCACGACGGTGACGTTGTCGGGCCCGCCGCCCTCGAGGGCGAGCCGCACGAGCTCGTCGGCCGCGGCCTGCGGATCGGTGAAGTCGCGCAGCACGTTCTCGATGACGGCGTCGTCGACGACGTCGCTCAGCCCGTCGGAGCACAGCATGTACCGGTCGCCGATCAGGGCCGGGCGCGTCTCGAAGTGGGCGGGTGCCGGGTTCGCCTGGAGGACGCGGGTGACCACCGACTTGTACGGGTGGTCCTGGGCCTCGGCGGGGGTGATCGCGCCTTCGTCGACGAGGTGCTGCACGTACGAGTCGTCCACGGTGACCTGGACGAAGTCCTCGCCTCGCACCTGGTACGCCCGCGAGTCTCCGATGTGGACGATGTCGACCGCGTTGTCGCCCAGCCAGAGCCCGGTGAGCGTCGTCGCCATGCCCTCCGACTCGGGGTTCTCGGCCACGGCCGCCCGGATCCGGTCGCGGGCGGCCTCGACGACCGCGCCCAGCTCGGCGCTCGCCTCGACGGGGGAGCGGCGGGCGAGCCGCGTCACCTCCGCGATGGTGACGCCGCTGGCCACCTCACCCGCGGCCGCGCCGCCCACGCCGTCGGCGACGGCCAGGAGCCGCCGCGACGCGAGGTGGGAGTCCTCGTTCAGGTCGCGGACTTTGCCCACGTCGGTCGCGGCGCCGTAGCGCCAACGCAATTCGGTCACAGGCGATCACCACTGTTTCCGCACCGGGATTCGGCTGTCTGTTCAAAGCTTGGCCGTTCGAGGGACATGGGCGCAAGTGTAGTGTCCCGCCACTCACAGCACGCGACCGTTGATCCCGGTGCGCGCGCCCCCGCCCCCGCCCCGGTGTATCCCCGGATCGTGCCACCCTGGGACTCCGCCGCTGAGCTGCGACGACGCCCCATTTACAGTGGAACGAGCGCCAACGCCCGCCCCCTAGGAGCACCCATGCACACCGTTCTGGCCGACCGGTACGTCCTGGAGCAGGAGATCGCCCGCGGCGCGGTCGGCGTCGTGTGGCGGGCCCTGGACCAGGTCACCGGAGATCACGTGGCGGTGAAGGTCCTCCGCCCCGAGCTGCGCGACGAGGCCGAGATCTTCGAGAGCTTCCGCGCCGAGGCCGACATCCTCCGCACGATCGACCACCCCGGCGTCGTCGCCGTCAAGGACTTCATCGTCACCATCGAGGTCTGCGCGGTCGTGCTCGAGTTCCTGCCCGGACTGGACCTGCGCGAGCACCTGCGCCTCCACGGGCCCCTCCCGGCCGCCGAGGCCGCCCGCCGCTGCGCCAGTGCCGCCGAGACCCTCGCCGCGATCCACCGCGCCGGGTACCGCCACGGCGACGTCAAACCCGGCAACCTCATGCTCGCCGGGACCGACGGCCTGAAGTTCATCGACTTCGGGATCGCCCGCGCCGCCGCGTCCAAGACCGCGCCGTCGCACGGCACCCCCGAGTACATCGCCCCCGAGGTCGCCTCCGGCGACTCGGCGAGCCCCGGCGTCGACAACTACGCGCTCGGCCTCGTCCTCTACGAGGCCCTGACCGCGCACAGCGCCTACCGCGGCGGCTCCATCACCGAAGTCGTCGAACGCCACCTCACGCGCATCCCCGTCAAGCCCGCCGCCGTCGACCCCGACCTGTGGCGCGTCGTCGAGATGCTCCTGGCGCTCGACCCGCGCGCCCGCGGGGACCTCGACGCGGTCGCCGCCGAGCTGCGCCGCCTCGCCCCGCGCCTGTCGAACCAGGCGACCGCGCCGATCGAGCCGGAGCTGAAGGAGCGGGACGCGACGGCCACCTTCAAGTACGAGCCGGTGACCCCGAACGCGCCCCAGATCGAGCAGGCCGCGCTGGCGGCGATGATGACGGCCCCCGACCCCGGCGCGGACGGCGGGCCGCGCGGCGCGGTGTACGGCAAGGACGACGAGAAGATGGGACGCGGCTGGATCGTCGGTCTCGCCCTCGCCGGATGCTTCGTCGTGATCGCGGCGGTCTGGGCCTTTCTGGTGGTCACCCGCCCCGATCTTCCCGATGAGGACGATGTGGCCGATCCGTCCGCGAGCGTGAGCGAGTCCGCGCCCGTGGAGAGCGAGAGCCCAGCGGACCCAACGGAATCGAGCGCGGAGCCGAGCGCGACGCCGGGTGAGGAGTCGGCCACTCCTCAAGGGCCGGACGCCGACAGCGAGTCGCCTGACCAGAATTCGGATGAAATGTCCGAATCGGAAGGCGCGGGCGATGATTCCACAGAGGGCGGTTCCGACGACGACTCGCCCGGATCGGATCTCATCGGTTCCCCGATGCCCCGCAACTGAAAGCGGCGACGACAGTCGATAATGATGCGTGAGCACCGGGCAACGCCGAGTCATCGCAACCCATGGGGGCGATCGGGATCACATGATTGGAATTCTCGAAACAGGCGTTGCAATCCAGCGAAGGACTCAGACCGTTTCGCAAGGCTTGCAGCGTAATCCGTGAACCCATCCAATCAAGTATCGGTAACGGTCTATCGACACATTGGAGCTGTCCACTTGTCATGAGGGCATCCACATGGCATCCTGTCGGGCATGGCAGGAAAAGAACTCAACGCAACCTCAGCAGCATTGCTGGGCTTGCTGCACGAAGGACCGATGACCGGCGGACAACTCATGGCCGAGGCGACCCGTCGCCTCGGTCCGTACTGGACCATGACGCGTTCCCAGGTCTACCGCGAACTCCCGGCCCTCGCCGAAGGCGGACTCGTCCGCGTCGGCAAGCCGGGACCGAGGGCCTCGGTGCCCTACACGATCAGCGCCAACGGCAAGCGGGCGTTCACCCGCTGGCTCAACGAGCCGGCCCGCATCGGCCAGCTGCGCGACCCCGTCGCGCTGCGCACGGCCTTCCTCGACTACCTCTCCAAGGACACCGCCGAGGAGATGTTCGCGGACGCGACCGAGCAGCACCAGGAGGCCTTGGCAGAGGCCCGCGCCGCTGCGAAGGACTACGCGGACGAGGACCCGAACGCGGCGATCGCGATGGAGTTCGCGATCGGCTACCACCGCTCGGCCCTCAGCTGGCTGAAGAAGCGCTAAGCAGAACGCCCCGGGCCTGACCCGGGGAACGACGATCAAGCACGGAACGGGACGCGGCCCATCGCAGGGCTCGCGTCCCGTTTCGTATGAGCCCGAATACAGGCGTACGCTGAGCTGTTGTGACCAGTGTCGATGTTTCCGCCGATCTCCGTGAACTGAAGGCGACGCTCGCCAGCGTCGAGGCCGTCCTGGACCTCCCCGCGCTGCGGCGCGAGCTGGCCGAGCTCGAGGCCGCGGCCGCCGACCCCGGGCTGTGGGACGACACCGCGCAGGCCCAGAAGATCACCTCCCGCCTGTCGTACGTCCAGGCCGAGCTCAAGAAGCTCGCCGCGCTCCACGAGCGCATGGACGACGTCGAGGTCCTGTTCGAGCTCGCCGACGACGAGTCCGACCCCGGCGCCGCCGCCGAGGCGGCCGCCGAGCTCGACTCGATCCGCAAGGCCGTGGACGAGCTCGAGGTGCGCACCCTCCTCTCCGGCGAGTACGACGAGCGCGACTCGGTCGTCACGGTGCGCTCCGGCGCGGGCGGGGCCGACGCCTGCGACTTCGCCGAGCAGCTCATGCGCATGTACCTGCGGTGGTCCGAGGCGCACGGCTTCGGCACGGAGGTCTACGACATCTCCTACGCCGAAGAGGCCGGGATCCGCTCCGCCACGTTCGCAGTGAAGGGCCCGTACTCGTACGGCCACCTCTCGGTCGAGCAGGGCACGCACCGCGTCGTGCGCATCAGCAAGTACGACAACCAGGGCCGCCGCCAGACCGGCTTCGCGGCCGTCGAGGTCGTGCCGGCCCTGGAGCAGACCGACGAGATCGAGGACATCCCCGAGGACGAGATCCGCGTGGACGTCTACCGCTCCTCCGGCCCCGGCGGCCAGGGCGTCAACACCACCGACTCGGCGGTGCGCCTGACCCACCTTCCGACCGGCATCGTCGTGTCCTGCCAGAACGAGCGCTCGCAGCTGCAGAACAAGGCCACCGCGATGGGCGTCCTCAAGGCCAAGCTCCTCCAGCGCAAGCGCGACGAGGAGCGGGCGAAGGTCGACGAGCTGCGCGGCTCTGCCACGGCCTCGTGGGGCGACCAGATGCGCTCCTACGTCGAGCACCCGTACCAGATGGTCAAGGACCTGCGCACGGGCTTCGAGACCGCCGACGTCAAGGGCGTCTACGACGGCAACATCGACGGCTTCCTGGAGGCCGGGATCCGCTGGCGCAAGAGCGGCGAGAAGGCCGCCGAGTAGCCTCCCCGCACCCGGATCGCAGATCCTATAGGAATGCGGTCCGGGTCCGAAGGGGACCGGTCCGTGGCCGTCCGGTGACGCTCCGCCGACCGTTCATGGGCCGCCTGACCATATGGGCTTCCTCCGTTCGGCTGAAATCGCGTCGTAACCCTTGCACGGCCGTGACATATGGGGCTGAAACTGCGGAATATGCCACGCTTGTACTGGAGCCGCCCGACCGGCCCCGGGGTTCGGCGGTTAGACTCCGCCTCGTGATTCAGCTTGAGGGTGTAACCAAGCACTACCCCCGGTCGAACCGCCCTTCGGTCGAGGACGTGAACGTCTTCATCGACAAGGGAGAGTTCGTCTTCTTCATCGGTCCCACCGGTGCGGGGAAGTCCACGATGATCAAGCTCCTGCTGCGCGAAGAGGTTCCGGACAAGGGCAAGATCACCGTCGGGGACACCGACGTGACGAGGCTCCGCCGGTGGAAGGTCCCCGCCTACCGGCGCAGCATCGGCTGCGTGTTCCAGGACTTCCGCCTGCTGCCGAACCGCACGGCCGCCGAGAACGTGGCGTTCGCGCTCGAGGTCATCGGCAAGCCGCGCTCGGTCGCGCGCCGGGTCGTCCCCGAGGTGCTCGAACTGGTCGGCCTCGGCGGCAAGGAGCACCGCTACCCGCACGAGCTCTCCGGCGGCGAGCAGCAGCGCGTCGCGGTCGCCCGCGCCTTCGTCAACCGGCCGCTCCTGCTGCTGGCCGACGAGCCCACCGGTAACCTCGACCCCGACACCTCGATCGAGATCATGCGGCTCCTCGACCGGATCAGCCGGACGGGCACGACCATCCTCATGGTCACCCACGACTCCAACATCGTGAACCAGATGCGCCGTCGCGTCATCGAGATCGAGAACGGCCAGATCGTCCGCGACCAGGCTCGCGGCGTCTACGGCTAAGCGGAAGGCAGATTCAGAGCACATGCGCGCGAAGTACGTGATGTCCGAGGTCTTCCTCGGACTGTGGCGCAACATCTCCATGACCGTCGCCATGATCATCACCATGGCCGTCTCGCTGACGATGCTCGGCGCGGGCCTGCTCCTGTACAACCAGGTCGACGTGATCGAGGAGTACTACCAGACCAACCTCGAGGTGGTCGTCTACCTGGAACGCGACATCGACCAGGCGATGACCGACCAGATCGGCGCCGAGCTCCAGGACAGCGACCTCGTCGCCGAGGTCCAGTACGAGTCCAAGGAGGACGCGTACAAGCGCTTCCAGGAGACGTTCGAGGACACCCCCGACCTGGTGAAGTCCGTGGACGCCGAGGTCCTGCCGTCGGCGTTCCGCGTCAAGATGGTCGACATCGCCGACGCCAAGGAGCTCATCGGCCAGTTCGAGGGCCGCGAGGGCGTCTACCAGGTGACCAACCAGCGCGAGATCCTGCAGCAGGTCTTCGACATCCTCGGCGGGGCCCAGCGCCTCACCCTGATCGTCGCCCTCGTGCAGGGCGTGGCCGCGCTCATGCTGGTGGCCAACACGATCCAGGTCGCCGCGTACTCCCGCCGCCGCGAGGTCGCGATCATGAAGCTGGTCGGCGCGCCGAACTGGTTCGTCCAGGCGCCGTTCGTCCTCGAGGCGGTCTTCGCCGGCGTGATCGGCTCGGTCTTCGCCTTCGGCACGCTCATCGCCGCGAAGTTCCTGGTCATCGACGGCCAGTTCGCGGACCTGTTCAAGCTGATGCCGCCGATCGAGATGCAGGCGATCCTCATCCTGCTCCCGATCCTCATCGGCGTCTCCGCGGTGATCAGCGCGATCACCGCATGGATCACCTTGCGCTTCAACATCAAGGTCTGATCTACCCGGTTCGGGGGTTATACCCCGAACAGCCTGAATGTCCGTCGCGGATGGACTAAATTCGGGCCCTATGAGGCGAATCGGTTGGCTGCTCGCGGCCCTGCTCCTGGCAGGGACCGCGAGCAGTCCCGCTTTCGGGGTCTCCCAGTCCGACCTGGACCGGGTCGAGCGCGAGAAGGCCGAGATGGCCGCGCAGCTCGAGGACGCCTCGGACGAGGTGCGCGCCGCGGGCCAGGTCCTGGCCGAGACCGAGGCCGAACTGCCCGTCGCCGAGCACGCCGTGGACGTCGCCCAGGGCCGGGTCGCGGCCGCCGAGGCCGAAGCGGCCCAGGCGCAGCGCGAGGCCGACGCCGCCCGCGAGGCCCTGGAGGCCGCCGCGGCCGAGTACGAGGCGGCGCGCGCCGCCGTCGAGTCCGCCCGCGAGGCCCGCGCCTCCCTGTTCGCCGCCACCGCGCGCGGCTCCGAACTGCTCACCGTGGACGCGATCCTCGCCTCCGGCGACCCGCAGACCGCCGTCGACGGCCTCACCTACCTCGAGTTCATGATGGACGGCAAGAACCGCGCGGTCGAGGAGGTCACCCTCGCCCGCCGCGAGGCCGCCAACGCCGAGAACGCCGCGTCCCTGGCCGAGACCGAGGCCGAGGCCGCCGAGGCGGCCGCCGCCGAGGCGCTCGCGGCCGCCGAGGTCCGCTTCTCCGAGGCGCAGGCCGCGCAGCTCGCCGTCGAGGAGCTCGTCGGCCGGCACGAGACGGCGCTCGCGGTCGCCGAGGACGCCCGCGACGACGCGCAGTCCGAGTACGACGACCTCGAGGCCGAGTCCGAGCGGCTCGCCGAGCAGCTGCGCCAGGCCGCGCGCGACGACGAGGACGACGACCGGGACTCCGGCGGCGGCTCGTCCTCCGGCGGCGGTGGCGGCGGCGGGTTCGTCGTCCCGGTCGACGGCTGGAAGTCCTCCGACTTCGGCTGGCGGCGCCACCCGATCTACGGCACCACCCGCCTCCACGGCGGCACCGACTTCGCGGCGGGCACCGGCGCGACCATCCACGCCGCCGACTCCGGCAAGGTCGTCTACGCGGGCTGGAGCTCCGGCTACGGGCAGCTGACGTGCATCAGTCACGGCGGGGGCGTGTCCACCTGCTACGCGCACCAGTCGGAGATCTGGGTGAACGACGGCGAGTACGTCGACCGCGACGAGGGGATCGGCGCGGTCGGCAGCACGGGCGACAGCACGGGCCCGCACCTGCACTTCGAGGTCCGCGTCCACGGCGACCGCGTCAACCCGGTCGGGTACCTGCCGAGCTGCCTCTGCCGGTAGCGCTCCGCTTCCAGTGAAATAGCTTTCGACAGACACATGTTCGATCGTTAAGCTTGCTGCGTGTCCAAGAAGCAGCAGGAGAAGGTCAAGCACTCGGGTCCCGAGCGCTCGGTGGTGACCACCAACCGCAAGGCCCGGCACGACTACGAGATCCTGGACACCTACGAGGCCGGGATGGTCCTGTCGGGGACCGAGGTCAAGGCGCTGCGCCAGGGCAAGGCGAACATCATCGACGCGTACGCCGAGATCTACAACGGCGAGGCGCGCGTCCACAACCTCCACATCCCCGAGTACGACTTCGGGACGTGGACCAACCACCCGCCCCGGCGCATCCGCAAGCTCCTGCTCCACCGCGGCGAGATCGCGAAGCTCGCGCACAAGCTCGACGAGCCCGGCCTGACGCTGGTGCCGCTCTCGGTGTACTTCCTCAACGGCTACGCCAAGATGGAGCTCGGGCTGGCCCGGGGCCGCAAGAACTACGACAAGCGCCAGGCCATCGCCAAGCGCGAGTCCGACCGCGAGATCGAGCGCGCCATGGGCCGCGCCGCCAAGCGCGGCGGCAAGTGAGCCGGGGAATATCGGTTCGACGCCCGCCGTTGGACTGGGTTAGAATTCCACAGCACAACTGAACAGGGTGAAACACTCACTCACCAAAGTCACGGGGCTGATCGGTTTCGACTCCGTATGTTGAGGTGAGGGAAGCGGGTCGAGGAAGCCAACGCTGTCTCGTAAACCAACGTTGGAAACCAATAAGTGCCAACGCAAAACGCACTGACTTCGCTCTCGCTGCCTAAGCGACCGTGAAGTTGCCGCTCCAGAGGCGCATCCGCTCTGGGATCGCGGCATCATTTAAGGATGCTGGGCCGACGTCTTGATCGCTGGGACGGAAGGCCGAGATCTTCGGCGATTAGAGCCCGCCACACCGTCTCGTCCGCGTGATCGGTGGGGCTCGATAAAAGGCACAGCGGACTGCACCCGGAGAAGTCTCACAGATGCAGCGGAGGACCAGGGTTCGATTCCCTGCAGCTCCACAGCCATAAGGCCGGGCCCGGACGCGAGAGCGTCCGGGCCCGGCTTCTTCGTGCGCACTGTCGGGGTGCCCGGCCGCGTGCCGGGCACGGTTCGGCGACACTCCTGGGTGGTTTGTCCGTAAGATCACAATATGCACACTCTGTTGTCGGTCATGCACGTACTGTTGGCGGTCGTGTTCGTGGGCCCGGCGATGCTCATGCCGTGGCTGGGGGAGCGGGCGCTGCGCGAGCGAGACGGCGACCGCGTGCACCGCGCCGGGCGGCGCTGCATGGCGTTCAACGCGCTCACGCTGGTCGCGGCCCTGTTCGGAGTGCTGACGATGATGACGAGCGAGCGGTACTCGTTCGCCGACCCGTGGGTCATCATCGCCTCGACGCTCTACGCCGTCGCGGTGGTCAACGGCATGGCCGTCGTCCCCGGGGTGCTCGCGCGCATCGGCAAGGAGCTCCAGGACGCCCACGGCACCATGGACGGCGAGCTGCTCGAACAGCACCGCGGCAGGCTGCTGGCGCTCTCGGGGCTCAACCTCGTCTTCTACGGCGTGGTCGTGATCCTCATGGCCTGGCGGCCCGGAGGCTGAGCCGGTGCATCGCGCAGGGGTCCGGCTAGTTCATGACGGGGTCGGCGGGGAAGTGCGCCACCGCGGAGAGCAGGCCGCCCTGGCGCTTCCACACCATGCCCCACAGCTCCTCGGGGTTGGCCGAGAACGGGTCCGCCGGGAGTGCGTCGAACACCATCCACGCGCCCGCGTCGATCTCGTCCTCCAGCTGCCCCGGCGCCCATCCGGCGTAGCCGGTGAAGACCCGCATGCCCTCCAGGAGCGGCGCGACCTCGTCGGGGTCGCGGGCGAGGTCGAGCGTGCCGAGGCGCCCGAGCACGGGCCGGAACGCGTCGTTGAAGGGCGCGTCGGCCTTCCGCCAGCCCAGTCCGATCGCCGCGTCCGGCTGCACCGGGCCGCCCTCGAAGAGGACGGCGGGATGCCCCGCGAGGTCGGCCCACTGGTCGAGGTAGTGGACGACCTTCCGCTCGGTGGCCCGGTTCAGGACCACCCCGAGCACCCCGTCGGACTCGTGCCCGACGCCGATGACGACCGTGCGGTCGAAGTTGGGGTCCTGCAGTGTAGGCGTGGCGACGAGGAGACTGCCGACGAACGACTTGGTGCGCGCCGGTGTTGTTTCGCGACTGACCATGGGTCCACCTCCGTTCTGCGCCCGCCTCCGCGAATCCGTCCCGGGCTCGGGTTCGGCCCGGTCCTCCCGGCACGGTAACCCGCGGGGGCGCGCTTGCAGCAAGGTTCCCGCACTTTCCGAGGAAATACACCGTGGTGTCGGGAGCCCGACAGTTGTTTCCTCACTGAGGGTGCACGGGACCCGACGATGCGGCGCCGAGGCGGTAACGACAGCGTCGGGATTCATCGCAAGTGGAGAGAACGGCCCCAGGAGTTCCCTGGGGCCGTTGGCGTTCAGCGGTGCCGGTGGTGCTAGCGGAGTCCGGCGAAGAGGTCGTCCTCGGGCAGGCGCGACTCGATGCGCGACTCGACGAGCTCGTAGTCCTCGGTGGGCCAAGCCTTCTGCTGGAGCTCGCGCGGCACGGCGAACCAGAACCCGTCAGGGTCGACCTGGGTCGCGTGGGCCTTCAGGGCCTCGTCGCGGATGTCGAAGTACTCGGCGCACTGGACGCGGGTCGTCACGCGCTCGCTCTTGTCGCGGGTCCAGTCGCCGGCGTCCATCCAGTCCTTGTACGGCGACTCCAGCCCGGCGTCGAGCATCGCGTAGTGCAGGGCCTCGATGCGCGCCTTGCCGAACGAGTGGCTGTAGTACAGCTTGAGCGGCTGCCACGGCTCGCCCAGGCCCGGGTACCGCTCGGGGTCCCCGGCGGCGGCGAAGGCCGCCACGGAGACCTCGTGGGTCTTGACGTGGTCGGGGTGCGGGTAGCCGCCCTCCTCGTCGTACGTGGTGACCACGTGCGGCTTGAAGGAGCGCATGACCTCCACGAGCGGCGCGGCGGCCTCCTCGGTGGGCACGAGGTAGAACGCGTCCTCGGGCAGCTCGGTCCCGGAGTCGGGCAGCCAGCCGTCCGGGAGCCCGGAGTCGGTGAAGCCCAGCCAGTGCTGCTCCACGCCCAGGATCTCGCGGGCGCGGGCCATCTCCTCGCTGCGGATGCGCGGCAGGTTCTCCTGGACCTCGGGGCGGTCCATCTTCGGGTTGAGCACGTCGCCGCGCTCGCCGCCCGTGCACGTGACGACGAGGACCTCGATGCCCTCGCGCACGTAGCGGGCCATCATGCCGGCGCCCTTGCTCGACTCGTCGTCGGGGTGGGCGTGCACGCACATGAGGCGCAGCTTGCTCTGGTTCGTCACGTCGGTCAACCTCACTGGCGGGTGCTTCTAGTGGTAAGGCTCGGCGCACTGGAACCGACTCGCGCACTGCGGTAGTTGTCGGCTCTGGCATTCTGTGCAACGATACTCGATAATCATTACTTCCCGGTTCTGCGAAGAACCCGGCTCGAGCGGTGAAACCGCTGATCGCGAAGGAAAGCGACGCAATGACTGAGATGCAGACCACGGACGGGCGTGTGCCGGCCGTGCCTGCTGCAACCTTGGCCGACGTCACCTTTCCCGAAGGCCGCTACGGTCGCCGCCGCGAACCTCGGCGCCGCCGCCCCGCGGTGACCGCGGCCCTCACGACAGCGGTCGTCCTCGCGGGCCTCTTCGCCGCCTGGCGCCTCTCGGAGATCTACGGCCAGAACGAGGTCTCCGAACGCCTCCTCGGCTTCGACGACTCCGTCCCCGGACAGGTCACCGTCGAGTTCGAGGTCTACAAGCCCGCCGGGGAAGGCGCTACCTGCGCCGTCCGCTCCCGCGACCTCGCGGGCGCCGAGATCGGGTACGCCGAAGTCGAGATCCCGGCGGACGATGCCACCCATGTCGAGATGTCGTACCCGCTCGCGGTGGAGGGCGTGCCCAACACCGGCGAGGTCCTGAGGTGTTGGCAGACGGACTGACTATTGACTTTCGGCCCGTCGCACCGCGTTTCGGTCGGCGGGCCTTTCGCTATCCGGGGGCGCTCCCCCGGACGGCACGGACACCCAGAGGCAGGACCTCGCAGTACGGATCGCACTATTCGGAGGATATGGATCACATGGCTACCGACGCTAACCAGGGCACTTGGCTCACGCAAGAGGCCTACGACCGCCTCAAGGCCGAGCTGGACGAGCTCATCGCCAACCGTCCCGCCATGGCCGCCGAGATCAACGCCCGCCGCGAAGAGGGCGACCTCAAGGAGAACGGCGGCTACCACGCGGCCCGCGACGAGCAGGGCAAGCAGGAGGGCCGCATCCGCCAGCTCGAAGACCTGCTGCGCAACGCGAAGGTCGGCGAGGCGAAGGACAGCGACGAGATCCAGATCGGGACCGTCGTGACCATCGCCTTCGACGGCGACCCCGACGACACCGAGAAGTTCCTCCTCGGCTCCCGCGAGATCGCGGCCACCACCGACCTCACCGTCTACAGCCCCGACTCCGCGCTGGGCGCGGCCATCCTCGGGCACAAGGTCGGCGACACCGTCGCCTACAAGACCCCCAAGGACACCGAGATCTCGGTGAAGATCATCGACGCCGAGAAGTTCTTGGGCTGATTTGCGGCTCGCGAGCATCGCCGAGACCGGATAACGGCAGACGACGCTGCGGGCCCCTCATCGAGGGACCCGCGGCGTTCGCGTTCGTCGAGGGCCTGTCCTAGGCGCGGGCCGACCAGCCGACGTCGATCCGCTTGCCGTACTTGTCGAAGTAGTGCAGCGCGTCCATGTGCACGGCCACCGTGATCGGCTGCCCGGCCGAGACCGGGATGTGCGGAGGCAGCCGGAACACCAGGTCCGCGGGCTTGCGGATCGGGCCCGTGTCGGTCTCGCGTTGCTCGACCTGCTGCTGCCCGAACCCGGAGAACAGGCCGCCCAGGCGGCGGCGCGGCTTCGAGCCGCCGCGCGCCAGGTCCGGCTTGTCGCCGATGCCGTCCGGCACCACCGCCGTCGCGCCGATGTCGAGGAACACGAGCGTCTCGTGGCCGTGGTGCTCGTAGAACCGCACGCGGCCTTGGATCGACTGGCCCGGGTGCCCGTCGGCGACCGGCGCCAGCGCCTCGGCCCGCATCCCGACCACGATCGTCTCCCCGTGGTAGCGGGCCACGGCCCTGCCCCGCAGGTCGTGCCACGGCAGCCGCAGCTCCTGCTCGCCGAAGTCGAGGGCCACATAGCGGTCGAGGTAGACGTTCACGCGCGCCTCGAGGAGGTTCATGCGCGGCGTCCCGAGGAACGCGGCCACGTACATCGTCGCCGGGCGCTCGTAGACCTCGTCCGGGGTGCCGACGTCCTGCAGGACGCCCTTGCGCATCACGGCGACGCGGTCGGCCATCGTCAGCGCCTCGGTCTGGTCGTGCGTGACGTACAGCGTCGTCGCGTCGTGGCGGCGCACGAGCGAGGAGATCTCGGTGCGCAGCTCGGCGCGCAGGCCGACGTCGAGGTTCGACAGCGGCTCGTCCATGAGGAACAGCTTGGGGCGGCGCACGAGCGCGCGGCCCATGGCGACGCGCTGCTGCTGGCCGCCGGAGAGCTGGTTCGGCTTGCGGTCCTTGAGGTCCGAGATGCCCAAGGCGCTGGCCATGTCGCCGACGGCCTCGGGGACGGACTGGGCGCCGTTGTTCTTGCCGAGCTTGAGGGGGAAGCCGATGTTGTCGGCGACGGACATGTGCGGGTAGAGCGCGAAGGTCTGGAAGATCATGGCCGCGTTGCGGTCGCGCGGCGGCAGGTCGTTCGCGTACTCGCCGTCGAGGAGGATCTCGCCGTCGGAGGGGGTCTCGAGTCCGGCGACCATGCGGAGCACTGTGGACTTGCCGCAGCCGGACGGGCCGAGCAGGACGAGGAACTCGCCGTGGTTGACCTCCATGCTCAAGGAGTCCACGGCGAGGGTTTCGCCGGGGAACACCTTCGAGACGTTCTTCAGCGTGACAGCAGTCACCGTTGACTCCAGGGGTTCTCAAGGGGATGGATTGCTGGGAGATGAGGCGTTCGTGCGGGCGGGCGTCGGCGAAGCATGACTCGCAGGCTTCTTCCTGGTTAAGGATTGACGCTTCGTAGCTTAAGCCTTCCTTATTCGGGGGGTAACGCCGGTCACCCGCTGTTGCGGGAGGTGAACACCGGTTCACACTAGGTGCGACCTGCGGTTTCAATACGATCCTCGATCGGCCAGGGCGGTTCAAGGACGGCATATCGGTCGAGAGTAACCGCTTTCAGGAATTCATAGGGGCCCGCGCGCCCGCCCGCGAACGGGTTCCCGGGGACGCGGCGGGCAGGGCACTACGATCGAGGCGTGACGCAACTCGTGACACTTGACGACGTCCGCGCCGCGGCGAAAGAACTCGCCGGGATCGCTCGACGCACCCCCCTCGAACCCTCCCGCGACCCCGTCCTCGACGGCGTCCACCTCAAATGCGAGAACCTGCAGCGCGCCGGGTCCTTCAAGATCCGCGGCGCCTACATGCGCGTCTCCCGCCTCACCGAAGCCGAACGCGCCCTCGGCGTCGTCGCCGCCTCCGCGGGCAACCACGCCCAGGGCGTCGCCCTCGCCGCCTCCACCCTCGGCATCCGCTCCACCGTCTTCATGCCCGAGTCCGCGCCCCTTCCGAAAGTGGCCGCCACCAAGGGATACGGCGCCGAAGTCATCCTCGGCGGCCACACCGTCGACGACGCCCTCGAACGCGCCCACAAGTTCGCCGCCGACACCGGCGCCACCCTCATCCACCCCTTCGACCACCGCGACATCGTCGCCGGACAGGGCACCATCGCCCTCGAGATCCTCGAACAGCTCCCCGAGACCGGCACCATCGTCACCTCCGTCGGCGGCGGCGGGCTCATCGCCGGCATCGCGGCCGCCGCGAAGCAGCTCAAGCCCGGCATCCGCATCATCGGCGTCCAAGCCGAAGGCGCCGCCGCCTACCCGCACTCCCTCGCCGCCGGGCGGCCCGTGCGCCTCGACAAGATGAACACCATCGCCGACGGCATCAAGGTCGGCCGCCCCGGCGACGTCCCCTTCGCGCACGTCGCCAGCCTCGTCGACGAGATCGTCACCGTCACCGAAGAGGACATCAGCCGCGCGCTCCTGTCCCTCCTCGAACGCAACAAGCTCGTCGTCGAACCCGCCGGAGCCACCGCCTACGCCGCGCTCCTGAACTACTCCGTCGACTACGAGCCCCCCACGGTCGCCGTCATCTCCGGCGGCAACATCGACCCGCTCCTGCTCATGCGCCTCATCGAACACGGCCTCGGCGCCTCCGGCCGCTTCATGCGCGCCAACCTCCGCTGCGCCGACCGCCCCGGCGCCCTCGCCTCGATCCTCCAGCTCGTCGGCGCCTACGGCGGCAACATCGTCGACGTCTACCACCAGCGCAGCGACCCGCGCCTGTCCGTCGGCGAAGTCGCCGTCGACCTCTCGATCGAGACGCGCGGATCCGAACACGCGACCGAAATCGTTGCGGCCCTGCGCGACGCGGGGTATTTCGTGTCGGTGGAGGGACCTAGCATCTGAGTCATGCAGAAATCTCTTGATGAACTGATGGAGCCCGGCTGGGCCAAGGCCCTCGCCCCCGTCGCCGACGACGTCGCCAAGATGGGCGAGTTCCTCCGCGCCGAAGTCGCCGCCGGACGCACCTACCTGCCCGCCGCCGAGCACATCCTGCGCGCCTTCCAGCAGCCGTTCGACGACGTCAAGGTCATCATCGTCGGCCAGGACCCCTACCCCACCCCCGGCCACGCCATCGGCCTCTCCTTCGCCGTCGCCCCCGACGTGCGCCCCCTCCCCAAGAGCCTGGTCAACATCTTCAACGAGTACCGCGACGACCTCGGCTTCCCGCTCCCCGCCAACGGCGACCTCACCCCCTGGGCCGAACAGGGCGTCCTGCTCCTCAACCGCTCCCTCAGCGTCGCCCCCGGCACGCCCGCCTCCCACCGCGGCAAAGGCTGGGAATCGGTCACCGAGCAGGCCATCCGCGCCCTCGCCGAGCGCGGCGGCGCATCCGTCGCGATCCTCTGGGGCGCCGACGCGCGCAAGCTCAAAGACCTCCTCGGGCCCATCCCGTCCATCGAATCGGCCCACCCGTCCCCGCTGAGCGCCCGCCGCGGCTTCTTCGGCTCCAAGCCGTTCAGCCGCGCCAACGCCCTCCTCGCCGAGCAGGGCGGTGAGCCGGTCGACTGGCGGCTTCCGGCGCTGCAGGAAGCCTGAGCCCCGCGGGATACGGTTGAACCGTGATCGAGATCCTCGCGCAGCAAGAGTTCGGGCCGGAGCGCGACCAGGCCATGGCCGGACCGCTCGGGCTGTTCGTGACCGTGTTCCTCGTCGTCGTGACGATCTTCCTCATCCGGGGGATGAACAAGCACGTCCGGCGGCTCAACGAGCGGGTCGCGCGCGAAGCCGCCGAAGCCGAGGCCGCGGCGCACGACGCGGGGCGAGACGACCCCGCCCGCGCTTAAGGCCCGACCGTGCCGCGCAAGAACCGCCGCCAGCACGAGCCCCGGCGGCCGACGACCGGCGCCCAGGACCCGAGCCTGATCGACGGCCCGGACGGACCCGTGCGGGTGCGCCGCATCCCCGGCGCCAGCGCCGAGAAGGTGTACCGCTGCCCCGGCTGCGACCTGGAGATCCAGCCGGGCACGCCGCACGTCGTCGCGTGGGCAGACGACGGCGACGGCGACGACCGCCGCCACTGGCACACCGGCTGCTGGAACGCCAGGAGCCGCCGCCAGCCGGGCCGCTGGCGCTGAGCGACAACCGAACACGCTGAGGGGCGGAGCCGAACGGCACCGCCCCTCAACGCGCGGACGACGCCGACTTGCGCCCGCCGCGTCGGCGTCGCTGCCCGCCGGGCGCTCGGCGACGCAGCCCCTCAACGCGCCGACACCCCAACGACACCGGTTTGCGCCTGCCGCGTCGGCGTCGCTCCCCGCCGCGGACTCGGCGACTCCGCTCGCAACGCCCGAGTCCGCCGCCGACCCCGCCACCGAACGGCCTGCCGCGGCTTGCCCACCTTCCGTTCCCCGCTGCCCGCTGCCCGCGGCACAGCGCTCGCGCCCCCGCCCGCTGAGTCCCGGCCCCGCCGTCCCCGTCCCGCTGCTGCCAGGTGCGCCACACGCGGTGGTGCGGATCGGCCTCCGGCGGGGATAATTCCGGCGTGGCTGTCATCAGATCCGCGAGCATGCTCCCCGCCAGACGCGAGGCGCTCACGCTCGAAACCGCCGACGGGCTCGAACTCGTCGGCGAACTCGCCCTGCCCGCCGACCGCGAGCCCGAGGCGACCCTCATCTGCGTCCACCCGCTGCCCACCCACGGCGGCATGATGGACTCGCACATCTTCCGCAAGGCCGCCTGGCGGCTCCCCGCGCTGGCGAACATGGCGGTGCTGCGGTTCAACACGCGCGGCACCGAGTCCCAGCAGGGCACGAGCCAGGGCGCGTTCGACCACGGCGTGGGCGAGCGCTACGACGTGGCCGCCGCCGTCGAGTACGCGGAGTTCGCCGAACTGCCGCGCGTGTGGCTGCTCGGCTGGTCTTTCGGCACCGACCTCACCCTCAAATACGGCCTGGAGCCGGGAGTCGAAGGGGCCGTGCTCCTCTCGCCGCCCCTGCGGTACTCCAAAGAGGACGATTTGGCTCGCTGGGCCG
The DNA here is from genome assembly GCF_043202775.1 of Glycomyces sp. NPDC048151. Taxonomy (NCBI): domain Bacteria; kingdom Bacillati; phylum Actinomycetota; class Actinomycetes; order Glycomycetales; family Glycomycetaceae; genus Glycomyces; species Glycomyces sp. NPDC048151. The sequence continues at coordinate 530,915 of NZ_JBIDBB010000002.1, read as the reverse complement.
AGGACGGTCGCCCGCTGCTGGCGCTCATCCCCGAGCAGGACGACTACCTCCAGTACCCGGAGGCGAAGCAGCGCTTCGCGGCGGTGCCGCAGGCCGAGGTCGTCGAGATCCCAAACGGCAGCCACCTGTGGGTCGGCAAGGCCGAAGAGGCCCTCGACCGCATCGTGGGCCGCATCCTCCCCGAGCACGCGCCGCTCCCGATCACTTGGGACGGACCAATGGAGCGCGGCGACACCTCCGCCTACGCGAACAAGACCGTCGCCGCCTTCGGCGGCTTCCTGCCGAAGCCCGAACGCGACTGAGCCCGAACGCGACTGGGTCCGAACGCGACTGGGTCGGAACCCGACTGAGTCCGAACGCGGCCGAACCGCCGCCCACCACGACCGCAGCCGCCTGATCCCGCTTTGCTGAAGCGGACTTCAGGCGGCTTAAGCGTGGCTTCAGCTTCGCCCTCCCATCATGGAGCCACGCCGGAAGGACCGGCGAAGACCAGGAGGCGAAGCAGATGGCGGCCCAGACTGAACCATGTATCCCGACCCGCGCGATCGCAAGGCGCTCCACGGCAACATGTTCCGGGGCCGGCACGATCGGTCGCTCAGCACCGCGTTCCGGCGCCCGCTTTCGCAATGGGCGCAGCGCATGCGGGTTCCGCAGGCGCGACCCCGGCGGTGTCCCGGCTCAGGCGCATTCGAGGAAGTCGGCGATGGCGTCCGGCATCGCAGTGTCGGCGCAGTCGGTGACGGCGACGAGGTTCTCGCCCTCGATGCGCCAGACCCTGCGCTCGGTCGCGCCTTCGCCGTCGCCTCCGGAGCCGCCCGGGTAGTCCACAGTGGCGGCCACGTAGTCGCCTTCCTCGGCACACCAGCTGTCGACGATCCGGCCGTCTTCCAGCTGCTCGTCGATGCGGCCGCCGAGCGCGGCCGGATCGGAGCAGACGGTGCCGGAGCTCTCGGGGTTGGTGGCCGCGTAGGTCGCGAGCGCGGCGCCGCCGAGGAGGGCGCCCGTGAGGGCCACTCCCGCGGTGGCGGTGGCGATCGAACGCAGGCGTGGTCGCAGGCCGACCCGCTCGCGGCCGGGCCGGTAGGGCGCGAGTTCGGTGGAGACCGCGACGGTGACAGGGCGCAGACCGCGCCGGGGGAGGAGCCCGGCGGCGACGCTGTCGGGCCGCGGGCTCTGGGCCTTCGGGCCCGTGAGCTGGAGGCGGGTGAGCTGTTCGCGGAAGGCGTCGGCCGTGGGCCGGCGGCGGGGGTCGGGGCTGAGGGCCGCGCCGATCGTGTCGGTGAGTTCTGAGTCCACGCCGGGGATGTGCGGCACGGGGGCGGCGCGCAGCAGCGGGTCGGCGGCGTCTTCGCGGGCGTGCCGTACCCAGGGGAGCCTGCCGCCCAAGGCGGCGTAGAGGGCCGTGGCGAGGGCGTAGACGTCTCCGGAGGGGCTCGCGGCCACCTCTCCAGCGACGGCGGCGTCGAGGTGCTCAGGGGCGGTGTAGGGGGTGGGGGGGAGGGGGGCAGCAAGGACGGGGGCGGTGACGTCGTAGGCGGTGAGCTGGAGGTGGTGCCCCGAGCCGACGAGGATGTGGGAGGGCTGGATGGCGCCGTGGATGAGCCCGGCGCGGTGGTAGACGGCGACGGCGTCGCTCAGGGCCACGCCGAGGGCGCGCACCTGCCCGGAGGGCATGGGCCCCTGGTCGGCGAGGAGGTCGGCGAGGCTGCGGCGGGCGGTGCCCACCGCGAGGTAGGGGCGTCCGTTCTCGGTGAGGCCGACGGCCGTGCAGGGGGACAGGTGGGGGTGGGCGGGGAGGCCGGTGAGCTTCGCGGCCCATTCGAGGAACACCTCGCGTCGGGAGCCGTCGACGCGCTCATGGGCGACGGTGATGCACAGCAGATCGGTGGGGCCTGTAGCGACGGTGCCGCTGAAGACGCTGCACACCGCGTCCCGGTGCAGTAAACGGTGCACGGCGGCGGGTCCGATGGTCTGGGTGGTCGACATCCTCACCTCCTCCGGGGGGTCAGCTGTTCGGTGTCGTGATTTGGCACTAAATGTGAGGCTATCCCATCCGATCGGTCGAGTGGTAGTCGGCCGTAGGGATGTGGCACGATCGGGTGAGGAGATAGATACGTACAGTCATTTTCGTTGAGACGGCGCGGGTTCGATGTGCCGCGAGGGAGTCGAGTGTCGGAATTCGTCGAGGTTGGAAAGCAACGATTCGGACACGAGACGCATCCGCTGTTGACGGTTGTGGAAAAACGTTGAACTATCGAATCCGTCTTGACCCCAGGGCGACGTCGGTCGTGCACCGAAGCGCCCGGTACGAAGGAGTACTAAGCAGATGAACGTCAATCGACGACACCTGATGACCGGCACCATCGGCGCGGCTGCGGTCGCCATGGTCGCCTCCGCCTGCGCCTCTGAAGACGGCGGCGGGGACGGCTCGGGCAAGAAGGTCGGCATCGCGATGCCCACCAAGACCTCCGAGCGCTGGATCCTGGACGGCAACAACCTGAAGGAATCGTTCGAGGAGGCGGGCTACGAGGTCACCCTCCAGTACTCGAACGACGTCGCCGCCGACCAGGTCAGCGCCATCGAGACCATGGTCGGCCAGAACGTGAACGTGCTGGTCATCGCCGCGATCGACAACAAGTCGCTCAGCGGCGTCCTCGCCCAGGCCAAGGGCCAGGACATCACGGTCATCGCCTACGACCGCCTCATCCTGGACACGCCGGACGTGGACTACTACGCCTCGTTCGACAACACCAAGGTCGGTACCCTGCAGGGCACCTACATCGTCGAGGCCCTCGACCTCGCCAACGCGGCCGGCCCGTTCAACATCGAGCTCTTCGCCGGCGCGTTGACCGATAACAACACCAAGTACTTCTTCGACGGCGCCTGGGCGGTCCTCGAGCCCTACGTCACCGAGGGCAAGCTCGTCGTGAAGTCCGGCCAGACCACGCTCGAGCAGATCGCGACCGAGAACTGGGACGGCGCCGTCGCCCAGGAGCGCATGGACAACATCCTGTCCAACTTCTACAACGACGGCTCCAAGGTCGACGTCGTGCTCGCGCCCTACGACGGCATCAGCCGCGGCATCGTCGCCTCGCTCCAGGGCGCCGGCTACACCACGATGCCCGTGATCACCGGCCAGGACGCCGAGGTCGAGTCGGTCAAGTACATCATCGAGGGCCTGCAGTCGATGACCGTCTACAAGGACACCCGCGAGCTGGCCGCCACCACCGTTGACATGGTCGTCGCCGTCCTGGACGGCAAGGAGCCCGAGGTCAACGACACCGAGACCTACGACAACGGCAACAAGGTCGTCCCGGCCTACCTGCTCGAGCCGGTCAGCGTCGACGTGAACAACTACCAGGAAGTCGTCGTCGACTCCGGCTACATCGAAGCCGAAGAACTGGCCTAGCCCGCCACCGCAAGACTCTTCTCTCAGGGACGCCCTGCCCGCCATGGGCGTCCCTGAACCTCTCCCCAGAGCTGTCCATTCTTTTCAAATAGGACGAAGCAATGTCTGAAGACATCCTCCGAATGCGGGGGATCACCAAGCGGTTCCCGGGCGTGCTCGCACTGTCCGGGGTCGAGTTGGGGGTCAAGCGGGCCACGATCCACGCGCTCGTCGGCGAGAACGGCGCCGGCAAGTCGACGCTGATGAAGATCCTGTCGGGCGTCTACGCCTACGGCGACTTCGACGGCGAGATCGAGTTCGACGGCACGCCCGCCCAGTTCAAGAACATCCGAGACTCCGAATCCGCCGGCGTCGTGATCATCCACCAGGAGCTCGCGCTCGTCGGTGAGCTCTCGATCGCCGAGAACATCTTCCTCGGCAACGAGCGCAAGTCCGGCGGCATCATCTCGTGGGACCGCACCAACACCGAGGCCGCCCGCCTCATGCAGAAGGTCGGCCTCCACGACAATCCGGCGACGCTGGTCGAGAAGATCGGCGTCGGCAAGCAGCAGCTCGTCGAGATCGCCAAGGCCCTGTCCAAGGACGTCAAGCTCCTGATCCTGGACGAGCCGACCGCCGCGCTCAACGACTCGGACTCCGAGAACCTCCTGGAGCTGCTCCGCCAGCTCCGCGAGGAAGGCGTCACCAGCATCATCATCTCCCACAAGCTGGGCGAGGTGCTGTCGGTCGCCGACAACATCACCGTGCTGCGCGACGGCAAGTCCATCGAGACGCTGCGGACCGAGCAGGACAACGTCACCGAGGACCGGCTCATCAAGTCCATGGTCGGCCGCGACCTCGAGCACCTGTACCCGCCGCACGAGCCGCAGATCGGCAAGGTCTTCTTCGAGATCAACGACTGGACGGTCTACCACCCGGAGCAGCGCGACAGGGTTATCGTCAACAACGCGAGCATCAACGTCGCCCGCGGCGAGATCGTCGGCCTGGCCGGCCTCATGGGCGCCGGGCGCACCGAGTTCGCGATGAGCGTCTTCGGCCGCTCCTGGGGCTCGAACATCTCCGGCGAGGCCGTCATGGACGGCAAGCGGCTCCACCTGCGCAACGTCCCCGAGGCCATCGAATCCGGTCTGGCGTACGCCACCGAGGACCGCAAGCACTACGGCCTGCACCTCGAATACGACCTGCGGGAGAACTTCACCCTCCCCGGGCTCGACCGGCTCTCCAAGCGCGGCATCGTCGACCAGGACAAGGTCAACGCGGTCTCGGAGCGCCTGCGCACCGAGTTCGGCGTCAAGGCGCCGTCGGTCTACTCGCTCGCCGGAAACCTCTCCGGCGGCAACCAGCAGAAGGTCGTGCTCGGGAAGTGGGTCTTCACCGAACCCGAGCTGCTCATCCTCGACGAGCCGACGCGAGGCATCGACGTCGGCGCGAAGTACGAGATCTACGAGCTGATCCACAAGCTGGTCGACCAGGGCAAGGGAGTTCTCATGATCTCCTCCGAACTGCCCGAGCTGCTCGGCATGTGCGACCGCATCTACGCGATGAGCGCCGGGCACATCACCGGTCAGGTCGACCGGGCCAATGCCACACAGGAAGAGCTGATGCGTCTCATGACCCTTGAGACGGCCAGCGGGGGAGAAGAGCAACGCCAATGACCACCGTCCCGACCAAAACCCGGCCGAGCCTGATCTCGGCGCTGCGCAACATCAACCTGCGCGCCTACGGCATGATCATCGCCCTCGTGCTGATCATGATCCTGTTCCAGGTCCTCAACGTGACGCTGCAGAACGAAAACTTCATCACGCCGCTGAACATCACGAACGTGATCCTGCAGAACTCGTACATCCTCATCCTCGCGATCGGGATGATGCTGGTCATCGTCAACGGCCACATCGACCTGTCGGTCGGCTCGGTGCTCGCGTTCTGCGGCGCCATGTCGGCGATCGCGCTCTCGGACTGGGGCTGGCCCTGGTACGTCGCGGTGCTCTTCGCCGTGGCCCTCGGCGCCGCGATCGGCGTCTGGCAGGCGTTCTGGATCGCCTACGTGCGCATCCCGGCGTTCATCGTGACCCTCGCGGGCATGCTCATCTTCCGCGGCCTGACCCTCAAGGTCCTGGACGCGGAGACCAAGGGCACCACCGGCACCTTCAACGAGCTCGCCTCCGGTTACTCGTTCATGGACGTCGACCTGCGGATCCCGACCCTCGTGGTGGGCATCCTCGGCGCGGCCCTGTTCGTGTTCTTCTCGGCCCGCAGCCGCTCCCGCCAGCTGAAGGCCGGCATCGCCGCGTCCTCGCAGACGGCGTGGCTGGTCAAGACGGTGGCGATCGCCGCGGTCATGCTCGCCGCCGCGTACACGTTCTACTCGTACAAGGGCCTGCCGATCATCGGCTGGATCCTGCTGGGCCTGGTCCTGCTGTTCACGTTCATCGCGAACCGCACCGTGTTCGGCCGCCACGTCTACGCGGGCGGCGGGAACGAGAAGGCCGCGATGCTCTCGGGCGTGAAGACCAAGCAGACCACGTTCTTCGTGTTCGTGATCATGGGCGCGCTCGCGGGCCTCGCGGGCGTCATCGTGACCGCCCGCCTGCACGCGGCGACCCCGGGCGCCGGCAACGCGTTCGAGCTCGACGCCATCGCCGCGTCGTTCATCGGCGGCGCGTCGGTCACCGGCGGCGTCGGCACCATCATCGGCGCCGTCATCGGCGGTCTGGTGATGGGCGTCCTGCGCCAGGGCATGCAGGTCCTCGGCATCGCGACCGACACGGTCCAGATCATCCTGGGCCTGGTCGTGCTCGCCGCGGTCCTGTTCGACGTGTGGAACAAGAAGCGCGCCACCGGCGGCGGCCTCATGCCGCCGATCGTCGGCACCACGCCGGGCGGTTCCGGCGGTGCGAAGGCGAAGGCCAAGGAGGGCATCGACAAGGAGTCCACCACGGCCGGCACGCTCAACGCGACCGAAGACGGCAAGCCGATCTCGTAGTCGGACGAAGTCGACGAGGGCCCGCGGCGCGCAAGCGCTGCGGGCCCTTTCACGTACGGCCATCCACAAACCCCCACCCTCCCGAGAGGGGAAAGGAACCCTAGCGCCGATCGTCCCCGCCGGGTACGACAAAAACGGGGCCCGGCAGCGTCGATGTCACCCGAACGTGTCAGGTAGGAGGGTTGCGGGGCCGCGGGTTGCGAGGCCCGGGTTGTGGGTTGCGGGGCCCGCGCCGCGGGTTGCAGGTTGCGGGCCGCGGGGCCCGGGTCGCGGGTCGCGGGGGCGCGCAGCAGGTTCCAGGCAGTGGATGCGATGAGGGCCCGGTGCATCAGCACCGGGCCCTCTCGCGTCGACTGCTTAGGACGAGACCTTCTCGGCCGCCTCGCTCGTCTGCTTGCCGTTGCCCTGGGGGCGCTTGCGGCCGTTGGCGGCGGGCTTGTTCACCGCCGTGTCCGCGGGCGCCTCCTGCGCGGCCTGCTCGGCCGCCTTGGCGGGCTCCTCCGCGCGGCCCGCGCGGGCCTCTTCGACGAGCTTCTTCGCCTGGGCCCGGGCCGTCGCCAGGATCGCCTCGGAGTCGCGCCGCGCGGTCTGCTTGGCGGTCTTCGACAGCTCCTCGGCGCGGCGCTTCGCGTTCTCGGCCTTCTTCTCGGCCTCGGACACGTACTGGTCGCGCTCGGAGCGGACCTGCTCGGCCTCCAGCCCGGCCTCCTCGAGGATCCGGGCGGCCTCGGCCTTGGCCTCGGCCAGCAGCCGCTCGCGCTCAGCCTCGATCTCGGCCAGCTGGGCACGGGCCCGCTCGACCTCGGCCTCAGCCTCGACCTTCGCCTTGTCGGCGTTCTCGCGCAGCTTCGTGGCCTCGGCGGCCGCTTCCGCGGTGACCCGCTCGGCCTCGGCGGCCGCCTGCTCGCGCACGCGCTTGACCTCGGCGGCGGTCTCCTCGTTCAGCTTGCGGGCCGCGACCTCGGCCGCCTCGCGCTCCTTGCGGGACGCGTCGGCCGCCTCCTCGCGCAGGCGCTGGGTCTCGCGCTCGGTCTCCTCGGCGAGCCGCAGCGCGCTGGCCTCGGCGGCCTCGCGCTCCAGGCGCGCCGCCTCCTCGGCCTCGGCGGCGAGCTTCGCGACCTTCTCGTCGGTCTCGGCCGTGAGGCGCTGCGCCTCGGCCTCGGCCTCCTCCAGGCGCCGCTGGGCGTCCAGGCGGAGCCGCTTGGCCTCGTCGGCGGCCTCGGTGCGCGTCAGAGTCGCGTTGTCGGCGGCCTCGGCCCGCACCCGCGTGGCCTCGTTCTCGGCGTCGGTGCGGACGGTCTGCGCGAAGGTCTCGGTCTCCTGCTTGAACTTCTCGAGGTTCTCGACGGCCTCGGTGCGCAGGTCCCGCAGCTCGGCCTCGTGCTCGGCGCGCTTGCGCTCGGCCTCGGCCTCGGCTTCGGCGGCGATGCGGTCGGCCTTCTCGCGGGCCTCGGCGATCGCCTGCTCCGACGCGAGGGCGGCGTCGTCCTTGAGCTGCTGGGCCTCGGCGCGGAGGCGTTCGACGTGAGCGACCAGCTGCCGGGTCTGCTCGTCAGCGGCGGCGCGCTTGTTCTCGGCGTCCTGCTCGGCCTCGGCCACGAGGGCGGCTGCGCGCTCCTTCGCCTGGTCCACCATGGCCTGCGCCTCGCGGGCCCGCTTGTTGATCTCGGCGTCGATGATCGCGCGCCGGTCGGCCTCGGCCTTCTCGGCGGCGGCCCGCCGGGCCTTCAGCGTGGTCTCGAAGTCCTTGCGGGCCTGCTCGATCTGCGCCTCGGCCTCGCGGAGGCGGTTGTCCGCGTGGTGGTGCAGGTGCTGGGTCTGCGCGTGCGCGTTGGCCTTGATCTCCTCGGCCTGCTCCTCGGCGAGGGTCAGCATGTGCTCGATGCGCACGCCGAGATGCCGGTAGGAGGCCTTGTCGCCAGCCGCGCTGCGCCGCCTGAGCTCCTGGATCTGGGCCTGGAGCTGCTGGATCTGGATCACCAGCCGGTCGATCTGCGCGACCGCCTCCGCCCGTTCACCGGCGAGGGTGTCCATCTGGAGCTGCATCTGCTGCAGGAACCGCTTGACCTGTCCCTTGTCGTATCCGCGCAAGGCGGTCTCGAACTCGTACTCGACGGGTCCACCCTCGTTGAATCCGGTCAGCAGTTCCGAGTCGTCCAGTCTGTCTTCACGCGCCATACCCTCATCCTCACGTAAGCCGCGTCCCGCCATATCCGGCAAGGGACCGGATGTGACGGGACGCGGCCGAAGCTGTGGTTCCTCCACCGTCGACCAACGCCTGCGATCATTCTTCACTGTCGCAGACTTCGACGGTAACGCGGATTCGCCAGGTTTACTTGTCGTCCTGTTTTTCTACTTGTCGTCGCCCTGCTGCCCAAGGGCACCGCCGAGGGCGCCGCTGACCAGACCGCTGAGGTTCCGCAGGGTCTCCTGCACCTGGTCCCGCTTCGCGGTGAGCTCGGCCACCTTGGTCTCGGCGTCCGTCGTGACGCGCTCGGCGTCCGACTTGGCGTCGGCGAGGAGCCGCTCGGCCTCGGACTTGGCGTCCGCGACGAGCTTCTGCGCGTCCTTCTTGGCCTTGCTGGTGGTCTCCTGCGCGTAGTTGTCGGCCTCGGAGCGCTTCTCCTCGCCGCGGGTCTCCGCGGCCTTGGCGCGCTCTTCGGCGTCGCGGGCGCGGTTCTCGGCGTCGGAGACGAGCTTCTGGGTCTCGGCGACCGCGCGGGTGTGGCGGTCCGACTCCTCGCGCTCGGCCTTCTCCTTGCGCTCGGCCAGCTCGAGGTCGAGGGCCTGGAGGTCCTTGTCGCGCTTCTCCTTCGCCTCGGCGAAGAGCTTCGCGGCCTCGGCGCGCTTCTCCTCCGCCTCGCGGGCGGCCTTGGCGCGCAGCTGGGTGATCTCGCGGTCGGCCGTGGCGCGGAGGGTCGCGACCTCGCGCTCGACGGACGCCTTGAGCTCGGCGACCTCGTGACCGGTAGCGGTGCGCAGCTGCTTGGTCTCGCGCTCGGCGTCGGCGCGGAGGGTCTCGCATTCGCGGCGGGCGTTGGTGCGCAGCTCGGCGACCTCGCGCTCGACCTGCGTGCGCAGGGTGTTGGCCTCGCGCTCGGCGTTCTGCTTCAGGGAGCCGGCCTCGCCGCGGGCGGCGTCGGTGATCTCGCGGGACTCGAGGCGGGCGGCCGAGAGGATGCCCTCGGTCTCGCGCTTGGCCTCGGCGCGGTGCTCGTTGGCCTGCTCCTCGGCGAGCCGCAGGATCTGCTCGACTCGGGTGCCGAGCCCGGAGAGCGTCGGGCGCGTGTTCTCCTCGAGCTGCTTCTGCTGCTCGGCGAGGCGCTGCTCGAGACCCTGGATGCGCTGCTCGGCCTGGCGCAGACGACGCTGGGCGTCCGTCATCCGCTGCTCGGCCTCGGTGCGCTGCGACTCGGTCTGCTTCAGCTTGCCGAGGTTCTTCTGGATGAACTCATCCACCTGGTGCCGGTCGTAACCCCGCAGCTGGACGGGGAATTCCGGCACCGATTGGTCGTTGTCGAAAAAGGTACTGCTGGAGGGCTGCTGCGACATGGACCAATACTTGCAGACGCGACTGGGAATGTCGACAGCAAGGTCAGGGGTTTGTGGGCGTCGAACCACTCGCAACACTAGCCGCAAATCGGGCGAAATCCTTGAAACGACACGGAACCCGTGCGCGGTGAAGTTTCGGTGTCCTCCAGGTGTCACCCGAATGGCGTCATGTATCCGACAGTGATCGGGGCGCGACGGTCTGACCTGCAAGGGCCCTATGCGGGTTGGACGAGTTCAACGAGGACGCCCCCGGCGTCGCGCGGGTGCACGAAGTTGATCTTGGAGCCCGCGGTGCCTTGGCGTGCTTCGTCGTACAGCAGTCGGCATCCCTTTGCCCGCAGTGCCGCGGCCGCCGCCTCCACGTCCTCGACGGTGAACGCGAGCTGCTGGAGGCCCGGCCCCTTCGAGCCGATGAACTTCGCGATCGGCGAGGCGTCCCCGATCGGCGCGAGCAGCTGCACCTGCGCGCCGCCCTCGGGCCACGCGACCATCGCCTCGACGACCCCCTGCGCCTCGTTGACCTCGCGGTGCACTTCGGCCCCGCCGAGCGTCCCGACGTAGAGCTCCAGGGCGCTGTCCAGGTCCGGGACTGCGATCCCGACGTGATCGATGCGCCGCAGGCCGATTCCCTCAGTGAACGTCATCGCCCGTTCCTCGCTTTCCGTCGTGTCACCCCGCCACCGCACGGCTCGCGGAGTCTGATGCGTGAGCGTCACGGTAGTGAATAAAAATCCTTGAACGTCACCCGTATGGGGTATTGAACCTTGATGGGGTACGAGGGAGCCTTGAATATTAGTACGGACGAACTGTTATCGATCGAATGTATACATCAATGGGGTGGTGCGTGGCGCGGCGGCGATTTGAAGCACGACCCGGCTGTGTGTTGCAGGCGTATCGGTTTGCGCTCGATCCAAATGCGGGTCAGGAGGGGTCGCTTCGGTCGCATTGCGGTGCTTCGCGTGTGGCCTTCAACTGGGCGGTGTCATGGGTGCTCGCGGCATGGCATCAGCGGGCGGCAGAAGCCACATATGGCGTGGCCGAGGGCGATCGGACCGAGTGGCGGTCGTGGTCGCTTCCGGCTCTGCGGAAGGCCTTCAACGCCGCGAAGCGCGCCGATCCCCGCTTGTCGTGGTGGGTTGAGAACTCGAAGGAGGCTTACAACACGGGGCTCGCCGCTGCTGCTGCCGCGTTCGACAACTATGCGAAGTCCAAGCGCGGTGAGCGCAAGGGCCGGCGGATGGGTGTGCCGCGGCGGAGGTCGAAGCGCGGAGCGCGACTGTCGTGCCGGTTCACGACCGGGGCGATCCGGGTCGAGTCCGACCGCCGTCATGTCACCTTGCCTCGTCTGGGCAAGATCCGGGTTCATGAGAACACCGCGAAGCTCCAGCGGCGCTTGTCGAACGGAAAAGCCCGGATTCTGTCGGCCACGGTCAGTTTTACGGGGGGCCGGTGGTTCGTGGCCTTTCAGGTCGAGGTCGAGCGTGCACAGGACAGCCCGCGCCGCCCGGCGGCGACGGTCGGGATCGACCTCGGTGTCAAGCATCTGGCTGTCACCGCCGAAGCAGATGGGACCACTGCCTTCATCGCGAATCCGCGTCATCTGGATGCGGCTTTGCAGCATCTGCGCAATGTCTCGCGGCGGGTCTCGCGCCGTCAAGGGCCGGACCGTCGGACCGGGCAGGTGCCGTCGCGGCGGTGGTTGAAGGCGAATGCCGAGCGGAACAAGGTTCACCATCGAGTGGTGAACCTTCGAGAAGACACCATCCACCGGTTCACGACTGGGATCGCGAGTGAGTACGGGACCGTGGTGGTCGAGGACCTGAATGTGGCCGGGTTGCTTCGCAACCGGCGGTTGGCGCGGCGGATCGCCGATGCCTCGTTCGGGGAGATCCGCCGCCAGTTGGCGTACAAGACCGCTTGGGGCGGTGGAGAACTGGTCGTGGCGGATCGGTGGATGCCCTCGTCGAAGACCTGCTCGGGATGCGGTGCGGTGAAAGCCAAGCTGCCGTTGCATGCCCGGGTCTATGCATGCGGCAGTTGTGGCCTGGTCCTGGACCGGGATGCGAATGCCGCGCGCAATCTCGCCGCTCTCGTGGCGGCGTGTTCGACTGGTACCGGAGTGGCCGGAGACCAGGCAGCGGAAGCTGCGAAACCTCGCCGAGCCGACCATAAGACCCGCACCACCGCAGGCAGCGCTGCTGCCCGCGGGCGGGCTGGTGGCGCAACACCCGCACCGCGGGACAGAAACGAGGACCGTCCAATCGCCTGTAACCAGCCCCGGCTGCTGTAGACGAGCGACGGACCTTCCCGACCGAAAGATCGGGATTGCTGAAACTTGACTACAGTTTCAGTAACGGTATAGACCAACGGAGGTCCTCCCATGAACGACGACAAAACCGTCATTCTCGCCAGCGCCCGGACACCCATCGGGCGATTCAACGGCGCGCTCGCCGACGTCCCCGCCACCGATCTGGCCGGGACCGCGATCCGGGCGGCACTCGAACGGGCCGGCGTGGCCCCCGCACAGGTGGACCAGGTCATCCTCGGGCAGGTCCTGCCCGCGGGCTGCGGCCAGAACCCCGCCCGGCAGGCCGCCGTCGCGGCCGGGCTGCCCATGAGCGTCCCGTCCCTGTCCGTCAACAAGGTCTGCCTCTCGGGCCTCACCGCGATCGGCCTCGCCGACTCCCTCCTCAAGGGCGGCGCGGCGGACGTGGTCGTCGCCGGGGGCATGGAGTCGATGAGCCGCGCCCCGCACCTGCTGCCGGGTTCGCGCCGCGGCTTCAAGTACGGCGAGGCGGTGCTCCTGGACCACCTCGCGTACGACGGCCTCACCGACGCCTACGACGGCATCTCGATGGGCGAGTCCACCGAGCGCCACCTGAAGGGCCGCTCGATCACCCGCGCCGACCAGGACGCGTTCGCCGCGTACTCGCACCAGCGGGCCGCGAAGGCCGCCGAGCGGCTCGCCGAGGAGATCACCTCCGTGGAGACCCGCAAGGGCCTCGTGGACGCCGACGAGGGCGTCCGTCCCGGCTCCACTGCGGAGGGCCTCGCGCAGCTGCGCCCGGCGTTCACCGAGAACGGCACCATCACCGCCGCCACGGCCTCGCAGATCTCCGACGGCGCGTCCGCGCTCGTCCTGTGCCGGAAGTCGACCGCCGTCGCGAACGGCTGGTCCTGGACCGCCGAGATCCTGGCGTACGCCACGGTTGCGGGGCCCGACAACTCGCTGCTCGACCAGCCCGCGAACGCGATCGCCAAGGCCCTGGACGCGGCCGGTGTCGCGGCATCGGACCTCGACGTGGTCGAGATGAACGAGGCGTTCGCGGCCGTCGTGCTCGCCTCGGCCGAGACGCTCGGCGTCGACCTGGAGAAGGTCAACCCCGACGGCGGCGCGATCGCGCTCGGGCACCCGATCGGCGCTTCCGGGGCGCGTCTCGCGCAGACCCTCGCCCGCCAGCTCGGCCCGGGGATGCTCGGCGCGGCGGGCCTGTGCGGCGGCGGCGGCCAGGGCGACGCGATCGTCCTCAAGGGAGCCTGATGCAGGTCCCCGACCTGGTGGCGGCGGCCCGTGCGGGAGACCGCCGGGCCACCGCCCGCCTCATCACGGCCGTCGAGAACGGCACCCCCGACGCCCCCGAGGTCTCGCGCCTGGTCCACGGCGGTGACGCCACGGTCGTGGGCGTCACCGGCTCGCCCGGGGTCGGCAAGTCCACGCTCGTCTCCGCGTTGATCGGCGCGTGGCGCGAGCAGGGCCTGCGCGTCGGCGTTCTCGCCGTGGACCCGTCGAGCCCGTTCAGCGGCGGCGCGATCCTCGGCGACCGCGTGCGCATGGCCGACCACGCCCTCGACGACGGCGTCTACATCCGCTCGATCGCGACCCGCGGCCACCTCGGCGGGCTCGCGGCCACCACCGGAGCTGCCGTGCGCGTCCTCGAAGGGCTCGGCTTCGACGTGGTCATCGTCGAGACCGTCGGCGTCGGCCAGGCCGAGGTCGAGATCGCGGCGCTCGCGGACACGACGCTGCTGCTGCTCGCGCCCGGCATGGGCGACGGCATCCAGGCCGTCAAGGCCGGTGTCGTGGAGATCGCGGACGTCTACGTGGTCAACAAGGCCGACCGGCCCGGCGCCGACGGCACCGTGCGGGACCTGCGCGCGCTCATGAGCCTCGTCCGCCGCGAGCCCGGCGAGTGGCGCCAGCCGATCTGCACCACCGTCGCCTCCGAGGCGAAGGGGATCGACGAGCTCGTCGCCTCCATCGGCAAGCACCGCGACTGGCTCGCGGGCGGCGACCACCTCGCCGAGCACCGCCGCCGCCGCGCCGCCGCCGAGATCCGCGCCCGCGTCGACGCCGAGCTGCGCCGCCGGTACGCGGTCCCCGAGGCCCTGGCCGAACAGGTCGCGAACGGCGAGACGGATGTGGCCACAGCCGCCGGAAGGGTTCTGGGCGACACCGCGTAAACCGCTTCGCGCGCGTGCGCCCGGGCTCCTTACACTTGACTGGTGACAGATGCAGCGAAGAAGACACCGGACATGGAAACCCAGCTCTCGAAGACGTACGCGCCCGTAGAGGTAGAGGCGCGACGCTACGAGAAGTGGGTAGCCGACGGTCGCTTCAAGGCTGACGAGAACTCCGACCGCGACCCTTACGCGATCGTGATCCCGCCGCCGAACGTGACGGGCCAGCTGCACCTGGGCCACGCGCTCGACCACACGCTCATCGACACCCTCGTGCGCCGCGAGCGCATGCGCGGCAAGGAGGCGCTGTTCCTGCCGGGCACCGACCACGCCGGCATCTCGACCCAGAACGTGGTGGAGCGCCAGCTCGCCGACAAGGAGGGCCTGTCCCGCCACGACCTGGGCCGCGACGCGTTCGTGGACAAGGTGTGGGAGTGGAAGGACATCTACCACGAGCGCATCTCCTCCCAGATGAAGAAGATCGGCGACGGCGTCGACTGGGACCGCGAGCGGTTCACCCTCGACGAGGGACTGTCGAACGCCGTGCAGACGATGTTCAAGAAGATGTACGACGACGGCATGATCTACCGCGCTGAGCGCATCATCAACTGGTGCCCGCGCTGCATGACCGCGCTCTCGGACATCGAGGTGGAGCACCAGGACGACGCGGGCGAGCTCGTGTCGATGCGCTACGGCGACGGGGACGACGCGATCGTGGTCGCCACGACCCGTCTGGAGACGATGCTCGGCGACACCGCCGTGGCCGTCCACCCCGACGACGAGCGCTACCAGCACCTGCTCGGCACCACTGTGGAGGTGCCGTTCACGGGCCGCCGCATCCCGATCGTGGCCGACGCGCACGTCGACCCCGAGTTCGGGACCGGCGCCGTGAAGGTCACCCCGGCGCACGACCCGAACGACTTCGCGATCGGCCAGCGCCACGGCCTGGAGTCGATCCTCATCATGGACGAGCGCGGCGTGATCACCGCGCACGGCCCGTTCCAGGGGCTCGACCGGTTCGAGGCCCGCTCGGCGATCGCCGCCGCGCTGCGCGCCGAGGGCCGCATCGTGGCCGAGAAGCGCCCGTACATGCACGCGGTCGGGCACTGCGAGCGCTGCGACACCACGGTGGAGCCGCGGCTGTCGAAGCAGTGGTTCGTGAAGGTGGAGCGCCTGGCGAAGTCGGCCGGGGACGCGGTGCGCAGCGGCGAGACGAAGATCTACCCGCCGGAGATGGAGAAGCGGTTCTTCTCGTGGGTGGACAACCTGCTCGACTGGTGCATCTCGCGCCAGCTGTGGTGGGGCCACCGCATCCCGATCTGGTACGGCCCCGATGGGGAGGAGATCTGCGTGGGCCCGGGCGAGGAAGCGCCCGAGGGCTACACGCAGGACCAGGACGTGCTCGACACGTGGTTCTCGTCGGGCCTGTGGCCGTTCTCGACGTTCGGCTGGCCCGAGGACACGAAGGCGCTGGAGAAGTTCTATCCGACCTCGGTGCTCGTGACCGGCTGGGACATCATCTTCTTCTGGGTGGTTCGGATGATGATGTTCGGCACCTACGCGATGGGCAAGGCGCCCTTCAAGGAGGTGTTCCTGCACGGCCTGCTGCGGGACAAGAACGGCAAGAAGATGTCGAAGTCCTCGGGGAACGGCATCGACCCGCTCGAGGTGGTGGACCAGTACGGCGCGGACGCGCTGCGGTTCATGCTCGCGCGGGACGCGAACCCGGGCGCCGACGCGATCGCGTCGATCGAGCTCGCCGAGATCTCCCGGAACTTCTGCAACAAGCTGTGGAACGGCACCCGGTTCGCGCTCATGAGCGGCGCGACCGTGGAAGGCGAACTGCCGCGGGACCTGTCGCTGATCGACCGGTGGGTGCTGTCGCGCCTGTCGAAGACGGTCGCGGCGACCGACGCGTACCTGGAGCAGTACGAGTTCGCGAAGGCGATGGACGTGCTGTACCACTTCGCGTGGGACGACGTGTTCGACGTGTACCTGGAGCTGACGAAGCCGGTGCTCGCCGCGGGCGGGCAGCAGGCCGAGGACACCCGCCGGGTGCTGGGGCACGTGTTCGACCAGCTGCTGCGGCTGCTGCACCCGGTGATCCCGTTCGTCACGGAGGAGCTGTGGCTCACCTTGACCGGCGGGGAGGAGCGGGGCGACTCGCTCACGGTGGCCGCCTGGCCGACGCCGTCCGGTGTGGACGAGGAGGCCGAGCGTCTCGTGGCCGCGATGCAGCACGTGGTCGTCGAAGTGCGCCGCTTCCGCTCGGACCAGGGCGTGAAGCCCAGCCAGCGGGTGGCCGCGCGCATCTCGGGTCTCGACGCGGCGGGCTTGGCCGACCAGGAGTGGCTGATCCGCTCGTTCGTGAAGCTCGACGCCGAGCCGGAGGGCTTCGCGCCGACCGCTGAACTCGCGGTGTCCGACCAGGTCACCGTCGCGCTCGACACGTCGGGCACGATCGACGTCGCGGCCGAGCGGGCCCGTCTCGACAAGGCCCTCAAGGCCGCCGAGAAGGAGCTGGCCGGGACGGTGGGGAAGCTCGGCAACGAGGCGTTCCTGTCGAAGGCGCCCGACGCCGTGGTCGACAAGATCAAGGCGCGCAAGGCGACCGCCGAGGCCGACATCGCGCGCATCACGGCGCAGCTCGAACGACTGGCGTAGTACGGAGGCGGCCGCCCGCGCGGGCGGCCGCCCTCGTCGCTCATAGGGGGAAATAGTTGAACGCCGAACTGGCGCAAGTCGAAGCGCTCCTGGAAGCCCGCGGGTTCTCCCGCTGGGACTTCACGCTCGACCGCATCAAGCAGCTGCTCGACATGATGGGCGACCCGCAGCGGTCCTTCCGCTCGGTCCACATCACGGGCACGAACGGCAAGACCTCGACCTCGCGCATGATCGAGCGGCTGCTGCGCGGGCACGGCCTGCGCACCGGCATGTTCACCTCGCCGCACCTCAACAGCGTCAACGAGCGCATCAACATCGACGGCGAGCCGATCAGCCCCGACCGGCTCGCCGCCCAGTACTACGAGATCGCGCCGCTCGCCGAGCTCGTCGACCGCGAGGCCTCCGAGCCGCTCACCTACTTCGAGATGACCGTGGCGCTCGCCATGGGCGCG
The DNA here is from genome assembly GCF_043202775.1 of Glycomyces sp. NPDC048151. NCBI lineage: Bacteria > Bacillati > Actinomycetota > Actinomycetes > Glycomycetales > Glycomycetaceae > Glycomyces > Glycomyces sp. NPDC048151. The sequence continues at coordinate 513,397 of NZ_JBIDBB010000002.1, read as the reverse complement.
TTCGCGGACACGCCGATCGACGTGGGCGTCATCGAGGTGGGCCTGGGCGGCGAGACCGACTCGACTAACGTCCTGAACGCCGAGGTCGCGGTCATCACGCCGATCGGGATCGACCACACGAAGTGGCTCGGGGAGACCCTCGCCGAGATCGCGACGATGAAGGCCGGGATCGTCCACGAGGGCTCGACGCTCGTCACCTCGACCCAGGAGCGCTCCGCGATGGAGCCGCTGCTGCGCCGCGCCAACGCCGTCGGCGCGAAGCTCGTGCCCGAGGGCCGCGGCTTCGAGGTCACCGCGCGCGAGGTCGCCGTCGGCGGCCAGCTCATCACGATCGAGACGCGCGCCGCCCGCTACCAGGACCTGTTCCTGCCGCTCCACGGCGAGTACCAGGCCCACAACGCCGCGCTCGCGCTGGCCGCGGTGGAGGTGCTGCTCGGCGCGGGCGAGCCGAAGGCCCTCGACGCCGAGGTGGTCGGGCAGGCGTTCGCGGAGTTCTCCTCGCCGGGCCGCCTGGAGGTCGTGCGGACCGCGCCGACGGTGATCCTCGACGCCGCGCACAACCCGGCGGGCATGGAGGCCATGACGAAGGCGGTCGAGGAGGAGTTCAACTTCCGCAAGCTCGTCGGCGTCGTCGGGATGCTCGCCGACAAGGAGACCGACCACATGCTCGAACTCCTCGAACCGCTGCTCGACGAGATCGTGATCACGAAGTCCTCTTCGGACCGGGCCATGCCCGCGGCGACGCTCGCGAAGGTCGCCAAGGAGGTCTTCGGCGAGGAGCGCGTCACGGTGCTCCCGCACCTCACCGACGCGATCGCGCGCGGCATCGAGCTCGCCGAGGAGGCCGACGACATATACGAGTCCGGCGGCGGCGTCCTCGTCACCGGCTCGGTGTTCACCGTCGCCGACGCCCGCAAGCTCCTGGTGGGCCGCCGTGGCTGACGACGAGAAGCACGAGCACCCCGAGCACGGCGAAGAGGTCGAGGCCCCCTGGACCGAGCCGGAGGACACTCGCTCGGGCCTGCGCGACCCGAACCGGGCCGCGCGCAGCCTCGCGGCGATGGCGTTGAGCTTCGAAGCGCTCGCGCTGCTGCTGGCGATCGTCCCGATGCGGATGATCCTGGACGACGCGACGGTCGCCATCGTCGCGGTCCTGGTCCTCACCGTCGCCTGCATCGCGCTGGCGGGCATGACGAAGCGCGCGTGGGTGTGGCCCGCGGGCGCGGTTGTGCAGGTCGCGCTGATCGCCTGCTGGGCGATCCACTGGGCGCTCGGCGTTGCCGGGATCGTCTTCGGCCTCGTGTGGGCCTACTGCTGGTACGTCAAGACCGCTCTGGGGAAGCCGCCGAAACGATGACACTCGAACTGAAGACCGAACGGCTCCTGCTGCGCCCCTTGGCGACCGGTGACGCCGAGGCGCTCGCCGCGATCAACGCCGACCCCGAGGTCATGCGCTACATCGGCGACGGCGGCCCGCGCACGCTCGAGCAGACCGAGGCGCTCACCGAGAAGGTCGCCGCCCACTGGGTCGAGCACGGCTGGGGCGCGTTCGCCGTGTGCGAGAAGGAGACCGGCTTCCTCGTCGGCCTGGGCATCCTCGCGACGCCGACGTTCCTCCCGGAGATCCTGCCGGTGACCGAGGTCGGCTGGCGGATCGGCCGCGACCGGTGGGGCCGCGGGTACGCGCCCGAGGCCGCGCGGGCCGTGGTCGGCTTCGCGTTCGGCGAACTCGGGCTCGACCGGGTCGTCTCGTGCATCCACAGCGAGAACCGCGCCTCGATCCGGGTGGCCGAGAAGCTGGGCATGTCCTTGGAGCGCGAGACCGTGGTCCCGGGCTACGAGGTTCCTTGCAGCGTCTACGAACTGAAGGCCTAGCAGCTCGAGCCGCCGCCTCCTGAGTCGCCGCCGCCGCTGAACCCGCCGCCTGAGTCGCCACCGCCGCCGAAGAAGCCGCCGCTGCTGCCGGAGTCGCTGTAGCCCGGGCCGCAGTCGTTGCGGCCGCCGCTCGGTCCGCCGTCGGAGGGGCCGGTGTAGCCCATGCCGAGGTGGTTGGTGCTCGTCGAGTCGTGGTGGTGGTGATAAGGCCTTCCGGTGCGCCGCTTGGAGCCTCCGGCTGCGGCGGAGACGATGATCACGAGCGCGATGACGCCGAACACCGCGAAGAACAGGAACCCTGATTCCATGCGAACTCCTCAAGGGGCGGGGGATCGGTCTTCCACGCTACCGCCGTCCGGCCACCCGCTGGGGATCGGTTCGCCGCGCGGCATGCGGTCTGCCTCGGCCGCAAGGCGTTCGGCCCTGCGGCGGCGGTGGTCGCGGACGCCCGTGACGACGACCGCGGCGGCTACGGCCGCGATGATGACCCCCGCCAAGACCAGTTCGACCATCGCGACTCCCTGCGCCTGAAGGGTACCGGTACGCCCGGTTTGCCGACCCTGCTCTTAGGACGCTCGAAGGCCCCGCGGAGGACGCTTCCGAACTGTCGGGTAAGCGACACAACACGTTCTGCGAGACTGTTTGTGTCACATGGCCGTGCGATAGTGGACCTGTCCGATTCGGCCCTGTGAGCGCTCGGCGGTGATCCCCTGTGAAGATGCAGCCTCGGCAACAGCTCCTCGACATCTGGCGGGCCCAGGTGGCTTACAGCTGGCGCGTGCCCGAGGACGGCGGCAAGCGCAAGGCCTGGCACTGGGGAGGCCGCAACCAGTCCGACGCCGTGGGCGACGCCCAGCAGCTCCTGTGCCTGCTCTACCCCGCGCAGGAGCTCCCCGAGCTCAACTACGCCGACCCGGACGCCACGAGCGACGCGGTCCTGGAGGCGTTCTCCGGCCTCGGCGACGCCGTCGAGATCCCCATCCGGATCATGCGGATGGTCAAGGACTACATGGAGAGACACGTCGACGACGAGGGCGTGCCCGTCTACTCCGGCGGCTCCAACATGCACCGCAAGGACCGCACCCAGAAGGCCAACCCCGAGCAGCGCGCCGTCGACGTCACCGAGGGCTTCGCACTCTCCATCCCGCTCTGCCTGGCGGCCCTCACCTTCCTCGCCGACTTCCAGCCCACGGTCGACCGCATGGGCCGCGGCGACCTCGGCCGCGAGGTCGCCGACGTCCAGGAGGCCATCCACCGCCGCCTCCTCGGCGCGATCACGGGCCTGCTGCGCTCGTTCGCCGTCTCCACGTTCGACGCCGACGACGACTTCGGCCGCCAGCTCATCGACCTCATCAACGTCGACGGCCAGGCCGACCGCAAGATCGTGCGCCGCTTCCGCGAGAACGCGGACGACATCATCGCCACACTGCGCACCATCACCGTCGGCTCGGGCGGCACCGCCGGCGTCGAGGCCCCCACGAAGCTCTTCGAGATCGGCTGGTCCTGGTCGGTCGTGGAGAAGGCCCCCGACATCCCGGACGTCTCCGACACCTCGACGCAGCGCGTCGGCCGCGCCGAGGACGTCCCGTACCTGTACTTCACCGTGGTCGCCCTCGAGGCGATCCAGACCCTGTTCTCGCCCAGGGTCATGCGCCGCAACCTCCTCACCGAGGAGGAGCAGCGTCTCGCCCAGTCGCTGCAGCTGCGCATGGACGTCACCCGCCGCTACTGGGCCATGGTCGCCGCCTTCGGCGGCGGCTCGAAGTGGCCCCTCGAAGACGTCCCCTGGCGCACCACCGACGGCATGGAGTACGACTACTACTCGCTCCTGGTGTGCGCGGTCGCGACCGACAACTTCGGGTCCGCCCGCGGCGACGACGACGACCTCATCCGCCTCGGGAACGTCCTCATCGAACTCGCCAACCGGGGCCGCATCACCCGCCGCGCCCTCCGCGGGGACCGCGCCATCGAGACGCACTTCCCCGGCGTGAAGTCCGAACTCGCCGGCATCGAGAAGCTCGACGGCCCGCCCATGGTCTGGAACATGGTCGACTTCGCGCCGCTGCTGCTCAAGCGCCTCTACCACGCCGCGAGCCTCCTCGTCACGATCGAGGCCCGCGCCGAGCTGCTCGAAGTGGCCGACCTCGTGTGGGACCACCTGGCGCGCAGGCGCATCCGCGAGGGCGCGCCCGCCCGCCTGTGGGACCAGCCGAAGCAGGTCTACAGCGAGCTCCCCAACTGGTTCGAGGACCCGTCCTGGCACTTCACGATCCGCGTCGTGGAGTCCATGGTGCTCGCGGCCCAGTTCGCGACCTCCGAACCGGCCCGCTCCCGCAGCCTGGAGGACCTCGCGCACGAACTCCTCGTCGAGGCCGAGCACGTCTACGACCAGGAGCTGCTGCGCGGCTCCGGCCACGCCGGCCCCGCACTGGCGCAGGAGATCCGCTCGGTGGGCCTGACGATCCGCCACGCCAAGGACGTCGTCGACGAGCGCCCGGGCACCGCGTTCGCCCTGGGCGTCAAGGCCCTCATCGACCTCGACCGGCTCATCGCGGCCGGGCGCGACGCCGAGACCGGAGTGTGACGATGCTGCTGTTCGCGACCTCGGACAAGGGCGGCACGGGGCGGTCGGTGTCCTCGTGCAACCTGGCCTACCGCCGCGCGATCCAGGGCGCCAACGTGTGCTATGTGGACTTCGACTTCGGCTCGCCCACCGCCGGGGCGATCTTCGCGATCGACGACCTCGAGCACGGCACCCACGGCCCCGGCGTCCACGAGTACCTGCAGGGCCTCGCCTCCGAGTCCGAGCGCCACTCCGTCTGGGCCACCAGCGATCGCGAAGAGCTGCAGGCCAGGCCCGACGGCGCGGGCGACCTCGTGCTCTGCCCCGGCGACGCCGACGGCTCCGAGTTCCCCGGCGACGACACCACAGTGGACAAATGCGTGAACCTCCTCCAGGAGCTCTCGCGCGAATTCGACCTCGTCATCGTCGACCTCTCCGCGGGCCGCTCCCACGCCACCGAGATGGTCATGGCCGCCACCGCCCGCCCCGAGCTCGCCAACCTCCCGTGGCGCTGGATCGTCTACCACCGCTGGACGAAGCAGCACGTCATCGCCGCCCACTCCCTCGTCTACGGCGAGAGGGGCCTCATCGAGACCGCCAAGGCCCTCGGCGAGGACTACCAGCGCAAGCTCCTCGCCTCGATCCGCTACGTGCGCACCGCCGTCGTCGACCCCGACGGCGCCGACCTCGCCGGGCTCAAGCCCACCCAGGTCCGCTGGCTGCGCAAGATCGACGCCGACCTCCACCAGATGGCCGCCCGCCTCAAACTGGGCCGCATGAACCTCCTCGGATCGGTCCCGCTCGACCCGGTCCTGCAGTGGCGCGAGCAGATCATCACCGACGCCGACACCGTCGCGCTCGACATCGCCAACCACGAGACCGTCAGGGCCTTCTCCGAGCTGGCCGTGCGCTCCGCCGAGGAGCTGTTCTGACCCGGCCCCCGGGCCGCCCGAGCATCGATTGAGTGGACACATGACGTACGAAGAGACCAGCGCGAAGCAGCGGACCGAACGCTTCGGCATGTCGCACCTGTCGATCGAGGTCGGCCACCTCTACGCCGACGACCTCGCCCGCCCCGACACGCTCAAGGCCGAGATGGCCTCCGCGGCGGCCTGGGTCCACGGCACCACCGAGGCCCTGTCCAAGCGCCTCGGCGGCCGCCGCCCGCGCGTGAGCACCTGCTACCTCGTCGACGACTACTCGCAGCAGGGCATGCCCCCGCCCGAGGAGCTCATCGGCGTCATCACCGAGGCCGCCGCCGACGCCGGGCTTCGCATCGACTACCTCGCGCGCGAGTCCGCCTGCGCCGACATGGACCAGCTGCAGCTCGCCGCGCTCGTGGCCGACCGGATCGTGTTCGAGCCGCCGCCCGACTCCAACGGCTCCCGCCCCACCGTGGCCCGCTCCGGCTGGCTCTGCAACGGCGTGCCCAGCCCGAAGCCGAAGGGCATCGCGATGGGCGTCCCCGACCAGTGGAAGCCCCCGAGCCAGAACGCCAAACGCGACCACTCGGTGTTCCTCGACGTCGAGCTGTGGAGCGACACCGAGCAGGGGCGGCGCTGGTCCTGCCCGATGCTCGCCGCCGTCTGGCAGCTGCTGCGCCTGGGCGTGCTCCGCAACCAGGGCAAGCGCATCGGCGTCCCCGAGGCCGTCAGCGCCGTCGTCCCCGACGAGCACGGCCACGACCCCGACCGCCCCGCGCGGGCCCGCTTCCCCGAGACGTGGGCGGCGATGCCGCCGATCCTGCAGCTGGAGCCGGGCGCGTTCCCGTTCCCGGCCTACCGCACCGTCTCGATCCTCTCGGTGAACTACCTCGAGGTCGAGCACGCGGTGCGCGTCATCTGCGGGTCGGTCCGCCCCGAGGCCACGGCGATCGAGATCATCCGCAAGTCCGCCGAACGGGAGGGCATGACCCTTCCCGACGAGCTCGTGGACCGCTTCTCCTACATCTTCCAGGGTCCTCTTTAGACTCGATAGCCGCTGCCGGACCCGCCGCCCTGGCGCTGGCGGGTCTCCATGAGGTCGAGGATCTGCGCGGCGATGTCGGCCGCGCCGTAGTCGATCTGCGAGCGCACGCGCTCGGTCATGGTCGTCCACTGCCGGGTGAGCCCGGGGCGCTTCTCGAGTGCGTCCCACATGAACTCGAGCCCGGGGGAGGTGCGGGCGCCGGCCGACCACAGGTGCAGGAGGTGGTCGACGACGGGCCGGAGCGTGCGCAGGGTGTGCCGTGCGTCGTCGCCGATCTTGGCGAGCGCGACGCGGGCGGCGACGGCGGTGAGCAGCCAGTCGTGGACGGCGAGGTCTTCCGCGGCGGTGGCGATCTGCTCGGGGTCGACCGGTCCGGTGGTGATGCGCAGGCGGCGTCTGTCGTTGCCCGCCAGGCGGAACGCTACAGTCTGGCCTGAGTCGGGGTCGGTGAAGGCGGCCCAGCGCAGCCGGGTCGAGCCGGTCTTGATGGGCGGGCGCTGGTCGAACATGGGCCGGGCGAGCACGTCGTGGATGGAGTGGCGGGCGACGGCGGCGGTGTCGAGGAGTTTCGCGCGGTCGGCGCGCTGCTCGGCGACGAGGTAGCCCTCGGCGAGGCGGCGGGCGTCGAACTTCCCGATCGTCTCGAGTGTGCCGGGCCTGGCGAGGTAGTAGGACCACGGCATGCGCCGCGGGTGCTGCGAGAGCGACACGGAGGCCCACGCGGAGCCCTGGAGGAGCTGGCCGCCGGTGAGGACGGCGCGGGAGGAGACGGAGCCGACGGCGCGCAGCGACCCGTTGCGGTCGTCCTCGTCGGTGTGGTGGCTGTCGGGCTTGGGGCCCAGGGGGAGTCGGCAGTCGACGCCGTGCAGGAGCGTGGGCGAGGAGGTGTGCGGGACGGGCCTGGCCCATTGGACGACGGTCTCGCCGACGGCGAGCGCGAGGGCGGCGCGGGCCTCCTCGGGCGTGAGGGGGCGCGAGTGCGGCAGCAGCGCGGTGTGGATCTCGCCGACGACGAGCATGGGTTCGCTCCTCTTCACTTGGGCCGGAGAACTAATCGCGCTCCCGGTGCTCGGTGATGGCCAGGCCGTGGCCGTCGGGGTCGCGGAAGGCCGCGGCCCGCATCTGGTAGTTCTGGCCGAGCAGCGCGGTGCGCGGCAGGTGCAGGAACTCGACGCCGGCTTCGTTCATCTCGGCGAACGTGGCGTCGATGTCGCCGACCTCGAAGGTCAGGTGCATGACGCCGGTCTCGCCGGGCGGCGCGTCGGGCCGCTCCCACAGCAGGATCTTGCCGAAGCCGGCGTCGAGGACGGCGGCCTCCTCGGTGCGGTCGGCGATGTGGAGTCCGAGTGTGTCCGTGTAGAACTCGACGGACCGCTGGAGGTCGGCGACGACCAGGGTGGCGGCGACGTCGGTGACGTCGGTGCCGCTCAGGCGCTGTTCGGAGAGGAGCAGTTCGGCCAGGTCGTGGGCGAGGCTGCTGCCTTCGCTGGAGGTGCGCTGCCGGGGCGGGGACTTGAGTTTCGTGACGGCTTCGGCGATCGGCCCTTTCGGCGGGGTCGGTTCGGGCGGCGGCGGGGGCGCGGTCTCGGCGGTCCCGGTCGTGCCGTAGCCGCCGATCTGTTCGCTGGGCAGGGTGAACGCCTGTCCCGGGGACGGGGCCGCGTCGCGCTGCGGCGCGGACTCGGCGACCGGGCCCAGCGGTTCGGGCTCGGCCCTGGTGCTCGCGTCTTCGATTGCGCTGCTTGGGTTCTCGATGAGGTCGTCGTCGACGAGCTCGGCGTCGACCGGTTCGGTGATGTGCCGCTGTCCGGGCGCGGGCGCTTCGGCCGCGACCGTCTCGGCCGGTTCGACGATGACGACGGTGGGCGCCGGTTCGGCGGTCCGCACCGGCGCGGTGGCCGCGACGGTCGCTGCCGCCTTCGGGGCCTCCTCAGGGCGCGGTGCGGGCTCGAACAGGTCGTCGAGCGAGGCCGCGGGGGCCGGTTCCTTCACCTGGGCCGGGCGCGGCGGGTCGTCCTCGACGATGAGGTCTTCGAGCCGGTGCTGCCCGATGAGCGGCGGCGCGGGGACCGGCTGCGGGAAGCGCCTCGCCGAGTGCTCGACGGTGACGAACGCGATGCAGCCCGCGAAGCACGCGAACGAGGCGATCGCGATGCCGAGGCTCTGCGCGCCGACCGCCATGGAGGCCAGGAAGAGGGAGATGACCAGTAAAGTGATCGCGCCGACCGCGTGGGAGGTGCGCCACCGCATCCGCCTGTCGCCGTTGAGGGTCGTGCCGATCGCCTCGCCGCCCGCCGAGTGGTGCTGGCGGGAGTGGAGGTCCTTCAGCGCGTGCTGGTTGATCGCCCACCAGCGGGCCTCGCGGGACCGGCGCTGCTGGTCGAGGATGAGCCGCTGCTGACGCAGCTGCTCGGCGGTCATGCCCCGGCCGACCGGCTGCCGTCCGGTGCGGGGCATCGCCTTGCCCGGCGCGGCCTTGCGGACCCCGCCGGCCTGCGCCTTCTTCGCCGCGCCGCCTTTGGCGGCGCCTTTCGCGCCGCCGCGCGCGGCCCCGCCTTTCGCGCCGCCCCTGCTGGGTGCCTTGGAGGACCGGGGGGCCGGTCTTGGGGGTTGGCTGCCGCCACGTGCCATCGGGGACACCTCATCCACAACTGGGAGAACCGGGTTGCAACGTGAATCGTACGTGGGTGAGGCAACGGACACAACATCCCTTACGATGGCAGCCAGAATCCGACTGTCACTTTCGAGGAGATCCTGCCGTGGCCGAACAGCGCACGCTCGTCCTGATCAAACCCGACGCCGTGCGGCGCGGGCTCATCGGCGAGGTCCTGTCCCGCCTGGAGCGCAAGGGGCTGCGCGTCGAGGAGCTGCGGATGCGGACGATGGACGCGGCGCTCTCGGACGCTCACTACGCCGAGCACGTGGGCCGGGAGTACTACGACGGCTTGAAGACGTTCATGACCTCCGGGCCGCTGGTGAGCCTCGTGGTCTCCGGCGACGAGGCGATCCCGGTGGTGCGCAAGCTCGCCGGGGCCACCGACGGGCGCAAGGCCGAGCCGGGCACGATCCGCGGCGACTTCTCCGTCTCGAACCAGCAGAACCTGATCCACGCCTCGGACTCGGAGGAGTCCGCGAAGCGCGAGATCGACCTCTGGTTCGCGGTTTAACCGCACCACTGACGACGCTGGCAGCGGCACGGAGCCTGGTTAACTCGGGATGAGGTGCGGGCCGCCCGGGCCGGGCCGCGTCAGCGCCTCCAGGTCGGCCTGCGTGTCGACGTCGAGCGGGTCGCCTGGGCACGCGACCTCCCGCACGAGCTGCGGGTGCGCGGCCAGGAAGTCGCGGGCGCCCCGGTCGCCCGCCGCCTCGGCGGCGATCGCACCGAGGTGCTCGCGCGCGAAGTACATCGGGTGGCCGCGCTGCTCCCCGTACACGGCGACGGCGATCTGGGCGCCCTCCTCGGCGGCGTCGATGACGAGCCGGACCGCTTCGGGGACGATGCGCGGCTGGTCGACCAGGGTGACCACGACCCCGTCGTACCGTTCGGGCACGGCCGCCAGCCCCGCTTTCAGCGACGTCGAGAGCCCCTGCCCCCACCGCCGGTTCAGGACGGGCGTGAACGCCTCCCCCGCTGCGGAGAGCGCCTGCTCGGCTCCCGCGCCGAGCACGGCGAGCACCTGGCGGCACCCGCCCGCGTGCAGGGTGGCGACGGCCCGGTCGAGCAGGCTTCGGCCGTCGAACTCGGCCAGGGCCTTCGGTCCGCCGAAGCGCCGCCCGGCGCCCGCGGCGAGCACCAGGCCCGCGGTGTTCTTCATGTGTTCCCCCCTTGTCGCGCGGCCCCGGGCGGGGCCGCGTTCACTCCAGGCTCACCGCGAGGGCGAGGTCCATCCGGTCGAGGGGGTTGCGCAGATCGCGGCCGGTCAATTCTTCGACCCGCCGTATCCGGTACCGGACGGTGTTGACGTGCAGGTGGAGGCTCGCGGCGCACTGCCGCCAGGAGCCGTCGCACTCGAGGAAGCGCCGCAGGGTAGGCAGCAGGTCGGAGCGGTGCCTCGCGTCGTATTCGAGGAGCGGGTCGAGGACGCGGGTGCGGAACGCCTTGCTGACGTCGGCGGGGACCGCTGCGAGGAGCATCCGGTGCGATACGAGGTGGTCGGGTTCGGCGACGTCGACGCCGCCGGGGCGCGGCTGGGCGAGCGCCGCGGTGTGCCGGGCCTGTTCGAGCGCCCCGCACAGTCCGGCGGGGGCGCGCACGGGGTCGGCGAAGCCGATGCCGACCGCGCCGTTCCCGCCGAGCCCTGACAGGGCCTTCGCGCACTGCCGCGACCATTCGAGCAGTCTCGGGCGCTCCTCGGCGGACCCGGCCGGGCCCGCGAGGACCGCGACGGTCTCGTCCCCGAGGGTCGCCCACGCTGCCATGCGCGGGCCGAGCGGGTTGCCGTCCTGGCCCGCGATCGCTTCGGCGACAACGACTTCCCGCAGCGCCGCCGGTTCGCCGACGGCCGCGACGACGGTGACCGTGCCGCCCGCGGGCAGGCCCGCCGAGCGCATCAGGTGCTCGTCGACCCGGCCCTCCTTGAGGGCGGTCACGAGTTCGACGTGCGGGGCGGGCCTGACCGCCGGGTCGTCCAGTTCGAGCATGAGCAGGGCCGCGAGCTGCTCGGCGACGAGCCGCCGCTCCGGGGCCCACTGCGTGTGGTCGTCGTCGATGACCAGGAACCGGCCGGTGTGGAGGGTCGAGCCGATCCCGAACACCGAGTAGGCGCGGTGCCGGTCGAGCGTCACCTTCTGCGGCAGGCGCTCGGCCGCGTGCGCCCGCGCGACCACGGTGGCCCGGTCCGTGTCACCGAGGTCGAGCCCGCCGCGCAGCGCCCGCCCGGCGGGCGACAGCACCAGGCACTCCATGCCCAGCTCCTTGCGGATGAGCTCGAGGATCTGCCCGATCCCGTCGGCCGCGATGAGCCGCCGGTGGCGGTCGAGCAGCGACGCGAGGTCGCCCGAGCGGCCGACTGAGAGGCGCTGCACGATCTTCTCGGTGATCTCCGCGAACGCCACCGCCGCGTCCACGGAGAACAGGGGCAGGTCGTGGCGCGCGCACGCGTCCACCAGGTCGAGCGGCACCGACGGGAACTCGGGGTGGTCGCCCGCGCCGAGCGCGGTCACGCCCGCCGCGATCAGGTTGCGCACGTAGGCGTCCGAGTCGGTCTCGGCCCGGCGCCACATGAGGCCGGTGAGCACCAGCTCGCCGCCCGAGAGGTACCGGCGCGGGTCGTGCATGTCGGTCGGCACGACCCACCGGATCTCGCGGTCGAGGTGGTGGCGGCCGGAGACCAGGGTCAGGCCCAGCTCGGGCATCTGCAGCAGTGAACGGAGTCGCATGGTGTGGCCCCCAGGGGTCCGGCCTTCACAGGCGCGTCGGGACGCGGTAGGCAACTCCACCATAGCGCCGCCCGACCGGGGCCTTTGGACGATCCTCCAGCATTTAACGGCGGGGAAACCAAGCTTTCATAGCCGAAGACGAAGCCCCCGGGCCCGCGTTCCGCTTCACTTATCCCGTAGGGCGAACACGCCCCCGGAACTGGCACGAGGAGGCGCCGATGTGGACTCTCGGAGCGTTCAACACCGCCGACCCTGAGGACGCGGTCGAGGCGCTCACGGCCTGCTGCGCGTCGCGCGCCTGGGCCGAGAAGGTCGCGTCCGGCCGCCCGTACGGCACCGTCGCGGCGCTGTACGCCGCCGCCCTGGCGGGCTTCGACGAGCTCGACGACGCCGAGATCGCGGTCGCGCACGCCGCCCACGCCCCCATCGGGAAGCCCAAGCCCGCGGGCGAGGACCGCTGGTCGCGGGGCGAGCAGTCCCGGGCGCTGGCCGCCGACGAGGCGGTGCGGGCCGAACTCGCGGCGGTGAACGCGGCCTACGAGCGGCGGTTCGGGCGGGTCTTCCTCATCTGCGCGACCGGGCTGACCGCGGAGGCGATCCTCGCCGAGGCCAAGCGCCGCTTGGGTAACACGGACGCGGACGAGCACCGCGAGGCCGTGGCGGAGCTGCGCAAGATCGTCGCGCTGCGCCTGGAGAAGGCGGTGCGGCCGTGACCGAAGCGTGCACCGTCTCCACCCACGTCCTCGACGCCGTCCTGGGCCGGCCCGCCGCCGGGGTCCGCGTCACCCTCTCCCGCCTCGACGGCGGCGCGCCGCAGACCGCGGTGACCGACGCCGACGGCCGCGTCAGCGGCTGGGCCACCGAGCCCGGCCCGCACCGGATCAGGTTCGCCACCGGCGACTGGTTCGCCGCGCGCGACATCCCCACGTTCTACCCGGAGGTCGAGATCAGCTTCACCGCCGCAGCGGGGCACAGCCACGTGCCGCTCCTGCTGAGCCCCTTCGCCTACTCCACGTACCGGGGGAGCTAGCCATGCCGTTCACCATGGGCCCCAACAGCTACGGCAAGTCCGGGATCCGCCTCGTCCGCGTCGGCCGCGAGTCCGCGCGCCACGAGCTGCGCGACCTCACCGTGCACACCGCGCTCTCGGGCGACCTCGACGCGACCCACTACACCGGCGACAACACCGGCGTCCTGCCCACCGACACCCAGAAGAACACCGTGTACGCGTTTGCCAGGGACGGGGTCGGCGCGATCGAGACCTTCGCCGAACGGCTCGCCCGCCACTTCACCGACAACACCCCCTCGATCACGGCCGCCCGCGTCCGCATCGAGGAGCACGCCTGGACCCGCATCGGCGACCACTCCTTCACCCGCGGCGAAGGCGGCGAACTGCGCACCACCGAGGTCGTCTACGACGGCGCCAGCGCGCGCACCGCCTCCGGCGTGCGGGACCTGCTGCTGCTCAACACCACCGACTCCGAGTTCACCGGCTTCCTCCACGACGAGTACACGATCCTCGCCGAGACCGACGACCGGATCCTCGCCACTGCCGTCACCGCCACCTGGGACTACCAGGCCGACCAGGACGCGTTCTTCGACAGCGCCTTCTACGACCACGCGTTCACCAGGGCCCGCGGGGCGCTCCTCGCCGCGTTCGCCGACACCTACTCGCTCTCGCTGCAACAGACCCTCCACGCCGTCGGCGAGCGCATACTGAAGGCGATCCCCGAGGCCCGGGAGGTCCGCCTGTCGCTGCCGAACCGGCACCACTACCTCTACGACCTCGGACGGTTCGGCCTCGACAACCCCGGCGTGGTCTTCCAAGCCGGAGACCTCCCGTACGGGCTCATCGAGGGCACGGTCCGAAGGGAGGAGGCATGAGCACCGCCGCACCCACGGCCGTCTTCCACCGCCCCGCCGACCTCACTGAGGCGCTGCGGCTCCTCGCCGCCCACCCCGAGGCCGTCCCGGTCGCGGGCGGCACCGACCTCATGGTCGCCGTCAACTACCGCCTCGCCCGGCCCGCCGCGATGCTCGACCTCACCCGTCTCGGCGAACTGCGCGAATGGGTCGACGAAGGCGACGCGGTCCGCATCGGCGCGGGCGTCCCGTACGCACGGATCTGCGCCGAGCTGGCTACGGTCCTCCCCGGGCTCGCCGCCGCCGCGCGCACCGTCGGCTCCCCGCAGATCCGCAACCGCGGCACCCTCGGCGGCAACCTCGCCACGGCCTCCCCGGCCGGGGACGGCCACCCGCCGCTCCTCGCCACCGGCGCGCTCATCGAGATCGCCTCCGACGCGGGCACGCGCACCGTCCCGGTCGGAGAGTTCTACACCGGCCCCAAACGCAGCGTCCTGCGACCGAGTGAGCTCATCACCGCGGTCACCGTCCCGAAGGCGATTGGTCCGCAGCAGTTCCTCAAAGTCGGGACGCGCAACGCCATGGTCATCGCCGTGTGCTCGCTCGCGGTCGCGCTCGACCTCGAGACGCGGCGCCTCGGCACGGGCATCGGCTCGGCCGGGCCGACGCCGCTCACCGCGCCCGACGCGAACCTGATCGAACTGCCCTGGGCGCGGCCGGGCCTGTTCAACGACGCGCTCGCCGAGGAGTTCGGCCGTCGGGTCGCCGCCGCGGCGCGGCCCATCGACGACGTGCGCGGCACCGCCGACTACCGGCGCCACGCGCTGGCGGTGTGCGCCGCGCGGGCACTGCGGCGGGTCTGGACCGCCGCGCATGAAGCGAGGAGCAGCCGATGAAGGTGGAGATGCGGATCGACGGCGAGGCCGCCGTCGCCGAGATCGACCGGCCGGGGGAGAGCCTGCTCTCGACCCTGCGCGACCGGCTCGGGCTCACCGGCACGAAGAACGCCTGCGAGCAGGGCGAATGCGGGTCGTGCACGGTGCTGCTCGACGGCGACCCGGTCTGCTCGTGCCTGGTCGCGACCGCGCAGTGCGAAGGGCGCGAAGTGAAGACGGTCGTGGGCGCGGTGCCCCGGCCGGTGCGCGACGCGTTCGTCGCGTGCGGGGCCGTGCAGTGCGGGTTCTGCACGCCCGGCCTGCTCGTCTCGGTCGCGGACCTCCTGGCCCGCGAACCCGACCCGGGCGACCTTCACATCCGTGAGGCGCTGGCGGGGAACCTGTGCCGGTGCACGGGCTACGAGAAGATCATCGACGCGGTGCACGCTGCCGCCGAGGCCATGGGGGACGGCCCGGCAGCGCCCGCACCCGACGGGAAGCCCCGCATCGACGACCGGTGGATCGGCATCGCCGGGATCTCGCGCGCCGCCGGCACCGCGGAGGAGACGCCATGACCCCCATTGTGATCGAGCACGCCGCGATCGCGGCCGTGGACGCCGCCGGGACCGAGCACGCGAGCGGCCACATCGTCGTCGACGACGGCGTCATCACCGCCGTGGGCGCGGGCGAAGCCCCGCGAATCGAAGGCGCGCAGTACATCGACGGCGCCGGCTGCCTCGCCACGCCCGGCCTGGTCAACACCCACCACCACCTGTACCAGTGGGCCACAAGGGGGTACGCGACCGACCACACGCTCTTCGAGTGGCTCGTCGACCTCTACCCCGTGTGGGCGCGCATCGGCCCGGAGCATGTCGCCGCGTCCAACGCCGCCGGTCTCGCGTGGCTCGCCCTCTCCGGGTGCACCACCGCCGCCGACCACCACTACGTCTATCCGAAGGGCCACGCCGCCGACCTCGTCGACGTCCAGATCGCCGCTGCCGCGCGGATCGGCGTCCGCCTCCACCTCGCGCGCGGCTCCATGGACCGGGGCGTCAGCGACGGCGGCCTCCCGCCCGACCACCTCGTCGAGGACATCGACGCCGCGCTCGCCGCCACGTCCGACGCCGTCGACCGCTACCACGACCCGGCCCCCGGCGCGATGGTCCGCATCGCGGTCGCCCCCTGCTCGCCGTTCTCCGTCTCCACCGAGCTGCTCCGCGAATCGGCCGCGCTCGCCCGCGACAAGCGCGTCCGCCTCCACACCCACCTGTGCGAGACCCTCGACGAGGCCGACTTCTGCCAAGAGGTCCACGGCTGCGACCCCGTCGAGTACATGGACAAGACCGGCTGGATCGCCGACGACGCGTGGCTCGCCCACGCCGTGCACCTCGACGCGGACGCGCAGCGCCGCCTCGGCGCCGCCGGGACCGGCGTCGCCCACTGCCCGTCCTCCAACGCCCGCTTGGGCACCGGCCTCGCCGACGTCCCCGCCATGCTCGACGCCGGCATCCCCGTCGGCCTCGGCGTCGACGGAGCGGCCAGCCAGGAGGCCGGGCACCTCGGCGAGGAGCTGCGCCAGGCCCTCTACACCGCGCGGCAGCTCAAGGGCCCGCACGCGATGGACGCCCGCACCGCCCTGCGCCTCGGCACGATCGGCGGCGCCCGCGTCCTCGGCCGCGACACCGAGATCGGCTCGCTCGAGCCCGGCAAGCAGGCCGACATCGCCCTGTGGGACCTCACCGGCCTCGGCCACGCCGGCATCAACGACCCCGTCGCGGCCCTCGTCCTCGGACCGCCTGCGCCACTGCGGCTCCTCACCGTCGCCGGAAGGACCGTGGTCGCACGAGGCGAACTGCGCACCGCCGACACCGCGACGCTCGCCCGCGACCTCGCCGCCGCCAGCGCGAACCTCAGGGAGGCCCGCGATGCCTGAACCCGCAGCGCCCCAACAGTCTGCGCGCACCGAGACTCCGACCCCGCCGACAAGGGCAGCCGGCGGGGTCGGGACCCCACACCGCCACGGCGGCGTCGGGTCCAGCCCCACCCGCCCCGACGCCGAAGCGAAAGCCAACGGCGCCTTCGACTACGCCTCCGACCTCGCCTTCCCCGGGATGCTCTGGGGCCACACGCTCCGCAGCCCCCACCCGCGGGCACGCATCGTCGCGATCGACACCGCCGCCGCCCGCGCCCTGCCCGGCGTCGCAGCGGTCCTCACCGCCGACGACGTACCCGGGAAGCGCCACTACGGGCTCATCGAGGCCGACCAGCCCGTGCTCGCCGCCGACGAGGTCAACTACCAGGGCGAACCGGTCGCGATCGTCGCCGCAGAGACCCTCGACCTCGCCCGCCGCGCCGCCGAACTCGTCGAGGTCGAATACGAGGAGCTCGAAACCCTCTGGGACCCTGAGGAAGCCGTCGAGGCCGGGAACTACTTCCGGTACCAGCCGGTGCGCGTGGGCGACCCCGACGCGCAGGTCCCGGCCGCCGTCGTCACCCGCGAATACGTGGTCGGCATGCAGGACCAGGCCCCGCTCGGCCCCGAGTCCGGAGTGGCCGTGCCGAGCGGCGACGGCGGCGTCGAGCTGTTCGTCGCCACCCAGTGGGTCCACTCCGACCTGGAGCAGATCGCTCCCTGCCTCGGACTGGAGCCGGACCGCATCCACATGGCGATCGCCGGGATCGGCGGCGCGTTCGGCGCCCGCGAGGACCTGTCCGTGCAGATCCACATGGCGATGCTCGCGCTCGCGACCGCCCGGCCGGTCAAGATGATGTACGACCGCGCCGAGTCCTTCGTCGGCCACGTGCACCGGCACCCGGCGCGGATGCGGTACGAGCACGCGGCCGACGTCGACGGGAAGCTCCTGTACGTCAAGGCCCGCATCGTCCTCGACGGCGGCGCGTACGCCTCCACGACCGAGGCCGTCGTCGGCAACGCCGCCTCACTCGCCGTGGGGCCCTACGAGGTCGAGCACGTGAGCGTCGACGCGTGGGGCGCGCGCACGAACAACCCGCCGTGCGGGGCGATGCGCGGCTTCGGCGGCGTCCAGACCTGCTTCGCGTACGAGTCCCAGATGGACGCGCTGGCGGACGCGCTCGGCCTCGACCCGCTGGAGTTCCGCCGCCGCAACGCGGTCGCGCAGGGCTCCAAGCTCATCACCGGGCAGATCGTCGACGCGTACGACCCGTCCCGGTCCGACGACGGGCGGCCGTTCTCGCCGCTCGCCGACATGCTCGGCCGCATCAAGACGGTGCCGGTCCCGGCCGTCCCTGTCGGGCGCGACATCGTCGAACTGCCCGGCGGGACGGGCAACACGACGCACGGCGAGGGCGTGCGCCGCGGCGTCGGCTACGGTGTCGGCCTCAAGAACGTCTGCTACTCCGAAGGGTTCGACGACTACTCGACCGCGAGCGTCCGCCTCGAACTCGTCGACGGCGCCACGGTCGCTTACGTGCACACTGCCGCCGCCGAAGTGGGGCAGGGGCATTGGAGCCTCCAGGCGCAGATCGCGCGCACCGAGCTCGGGGTCGACCGGGTCGAGCTGCTCGCCAACGACACGAAGGCCGGGTCGGCCGGCTCCTCGTCGGCGTCGCGCCAGTCGTACATGACCGGCGGGGCCGTGAAGGCCGCGTGCGAGGCCGTGCGCGAGCTGTGGGCCGACCGCGACCTCGCCGACGGCCCGATCGAGGCGACCCGCGTGTTCCGCCACCGCGAGACCAAGCCCATGGATCCCGTCACGGGCCAAGGCGAGTCGCACGTCCAGCTCGCCCTGTGCGTGCATCGCGCCACTGTGGACGTCGACGTGGAGCTGGGGCTCGTCAAGGTCGTCGACCTGACCTGCGTCCAGGACGTCGGCAAGGCCATGAACCCGGTCGCCCTGGAAGGCCAGATCCACGGCGGCTCCGCGCAGGGCCTCGGGCTCGCCGTCATGGAGGAGATGATCACCGACCGGGGGCGCGTCAGGAACGCGTCCTTCACGGACTACCTCATCCCCACCATCCTCGACATGCCGCCGATGCGGCTGCACATCGTCGAGAACGCCGATCCCGAAGCGCCGTACGGACTCCGCGGCGCGGGCGAGCCGCCCACGCTGTCCTCGACGCCCGCGATCGTCGCCGCGATCCGCGACGCGACGGGCCTCGCGCTCACGCACATCCCGGTCAGGCCCGAACACCTGACCGCCCACCTCGGGAGGCAGCCATGAAGGACATCGCCGCGACGCTCCGCGCCTGGATGGACGCCGGGAGGCCCTTCGCGCTCGCTTCGGTCGTCGCCACCACCGGGTCCTCCCCGCGCCCGCTGGGCACCGCTTTGGCGGTCGACGCCGACGGCACGGCCGTGGGCGGCGTGTCGGGCGGGTGCGTGGAGGCCGCCGTGTACGTGCGCTGCCAGGAGGTCCTCGAGTCCGGGACGGCCGCGACGGAGTCGTTCGGCTCCACGGAGGAGGAACGGTTCTACCTGGGCATCACATGCGAGGGCTCAATGGAGGTGCTCGTCGTCCGCGTCGAACCCGACGACCCCGCGATCGGCGCGGCGCTCGACGCGATCCTCGCGGGAGAGCCGGTCTCGCTCGTGCGCGCCGTCGACGGCCCGCACGTGGGCGACGCGGTCGCCATCAGCCCCAACGGATTCGCCGGTCGCCTCGAGCTCGGCGCGATCGACCTACCGGCGGTCTCGGGCACGGTACGGGGCGGTGCTGTCGAGGGCGACACCGCCGTCCGGTTCGCGGTCGAGGTCTACTCGCCGCCGCCGCGGCTCCTCGTCTACGGCGGGGTGGACTTCGCCGCGCCGATCGTGCGCGTCGCCAAGACCCTCGGATTCAGGGTCACGGTCTGCGACGCCCGGCCGGTGTTCGCCACCGAGATCCGCTTCCCCGACGCCGACGAGGTGATCGTGGACTGGCCGCACCGCCATTTCGACCAGGCCGCCGTCGACGCCGACACGGCGATCGTCGTGCTCACCCACGACGCGAAGTTCGACCTGCCGCTGCTTGAACGCGCCCTCGCCTCCGAGGCCGGGTACATCGGCGCGCTCGGGTCCCGGGCGACCCACCGCGACCGCCTCGAACGGCTCCGCGAGGCAGGGCTCGCCGAGGACGCGCTGGCCCGCCTCCGCTCGCCGATCGGCCTCGACCTGAACGGCCGCACCGCGGACGAGACGGCGTTGTCGATCGTCGCGGAGATCGTCGCGGTCCGCAACGACGCCCGGGCCGGGTTCCTCACCAACGCCGAGGGCCCGATCCACCACTGACCCGGGCGGCGACCGACAGGGCACGGCCCGAAGCGCGACCGTCCGAACCCGCGACGGTCCCGACAGACACCGAGGAGACCACCGAGCAACGAGCCCGCCCGAACCGATACCGAGCACCGCAGACCCGAACGAGCACCGGCCGCAGCCCGAACCGGACTCGGGCGGCCCGAACCGGCACCCGCCGGTCCGCGACCCCGAACCGCAGCCACAGCCACAGCCACAGCCGAACGATCGACCCGAGCACTGAAGGAGCCGACGATGGTCCACATGTTCCTCAACGGAGGCGGCATGAAAGGCGGCAACCTCCACCACCTCATCGGCGGCGCGCCGTTCGTCGGCCCCGCCACGACGCTGCCGATCTACCGGCTGCACTCCGTCGGCGACGACCACCCGGCCCTCCAGCTCGCGCCCGAAGGCCAAGGGGCGGCGATCGAAGGCGAGCTCTACGACATCGACCTCGCCGTCCTTCGGACCTCCCTCCTGCCGGCCGAACCGGCCGACCTCGAACTTGGCGTCGTCGGCATGGCCGACGGCACCGAAGCGCTCGGCATGCGCCTGCGCGACGACTGCGCCGACCTGCCCGAGCTCATCGACATCACCGCCCACGGCTCCTGGCGCGCCTACAACGCCGCGAAAGCCGAGGCGTCATGACCAGTCAGCACCACCTCCGCTCCACCGCTCCGGCCCCGCCGAGCCACGGGCCACCGCTCCGCCCACCGCCTTCCGCCGCATCACCCCTCCCTCCTCGTAACCGTTAGCGCACCTGGAGTCACCATGATGACCGACCCGTACGACATCGCCGCTCCCGTCATCTACGACCTGGTACTCCGCTCCCGCCGCACCGTCCTCCCCGACGGGGAGCGGCCCGCCGCCGTCGCGATCGCGGGCGAGCGCATCGCCGTCATCGGCGACTACGACGAGCCGATCCCCGCCCACCGCACCGAAGACCTCCGCGACCTCGCCCTCCTGCCCGGCCTCGTCGACACCCACGTCCACGTCAACGAACCCGGCCGCACCGAATGGGAAGGCTTCGCCACCGCCACCCGCGCCGCCGCCGCAGGCGGGGTCACCACCATCGTCGACATGCCCCTCAACAGCCTCCCGCCCACGGTCGACACCGCCGCCCTCGCCGCCAAACGCGCCGCGGCCGAACACCAGACATGGGTCGACACCGGCTTCTGGGGCGGCGCCATCCCCGGCAACGACCCCGAACGCAAGAGCCTCCACGACGCCGGCGTCTTCGGCTTCAAATGCTTCACGGCCCCTTCGGGAGTCGACGAGTTCCCGCCCCTCGACACCGCCGGACTCCGCCAGGCCTGCGCCACCGTCGCCGCCCTCGACTCCCTGCTCCTCGTCCACGCCGAAGACCCCGCCCACCTCCACGACACCCCCACCGCCCCCGCCTTCGACGGCTTCCTCGCCACCCGGCCCCCCGAAGCCGAGACCAGCGCCGTCCGCGAGGTCATCGAAGCCGCCCGCGCCACCGGCGCCCGCGTCCACATCCTCCACCTCGCCGCCGCCGAAGCCCTCGACGCGATCGACGCCGCCCGCCGCGACGGCGTCCGCATCACCGCCGAGACCTGCCCCCACTACCTCACCCTCGCCGCCGAACGTGTCCCCGACGGCGCCACCGCCTTCAAATGCTGCCCGCCCCTGCGCGGCGACGCCAACCGCGACGCCCTCTGGGACGGACTCGTCAACGGCCGCATCGACATCGTCGTCTCCGACCACTCGCCCAGCCCGCCCGCCATGAAGACCGGTGACTTCGCCACCGCCTGGGGCGGCATCGCCTCACTCCAGATCGGACTCCCCGTCGTCTGGAACGAGGCCCGCAAACGCGGCCTCGCCCTCGCCGACCTCGCCCGCTGGATGTGCGCCGGCCCCGCCGACCTCGTCGGCCTCCACCGCAAGGGCCGCATAGCGACCGGAGCCGACGCCGACCTCGTCGCCTTCGACCCCGAACGGGAATGGACCGTCCGCGCCGCCGACCTCCTCCACCGCCACCCCGTCACGCCCTACGACGGCGCAGCACTCACCGGCACCGTCGTCTCGACCTGGCTGCGCGGCAGACGCATCGACACCGAAGCCGCCCCGCGCGGCCGCCAACTGCGAAGGAGCACCCGATGACCGACACGCAGCCCGCCACGGCCGCACCCGACCCGGACGACTGGCGGACGCTCCCCGACCTCGCCGCCCGCGCCCTCGGCGGCGCCGTCCTCGCCGCCAACGACGAGTCCTTCGCCGAGAAGGAAAACCTCATCAGGCCCTACCCCGTCCTCCACCAAGCTCACACGTTCGGCCACAAAGGACAGCTCTACGACGGCTGGGAGACCCGCCGCCGCCGCGACAACGCCACCGGCAACCATGACGGCCACGACTGGGCGGTCATCCGCCTCGGCGTCCCCGGCACCGTCAGCGGCATCGTCGTCGACACCGCCTACTTCACCGGCAACTACCCGCCCCGCATCTCCCTCGACGCCTGCCGCACCACCGGATACCCCTCGCCCGCCGACCTCCGCGACGCCGACTGGCACCCGCTCGTCCCCGTCTCCGACGCCAAGGGCGACAGCGTCAACGAATACGAAGTCCACGACACCCGCCGCTGGACCCACGTGCGCCTCAACATGCACCCCGACGGCGGCATCGCCCGACTCCGCGTCCACGGCACACCCGTACCCGACCCCGTCGCCTTCGCCGACCTCCCGCTCGACCTCGCCGCCCTCGCCAACGGCGCCACCGTCACCGGCGCCTCGAACGCCTTCTACTCCAACCCGGTCGGCGCGATCATGCCCGGCCTCCCCGCCAGCCAGGCCGACGGCTGGGAGACCGCCCGCCGCCGCGAACCAGGACACGAATGGCTCGACGTCCGCCTCGCCGGACGCGGCGTCGTCCGCATCGCCGAACTCGACACGACCCACCTCAAGCACAACGCCCCCGGCTGGGCCTCCATCGAAGCCCGCGACGGCGACACCAGTTTCGAACTCCTGCCGCGCACCGCACTCCAACCGGACACGCCCCACCGCTTCGTCCTCGACAACGACAGGCCGGCGACCTCCGTGCGGCTCAACATCTTCCCCGACGGCGGCATGGCCCGACTGCGCCTCTACGGCCGCCTCACCGACGAGGCGCTGGCGGAAATGCGGGCGCGGTTCGCGGCGGACTGACGCTATTCTGCGGCGATGACCGAACCCGCGCCTGAGAGCACCGCCGAGGACTTCTTCCGCACCGAGATCCGCGCCGGACGCGTCGTCAAGACCGAGGTGAACGCGAAGGCCCGCGTCCCCGCGTACAAACTGTGGATCGACTTCGGCGACCACGGCGTCAAGCAGTCGAGCGCCCAGATCACCGCCCGCTACAGCGCTGAGGAACTGGTGGGCCGCACGGTGGTCGCGGTGACGAACTTCCCGCCGCGCCGCATCGCGGGCTTCAAGTCCGAGGTCCTGGTGCTCGGCGTCCCCGTCGAAGGAACCGGCGAAGTGGTCCTCCTGGCCCCCGACGCGGACGTCCCGCTCGGCGCCAGGATCGCCTGACTAGGCCCGGACCGCCGTGTACACGGTGTTCGAGGAGCGCCCGCGCGTGTAGGGGTTGTCGAACCAGACCCGCTTGGCCTTCACACCCGTGAAGACCTCCATGAGCACCCTCATGAACTCCGGCTCCGGCGGGTCGTCCGACCAGATCGCGAACACCCCTTCCGGTTTGAGGTGCGCGGCCATCGCACGCAGCCCTGCGGCCGTGTAGAACTCGGCGTGCGGGGAGTGCAGGACCCGGCTGGGGGAGTGGTCGATGTCGAGCAGGATCGCGTCGAAGGCCCGGCCGGAGTCGAACCCCTCCTCGCTCACCGCGGCGGCGAAGAAGTCGGCGCACACCAGGCGCACCCGCTCGTCGGCCGCGAGGCCGACCGTGTCGGGCAGGAGGTCCCGCTCGTGCCAGTCGATGACGGCCTCCGAGTACTCGACGACCAGCAGGTCGCGCACGCGCGGGTCCTCAAGGGCCGCAAGCGCGGTGTAGCCCAGGCCGAGACCGCCGACGACCACGTCCAGGTCGTCGCCGGACACCCGGGCCAGGCCGAGGTGCGAGAGTTCCCGCTCCGCCACGGTGAACAGGCTCGACATGAGGAAGTCCTCGTCGAGCTTGACCTCGTAGACCTCGGCCTGCACCTCCGGGTCGAACCGCCGCCGCAGACTGATCTCGCCCATCGGCGAGTCACGCCAGCCCAGTTCCTCGAATCGCATCGTCACCGCATCATCGAACCATCAGCGGCCCGACGCCCGGCGACCCGCACCCGCTAATACCCGTCCGCGACCACGTTGTGGAGCGCCTCGCCCGCCGCGAAACGGCGGATCTGGTCGCCCACGCGCGGATAGACCCGCTCGATGAACCCGAGGACCGCGCCGCCGACGTGCGGCGTCACGATCGCCCCCTCCAGGCCCCACAGCTCATGGTCGGCGGGCAGCGGCTCCGGCTCCGTCAGGTCCAGCGCGCACCGCAGCCTCCCCGAAGCGACTTCGGCCGTCAGCGCCGCCGTGTCGACGATCTTCCCGCGCGCCGCGTTCACCAGCAGCGCGCCGTCCTTCATCCGCGCCAGGAACGCGGCGTCCACCAGGCCCTCGGTCTCCGGCGTCAACGGCACCATGACGACCACGACATCGGCCTCGGGCACCAGTGCGGGCAGGTCCGCGAGCGTCCCGACCCCCGGCCGGGCCGACCGCGCGACCATCCGCACCTCCATGCCCGACGCCTCGAACCGCCGCGCCACGGCAGCGCCGATCGATCCGGCTCCGAGGATCACCGCCGACTTCCCCGACAGGGTCGTGCCCCACGCGAGTTCCCACTTGCCCTCGGACTGGTTGCGGGCGAACACGTCGAGCCGCCGCACCGACGCCAGCGCCGCGGCCATCACCCACTCGGCCGTCACCTCGGTGTGCGCGCCCCGGTTGTTGCACAGCAGCACCCCCTCGGGAACGACCGGCACCCACTGCTCGACGCCGGCGCTGAGCAGCTGCACGACCTTCAGGTTCGGCATGTCCCGCAACACCGGCGGCGCCGTGTAGGCCATTCCCGGCAGCGTCGACTTGGGGGCGGCCGGAGGCACCAGGAACTCGACCCCGCCGGGGTCGGACGGGTAGTCGCCGCCGTCGTACACCTCGACGACCACGCCGTCGGGAACCGGGCCGAGCCGGTCGAGACCGGCCTCGTGGGGGATCCAAGCTTTCATGCGGCCATCGTAAGGACCGCCACTAGCCGCGCGACAGGGCCGACCAGAACCCGAGAACCCGTCACAGCCGCAGTCGGCCGACCACCGGACGACGACGCCTCACGGCGCCTGGTTCGGTCCCCGGAGCGCTCCTCAGCACCCGACCGCCTCGGCCGTCCTGCCGGAGGGCTCGCCCGATCACCGCCGTGCCAGGCCGACCGCCGCTTTTCGCCAACCCGAAACCGCCGACTCGCGGTCACCGGCTAGGGGTTCGAACCCCAGTCCACCGCAGATTTCCTCCTTCACCACCCCCGTTCCGTGCGCCGCAGCGCCAGACGGAACAGCGCTCCGCCCTCGGGCGCGTCGAGCACGTACACCATGCCGTGGTGCTCCAACGCCACGTCCTGCACGATCGCCAAGCCCAGGCCCGCGCCGCCCTCGTCACGGCTGCGCGACTCGTCGAGCCGCACGAACCGGTCGAAGATCCGCCGCCGCTGCCCTTGCGGCACACCGTTCCCGTCATCCGCCACTTCGAGCCGCAGCCAGTCCTCGTCCTCCACCGTCAACCGCACCGACACCGCGCTCTCCGCATGCCGCTGCGCGTTCGCCAGCAGGTTCCCGACCGCCCGCGCCAGGTGCCCGCGCACGCCCCACACCGACAGGTCCTCCTTCACATCGAGACGTACCGGCACCCGATCGGTGGCCGCCCGCCGCGCCACCTCTTCCCGCACCAGCTCCGTGAACGGCACGGACACGTGCGGCGGCCGCTCCCCGGCGTCGAGACGCGCGAGCAGCAGCAGGTCGCTCGCGAGGTCCTGCAGCCGTGTCACATCGCCGAGCGTCGCATCGAGATCGAGCAGCTCCGGATGCTCCCGGGCGATCTCCAACTGCGTCCGCAGAATCGCCAGCGGACTGCGCAGCTCATGCGAGGCGTCGGCGACGAACCGGCGCTGCTGTGCGACCGCCGCGTCCAGCGCCGCGAGCGTCATGTTCGTCGTCCTCGCGAGGCTGTGGATCTCGTCCCGGCTCGCCGGAACCGGCACCCGGCGGCTCAGGTCGCCGCCGGTGATCTCGATGAGCTCCTTCTGGATCGCACGCACCGGCCGCAGCGCCCGCCGCACCACCAGCCACGTCACCACCGCGACGACCAGCAGCAGCGGCACCAGCGCCCACGCCATCGTCGCCCCGACGCTGGCCACCGCTTCCTCCTGCGTCTCAAGGGAAGCGCCCGAATAGACCGCATAGACCCGCCCGTCAGGGGCGGTGGCCGCGAGCGCCGCGAACCGATAGGACGCGTCCTCGCCCGGCACGGTCACGGTCTCGTAGTCGATCCGCGACCCGACCGAGCCGCCGCCCGTGGTCGGGTCCTCGCCTGAGGGCGTCTCGTCGTCGTCATCTTCGGCGTCGTCACTGTCGTCGCCGTCCTCGTCGTCGGTCTCGGCCGCGTCGGCCGTCTCGACGGGGTCCGGTTCGGGCGCGAAGGACCCGACCGGGGCGGCGGATTCGAGGTCTTCGCTGGCGGCGACCACGTTCCCGTCGGCGTCGACGATCTGGACGAGCTCGTCGTCGTCAGGCAGCTCGATCGCTGTGGGGGCCGCGCCCGAGGCGAGCTGCCCGGCGACGGACTGGGCGTTGACCTCGGCGGTGAGTTCGGCACGGCCGTAGAGGTTGTCGCGCAGCAGGGTCACGACGAGGAGCCCGGCGGCGACCAGCGCGACCGCGACGACGAGGGTCGCGCCCACGGTGGTGCGCGCCCGCACCGATTCGGGCCGCCAGAACGGCTTCTTGCCTTCGGCGCGCTTCATGGCCCGCCGGATCTCGGCCCGCTGCGCCCTATCCACCGTCGGCCGCCAGCCGGTAGCCCGCCCCGCGGACGGTCGCGATCGAGTTGCGCCGGTAGGGCGCGTCGATCTTGCGGCGCAGGTTGGAGACGTAGACCTCGACGATGTTCACGTCGCCGTCGTAGGCGAAGTCCCACACGTGGTGCAGGACCTCGGTCTTGGAGACGACCTCTCCGGCGCGGCTGGCCAGGTACTCGAGGACGGAGAACTCCTTCGAGGTGAGCTCGACCTCCTCGCCGCCGCGGCGACAGGTGCGGGTGGCCGGGTCGACGGTGAGGTCGCCGAAGCGCCAGACGGTGGGCGCGGCGGACCGGCCGCGGCGCATCATCGCCCGCAGGCGCGCCTGCAGGACGACGAACGAGAACGGCTTGGTGAGGTAGTCGTCGGCGCCGGTGTCGAGGCCTTCGGCCTCGTCGTACTCGCCGTCTTTGGCCGTGAGCATGAGGATCGGCGTGGTGACGCCCTCCTGGCGGAGGGTCGCGCACACCTGGTAGCCGTTCATCGCCGGCAGCATGATGTCGAGGATGATCGCGTCGTAGCCGCCGATGCGGGCCATCGACAGGCCGGTCCGGCCGTCATGGGCGAGATCGACGGCGTACCCCTCGGCCGTCAGCCCGGCGGCGACCATCTTGGCCAGCCGCTGCTCGTCTTCCACCATCAGCAATCGCATGTCCCGAAGCTTGGCACAGGGAACCTGAAGCCAAGCTGAAGTCGCTCCCGGACACGATCTTTCGCCCGCTGCCAGCCGAAACACGCACTGAGCCGTGCCCGGATCGGCTGATCACCCGTTCCCGACGGGCTTGCTGCCCTGTTTCCTGAAGACGGCTTCAGGTGACTTCAGCTTGGCTTCAGGTTCGGGGGCGCATCGTTGCCGACATCAACCGCACACCAGCGAGAGGACACGAGATGAGCACTCCGACCGACACCCAGCAGACCCCCGCCCCCGGCCAGCCCGAGCCCGCCCGCCGCCGCTTCCGCGGCCGCCAGCGCACCCTCGTCATCGCCGGCGCCGCAGGCGTCCTGCTCCTCGGCGGCGGCACCGCCGCGGCGTTCGCAGCTGACGAGATCGACGACCGCGACGACCGCATCGAGCAGGCGGCCGACGGCTCGGACGACCAGTACGACGATCGCGACGACGCGGACGACCAGTACGACGACGCGGACGACCGCTCTGGCGCCGATGACGACGACTTCGCACTCCCGGCCGACGCCATCGGCGAGGACGCGGCCGTCGAGGCCGCGCTCGCGGAGGTCCCCGGCGAGGTCTACGACGTCGACCTCGAGGGCACCGCCGAGGCGCCCGTCTGGGTCGTCGAGGTGACCGACGCCGACGGCGCCGAATGGGACGTCGCGGTCGACGCCCTCGACGGCACGGTCACCGAGGTGACCGCCGACGACACGGACGGCGACGATGACGCCGACGACTCCGATGACGCGGACGACGACGACAACGACGCCGACGACCGTGACGACAACGGCGACAACGACTAATCGGCAAACGACCCGCCCGGCCCTCTTGGGCCGGGCGGGTCATTGAGACAGGGGTGGGGAGGGGGGAGGGGAGGGGCCCTCCCCCCTCCGTCGTCCGAACTAATACTTCACTTTGTAAGTGAGGCAAGCGAACTGGCCCGCGCTCTTCGTCTCGGTGAGTTCGAGGTGGTGCGAGAGGATGCGGCGCGGCAGGAGCGGCGCGCCGTCGCCGAGGAAGACCGGGGCGAGCGAGACGCGGATCTCGTCGAGGAGCCCGGCGTCGAAGAACTGGCCGACGAGGTCGCCGCCGCCGACGATCCACCGGTCCTTGTCCCCGGCGGTCGCGGCCATCTCGGCGTGGATCTTCGCGGCGTCACCGGAAGCGAACCGGATGTCCGCGCCCGGCACCGCCGGGAGGTCGCGGGAGGTGAACACCCACACCGGCGCCTCGTACTCCCACTTGTCCGGGTTCTCGAGCAGGTGCTCGTGCTCGAGGATCCACTCGTACGTGGTGGAGCCCATGCAGATCGCGCCGACCCCGGCGAGGAACTCGCCGAATTCGTCGAGCGGGGTCTCCACGTCCCCGCCCTCGGCCTCCGGGTGCCCGCCCGGGACGGTGAAGAGCCATTCGAGCGAGTTCTCCGGGTCCGCGAGGAAGCCGTCGATGCTGGTCGCTGTGTTGTACACGGTTTTCGCCATCCCACCAGCCAATCACGTGCCACCGACACGCCGTCAGCGGACCGTCTCGAACACGTCGTGGTGCGCGACAAGCATGGCCCCCAGGCGATTCGCGGTCCGGCCGTGCGACGCCCGGCGGGCTGCCCGCGAGTGTGTTCGACAAGCCCCGGACGCTTTTCTGTCGGCTTCCCGACATTACCCGTTTTGTGTAGTAGCGCGCGCTTCTTCGTAATTAGGTTGAGATCACGTCATAAGGCGTAAGCATGATCAAGTTCACCAAAGGGGTGATCTGGTGATGAAGAGATTCTTCACTGCCATCGGCGTCGTCGCGGCCGCGTTCGCGCTGTCGTTCTCCGCCATGTCCTCGGCCGCTGCGGCTCCGCGCGTGCCCGTCGACATGCCGACGCCGGTCAAATCGCGGATCGAGAACGCGGACGCGGTCCCGGCCGCGGCCGTCGAGCAGCGGACCTGCCGGGCCCGCTTCACCGAAGGCGTCAACCACCGGCGGCTCGCCGAGGTCGGCGCCGCGATCCTCGAGGTCATCCCGGCCGACACCTGGGTCCCGGTCTCCTGCGAGCGCGGCTCGGGCGGCGAGTACAGCGCCTGCGGCCTCACCAGCGACTACTGGATGGAGGTCTACTGGAACGGCGCCTGGGGCTACAGCGCCTGGTCCTGCGTCCAAGACTGGGAGTACACCTCGTAACCCCAGACCGCAACGCCCGCAACGCAAAGGGCCGGGAAGCGCCACCGCGCTCCCGGCCCTTCGCGTGTCAGCTCAAGCGGTCAGCCGCAGCACGTTCCCGATGATCCGGTGCCCGTGCGCGCCCGCCGCCGTCAGGATCGACTCGGGGTGGAACTGCACCGCGAACCAGCGCTTGCCCGGCGCCTCGATCGACATGACGACCTCGTCGATCGCCGCGGTCGGCACGAAGTCGCCCTTCACCTCGTCGGGCGTGGCGTACAGCGAGTGGTACCGCGCGGCGGTCACCTCGTCGGGCAGGCCGTCGAACAGGCCCCCGCCGGTCACCTTCACGCTCCCGGGCTTGCCGTGGCTCGGCTCGTCCAGCAGCGACAGCGACCCGCCCGCGTGCTCGACCATCGCCTGCAGCCCCAGGCAGACCCCGAACACGGGCAGGCCGCGCCGCTCGAGCTCGTCGAGCAGGGCGGCGGTCCCGAAATCGTTCGGGCGTCCCGGGCCGGGCGAGAGCACCACCAGGTCGGGGGCGGTCTCGGCCAGCACCTCCGCGGCGTCGAACCCGAACCGCAGGGTCGTGACCTCGCAGCCGTGCTGGCGGAAGTAGTCGCCGAGGGTGTTCACGAACGAGTCCTCGTGGTCGACCAGCAGCACCTTCCGGCCGACACCGGCCGGGCCGCCCGCGACCTCGATCGGCTCGGGCACGACGGCGGCCGCGCCGATCCCGCCCGCGGCGGTCTCCAGCAGCGCCCGCGCCTTCAGGTGGGTCTCGGCCTCCTCTGC
Organism: Glycomyces sp. NPDC048151; assembly: GCF_043202775.1. Taxonomy (NCBI): domain Bacteria; kingdom Bacillati; phylum Actinomycetota; class Actinomycetes; order Glycomycetales; family Glycomycetaceae; genus Glycomyces; species Glycomyces sp. NPDC048151. The sequence goes on along the minus strand of NZ_JBIDBB010000002.1, from coordinate 482,966 downwards.
GGCGGGGTCGGAGTCGTACAGGAGGGTCGCGCCCGCGCGCACGCACGCCACGCCGTCGCGGATCTGCGCCGTGCGCAGCGTCAGCCCGGTGTTCATCGTCCCGTCGAACCCGACGAAGCCGACCGCGCCGCCGTACCAGCGCCGCGGGGTCGTCTCCTGCTCCTCGATGAACCGCATCGCCCACGTCTTCGGCGCGCCCGTCACCGTCACCGCCCACATGTGCGTGAGGAACGCGTCGAGCGCGTCCATGCCCTCGCGCAGCCGCCCCTCGATGTGGTCGACGGTGTGGATCAGCCGCGAGTACATCTCGATCTGCCTGCGCCCCAGCACCTTCACCGAACCGGGCACGCACACGCGGGCCTTGTCGTTGCGGTCCACGTCGGTGCACATCGTCAGCTCCGACTCCTCCTTCGCGGAGCCGATGAGCGCCTTGATCTGCGACGCGTCGTGCATCGGGTCGTCCCCGCGCGCGACCGTCCCCGAGATCGGGCACGTCTCCACCCGGTCGCCCGTGACCCGCACGAACATCTCCGGCGAGGCCCCCACCAGGTACTCGCGGTCGCCCAGGTTGAACAGGAACTCGTACGGCGCCGGGTTCGCGGTGCGCAGCCGCTCGTAGAACGCCGTCGGCGAATCGCACGCCGCGTACATCTCGTGGCCGGGCACGACCTCGAACAGGTTGCCCGCCTTGAACTCCGCCTTCGCGCGGCGCACCGTGTCGGCGTACACGCCCGGCACCGGCCCGTCCGGCACCTTCTCGGCCTGCACGTAGCCGAGGGACTCGGTCTCGCGCGAGAGCCCCGCCGTGGAGCGCCCGCCGAACGAGAAGTCGTACCGGCGCACCTGCGCGGTCTCCCGCTTGCGGTCGACCACGTAGATCTCGTCGGCCAGATGCAGCACCAGGTCCCGCGCGTCGGCGGGACGGTCCTTCGCGAACGGGATCGGCTCGAACTGGTAGGCCAGGTCGTACCCGAACGCGCCCCACAGCCCCAGGTACGGGTCGTCGCACTTGAGCGCGTCGAGGATCACCCGCAGTGCCGAGAACGCCGTCGGCAGCTTCGAGCGCAGCTCCTCCGGGACGCGCCCGGTCGGCGTCGGCACCTGGACGTGCACTTCGCGGTCGCACCGGGTCACCTCACCGACCCCCGACGCGGCCAGCGCGTCGGCGAGCACGTCGACGAGGAGGAACCCGCGCGCGTTCAACTGCCGCACCGTCACCTTGCGGCCGCGCGCCACGACCTCGACGCACGGGTCGACATAGGCGAGGTGGTAGCGCGAATAGCGGCCCGGGTACTCCATGCCGCTGGAGAGCACGCCGCCGCGGCGCGTCTCGACCTGCGCGACGATCGAAGTCAGGTCCGGGTCGTCGAGCTCGCTGACGTGACGCTCGACCGTCACTCCGGCGGGTGTCAGAAACTTGGTCATCGGCCCTCTCACTGGGTCTCAGGTCCCGACTCGAGGCGGCCGACCCCGGATACGACGAAGCGACCGCCTTCGAGACGGTCGCTTGCTTCTTGCACGCAAAAGCAGGGACGCCGCCTCAGCGACGCCACCACCAGTTGCGTGCGTGGATTCTCACAGGCCGAATACTACATGCCCACTGGGCGGGACGGCCGCCGGTGCGCTGCGGGGACGCGCCGTAAATCGCTCGCAGACCCCGCGGGGCGCGGCGCTACACTTGCGTGCAACAGCGTCGACCCGGCCATCACCGGCGAGCTTCCGGAAGAACCGGCCCCGCCACGGCAGCGCACGCGCAGCCGAGCGGGCCGCAGTAGAACCGGACGGGCGCGGCCCGTCACCGCCGCCGAACGAAGCGGGCGCACCCCGGTGCGCCAAGCGAGGTGGTACCGCGGGCAGGCCCTGAAAAGCCGCAGCTCGTCCTCGCACACCGAAGTCCGCAAGGTGTGTGTGAGGAGACACCGGTCCTATGGCCTATCCACTCGACGACCCCGCACGGGGCGTACCCGCGAGCCCGAACCTCCCGGAGGTCGAGCGCCGCGTGCTCGACTTCTGGACCAAGGACGACACCTTCGCCGCCTCCATCGAAGCCCGCGACGCGGGCGAGAACGGCGCGAACGAGTTCGTCTTCTACGACGGCCCCCCCTTCGCCAACGGCCTGCCCCACTACGGCCACCTCCTCACCGGCTACGTCAAGGACATCGTCCCGCGCTACCAGACGATGCGCGGCAAGCGCGTCGAGCGCCGCTTCGGCTGGGACACCCACGGCATGCCCGCCGAGGTCACCACCGAGAAGGAGCTCGGCCTCAAGTCGAAGGCCGACATCGAGGCGTACGGCATCGACCGGTTCAACGCCGCCGCGAAGGCCTCGGTCCTCCAGTTCACCGGCGAATGGCACGACTACGTGACCCGCCAGGCCCGCTGGGTCGACTTCGAGAACGACTACAAGACCCTCGACCTCACCTACATGGAGAGCGTCATGTGGGCCTTCAAGACCCTCTACGACAAGGGCCTGGTCTACGAGGGCTACCGCGTGCTCTGGTACTGCTGGCGGTGCGAGACCCCGCTGGCCGCCACCGAGACGAAGATGGACGACACCTACCAGGACCGCCAGGACCCGGCCGTCACCGTCGGCCTCGACGTCACCACCGAAGGCCCCCTCCAGGGCGTGAAACTCCTGGTGTGGACGACCACGCCGTGGACGCTGCCGTCGAACCTCGCCGCCGCCGTCCACCCGAACGTCGACTACGTCGTCGTCGCCGCCGAAGGCTCCCGCTACCTGCTCGCCGAGGCCCGCCTCGCCGCGTACGCGCGCGAACTCGGCGAAGGCCCCGAGGTCCTCGCCCGGTACAAGGGCGCCGACCTCGTCGGCCTCAAGTACAACCCGCCGTTCGACTTCTTCGCCGGACGCGAGAACGCCCACCAGGTCCTCACCGCCGACTACGTGACCACCGAGGACGGCACCGGCGTCGTCCACATCGCCCCCGCCTTCGGTGAAGAGGACAAGCTCGTCACCGACGCCGCCGGGATCGAACCGGTCGTCCCCGTCGACAGCGCCGGCAAGTTCACCGACGAAGTGCCGCCCTACGCCGGCGTCCACGTCTTCGAAGCGAACAAGCTCATCATCAAGGACCTCAAGGAGACCCAGGCGCTCCTGCGGCACGACACGTACAACCACAACTACCCGCACTGCTGGCGCTGCGGCTCCCCGCTGATCCAGCGGGCCCTGTCGGCGTGGTTCGTCGCCGTCACGCAGTTCCGCGACCGCATGGTCGAGCTCAACCAGGAGATCGACTGGACCCCCGGCCACATCAAGGACGGCCAGTTCGGCCGCTGGCTCGCCAACGCCCGCGACTGGAACATCTCCCGCAACCGCTTCTGGGGCTCGCCGATCCCCGTGTGGGTCAGCGACGACCCCGAGTACCCGCGCGTCGACGTCTACGGCTCGCTCGCCGAACTCGAACGCGACTTCGGCGTGCCGGTCACCGACCTGCACCGGCCCGGCATCGACAACCTGGTGCGGCCCAACCCGGACGACCCCACGGGCAAGTCCGTGATGCGCCGCGTCCCCGAAGTCCTCGACTGCTGGTTCGAATCCGGGTCCATGCCGTTCGCGCAGGTCCACTACCCGTTCGAGAACGCCGACTGGTTCGAGCACCACTACCCGGGCGACTTCATCGTCGAGTACACGGCGCAGACCCGCGGCTGGTTCTACCTGCTGCACGTCCTCGCCACGGCCCTGTTCGACCGGCCCGCGTTCCGCACCGCCGTCGTCCACGGCACCCTCCTGGGCGCCGACGGGCAGAAGATGTCCAAGTCGCTCAAGAACTACCCGGACGTCCGGGAGTCCTTCGAGGACTACGGCTCCGACGCGGTCCGCTGGTTCCTCGTGTCCTCCCCGGTCCTGCGCGGCGGCGACATGCCCGTCACCGAGAACGGCTTCCGCGACGCGGTGCGCCAGATCGTGCTGCCCCTGTGGAACGTGTGGTACTTCTACACGCTCTACGCCGGGGCCGCGGGCTACGAGGCCACCCCGGAGCAGGCGCGGGCGACCGCGCTGGCGAGTGAGCACCGGCTCGACAAGTACCTGCTGGCGAAGACCCGCGAGCTCGTCGAGACCATGACCGAGGCGCTGGACGGGTACGACCTCGTGCGCGCCACGGCCGCGTTCCGCTCCTACCTCGAGAGCCTCACGAACTGGTACGTGCGCCGCTCGCGCGACCGGTTCTGGGAGGGCGACGAGGACGGGTTCGCGACGCTCGCGACTGCGCTGAAGACCGCGTGCGAGGTGGCCGCGCCGCTGCTGCCGCTGATCACCGAGGACATCTGGCGGGGCCTGACCGGCGGCCGCTCGGTGCACCTCGCGGACTGGCCCGACGCCGCCGACCTGCCCGCCGACCACGCCCTGGTCGAGGCGATGGACGCCGTGCGCGAGATCGCCTCGGTCGGCCTGTTCATGCGCAAGGCCCGCAAGCTCCGGGTGCGCCTGCCGCTCGCGAAGCTCACCGTCGCGACCGGGCATGCCGAGCGGCTCGCGCCGTTCGCGGACCTGCTCAAGGACGAGCTGAACGTCAAGGCCGTCGAGTTCGACTCCGACGTGAGCGCCTACTCGAAGTCCGACCTCAAGCTGGTCCCGCGCGTGCTCGGGCCGCGCCTGGGCAAGGACGTGCAGCGGGTCATCAAGGCCGTCAAGTCCGGGGACTGGTCCGTCGCCGACGGCACCGTGACCGCGGGCGGGGTCGTCCTCGAGGACGGCGAGTTCGAGCTGACGATGGTCGCCGTCGACGCCGAGCACACCGAGGCCCTGCCGAACGACGCGGGCGTCATCGTGCTCGACACCGAGGTCACCCCCGAGCTCGCCGCCGAGGGCCTGGCCCGCGACGTCGTCCGGGTGATCCAGCAGGCCCGCAAGGACGCCGGCCTCGACGTCACCGACCGCGTCGCGGTCACGCTCGACGCCGCCGACGACGTCAAGGCCGCGATCGAGGTCCACCGCGACTTCGTCCAGGCCGAGACCCTGGCCCTGCAGCTCGAATTCGGCGACCTCCCCGACGCCGCCACCAGCGGCGAGGCCGGAGACACCACCGTGAAGGCAGCGGTCACGAAGCAGTAAGCGTCACAACAAGAAGGGGCCCGGACGCGAAACCGTCGGGGCCCTTTCTCGTTCTCTCTGCTATTGGAGCGGGGTCGTCCATTTCACAAGCGTGTTGGCGATTTCGGCGACCTCGAAGTCGCCCTGCGCCACTGCTCGGATGAAATCGTCGCCTTCCTCTGGAGAAGGGGGCTTGAGATGGTATCCGTTCAGGCCGTACATCTGCTTGGCGGCGGTGTACGCCAAACGCTTGTTCCCGTCCAGCATCGCGTGGTTGCGGGCTAGGGAGTGCAGCAGCGCGGCGACCTTCTCATGCAGGGATGGGTATGCCTCGACTCCGAACACGGAAGCCTGCGGGCGAGCGAGCGATGACTCCATCAGGCCCCAATCCCGTACGGGCGGCGGTTTGAGGCCTGTGACCGCGATGGCGATCTTCTCAAGATCGTCGAGGTCGAGGTAGTCGATCATTTGGCGAGCCGGTCGAGCAGCTCGCGGTCTTCGTCGAGGGTCCTGGCGAGCAGCTCGTCGAAGCGCCGTTGTCGTTCGGTCAGGAAGCCGTGCACAGCTTCGATGACCAGGTCGTGCTTCGACCGGTGCTCTTTCGCCGCGCGCTCGGTGAGCAGGCGGTCGTCTTCTTCTGAGAGTCGCAAGGTCATGGCCATAGGCTAATGATACCGCGTGATACCACGCGGTATCGTGAAGTTTTCCCTGATCGTGGGCGTGTCAGTCTTCGGGCCACCAGGTGTGGTTGGCGGCGATGTAGTGGAAGGCCGTACGGATCCGGGATTCGTCGATGTCCTGGAGGCGGGCCCAGGCTTTTCGGTAGACCTTGAGCTGCAGCGCGGCGTGGCGGGCGGCTTCGCCCTGCGGGGGGCGGCCGGTCTTCCAGTCGACGATGTCGTAGCCGCCGTCCTCGCCGAAGAAGATCGCGTCGATGCGGCCGCGGACCACCGTGCCCTCGTACTCGACGACGAACGGGACCTCTTGCGCAGCGATGCGGCGCGAAGCCCAGGCCGAGTCGCGGAAGGACGCCTTGAGGCGGTCGAGGTCCGCGTCGGGGCCGACCGGGTCGGCCGCGCCCGGCAGGTCGGCCGGGTCGAAGAGGGCGCCGCCGCCGAAGAACTCCTCGACCCAGGCGTGGAACTCGGTGCCGCGCTGAGTGGCCGGGCGCGGCGCGGCGGGCATCGGGCGGCGGCGTTCCGCAGCGAACCGCTCCTCGTCCTCGCGCATCGCCATGAGCTGCGAGGTCGAGAGGCGTCTTGGGCGGGGGAGCCGCACGATCCCGGATTCGCGTTCGGCCCGTTCGGCGAGGAGCAGCGCCGCTTCCTCCTGCCAGGCCCGCGACTGCGGGCCTTCGGCGGTGCCGTCGGGGACAGTGAGCACCAGGTCCGCTGCCTCCGCGAACGCCTCCTGACGGGAACCCAAGGGCGCCTTGCTCGGCCACTCGACCGTGCGGGCGTCCTCTTCGAGCGGGTTCGAAGGTCCGGAATCGGCCCACACCGTCGCCTCCGCGCCCGCCGCGACCGCCTCGTTCAAGTACGGGGCGGGCGGGCGCGGCTGGCGGCGCTCCGCCTCCCACCAGTAGCCGCTCGCGAGCAGCGCCTGCCGGGCCCGGGTCAGAGCGACGTACGCGAGACGCCGCTCCTCCTCCAGGCGCGCCTCCTCGTCGTCGCGTTTGAAGTCCTCAACGGCCCCTTTGACTTCCGAAGGAACCGTGGCGTCCTCCAGGTACAGGACCGGCAGGTTCTCCGCGTCGCCGCGCAGCGGGTACGGCAGCCGCGCCGCGTCGCTCACCCACGTCTGGTCGCCCTTCACCTTCCCCGGCAGGATGCCCTCGCACAACCCCGGCACCGCCACCACGTCCCACTCCAGGCCCTTCGCCGCGTGCACGGTGAGCAGCTGCACCACCCCGCCCGCCGGGGACGCGCCCTCCACCGTGAGCCCACGCTCGCGCTCGGCCGCGGTCTCCAGATAGGACAAAAAACCGGGGATGCTCGCCCCGCTCGTGTCGTTCTCGTACGCCGCAGCGACATCGATGAACTCGTCGAGGTTCGACAGGTCCCCGTGGTGCAGCATCACCTCGACGTCGAGCCCTGAATGGCTGATCACGTCGCCCACCACGTCAGGCAGGCTCTGCCCCAGCCGGCCCCGGATCCACCCCAGCTCCTCGTGCAGCTGCGCGAACCGCAGATACCCCAGTGCCGAATACCGCTCAGCCGGACCGGGATCGGCCAGCGCGTCAGCGAGGGACGCCTCCGCCTCACGTCCCGCGTCCGGCTCGAACCCGCGCGTGTCGGGCGCGAGCTCGCGGGCGCGCGCCCACAGCCCCGCGATGTCGCGCGGCCCGATCCGCCACCGGTTCCCGGCGAGGAGCCGCATGAGCGAGGGCCCGTCGGTCGGGTCGGCGGCGGCGCGGAGCATCGCGACCGCTTCGGCCACTTCGGGATGGAACAGCAGCCCGAGCGAGCCGACCACTTCGACGGGCAGCCCGGCGGCGGTCAGGGCCCGGTGCAGGGCCGGGATCTGGCGGCGTTTGCGGACGAGGACGGCGGCCTCGACGGGTTTGGCGGCGTCGCCGAGTTCGGCGCGCCGCTGCTCGTCGATCGCGTCGCGGATGACCTTGAGGTTCGCGGCGAGCCAGTCGGCTTCGTCCGCGACGGTGAGGTGCATGGCGGCGCGCACCAGGCCGGGGCCGTCGACGCCCGCTTCGAGCGGCTGGATGTTGCCCGCGCGCAGCGGCTCCGACACGCGGTTGGCGACGGCGAGGATCTCGGCCCGGTTCCGCCACGACTTGGTGAGTTCGACGCGGTCGGCGCGGAGCCCTGCGGGCGTGGGGAAGTCGGAGGGGAAGCGCATGAGCGTCCCGGCGGAGGCGCCGCGCCACGAGTAGATCGACTGGTTCGGGTCGCCCACTGCGGTGACGGGGTGGCCGCCGCCGAACAGGTCGCGCAGCAGCGACACCTGCGAGAACGAGGTGTCCTGGTATTCGTCGAGGAGGACGACGCGCCAGCGTTCGCGTTCGGTCTTGATGATCTCGGGCGCGCCCGCGACGAGCTGCGCGGCGAGCGAGAGCTGGTCGGCGAAGTCCATGACGCCGAGTTCGCGTTTGCGCCGGTCCCAGGACTCGACGAGCGGCAGCAGCTGCTCCCGCTTGAGCCGCAGCGACATGAGCGCCCGGAACTGGTCGTTCGAGCGGCTGCCCTGGCGTTCGGCGAGGAGTTCGGCGAGCGCGCGGTCGAACGCGCGCAGGTCGTCGCCGTCCTTCAAGTGCTCGGCGAGCTGCCCGGCGAGCTGCAGCACCTGCTCGGTGACCTTGTCGACGCCGACGTCGAACTCGCTCATCGGCCTGTCCCAGGCGCACACCAGGTCGCGCGCGATCTGCCACCGGCCGGTGTCGGTGATGACACGCGTGCCCGGTTCGATGCCGATGCGCAGGCCGTGCTCGGCGACGAGGCTGCCCGCGTACGCGTTGTACGTGGAGACGGTGGGCTCGCCGTGGAGGTCGGCGAGTTCGGGGATCGACTCGGTGAGGCGCCGCAGCTTGTCGCGGACGCGCGCGGCGAGTTCGGCGGCGGCCTTGCGCGTGAAGGTGAGCCCGAGGATGTGCTCGGGCCGGGCGACCCGGTTGGCGATGAGCCACACCACCCGGTCGGCCATGGTCGTGGTCTTCCCCGAGCCGGCGCCCGCGACGACGAGCATCGGGTCGCGCCCGGCTTCGATGACACGGGCCTGCTCGGGTGTCGGGGTGGGCGTGCCGAGCCGGTTGGCGAGCCCCACTGCGGTGTACGCCTTACTCATCGGTCACCTGCCGTCCTTCGTCGGCGATCGGGCAGCACCGTTTGACCGAGCACGTCTCGCACTTGCTGGTGTTGCGGGCCTCGAACACGGACCCGGCCATGCGGATCGCGGTGTCCCCGGCGAGCTCCCGCGCCCAGTCCGGGTTCTCGTGCTCGCCGAGCGGCCCCTGCTGGCGCGCGACCGCCGTGGCGCCCTTCGCGTTCGGGTACACGAGTTCGGCCCCGCCCGGCTCCGAGCCCTCCTCGAACGCGCCTTCGCTGATGGCGAGCTGGTAGATGCCCAGCTGCGGGTTCGTCTGCGCGTCGGCTTTGGAGACGGCGCTCTTCCCGGTCTTGAGGTCCACGACGTAGAGGCGGCCGTCCCCGTCGCGTTCGAGCCGGTCGATCTGGCCGGACATGACGACTTCGACTCCAGGCGGGCCGACTTCGAGTTTGAGCCGGAACGAGCGTTCGGCGCCGATGAGCTCTCTCCTGTTGGCGCTCAGCCATTTCGCGAACCGCTCGACCGCGCCTGAGACGCGCTGGCGCTGCTGCTCGGCGTGCCAGGGCGCTTCGAACGGGAGCCGGTCGAAGTGCTCGCCGACGACCTGCTCCATGACGACCTTGGGGTCGGCGTTGGGGTCGACGGTGACAGCTTCGGCGGCAGCGTGGAGGAGGGTGCCGAGGTGGCGGGGAAGGAGGTCGCCGGAGTCGCCGCCGTGGGCCTCGAGGACCCACCGCAGCCCGCACTGCTGCGTCTTCTCCACTTGGGACGGTGAGATGCGGATGGTCTCCCCGGCGAGGGCGAGCGCGCGTTCGTCGGAGATCTCGGCGAGGCCCCACCACCTGGCGGGGTCGGCGCCGGGCACGTCGGCGTCGGCGAGGCGGCGCAGCGCGGCGGCGGCCGCGTCGCGTTCGGCGTGGCCGGAGTCGACGACGGCTTCGCGCAGCCGCGCGGTGAGCGCCGCCAGGCTCAGCGGCCGTCCCCGGCGGGGCGCGTTGACCGGTTCGACGCCGAGCTCGGCGCTGAACCGGCTCGGCTGCGCCTCTTCGGAGTCGACGGCGGTGACCAGGAGCCGCAGCCGGGCCCGGGTGCACGCGTTGTAGAACAGGCGGCGTTCCTCGTCGAGGAGCTGCGCGACCTGGTCGACGTCGGCGCGGCCGTCGAGCAGGTCGACGAGCGCTTCGGCGCCCAGGAGCGAGCCGCGCGGGCGCAGGTTGGGCCACGCGCCCTCCTGCGCGCCCGCGACGACCACGAACTCCCAGCGCCGCCCGTGCGCGGCGTGCGCGGTAGCGAGGGTCACGGCGTCGCCCAGTTCCGCACGCGCCGAGAGGAAGTCGCCGGGGAGCTGCTGGTGGAGGACGTGCTCGCAGAACACCTCGACGCCCGCGCCGGGCTGCTTGCGCTCGTAGTCCTGGGCGAGGTCGAACAGGGCGATGACGGCGTCGAGTTCGGCGTCGGCGCGCTGCGCCCGCCGGTCGCCCGAGAGGGCCCGGCGCCGCAGCCGCTCGCTCATCCCCGAGGCCTCCCACACCGCCCACAGGGTGCCGCTGAGTCCGGTGCCCTCGCGGGCGGCGCCGAAGAGCGCCCCGAGCCGCCGCGCCGGTTCGGCCCAGTCCTCTTCGGGAAGGGCCGCAGTGCGTTCGGGGTCGCGGAGGGTCTCGACGAGGAGGTCCGCGCCGGGGGAGAAGTTGTCGGCGGCGACGGCGAGCCGCCGCAGCTCCTGGCGCAGCCGCCGCTCCTCGAACGGGTCCGCGCCGCCGTACGCCGAGTGCAGCAGCCCGGCCGCGTTCGTCTCGTCGAGGCGTTCGCGCCCGCGCCCGACGAGGACGAGGTGCAGGAGGTTGCGCACCGTGGGGTGCGCCGGGAGCGGCACATCGTCGGCGGCCTGCCGGGTCGGGACGCCCGCGTGCTGCATGGCCCGGCGCAGCCGCGGGATCTCCGAAGCGGATTTGACGACGACCGCCATGTCCCCGTAGGGGATGCCGTCGAGCAGGTGCGCGCGGCGCGCGACGTCGGCGACGTACACGGCCTCCCGTGTGGGCGAGGGCAGGTAGACCACGTCGACGCGGCCGGGCTCCTCGGAGGCGGTGCCGCGCCTGCGGTCCCGGTCGTGCCCGCGCAGCCGCCGCGACAGGACCGTGGTGGCCGCGAGCGGCGCGAGCGCCGTGTCGTGCGTGTCGTCGAGCTGCACCACCGGCGCCTCGGACCCGTCGCGGCGCGGGAACCGGAACGGGAAGTCCCGCACCGACTCGGGGTCGCCGCCCTGGTAGCCGAACACGGCCGCGTCCGGCGTCCCGGCGGCGACGAGGTTCGCGCCGTCCCCGGCGAGCAGTTCGAGCAGCCGCAGGTGCGCGGGCGTCGCGTCCTGCAGGTCGTCGACGAACACCCAAGCGGGCCTGGGGAACAGCGACGGGTCGCGGCGCAGCGCCGCGGCGGCGGCCCGCACGATCTCCGCCGAGTCGTACAGCGCGCTCGACATCGACTGCAGCGCAAGCGTGGTGACGTACCGGTCGTAGAAGCGCGCGGCCGCGGCCCACTCGGGCCGGTCGTGCTCGCCGCCGAGCCGCGCCAGCTCGGGCGCGGACAGGCCGCGCTCGCCGCAGCGGAGCACGAGGTCGCGCAGCTGCTGCGCGAACGCGTACGTGCGCACCGCCTCGTCGAACCCGGCGGGCCACGCGAAATCCTCGCCTTCGAGCATCGACCGGATGAGCGCGTCGGCCTCGGGGCCGGTGAGCAGGCGCGGCTCGTCCCGGCCTGCGGCGACGGCCGAGGCGCGCAGCAGCGCGAACGCGAACGCGGGGAACGTGAACACGCCGACCTCGGCGGCCGAGAGCCCGGCGGTGGCGAAGTTCAGGCGGTTGCGCAGGTGGGCGGTGTCCTGGCGGCGCAACCCGAACACGAGGATCGAGGCCGGGTCGGTCCCGGCCTCGACTTTCGCGGCGACGGCCCGCATGAGCGACTCGGTCTTGCCGGTGCCGGGCCCGCCGCGCACGAGCAGGGGCCCGGAGGGGTGGTCGACCACCGCACGCTGCCGGGGATCGAGATCGAATCCCGGTTCGGCCGCGGCGGGCGGATCGGTGAGCTCATACCGAAGGTCGGACACGCACCCAATGGAACCATGACCCCACGACAATTCGGTTGCGCATATGCGAACCGCGAGTGGCACGGCACACGCGGCGTTCACGCTTTCGGGTGACACTTTTCCTTACGACGGTAAGACCGGGGCTTTCTTGTCGGACCGGCGCGAGAAAATTGAGCAGGGGACGCCCCCCGGGTGGGTGGGGGACTGCCCGTCGACAGGAGCGAGCGGACGGCGCCGCCGGCCCCTGGACGGGACCGGCGGCGCCTGGTTTCCTTCTACGGCAGAGTCTTTGCGGCTCAGCTGAAACTGAGGTCGCGGCGGCGCGCGCCCGCGTAGCCGAGCACGGTCAGCGCAGCAGCGGCGAGCGTCACGATCGCGAACGCGGGCCAGTCCACGTCCTGCGCCGGGTAGGCCGCGAGGTGGTGGAACGGCGAGACCGCCTGCGCCCACTCCGGCAGGTCGAGCAGGTTCGCGAAGTACAGGACCACGAACAGCCACACCCACGCCAGCCAGCGCAGCCAGCCCAGGCGCGGCAGCCACGTGAACGCGGCGAACGCGAACGCCGTGACCGCCCACACCGCCGGGAGCTGGAGCGCCCCGGCGTACGCGAGCTTCCCGAGGTAGTCGCCGTCGCCAGTCGAGGCCGCGCCCGTCAGGCCCGTGAACACGGCGGCGACGAGCACCGCCGCCGTCACCGCCCACATCGCGGCGGGCAGGTACGAGCCGGGCCAGCCCGAGCGGCGCACGGCGGCGGCCGCGATGAGCTCGCCGCGGCCCTGCGTCTCCTCCTTGCGGGCCCGGCCGATCACGAGCAGGCCGAAGATGGTCGCGAACAGGCCGTTGAGCGCCGAGAACGTGGCGCCCACGTTGTCCTCGATGCTCGCCCCGCCCTGGTCGAGCACGGCCCGCTCGGTCTCGGAGAGCCCTTCGAGCATGTCGTCCGCGCCGCCGAGCACGGACCCGTAGGCCGCGCCGAGCAGCAGCATCGTGATGATCCCGGCCCAGGTGACGCCGCGCGTCAGGCGGAACGTGAGCGCCGTGGCGCTGCGCAGTCCCGGCTTGGCCGCGGCCCGGCCGGGGCGTCCGGCCATCATGCCCTGCCCGAAGTCGCGGTGCGTGACCAGCGCGAACGCCAGCCACACGGTGAGTGACGCGACCGCGCCCGCGAACACGATCGGCCACCAGCGCTGCTCGGGCGTGTACACGAAGGTCTCCTGCGCCCAGCCGATCGGCGAGAGCCACACGACCCAGTTCTCCTGGGCGTTGCCGATCCCGGCGGTGAACGCGGACCAGCCGAGCACCGCGAACGCGAGTCCGTTCGCGCTCGACGCGAAGCTCGCCAGCTGCGCGGTCACCGCCGCGATCCCGGCGAAGACGACCGCGACCGCGGTGTGCACGAGTCCGAAGAGGATCGCGCTGCCGCCCTGGCCGCCTGGGAGCGCGGCGACGGCGAGCGCCATGACCGCGCCGAGCGCGACTGCGGCGAGGAGCGCGAGCAGGAGCGCGGCGGCGAGGTCGGCGCGGCGTCCGATCGGGTTCGAGCGGAACACTTCCGAGCGGGAGGTCTCCTCGTCGGCCCGGGTGAGCCGGGTGACCAGGAGGAGGAACATGACGGCGGTGAGCGCGCCGGTCCACAGGATCATCTGGTGGGCGAACATCGCGCCGGTGCTGGCGCCGTACGCCTCGATGTATGTCTCGGGGCCGGTCATCGACCGCATGGCGGGCGTGTTGACGGTGACGCCGTAGGCCTCGCGGCCCGCCGCGTCCGGGTAGAGGTCCGGGAAGGACGCGGCGACCATCCAGGTGCCTCCGGCGAGTCCGGCGAGCCAGCCGATCAGGTACACGCGGGAGCGGCGCAGCTGGAAGCGCAGGAGCTTCCCGGTCCCGGCGAGGGTGCCCAGGCCGTCCTCGATCTCGGCGACCGCGGCGGTCATGGCTGCTCCCCGTTGCTCACGCCTTTGGCGGCGAGCTCGTCGCCGTAGAAGCGCAGGAAGATCTCCTCCAGCGACGGCGGCTCGCACGTGAGGCCGGCGACGCCCGCGACGGCGAGCTGCGCGAGCACGTCGTCGAGCGCGGCGGTGTCGACGCTGCACTCGATGTCGAGGCCGTCGACCTTGAGGTCGTGCACGCCGTCGTTGTCCTCCAGGCCCCGCACGGGGTTCTTGAGGGTGGCGCGCAGGCGCGAGCGCGAGAAGTGGCGCATCTCGGCGAGGGTGCCGGTCTCGACGATGACGCCCTTGCGGATGATGCTCACCCGCTCGCACAGCGCCTCGACCTCGCTCATGATGTGGCTGGAGAGGAGCACGGTGCGGCCCTGCGCCGACGCCTCCTTGACGCACTCGTTGAAGACCGCGCCCATGAGCGGGTCGAGCCCGGAGGTGGGCTCGTCGAGCAGGAGCAGGTCGACGTCGGCGGCGAACGCGGCGACGAGGGCGACCTTCTGCCGGTTGCCCTTGGAGTAGGAGCGGCCCTTCTTGCGGGGGTCGAGGTCGAAGCGTTCGAGGAGTTCGTCGCGCTTGGCCTTGTCGATGCCGCCGCGCAGGCGCCCGAGCAGGTCGATGGTCTCGCCGCCGGAGAGGCCGGGCCAGAGGGCGACGTCGCCGGGGACGTAGGCGAGGCGCTTGTGGAGCTCGGCCGCGTCCTTCCAGGGGTCGGCGCCGAAGAGTTCGGCGCGGCCTTCGTCGGAGCGGAGCATCCCGAGGAGGACGCGGATGGTGGTGGACTTCCCGGCACCGTTGGGGCCGAGGAAGCCGTGGGTCTCCCCTTGGGCTACTTCGAGGTCGAGGCGGTCGAGGGCGGTCACGTGGCCGAAGCGCTTGACCAGTCCCTCAGTTCGGATGACTGCGTTCATGATTTGAAGCTATCATAGTTTTCATGAATTCATGAAAATTATGGCGTGTCAAGATAACATCAAGAAATCCGACAGGGCGCCGAAGGGGAACGATGGAAGAGCACACCGCCGAGCGTAGGGCCCTGCTGGAGTACGTGGAGCAGTTCGCCGCGATCCTCATCGAGAGCGGGCTCCAGCGCATGTCGGCCCGGGTGTTCTCCTACGTCCTCGTCGACGACGCGGAGACCTACACCGCCGCCGAGATCGCCGAGGGCCTCAGCATCAGCCTCGCCGCCGTCTCCGGGGCCGTGCGCGAGCTGGTCACGGCCGGGCTCCTCTTCAAGACCCGCCGCGCCTCGACCCGCGCCGACGTCTACCGCCTCAAGGACGAGGACCTGTGGGGCTCGATCATGCTCGACCGCGCCCCGATCATCCGCCGCTACCGCGACCTCGCCCTCGTCGGCATGGAGGTCCTGCCCGACGGCCCCGGCCGCGACCACCTCGTCCAGACCGCCGCGTTCATGGAGTTCGTCGAGCACGAGATGGGCCTCATGCGCGAGCGCTGGAACACCGAGCGGGACAAGCTCGTCGCCGCCTACGCCGAGCGCACCCGAAGCGCCCCGCCGCGATAGTGACGCCCCTCGCGGCTCCGGTATGCTGCAACCCTGACCGCCCCGATCAGACCAACCCTGGAGGAAGCCGACGTGGCCGACGACACCAGCAGCTCCGACGCGGACGCGACCGCTGAAAAGGGTCGTCCCACGCGCAAGCAGGGCGAGAAGACCGCTGAGCGCAACGTCTTCAAGAAGCTGAGCCGCTTCCTCAAAGAGGTCGTCGAGCAGCTGCGCAAGGTCGTCTACCCGACCCGCCGCCAGCTCATCACCTACTCCGTCGTGGTCCTGGTCTTCGTCGGCATCATGATGGCCTACATCGGCGGCCTCGACCTGCTCTTCGGCGACCTCGTCCGCCGGGCCTTCGGCGCCGACTCCTAGACCCCGCCGGCCGCCCGCGGCGCGGCCTCCCGCCCCTCCCGGCAGCGGGCGGTTTGCGTGACCTGCGCCGGTTCGCCGGTGCCTGAGGCGCACCGCCGTCCGGAGCGGCTACCCTAGTGGGTATGACGCGCGCCGGCACCGCCGGCGCGCGACTTCACAGACGGGCTCCCCGCATCCGAGAAAACCGGTGCGGCCGAGTGTGCACCGTCGTAGAAATGACCAGTCGCAGTACCCCGCCGTCGGCGGGGTCGAGCCGGAATGAGAGTTGAGCGTGTCTGAGTTCGACGAGGCCCTGAAGAACGAGGTCGCGGCCCAGGCTGCCGCGGCGCAGGTCGCGGACGTCGACGCGGAGCCCGAGATCGACGAGGACGCCGTACCCGGCGAGCCCGAGGTCGACCCGGCGGAGGCGCTGCGCGCCAAGCTGCGCTTCGCGCCCGGCGAGTGGTACGTGCTCCACTCCTACGCGGGCTTCGAGAACCGGGTGCGCTCCAACCTGGAGAACCGGATCCAGTCCTTCGACATGGAGGACTACATCTACCAGATCGAGGTCCCCACCCACACCGAGGTGGAGATCAAGAACGGCAAGCGCTCCAAGGTCGAGGCCAAGGTCTTCCCGTCCTACGTGCTCGTCCGCATGGAGATGACCCCCGAGTCCTACTCCGTCGTGCGCAACACGCCCGGCGTGACCGGCTTCGTCGGCGTGGTCGACCGCACCGACCGGCCCAGCCCGCTCCCGCTCGACGAGGTCATCCAGTGGCTGCTCCCGCCGGAGCAGAAGCCCAAGGACGAGGCCCAGGCCGAGTCCTCCGGCGGCGACGTCGAGATCAAGGTCGACTTCAGCGAGGGCGAGTCCGTCACCGTCGTCGACGGCGCGTTCGCGTCCATGCCGGCCACCATCGCCGAGATCAACGCCGAGCAGCAGAAGCTCAAGGTGCTCGTCTCGATCTTCGGCCGCGAGACCCCGGTCGAGCTCAACTTCAACCAGGTCTCGAAGCTGTAGCACGAGCTACAGCTCACATACCTCCTGCAGAGTGCCCGCCACCTGGGCGAGTACCCTGGAGAAGTTGTGCGCGGAGCTCTGCCCTGCGCACGCGAGTAATCGTGACCGGGCGTCGTCCCGCTCACATGTAAGGCGGAGGCGCGAGCCTCCGCAAAGCCCAGGATCAAGAGAAGGACACGATGGCTCCCAACAAGAAGGCCGTTGTGACGTTCAAGCTGGAGCTCGCGGGTGGCCAGGCCACCCCGGCCCCGCCGGTGGGTCCCGCCCTCGGCCAGCACGGCGTCAACATCATGGAGTTCTGCAAGGCCTACAACGCGGCCACCGAATCCCAGCGCGGCGAAGTCCTCCCCGCTGAGATCACGGTGTACGAGGACCGTTCGTTCACGTTCGTCCTCAAGACCCCGCCGGCCGCGAAGCTCCTGCTCAAGGCCGCCGGTGTCGCGAAGGGCTCTGGCGAGCCCCACCGCGTCAAGGTCGGCAAGGTGACCTCGGCCCAGGTGCGCGAGATCGCGGAGAAGAAGCTCCCCGACCTCAACGCCAACGACCTCGACGCCGCGTCGCTCATCGTCGCGGGCACCGCCCGCTCCATGGGCATCACCGTCGAAGGCTAGACCGGTCGCCGTCGGCTCCCCGCCGACACCAACCCAGTGGAAGGGCGCGCGCCCGCCCTCACCACGACATCCGAAGGATGGAACATGAAGCGCAGCAAGAAGTACACCGACATCGCCAAGAAGGTCGACCGCTCCCAGCTCTACTCGCCCGCCGAGGCGACCGGGCTGGCGAAGGAGACCTCGCCGACCACGTTCGACGCCACCGTTGAAGTCGCCCTGCGACTCGGCGTCGACCCGCGTCAGGCCGACCAGCTCGTCCGCGGCACCGTCTCCCTGCCCCACGGCACGGGCAAGACCGTCCGCGTCATCGTCTTCGCCGAGGGCGACAAGGCCGAGGCCGCCGTCGCCGCCGGCGCCGACGAGGTCGGCTCCGACGAGCTCGTCAAGCGCATCTCCGAAGGCTGGCTCGACTTCGACGCCGCCGTCGCCACGCCCGACCAGATGGCCAAGATCGGCCGGATCGCGCGCATCCTGGGCCCGCGCGGTCTCATGCCGAACCCGAAGACGGGCACCGTCACTCCCGACGTCGCCAAGGCCGTCACGGAGATCAAGGCCGGCAAGATCTCGTTCCGTGTGGACAAGCACGCGAACCTGCACCTGCCGATCGGCAAGACCAGCTTCTCCGCCGAGCAGCTGGCCGAGAACTACGCCGCCGCCCTCGAAGAGGTGCAGCGCCTGAAGCCGTCGAGCTCCAAGGGCGTCTACCTCAAGAAGGCGACGATCTCCACCACCATGGGCCCGGGCATCCCGGTCGACCCGCAGGCGGTCAAGATCAAGTAGTGCACCGCGAGGTGTGATGTAGCCCCGGCGCAGGCGACTGCGCTGGGGCTTCGCTCATCTCGCCTGCTAGTCTGGACTTCAACAACCCAAAGACCGTTCGGTCACCGCCTTGCGCGGTTGTAAACCACCCGGGACCGACGTAGGGCGACTATTCGAAGCGACCATGGTGCGGGCCCCCGGGCCCGAAGGTCCCAGTGATATGGCGTCCCGCGAGGGCGCCTTTTTTGTCGCCTCCGCACGGTTTTGGATTGACCAGCCGAGAGAGGAGGGAAATATGGCTGACAGGGAATACCCGGCGGGTAAGACGACCGCCATCGCCGAACTCGCCGACGAGTTCTCCAGCGCGACCGCCACGGTGCTCACCGAGTACCGCGGCCTCTCCGTTGCAGAGCTGCGCGAGCTCCGGCGTTCCCTCGGCGAGGGGACGCAGTACCGCGTCGCCAAGAACACCCTCGCCAAGCGCGCCGCCAACCAGGTCGGTGTCACCGGCCTGGACGAGCTGTTCGTCGGCCCCACCGCGATCACCTTCATCAAGGGTGACCCGGTCGAGGCCGCGAAGGGACTCCGCGCGTTCGCGAAGTCGCACGACGCCTTGGTCATCAAGGGCGGGTACATGGAGGGCAAAGCCCTCTCCGTCGATGAGATCAACAAGCTCGCCGACCTCGAGTCCCGCGAGGTGCTGCTGGCCAAGCTGGCCGGCGCGCTCAAGGCCACCGCGCAGAAGACCGCCGCCGTGCTCGCCGCCCCCGCCGGGCAGGTCGCACGACTCGGCGCGGCGCTGCAGGACAAGAAAGCGGCCGCCGGGGAGTAACCCCAGCAGGCCCAAGACTTTAAGGAAGGAACCACACCATGGCTAAGCTGTCCACTGAAGAGCTGCTCGAAACCTTCGAGGGCATGACCCTGCTCGAGGTCTCCGAGTTCGTCAAGGCGTTCGAGGAGAAGTTCGACGTCACCGCCGCCGCCCCCGTCGCCGTGGCCGCCGCCGGCCCCGCCGCCGGTGGTGCCGAGGCCGCGGCCGAGAAGGACACCTTCGACGTCGTCCTCGAGTCCGCTGGCGAGTCCAAGATCAAGGTCATCAAGGAAGTTCGCGGCCTGACCGGCCTCGGCCTCAAGGAAGCCAAGGAGCTCGTCGAGAGCGCCCCCAAGGCCGTCCTCGAAGGCGCGAAGAAGGAAGACGCCGAGAAGGCCAAGGAAGCCCTCGAAGGCGCCGGCGCCACCGTCTCCCTCAAGTAATCGCGCACTCCTGATTACTGCATAAGGGGCCTCCCAGCCCTTGTACGCAGACCGGGTCCGCACCGCCTCACGGCGGCGCGGACCCGGTCTTTTCGTTGCTGGAAAGAATTCTCAGAAGAATCGGGGCCGCGAGCAACGAAACCGAACCACCGCCACGTCTTTGCGAGTAGACACACCCACGCACTCAAGGAGATGGACGATGTCCGCAAGGAGATGGGCGGCCGGACTCGGCGGGGCGACAGTGCTCGCGCTGACCGCCGGCTGCGGGATGCTCGGTATCGGCGGCGGAGGCGACGACGACAAGTCCGACGAGGAGCGCCTCGTCGAGATGCTCAACGAGAGCGCCCGCCTCGAGAGCGAGATCGCCGCGGCCGAGAACCGCATCGTCCAGAACTGCCTGGAGGAAGCGGGGCACACGGTCCACGAACCCGGGTACTTCGAGAACTACGAGCCCGAGGAAGTCAAGTCCCTCACCTACAGCTACCCCCACGAGAGCTTCATCCTCCCGGCCGAAGAGGCCGCGGAGTTCGGCTTCGGCGGCTGGACCAACTCCGAAGAGGGCATGGAGGACCCGGCCACCGAGGAGTACTACGAGGCCCAGGAGGCCAAGTGGGAAGAGGAGGAAGGCGGCGGCGAGGAGTACGTCGAGCCCGACTACACCGAATGGGAAGCGCTGACTCCTGAGGAGCAGTACGCCTGGTACGTCGCCTACCAGGGCGAGGAGTACGTCGAGCAGAACTACGGCACCGAAGCCGAGTACGCCTCCATGTACTCCGAGGAGGAGATGGTCGAGGAGCTCACCGAGGAGGAGGCCGCCGCACTCGAGGAGGAGGCCGCCGCCGAGGAGGAGGGCGAGATCGACGTCGAGGCGCCGGAGGCCTACGAGGAGCCCAAGCCCGGCGGCTGCCAGCTCGAGATGATCGAGGCGCTCTACGGCGAGCCCCGCCAGGTCGAGTCCACCTACGAGATGGACGGCGAGACCTACACCGACAAGTACTGGGAGTACCGCCCCGAGAACCCCACCTACGGCGGCGAGGAAGACGGCGAGGACATGTGGGCGAACATCGAGGCCGAGTACGCGGCCGAGATGGGCGACAAGCAGGCCGAGTACATCGACTGCATCACCGGCCGCGGTTACGAGGGCTGGGAGTTCAACGAGTACAACACGCTGCCCACCTGGGAGTTCTTCTACGAGCTGTACTACCAGAACGTGAGCGACGACGAGCGCGACATGTGGATGGACACAGACTCGGAGACCGTGGTCCCGCCGATGCCCGAGGACGCCGGCGACTCCTACGAGGAGTGGAAGGCCTACGAGATCCAGATGGCCGTCGACTTCGCCGAGTGCGGCGACGAGGTCGGCTTCGCCGACCCGTCCGAGAAGGCCTACGACAAGGCCAACATCGACGTCTACCTCGAGATCGAGCAGGACGTCTACGCCTGGCAGGACGACATGCGCGACGCCATCGCGAAGGCGCAGGAGCTGCTCGACAAGTAACACAAGCCACCTCTCTATCGGGGAAGAAAGGCCCGGGCCGCGCAGATGGGGCGCAGCCCGGGCCGCCCCCTATCCCGTTGCAAGACGACACAACTGAACGGAGCACCCCATGCCGACACCCCTCGGCCGACTCCCCTTCCTCCTCCTCGCCCTCGCGGCGGCGGCCGCGGCCGCCGCCTGCACCGGCGAGAAGGACGACGATCCCGGCGCCGTCGACGACGAGGCCGGGCTCCTGGCCGTCGTCAACGAGAACCTGCGCCTCGAAGCCGAACTCGCCGACGCCGAACGCCGCCTCGTCGTCGACTGCCTCGAAGCCCAGGGCTTCGCCGTCCACGACGAGATGGAGCTCGCGCTCCGCTGGCAGGTCGCCGAGCAGGACGCGCTCGTCGAGACCTACCCCTTCGAGGGCTTCCTGCACGAACCCGGGTACGCCGCCGAATGGGGCTTCGGGCAGTGGGCCTACTCCGACGAGGGCTACGAGAGCGGCGCGGACGAGGAGCACAACGAGGCCTTCGCCGCCGACAGCCCGATCACCACCGTCGACAACGCCGCCTTCTACGAGCTCTCCTACGACGACATACGCGCGTGGAGAGCGGCCTACGCCGGCGAGGAGTACGCCTCCATGGGCGACGGCCTCACCGCGGGCGACGCGACCGCCGACGCCTCCGACGACGGCGAGATCGCGATCGCCCCCGAACTCCAGGAGGCCGCCCGGCCCGGCGGCTGCCTCCTCGACATGATCGAATCCCTTTACGGCGCACCGGAAGCCGTCGCCGCCAACGGCGCCACCGCAGGCACCGTCTGGTCCTGGGGCCCACGATCCCCGCAGGAGGCCGCCGACTGGGACGCCCTGCGCGAGGCCTACCGCGCCGCCGTCGTCGAACCGGAGACGGCGTTCCTCGACTGCGTCGAAGCGGGCGGCTGGGGCGACTGGGAGTTCGACCGCACCGGGAGCCTCCCCGTCAACGCCTACTTCAACAAGATCTACTACCCGGGCCAGGACTTCATCGTCTACGACGACGACGGCCTCCTCGTCGACCCCCAGGCCGCCCCCGAGCCGCCGGACGACCTCGGGACCGACTTCGAGGCCCAGAAGGCCCACGAGATCGCGATGGCCGTCGCCTTCGACGACTGCGCCGAGACCACCGGCTACCGGGAGGACGCCGAGGCCGCCTACCGCCAGGTCCAGCTCGACCTGTTCCTCACCATGGACGAGGAGCTGTACGCCTACCAGGACGACCTGCGGACGGCGGTCGAAGCCGCCCAGGAGGCCATCGGCGGCTGAATCCGCGTCACCTTTTCCGCGCGGACTCGTTGAACACCACGAGGCGGTCGGCTCCTACCGGGCCCGCCGCCGCAGGAGCGAGGCCGGGACGCCGCATTGCGGCCGGCATCGGGGCGCTCGCGCCCCGCGGCTGGCGGCAGGCGACGCAGAGGCGTCCCGGACCCCGCCCTCCCCGCCCGGCGCGACACGCCCGGGCCCCGAATCTTGTGCGTCCCTTTCAGAACGCCCGCGCGCGCGGCCCCCGCCCCGTGCCCGCGGGCCCGCTGCGCTGGGGTTCGCCCTCCCCGCCCGGCCCCGCGGAGCACCGGTTCAGGCGCTGGGGCCGAAGGGGCGCATCCGGGCGAATTAGACGCCTGACTTGACGAACTGTGACTTGATCCTGCAAACTAGTTCCTCAAGCGCCACTGCGTGGCGCGCGCAACGTCCGCCCCCACCGGGCCGCCCCCGGCGCCGCGGACGAAGCGCAGAGGGCCGCCGCGGGGCGGCCCGCAGGACGGTCCCGGTGAGCGTGCGAACCGGAAACGGAGCGATGTACGGAAGGAACTTCGGCAGCGGGAGAGATTGTCGTCACCCCTTACCCCACCACCCGGTGGGGAAGTTGACACTTGCCGGAGCGTACATTAAGCTATTAATTTGCGCTGCCTCCTTCACGCCTTCTTGACGCGGTGAGGGACGTGGACGGTGGGGATTCCAGGCAATCGACCGACGATGGACGCCATATCTGGCATGTCCGCGCGGTCTGTGCCCGTCTCCGGCTGTCCTCGTCGATCCCGCATCGGTGCGGAGACTGCGGCATGCGCCGGCCGTCGTAACAATCAGGTCCTCGGAAGGACGAATCTTGGCAGCTTCCCGCACTGGCAAGACCAGCTCCAGCAAGAGCAAGCACGCACCTCGCCGTATCTCGTTCGGCAGGATCGAAGAGAAACTCGAAGTCCCGAACCTTCTGGCGCTCCAGACCGACTCGTTCGACTGGCTCGTAGGCAACGAGGCGTACCGCGCCCGCGTGGGCGATGACGCGGTGAGCGGCCTCGACGAGATCCTCGAGGAGATCAGCCCGATCGAGGACTTCTCGGGCACCATGAGCCTGTCCTTCTCCAACCCTCGCTTCGACGAGGTCAAGGCCCCCATCGAGGAGTGCCGCGAGAAGGACCTCACCTACTGCGCCCCGCTGTTCGTCACGGCGGAGTTCATCAACCACACCACCGGCGAGATCAAGAGCCAGACGGTCTTCATGGGCGACTTCCCCATGATGACCCCGAAGGGCACCTTCATCATCAACGGCACCGAGCGCGTCGTCGTCTCGCAGCTGGTCCGTTCGCCGGGCGTGTACTTCGACAAGCAGCCCGACAAGACCTCCGACCGCGACCTCACCAGCGCCAAGGTCATCCCGGGCCGCGGTGCGTGGCTCGAGTTCGACATCGACAAGCGCGAGACCGTCGGCGTGCGCGTGGACCGCAAGCGCCGCCAGGCCGTCACCGTGCTGCTGAAGGCCATCGGCTGGGACAACGACCGCATCCGCGAGCGCTTCGGCTGGTCCGAGCTCATGATGACGACCTTGGAAAAGGACACCATCAACTCGCAGGACGAGGCGCTGCTCGACATCTACCGCAAGCTCCGTCCGGGCGAGCCGCCGACGAAGGACAACGCACAGTCGCTGCTGGAGAACCTGTTCTTCAACAAGAAGCGCTACGACCTCGCGAAGGTCGGCCGCTACAAGGTCAACAAGAAGTTCGGCCTGGACTCGCCGATCTCCACGGGCGTCCTCACCGAGGACGACCTGGCCGCGACGATCGAGTTCATGCTGCGCCTGCACTCGGCCGAGCCGGGCTACGGCCCCGACGACATCGACCACTTCGGCAACCGCCGCCTGCGCACCGTCGGCGAGCTCATCCAGAACCAGATCCGGGTGGGCCTCTCCCGCATGGAGCGCGTCGTGCGCGAGCGCATGACGACCCAGGACGTCGAGGCGATCACGCCGCAGACCCTGATCAACATCCGCCCCGTCGTGGCGGCGATCAAGGAGTTCTTCGGCACCTCGCAGCTGTCGCAGTTCATGGACCAGGTCAACCCGATCACGGGTCTGACCCACCGCCGCCGCCTCTCGGCGCTCGGCCCGGGCGGTCTCTCGCGTGACCGCGCGGCCATGGACGTCCGCGACGTGCACCCGTCGCACTACGGCCGCATGTGCCCGATCGAGACGCCTGAAGGCCCGAACATCGGCCTCATCGGCGCCATGTCGACCTTCGCGCGCGTCAACCCGTTCGGCTTCATCGAGACGCCGTACCGGAAGGTCGTCGACGGCAAGGTCACCGACGACGTCCAGTACCTGACGGCCGACGAAGAGGACCGCTTCACCATCGCGCAGGCGAACCAGCTCCTGAACGAAGACGGCTCGTTCGTCGACGCGCAGGTCCTGGCCCGCGGCCGCGGCGGCGAGGCCGAGCTCCTCACCGCCGACGAGATCGACTTCATGGACGTCTCGCCGCGCCAGATGACCTCGGTCGCGACCGCGCTCGTGCCCTTCCTGGAGCACGACGACGCCAACCGCGCCCTCATGGGCGCGAACATGCAGCGCCAGGCCGTGCCGCTCATCAAGACGGACTCGCCGCTGGTGGGCACCGGCATGGAGTACCGCGCCGCGGTCGACGCCGGCGACGTCGTCGTCGCCGAGGCCGACGGCCTCGTCGAGGACGCCTCCGCCGACTACATCACCATCGCGCAGGACAACGGCATGCGCCGCACCTACCTGCTGCACAAGTTCCGCCGTTCGAACGCGGGCTCGTGCATCAACCAGGTGCCGCTCGTGACCGAGGGCGAGCGCGTCGAGGCCGGGCAGCCGATCGCCGACGGTCCGTCCACGGACAAGGGCGAGATGGCCCTGGGCAAGAACCTGCTGGTCGCGTTCACCACCTGGGAGGGCCAGAACTTCGAGGACGCCATCGTGCTCTCCTCGCGCCTGGTCGAAGAGGACGTGCTCACCTCGATCCACATCGACGAGCACGAGGTCGACGCCCGCGACACCAAGCTGGGCCCGGAGGAGATCACCCGCGACATCCCGAACGTCGGCGAGGAGATGCTCTCCGACCTCGACGACCGCGGCATCATCCGGATCGGCGCCGAGGTCGAGGACGGCGACATCCTCGTCGGCAAGGTCACGCCCAAGGGCGAGACCGAGCTGACCCCGGAGGAGCGCCTGCTCCGCGCGATCTTCGGCGAGAAGGCCCGCGAGGTCCGCGACACCTCCCTGAAGGTCCCGCACGGCGAGGCCGGCACGGTCATCGGCGTCCGCACCTTCTCGCGCGAGGACGGCGACGAGCTGTCCCCGGGCGTCAACGAGATGGTCCGCGTGTACATCGCCCAGAAGCGCAAGATCGGCGTCGGCGACAAGCTCGCCGGCCGCCACGGCAACAAGGGCGTCATCTCCAAGGTGGTGCCGCAGGAGGACATGCCGTTCCTGCCGGACGGCACGCCGATCGACATCCTGCTCAACCCGCTGGGTGTGCCGGGCCGTATGAACATCGGCCAGGTGCTCGAGGTCCACTTGGGCTGGGCGGCGAAGACGGGCTGGAAGCTCGAGGGCTTCGACGAGGCCTGGCAGCAGGCCCTCAAGTCCATCGGCGCCGACGAGGCCCCGGCGAACTCCAAGGTCGGTACGCCCGTGTTCGACGGTGCGCACCCCGAGGAGGTCACCGGCGTCCTGGCGAACACGCTGCCCAACCGCGACGGCCAGCGCATGGTCGCCCCGACGGGCAAGGCGCAGCTGTTCGACGGCCGCTCCGGCGAGCCGTTCCCGGACCCGATCTCGGTCGGCTACATGTACATCCTGAAGCTGAACCACATGGTCGACGACAAGATCCACGCGCGTTCGACCGGTCCGTACTCGATGATCACCCAGCAGCCGCTCGGCGGTAAGGCCCAGTTCGGCGGCCAGCGCTTCGGTGAGATGGAGTGCTGGGCCATGCAGGCCTACGGCGCCGCTTACGCGCTGCAGGAGCTGCTGACGATCAAGTCCGACGACGTGGTGGGCCGCGTGAAGGTCTACGAGGCCATCGTCAAGGGCGAGAACGTGCCCGAGCCGGGCATTCCGGAATCGTTCAAGGTGCTGCTCAAGGAGCTCCAGTCGCTGTGTCTGAACGTGGAGGTGCTGTCCGCCGACGGGCAGGCCATCCAGATGACCGAGAGCGATGACGAGGTCTTCCGCGCGGCCGAGGAGCTGGGGATCGACCTGTCCCACGAAGAGCCCTCGTCCGTGGACTTCGAAAGCGCCTGACGTCGAGTGAGGGCGGCTTGAGAGACAGCCGCCCTCGCCAACGTCTCATCCAATCCTTAAGAACCATCAAGGGGAAGAGTTCAGTGCTCGACGTCAACTTCTTCGACAAGTTGAAGATCGGCCTCGCCACCGCGGAGGACATCCGCCAGTGGTCGCACGGCGAGGTGAAGAAGCCCGAGACCATCAACTACCGCACGCTGAAGCCTGAGAAGGACGGTCTTTTCTGCGAGAAGATCTTCGGTCCGACCCGGGACTGGGAGTGCTACTGCGGCAAGTACAAGCGGATCCGCTTCAAGGGCATCATCTGTGAGCGCTGCGGCGTCGAGGTGACCCGTTCGAAGGTCCGCCGCGAGCGCATGGGCCACATCGAGCTCGCCGCTCCCGTGACGCACATCTGGTACTTCAAGGGCGTTCCCTCGCGCTTGGGCTACCTGCTGGACCTGGCGCCGAAGGACCTGGAGAAGGTCATCTACTTCGCGGCGTACGTGATCACCGCGGTCGACGAGGAGGCCCGCCAGCGGGACGTCCCGACCCTGGAGAACGAGATCGTCGCCGAGAAGCGCCACCTGGAGCAGCAGCGCGACGCCGCGATCGAGGAGCGCGCCTCGAAGCTCGAGGCCGACCTGGCCGAGCTGGAGGCCGAAGGCGCTCGCGCCGACGTCCGCCGCAAGGTCAAGGACGGCGGCGAGCGCGAGATGCGCCAGATCCGCGACAAGGCGCAGCGTGAGATCGACCGTCTCGACGAGGTCATGGACACGTTCCGCAAGCTCGAGGTCCGCCAGCTCATCGGCGACGAGATGCTCTACCGCGAGCTGCAGCAGCGCTTCGGCGAGTACTTCACCGGCGGCATGGGCGCGGAGTCCATCAAGAACCTGCTGGAGAACCTGGACCTGGACGCCGAGGCGATCAGCCTGCGCGAGACCATCGCGACCGGCAAGGGCCAGAAGAAGCTCCGCGCGCTCAAGCGCCTGAAGGTCGTGGCCGCGTTCCAGGCCACCGGCAACTCGCCGCTGGGCATGGTCCTCGACTGCGTGCCGGTGATCCCGCCGGAGCTGCGCCCGATGGTGCAGCTCGACGGCGGCCGGTTCGCGACCTCGGACCTGAACGACCTGTACCGCCGCGTCATCAACCGCAACAACCGCCTGAAGCGGCTGATGGACCTCGGTGCGCCCGAGATCATCGTGGCGAACGAGAAGCGGATGCTGCAGGAGTCGGTGGACGCGCTGTTCGACAACGGCCGCCGCGGCCGCCCGGTGACGGGCCCCGGCAACCGTCCGCTCAAGTCGCTGTCCGACATGCTCAAGGGCAAGCAGGGCCGGTTCCGCCAGAACCTGCTCGGCAAGCGCGTCGACTACTCGGGCCGTTCGGTCATCGTGGTCGGCCCGCGCCTGAAGCTGCACCAGTGCGGTCTGCCGAAGCAGATGGCGCTGGAGCTGTTCAAGCCGTTCGTGATGAAGCGCCTGGTGGACCTGAACCACGCGCAGAACATCAAGTCGGCCAAGCGCATGGTCGAGCGCGCGCGTCCGGTCGTGTGGGACGTGCTCGAAGAGGTCATCTCCGAGCACCCGGTCCTGCTCAACCGCGCGCCCACGCTGCACCGCCTCGGCATCCAGGCCTTCGAGCCCCAGCTGGTCGAGGGCAAGGCCATCCAGCTGCACCCGCTGGTGTGCACCGCCTTCAACGCCGACTTCGACGGCGACCAGATGGCCGTGCACGTCCCGCTGTCGGCTGAGGCCCAGGCCGAGGCCCGCATCCTGATGCTGGCGTCGAACAACATCCTCAAGCCCTCGGACGGCAAGCCGGTGGCCCTGCCCACGCAGGACCAGATCATCGGCCTGTACTACCTGACGCACGAGTCTCCGGGCCGCGTCGGCGAGGGCCGGGCGTTCTCGGACGTCGGCGAGGCGCAGATGGCGAAGGACCGCGGCGAGCTGGACCTCCAGTCGCCGATCCGGATCCGTCTGGACGGCATCGAGACCATCAACAACGGCAAGGGCGAGCCGTGGACGGCCCCTGAGGGCTGGACCCCGGGCGAGCCGCTGCTGGTCGAGACGACGCTGGGCCGCGTGTTCTTCAACGAGTGCCTGCCGCCGGACTTCGAGTACGTGAACTACGAGGTCCGCAAGGGCCAGCTCTCGGAGATCATCCACGACCTGTCCGAGCACTACTCGAAGGTGCAGCTGGGCGCCTGCCTGGACGCGCTGAAGTCCGCGGGCTTCCGCTGGGCCGGCTGGTCCGGTGTGACCATCGGCATCGAGGACGTCGTGGAGCCGGCCCACAAGGCCGAGATCCTGGAGAAGTACGAGGCGGACTCCGCCAAGATCGACAAGCAGTACGTCCGCGGTCTCATGACCGCGGAGGAGCGCCGCGGCGAGCTGACGGAGATCTGGACCAAGGCCACGGCCGAGGTGCTGGAGGACCTGAACGAGACGCTGCAGCCGGAGAACCCGCTGTGGCAGATGATCAACTCGGGCGCGCGAGGCAACATGCTGCAGCTGCGGCAGATCGCCGGTATGCGCGGCCTGGTGGCGAACCCGAAGGGCGAGATCATCCCGCGTCCGATCAAGTCCTCGCTGCGCGAGGGCCTGACGGTGCTGGAGTACTTCATCTCCACCCACGGTTCGCGCAAGGGTCTGGCCGACACCGCGCTGCGTACCGCCGACTCGGGTTACCTGACCCGTCGTCTGGTGGACGTCTCGCAGGACGTCATCATCCGCGAGGACGACTGCGGCACCGACCGCGCCCTGGAGTTCCAGGTCGCCGTCGAGATCGACGGCCGCTTCGTGGAGGCCGACACGGTCGACTCCTCGGTCGACGCCCGCAACCTCGCGGACGACGTCGAGGTCGACGGCAAGGTCATCCTCGAGCGCAACACGCCGCTGAACTCCGACCACATCGCGACGCTGGTCGCCGCGGGCGTCACCACGGTGAAGATCCGCTCGGTGCTCACCTGCGAGTCCCGCCAGGGCGTCTGCGCGGCCTGCTACGGCCGTTCGATGCCGACCGGCGAGAAGGTCGACCTCGGCGAGGCCGTGGGCATCATCGCGGCGCAGTCGATCGGTGAGCCCGGTACCCAGCTGACGATGCGTACCTTCCACACCGGTGGTGCGGCGACCTCGCAGGACATCACGCAGGGTCTGCCGCGTGTCCAGGAGGTCTTCGAGGCGCGCGTCCCCAAGGGCAAGGCGCCGATCGCGGAGGCGAGCGGCACCGTGCGCATCGAGGACGCCGAGAAGAGCCGGAAGATCATCATCACCCCGGACGACGGTTCCGAGGAGATCGTGGTCGACAAGGTGCCGCGCCGTCTGCGCTTGCGCGTGGGCGACGGCGAGCGCGTCGAGGTCGGCGAGAAGCTCGTCGAGGGCACCATCGACCCGCACGAGCTGCTGCGCGTGCTCGGTCCGCGGAAGGTCCAGCGCCACCTGGTGGAGCAGGTCCAGGACGTGTACCGCTCGCAGGGCGTGATGATCCACGACAAGCACATCGAGATCATCGTGCGCCAGATGCTCAAGCGCGTGACGATCATCGACTCGGGCACGCTCGAGTTCCTGCCGGGTTCCCTGGTGGACCGGCTGGAGTTCGAGGAGCAGAACCGCAAGGTGCTGGCCGACGGCGGCGAGCCGGCCTCCGGCCGTCCGCAGCTGATGGGCATCACCAAGGCCTCGCTGGCGACGGAGTCGTGGCTGTCCGCGGCCTCGTTCCAGGAGACCACCCGCGTCCTCACCGAGGCCGCGATCTCCGGCAAGTCCGACTCGCTGGTCGGCCTGAAGGAGAACGTGATCCTGGGCAAGCTGATCCCGGCCGGTACCGGCATCGCCAAGTACCGCAACGTGTCGGTCGAGCCCACCGAGGAAGCCAAGGCCGCGGTCTACTCCCTCGGCGGCTACGAGGACACCACTGCCAGCGCCTTCGCCTACGGCGGCGGCCCGGCGGTCAGCCTCGAGGACTCCTACGACCTGGGTTCCTTCTAAGCGAACACCTGCCGATTCCCGACGGCATGCAAGAAACCGGTGGGCCGGTGGCGCGAAAGCGCCACCGGCCCACCGGCGTTTCAGGAGATCGCGGCCGGGCAGGGCAGGATTTTCTTCAGCGCTGCGGAGTTTTCGGCCGACCTCGAATCGTTCGGTGGAACCACCGCGGACGCGACGGAGCGAACCGGCCCATAGGATGGGCGGGTGGTTGAGGTGCGCGGGGTTTTCGGGGTTCGGCATCCGGACGATCCGGAGCCGGTGGAGTCGACGAAGGTGGTGGCGGCCAGGCTGCTCGCCGGTGTCGGCGTCGCCTTGTCGCTCTTTGTCGGCGGGGCCGTTCCCGCGGTCATCGCGCTCATGCTCGCCCGCCAGGCCGAGGCCGACATCCGTGCCTCCGAAGGGTTCCTGCTCGGGGGCTCGCGGCTGGCGTCGATCCGGCGGCAGGCCTGGACCGCCATCGGGATCGCCTCGGCCGTCGTGGTCGCGGCACTGCTCGTCTGGGTGGTCTCGCTCGCCCGTGAGGCCGGGGGAGCGACCTATGACGGGGGCGTCGCGGTTTCAGGCTGACGCCTGAGGGAACTGCTGGTGAACAGCGCCTCTGATGAGGCATCCCGCGCGGGCGCGTCCCGCATCGCGAGCTAATATAGGCCACGGTGTGTCTACCGCACCGAACGAGCAGGCCAGAGCACTCCTCCTCAAGCATCCGTGACACTGAACACGGATACCTTGCGGGGCGAAAACCGCTTTGACCTCGCCCGTTAGGCTAGGTAGGCTTTTCCCTTGCGCCTGGACACCGCTTTGAGCGGCATGGTGGCCCTGTCAACTCCGGCAGCTTGGTCCCCGTGAGAGCCAGGCCAGGTTGCGTGCCTGCAAGAAGACAGGATCTGATCCCGTCAGCTGGCGTCATCGGCACGCATCCCTCGCACTGGGGGCTTCGCGGACACGGTCTTGATGGCCGGCCCTGACAGGGTCCGTTCGCGAACGCGTCTGAACCTGCACGACGGCGGACTTCGTCTGCCCGGCATGCCGGTATGGGTCCGGAGAGACGCGACACGCCCGAACGCGGGGGACGGAAACCCACGTCACTGACCTGGCCCTTTGCGGGCCCGGAAAGAGTGATCTGGGGGACAGGTGACGCCGCACAGCCAGGAATACGCAACCGTCGACTGTTGAGAGGGGTTCGCCTCAGTGCCAACCATCCAGCAGCTGGTCCGCAACGGCCGCAAGGCCAAGACCAGCAAAACCAAGACGCCCGCGCTGAAGGGCAGCCCGCAGGCCCGCGGCGTGTGCACGCGCGTGTACACCACCACGCCCAAGAAGCCGAACTCGGCTATGCGCAAGGTCGCCCGCGTGCGCCTCATGAACGGCACCGAGGTCACCGCCTACATCCCGGGTGTGGGCCACAACCTGCAGGAGCACTCGATCGTGCTCGTGCGCGGCGGTCGTGTCCGCGACCTGCCCGGTGTCCGTTACAAGATCATCCGCGGCGCGCTCGACACCCAGGGTGTCCGCGACCGCAAGCAGGCCCGCAGCCGCTACGGCGCGAAGAAGGAGAAGTAAGCATGCCGCGTAAAGGTCCCGCGCCGCGCCGGCCGCTTACCGCCGACCCGGTCTACAACTCGGTGCTCGTCACCCAGCTCATCAACAAGGTCCTCAAGGACGGCAAGCGCCGCCTCGCCGAGCGCATCGTCTACGAAGCCCTCGAGAACTGCCGCAAGAAGGCCGACTCGGACCCCGTGGTGATCCTCAAGCGTGCGCTCGACAACGTCAAGCCCACCCTCGAGGTCCGCTCCCGCCGTGTCGGTGGCGCCACCTACCAGGTGCCGGTCGACGTGCGCCCGCAGCGCGCCACGACCCTCGGCCTCCGCTGGCTGGTCGGGTACTCCCGCGACCGCCGCGAGAAGAGCATGGTCGAGCGTCTGACGAACGAGATCCTGGACGCTTCGAACGGCCTCGGCGCCGCGGTCAAGAAGCGCGAGGACACGCACAAGATGGCCGATTCCAACAAGGCATTCGCGCACTACCGCTGGTAGTCGCAGAGAGACTGAGAGATCGTGGCTAACAAAGCTAACGCGGAACTCGCCCTGCTCCGCAACATCGGCATCATGGCCCACATCGACGCCGGCAAGACGACCACCACCGAGCGCATCCTGTACTACACCGGTGTGTCGCACAAGATCGGTGAGGTCCACGACGGCGCCGCGACCATGGACTGGATGGAGCAGGAGCAGGAGCGTGGTATCACCATCACCTCCGCCGCCACCAAGTGTTCTTGGGGCGAGAACATCATCCAGATCATCGACACGCCCGGCCACGTCGACTTCACCGTCGAGGTGGAGCGTTCGCTCCGCGTGCTCGACTCCGCCATCGCCGTCTACGACGGTGTCGCGGGCGTGGAGCCGCAGACCGAGAACGTCTGGCGTCAGGCGAACAAGTACAACGTCCCGCGTATGTGCTTCGTCAACAAGCTCGACCGCACCGGTGCGAACTTCTTCCGCTGCGTCGAGATGATGCAGGACCGCCTCAACTCCAACACCGCGGTGATTCAGCTCCCGATCGGGAACGAGGCCGACTTCATCGGCGTCGTCGACCTGGTCGAGATGCACGCCAAGGTGTGGCGCGGCGAGACCGGTCTCGGCGAGGAGTACACCGTCGAGGAGATCCCCGCGGACCTGGCCGACCAGGCCGAGGAGTACCGCGAGAAGCTCATGGAGACCCTCTCGGACGCCGACGACGAGTTCGCCGAGCGCTTCCTGGAGGGCGAGGAGATCTCGGTTGCCGATGTGAAGGCCGCGATCCGCAAGGCCACGATCGCCAACGCGATCAACCCGGTGCTCTGCGGCACCGCGTTCAAGAACAAGGGCGTCCAGCCCCTGCTCGACGCGGTCGTGGACTACCTGCCGAGCCCGCTCGACATCCCGGCCATCCAGGGGACCCTCACCGACAACGAGACCCCGGCCGAGCGTCACCCGGACGTCGAGGAGCCCTTCTCGGGCCTCGCGTTCAAGATCCAGACCGACAAGCACCTCGGTCGACTCACCTACGTCCGCATCTACTCGGGCACCGTTGAGTCCGGCACTCAGGTCATCAACTCGACCAAGAGCCGCAAGGAGCGCATCGGCAAGATCTACCAGATGCACGCCAACAAGCGCGAAGAGCGCTCGTCGGCGCAGGCGGGCGACATCATCGCGGTGCAGGGCCTCAAGGGCACCACCACCGGTGACACGCTCAGCGACTCGAACGACCAGGTGATCCTGGAGTCGATGATCTTCCCGGAGCCGGTGATCGACGTGGCCATCGAGCCGAAGTCGAAGGCCGACCAGGACAAGCTGGGCACCGCCATCCAGCGCCTCGCCGAAGAGGACCCGACCTTCCGGGTCCAGACCGACGAGGAGACCGGCCAGACCGTGCTCTCGGGCATGGGCGAGCTGCACCTCGACATCATGGTCGACCGCATCAAGCGGGAGTTCGGCGTCGAGGCGAACATCGGCAAGCCCCAGGTGGCCTACCGCGAGACCATCACCCAGCGGGTGGAGAAGGTCGAGTACCTGCACAAGAAGCAGACCGGTGGTTCCGGTCAGTTCGCGCGCGTGCTCGTCAACCTCGAGCCGCTGGAGATGAAGTCGAACGAGGACGAGATCTTCGCCTTCGACGACAAGATCACCGGTGGCCGCATCCCGCGCGAGTACATCCCGTCGGTCAAGGCCGGCGCGGAGTCCGCGCTCGGGGACGGCGTGCTGGCGGGCTACCCGCTGGTCGGCGTCAAGATGGAGCTCATCGACGGTCAGTACCACGAGGTCGACTCTTCGGAAATGGCCTTCAAGATCGCGGGTCGCATGGCGCTGAAGGAGGCCGCGAAGCGGGCTCGTCCGGTGATCCTCGAGCCCGTCATGGCCGTCGAGGTCATCTGCCCTGAGGACAACATGGGCGATGTCATCGGCGACATCAACTCCCGTCGCGGCATGATCCAGGAGATGGGCGAGCGGGGCAACGACCGCACGGTCACCGCCCGCGTGCCGCTCTCGGAGATGTTCGGCTACGTCGGCGACCTCCGGTCGAAGACTGCCGGGCGTGCGAACTACTCGATGCAGTTCGACACCTACGCCGAAGTCCCGGCGAACGTCGCCAAGGAGATCATCGCCAAGGCGACAGGCGAGTAGGCGGACTGGGCGCCCAAGCCTGGGCGCCCGCCCGCCGACCACCTGTTGCCAGCAGCGGTGTTGCTATTCCAAAGCGACGCAATGGGTCCTAGATAAGTCAAACCAGATTTACCCAGTCCACAGGAGGACGAAGTGGCAAAGGAAAAGTTCGAGCGCACTAAGCCGCACGTGAACATCGGCACGCTCGGTCACGTCGACCACGGCAAGACCACGCTCACCGCGGCGATCACCAAGGTCCTGCACGACAAGTTCCCGGACCTGAACCCGTACACGCCGTTCGACGAGATCGACAACGCTCCCGAGGAGCGCCAGCGCGGTATCACCATCTCGATCTCGCACGTCGAGTACCAGACCGAGGCGCGTCACTACGCGCACGTCGACTGCCCCGGGCACGCCGACTACATCAAGAACATGATCACCGGTGCCGCTCAGATGGACGGCGCGATCCTGGTCGTGTCCGCCGCTGACGGCCCCATGCCGCAGACCCGTGAGCACGTCCTCCTGGCCCGCCAGGTCGGCGTCCCCTACGTCGTCGTGGCGCTCAACAAGTCCGACATGGTCGACGACGAGGAGATCCTCGAGCTCGTCGAGATGGAGGTCCGCGAGCTGCTGTCCGACCAGGGCTTCCCGGGCGACGACGCCCCGGTCGTGCAGGTCTCGGCGCTCGGCGCCCTCGAGGGCGAGGCCAAGTGGGTCGACGCCGTCGCCGACCTCATGCAGGCCGTCGACGACTCGGTCCCGGAGCCGGAGCGCGCCACGGACCAGCCGTTCCTCATGCCGATCGAGGACGTCTTCACCATCACGGGCCGCGGCACCGTGGTCACCGGTCGTGTGGAGCGCGGTGTGCTCCTCCCCAACGAGGAAGTCGAGATCGTCGGCATCCGCGAGGGCGCGATCAAGACCAAGGTCACCGCCATCGAGATGTTCCGCAAGACCCTCGACGACGCGCGCGCCGGTGAGAACGTGGGCCTCCTGCTCCGCGGCACCAAGCGCGAAGAGGTCGAGCGCGGCATGGTCGCCGTCAAGCCTGGCACGACCACCCCGCACACCGACTTCGAGGCCGCGGTCTACATCCTGTCCAAGGACGAGGGCGGCCGTCACACGCCGTTCTTCAACAACTACCGTCCGCAGTTCTACTTCCGGACCACCGACGTGACCGGCGTCGTGACCCTCCCCGAGGGCACCGAGATGGTCATGCCGGGTGACAACACCGACATGAAGGTGGAGCTCATCCAGCCCATCGCCATGGACGAGGGTCTGCTCTTCGCGATCCGCGAGGGTGGCCGCACGGTCGGCTCCGGCCGCGTCACCAAGGTCCTCAAGTAAGACCTAGTGCCGGGGCGGCTCATTCGTGAGCCGCCCCGGTTTACTTGCGTCTCATTTCGAACGCCCGGTGACCGGCGATACCCTCCGGTCCGGCGTCCGAGACGCGGACACCACGCATACGCGTAACCTGTCCCACTGTTGCCCGACCCCAGCTTGCTGGGCGAATGGGGGAGCAGGCATAATATTCAGGTTGCGTACGCTCCGGCGTTCCCAGTGCTGTGCACTGCGACGGACGCCGGTGCTCACGCCCGGCCCGCGGGCCCGAGTAGGCACTCGTAGGTGCTGAGAGGGACCGTTTCACGACGGGCAGGCGGGCGAGCCAAAGAGACCAGCGAGAGGCACTGCTGTGCCCAAGCCAGTCTCGAACTCGCGACACGCCCGACCGCGTGGAGCGGTCTGAACAGCCAATTTACGTAAGGTTAGGACACATGGCGGGACAGAAGATCCGCATCAGGCTGAAGGCCTACGACCACGAGGTCGTGGACTCCTCGGCCCGCAAGATCGTGGAGACGGTCACCCGTACCGGTGCTGCCATCTCCGGGCCGGTGCCGCTGCCGACTGAGATCAACCGCTTCTGCGTGATCCGGTCGCCGCACAAGTACAAGGACTCGCGCGAGCACTTCGAGATGCGCACGCACAAGCGCCTCATCGACATTCTCGACCCGACCCCGAAGACGGTCGACTCGTTGATGCGCCTTGACCTCCCGGCCGGCGTCGACATCGAGATCAAGCTGTAGGGGACCAATGGACAGGCAGATCAAGGGAATCCTGGGCACCAAGCTCGGCATGACCCAGGTTTGGGACGAGAACGGCCGCGCCGTTCCGGTCACTGTGGTGCAGGCCGGCCCGAACGTGGTCACCCAGGTTCGCAAGCCCGATGTCGACGGCTACGCGGCCGTCCAGCTGGGCTTCGGAGACATCAAACTCAAGAACGTGACGAAGCCGCTCCAGGGCCACTTCGAGAAGGCCGGTGTCGCTCCGCGTCGCCACCTCGTCGAACTGCGCACCTCGGACGCCGCCGACTACGACCTCGGCCAGACCGTCGAAGCCACCATCTTCGAATCCGGTCAGCTCGTGGACGTCACCGGCACCACCAAGGGCAAGGGCTTCGCCGGCGTCATGAAGCGCCACGGCTTCGGCGGTCTCCCCGCCAGCCACGGTGCGCACAAGGTCCACCGCGCCCCCGGTTCGATCGGTGGCTGCGCCACCCCGGGCCGCGTCTTCAAGGGCATGCGCATGGCCGGCCGGATGGGCCACGCCCGTCACACCACGCAGAACCTGCGCATCCAGGCGGTCGACGCCGAGCGCGGTCTGCTGCTCATCGTGGGCGCCATCCCCGGGCCGAAGAACGGCCTGGTGCTCGTCCGCACGGCAGTCAAGCAGGTGGCATAACCATGAGCCTCGAAATCAACGTCAAGAACGCCTCTGGCAAGGAGACGGGTAAGACCATCGAGCTCCCCGCGTCGATCTTCGACGTCGAGCCGAACATCCCGCTCATGCACCAGGTCGTCACGGCGCAGCTGGCCGCCGCCCGCACGGGCTCGGCCAAGACCAAGACCCGCGGGGAAGTCCGCGGCGGCGGCAAGAAGCCGTACCGCCAGAAGGGCACCGGCCGCGCCCGTCAGGGCTCGATCCGCGCCCCGCAGTTCGCCGGCGGCGGCGTCGTCCACGGCCCGCAGCCGCGTTCGTACGCCGAGCGCACGCCCAAGAAGATGAAGGCCGCCGCTCTCGCGGGCGCCCTCACCGACCGGGTGCGCGGCGAGAACGTGCACGTCATCGACGCCTTCATCGAGGGCGACACGCCCAAGACGAAGACCGTCCAGGCTGCGCTCGCGGCGATCACCGAGGCCGGCAAGGTCCTCGTGGTCCTCACGCGCGACGAGCAGACCGCGGCCCTGAGCCTGCGGAACCTGCCCGAGGTGCACCTGCTCGACTGGGGCCAGGTCAACACCTACGACGTGCTCAACAACGAGGACATCGTGTTCAGCGAGGCCGCCCTCGAGGCGTTCATCGCTGACCGGACTGAGCAGGAGGTCGCGGCGTGAGCGAAGTGACCGTCGCCGACCCGCGCGACATCATCATCAAGCCGGTCATCTCGGAGAAGACCTACACCCTGCTGGGTGAGGGCAAGTACACCTTCGAGGTCGACCCGCGCGCCAACAAGAGCCACATCAAGATCGCCGTCAAGCAGATCTTCAACGTGGACGTCAAGAGCGTCAACACCCTGAACCGCTCGGGCAAGCGCAAGCGCACCCGTACCGGCTGGGGTCAGCGCAAGAGTGTCAAGCACGCGATCATCACCGTCGAGGGCGACCCCGGTCGCCTGGGTGAGATCTTCGGCGGACAGATCTCGTAGGAGCAAGAAGCAATGGCTATTCGCAAGTACAAGCCGACGACCCCGGGTCGTCGCGGTTCGAGCGTCTCCGACTTCGCCGAGATCACCCGCTCGACCCCTGAGAAGTCGCTGCTGCGCCCGATCTCCAAGACCGGCGGCCGCAACAACTCGGGCAAGATCTCGACCCGTCACCGCGGCGGCGGCCACAAGCGCCGTTACCGCGTGATCGACTTCCGTCGGCACGACAAGGACGGCGTCCCGGCGAAGGTCGCTCACATCGAGTACGACCCGAACCGCACCGCCAACATCGCGCTGCTGCACTACGCGGACGGCGAGAAGCGCTACATCCTGGCCCCCAAGGGCATCAAGCAGGGTGACGTGATCGAGAACGGCCCGGAGGCCGACATCAAGCCCGGCAACTCGCTGGAGCTGCGTCACATCCCGGTCGGTACCACGATCCACGCGGTGGAGCTCAAGCCGGGCGGCGGCGCCGCCCTCGGCCGCTCCGCGGGCGCCTCGATCCAGCTGCTCGCCCGCGAAGGCAAGTACGCGCACCTGCGCATGCCTTCCGGTGAGATCCGCCTGGTCCAGGTCACCTGCCGCGGCACCGTCGGTGAAGTCGGCAACGCCGAGCAGGGCAACATCAACTGGGGCAAGGCCGGCCGCATGCGCTGGAAGGGCTGGCGCCCGACCGTCCGCGGTGTCGTCATGAACCCCGTCGACCACCCGCACGGTGGTGGCGAGGGCCGGACGTCCGGTGGTCGTCACCCGGTGAACCCGCAGGGTAAGCCCGAGGGCCGCACCCGCAAGCGGAACCACCCGAACGACCGGCTCATCGTCCGTCGTCGCAACGTCAACCGGAAGCGGGGGAAGTAGTCCATGGCTCGCAGCCTCAAAAAGGGCCCGTTCATCGACGACCACCTGCAGAAGAAGGTGGACGTCGCGATCGAGACCAAGAGCAAGAACGTCATCAAGACCTGGTCGCGCCGCTCGACGATCACCCCGGACTTCATCGGGCTGACCTTCGGCGTGCACGACGGTCGCAAGCACGTTCCGGTCTACGTCACGGAGAACATGGTCGGGCACAAGCTCGGCGAGTTCGCTCCCACCCGCACCTTCCGCGGGCACGAGAAGGACGACCGGAAGAGCCGTCGCCGCTAGGCCACGGGCTTTGAGAAACGAACGAAGGATTTAGAACGATGGCAACAGTGGAGCAGGAGGCTCCGAAGGCGCGCGCGGTGGCGCGGTACGTCCGCGTAGCACCTCGCAAGGCGCGCCGCGTCGTCGACCTCGTGCGTGGCCTGCCTGTGGACGAGGCCTTGACGACCCTCGAGTTCGCGCCCTTCAGCGCGGCCGAGGTGGTCTACAAGGTCATCGCGTCGGCTCAGGCGAACGCCGAGAACAACCTCGGTCTCGACCCGGAATCGCTCCTGGTGTCCGAGATCAAGGTCGACGAGGGCCCGACCATGCGCCGGTACCGTCCGCGCGCCCACGGCCGCGCCTACCGGATCAACAAGCGCACCAGCCACATCACCGTGGTGGTCGAGTCGGTCCAGGCCAAGCAGTCCGCTTCTCCCTCGGTTCGCCGGCCCAAGGCCGCCGCCCCGAAGCCGGTCGAAGCCGATGTGCAGTCCAACGAAAACGCTGAGAAGGAGGAGAACGCCTAATGGGGCAGAAGATCCACCCGCACGGGTACCGCCTCGGCATCAGCGCAGACTGGACCTCGCGTTGGTACGCCGACAAGGAGTACGCCGACTACGTCGGTGAGGACGTCAAGATCCGCCAGCTCATGACCAAGGGTCTCGAGCGCGCCGGCATCAGCAAGGTCGACATCGAGCGCACCCGCGAGCGGGTCCGCGTCGACATCCACACCGCCCGCCCGGGCATCGTCATCGGCCGCAAGGGCGCCGAGGCCGATCGTCTGCGCGGCAACCTGGAGAAGCTGACCGGCAAGCAGGTCCAGCTGAACATCATCGAGGTCAAGAACCCCGACATCGACGCTCAGCTCGTCGCCCAGGGTGTGGCCGAGCAGCTGTCCAGCCGTGTCAACTTCCGTCGCGCGATGCGCAAGGCCATTCAGTCGGCCATGCGCAACCCGACCGTGAAGGGCATCAAGGTGCAGTGCTCGGGCCGCCTCGGCGGCGCCGAGATGAGCCGTTCGGAGCAGTACCGCGAGGGCCAGGTCCCGCTGCACACGCTGCGCGCGAACATCGACTACGGCCTGTTCGAGGCCGCCACGACCTTCGGCCGCATCGGCGTGAAGGTGTGGATCTACAAGGGTGAGGCCACGCTCAAGGAGCAGGCCGAGCAGGTGCAGCGTCGTCGTGACTCCGGTCCCGACCGCGGCGGCCGTGGTGGCCGCGGCGGAGCCGGCGCTGCCCGTGGCGGACGCGGCCGTGGTGGCCGTGGCGCCGCTCAGCCTGCCGAGGCCGCTGCCGCCGCGCCCGCCGAGTCTGAGAAGCAGGAGGGCTAAGCGACATGCTCATGCCACGGAAACCGCCGCGCGGTTACCGGAAGCCTCACGCTCCGAAGCGCAAGGGCAAGGCCACTCGCGGCACGAAGGTCTCCTTCGGCGAGTACGGCATCCAGGCGCTGGAGCACAGCTACGTGACGAACCGCCAGATCGAGTCGGCTCGTATCGCGATGACCCGCCACATCAAGCGTGGCGGCAAGGTCTGGATCACGATCTTCCCGGACCGCGCGATCACGAAGAAGCCCGCCGAGACCCGTCAGGGTTCCGGTAAGGGTTCGCCCGAGTTCTGGGTGGCCAACGTCAAGCCGGGCCGCGTCATGTTCGAGCTCTCCTACCCGACCGAGGAGATCGCCCACGAGGCGCTGCAGCGTGCGATCCACAAGCTGCCGATGAAGTGCCGCATCGTCTCTCGCGAAGGGGCAGGTGAGTAGTCATGGCTACTGGTATCGACACCGGTGAGCTGCGCGAGCTCAACGACAAGGAACTCCAGGCGAAGCTCGTGGAGAAGAAGGAAGAGCTGTTCAACCTGCGGGTCCGTAACGCTACGGGCCAGCTGGAGAACAACCACGAGCTCGGTCTGGTCCGCAAGGAGATCGCGCGGATCTACACCGTCATGAACGAGCGCCGGCTGGGTCTCAGCTCCGCGCCCGAGGAGGTTGAGAAGTGAGCGAGGAAACTCAGACTCGCGGCCGACGCAAGGTGCTTGAAGGCATGGTCGTCGGCGACAAGATGGACAAGACCGCTGTCGTCGAGGTCGAGGACCGCAAGAAGCACCCGCTCTACGGCAAGGTCATCCGGTCCAACAAGAAGTACAAGGCTCACGACGAGAACAACGAGGCCGGGATCGGCGACCGCGTCTCCATCATGGAGACCCGTCCGCTGTCCAAGTCCAAGCGTTGGCGCATCGTCGAGATCCTCGAGAAGGCGAAGTAGGGGGATCGGGACGTGATTCAGCAAGAGTCGCGGCTCAAGGTCGCCGACAACACCGGTGCGCGGGAGATCCTGTGCATCCGTGTCCTCGGCGGCTCCGGCCGACGCTACGCCGGTATCGGCGACACGATCGTGGCCACCGTCAAGGACGCCACTCCCGGCGCCGGGGTGAAGAAGGGTGACGTCGTCAAGGCGGTCATCGTTCGCACGGTCAAGGAGACGCGCCGTCCCGACGGCACGTACATCAAGTTCGACGAGAACGCCGCCGTCCTCGTCAAGGACGGCGAACCGCGAGGGACCCGTATCTTCGGGCCGGTCGCCCGCGAACTGCGCGACAAGCAGTTCATGAAGATCATCTCCCTCGCACCGGAGGTGCTGTAAGAGATGAAGATCAAGAAGGGCGACCGAGTCCGCGTCATCGCCGGCAAGGACAAGGGTGCCGAGGGACTGGTGCTGGAGGCGTACCCCGACCGCGAGCGCGTGCTCGTCGAGGGCGTCAACCGCATCACCAAGCACACCAAGGCCGGGCAGACCGCGCGCGGTTCGAAGACCGGTGGCATCGTGGTGCAGGAAGCCGCGATCCACATCTCGAACGTGCAGGTCCTGGACGCCGACAACCAGCCCACCCGCGTGGGTTACCGGTTCGGCGACGACGGCCGCAAGGTCCGCGTTTCGAAGCGGACGGGTAAGGACCTGTAATGACTGACGTTGCAGAGAAGATCCAGCCGCGTCTGAAGGAGACCTACCGCTCCGACATTCGTCCCGCGCTGCAGGAACAGTTCAAGTACGTCAACATCCACCAGATCCCCGGTCTGACGAAGATCGTGGTCAACATGGGTGTCGGCGAGGCCGCTCGCGACTCCAAGCTCATCAACGGCGCGCTCGAGGACCTGACGACCATCACCGGTCAGAAGCCCCTCGTCCGCCGGGCGAAGAAGTCGATCGCGCAGTTCAAGCTGCGCGAGGGCCAGGCGATCGGCGCGAAGGTCACCCTTCGCGGCGACCGCATGTGGGAGTTCCTCGACCGCCTCCTGGCGATCGCGCTGCCGCGCATCCGCGACTTCCGCGGTCTCTCGGACCAGCAGTTCGACGGCAACGGGAACTACACCTTCGGTCTCACCGAGCAGAGCGTGTTCCCCGAGATCGACCAGGACAAGATCGACCGGGTTCGCGGTATGGACATCACGCTGGTGACCACCGCGAAGACCGACGACGAAGGCCGGGCGTTCCTGAAGCTGCTCGGCTTCCCGTTCAAGGAGAACGACTAATGGCGAAGAAAGCCCTCATCGCGAAGGCCAAGCGGAAGCCGAAGTTCGCCGTGCGCGCCTACACCCGCTGCCAGAAGTGCGGCCGGCCGAAGGCCGTCTACCGCAAGTTCGGCCTGTGCCGCGTCTGCGTGCGCGACATGGCCCACGCGGGTGAACTCCCGGGCGTCCACAAGGCTTCCTGGTAACTCCAGGCCTATAGCTCCGATCGCCACAGGCCCTGCCGTGCTCCATAAGGCGGGGAACCGGGGTGAGAAAGGTAAACAACGCTAATGACAATGACCGACCCGATCGCAGACATGCTGACCCGTCTGCGGAACGCCAACCAGGCGTACCACGACCAGCTCGCGATGCCGCACTCCAAGATGAAGGCCTCCATCGCGGAGGTCCTCAAGCAGGAGGGCTACATCGCCGAGTGGCGCGTCGTGGACCCTGAAGAGGGCAAAGTCGGCAAGACCTTGGTCATCGACCTGAAGTTCGGCGAGCGCCGCGAGCGGTCCCTTGCGGGCCTGCGCCGCGTCTCCAAGCCGGGCCTGCGGGTCTACGCCAAGTCCACTGAGCTGCCGCGCGTCCTCGGCGGCCTGGGTGTGGCCATCGTGTCCACGTCCCAGGGCCTGCTGACGGACCGTCAGGCTCGCAAGCGCGGCGTGGGCGGCGAAGTCATCGCCTACGTCTGGTAGCAGGAGGGTATAAGCATGTCCCGCATTGGGAAGCAGCCGATTCTGGTGCCCTCCGGCGTCGACGTCAAGATCGACGGTGCGACGGTGACCGTGAAGGGCCCCAAGGGCCAGCTCAGCATCGAGCTGCCCGAGCCGATCGCCATCGAGAAGAACGAGGACGGGTCGCTCAACGTCACCCGCCCCAACGACGAGCGCAAGTCGCGGGCCCTGCACGGCCTCGCGCGCAGCCTCGTCAACAACCTGGTCGTCGGCGTCTCGGAGGGCTACAAGAAGTCCCTCGAGATCAACGGCACCGGTT
Source organism: Glycomyces sp. NPDC048151 (assembly GCF_043202775.1). Lineage (NCBI taxonomy): Bacteria > Bacillati > Actinomycetota > Actinomycetes > Glycomycetales > Glycomycetaceae > Glycomyces > Glycomyces sp. NPDC048151. The sequence continues at coordinate 439,117 of NZ_JBIDBB010000002.1, read as the reverse complement.
ACCGGGCCGTCGCCAAGGGCAAGGGCGTGGAGATGAGCCTCGGCTTCTCCCACACCATCCAGGTCGACGCCCCTGAGGGGATCTCGTTCACGGTCGAGAAGCCGACCCTGCTGCACGTCGAGGGCATCGACAAGCAGCTCGTCGGCCAGGTCGCGTCGAACATCCGTCGCCTGCGTCCGCCGGAGCCCTACAAGGGCAAGGGCGTCAAGTACGTCGACGAGCGCATCCGCCGCAAGGCCGGGAAGGCAGGTAAGTAATGGCGAGCAAACTCGAAAACCGCCGCCCGTCCGGCTCGGTCTCCGAGCGTCGCCGGATCGGCAAGAACCGGCGTCACTTCCGTGGTCGCAAGAAGATCACCGGCACGGCCGCTCAGCCGCGCCTGGCGGTCTTCCGCTCCTCGAAGCACATCGTGGCTCAGGTCATCGACGACGTGACGGGCCACACGCTGGCCGCCGCGTCGACGGTGGAGCCCGGTCTGCGCGCGTTCGAGGGCGACAAGACCGCGAAGGCGACCGAGGTCGGCAAGCTCGTCGCCGAGCGCGCCAAGGCCGCCGGTGTCGAAGCGGTCGTGTTCGACCGCGGTGGTGTCAAGTACCACGGTCGCGTCGCGGCCCTGGCCGACGCCGCCCGCGAGAACGGCCTCAAGTTCTAAGCAGTTAGAACGGCTTGTGAAGCCGGGAGGGAGCATCCGCTCCCTCCCGGCTTTCGTCGTCTCCGCGAAAGGTACGCGCGACACGTGAACGGAGTTAAAATGCAGTAGGTATTACCTCCTGATACGTATCTTGGAAAGGTGACAGTGAACATGCTGATGAACACGAAGGGGCAGGTCACTGTGCCTGCCGAGATCCGTAGCCGCCTCGGGTGGCTCCCCGGAGACGAGTTCGAGATGGTCGAGGTTGACGGCGAGGTCGTACTGAGGCCGGTGCCGAGCACGGAAACGCGCGGCCAGCGCTTCGTGCGCAGCATCTCCGGGCGCGGGACAGCGAACATGGACAAGACGACGGACGAGCTCATGGAGATGCTGCGTGGCGAATGAGCTGGTGTGGACGCTCGTCGACAGCAACATCTGGCTCGATTCCTTCGGCCCCGACTCGGAGTGGAAGTCCTGGTCCGAGGCGGCACTCAGTGAGGCGTTCAACGAGGGCCCGCTCTGTACCAACCCGCTGATCTACGCGGAGCTCTCGGTGCGGTTCGATCGGGCCGAGGATCTCGAAGCCTTGATTCCGCCGCACACCGTGGTGCGGGAGCCGCTGCCATACTCGGCGGCTTTCCTGGCGGGCAAAGCTTTCAAGCTGTACAAGCAACGCGGAGGCTCGAAGCGCTCACCGCTGCCCGATTTCTATATCGGGGGGCACGCGATGGTGCGGGGGTATCGGCTCTTGACACGGGATACGTCGAGGTACAAGACGTACTTCCCGAAGCTGGACGTCATCGGACCGGAGTAGGCCGCAGGCTTGGTCTTCGCCGGGAGGGAGCATCCGCTCCCTCCCGGCTTTCTCTGTGTCTGGAAAGGGCGCGGGCGGGTGTGATTCGGGCGGGTTGGGGCGAGGGTCGGATTTGCGGGGTCGGCGGGTCTGGGTCAGGATGGGCGGGTGCGTTCGCCGAAGCTCTCCCGCAAGACCGTGCTCGTGTCGAGTGTCGCCGGGGCCTTCGCGGTCATCGGCGGCGGTGCCGTGATCGCCGAGGTGTCGCGGCGCGATGAGGACGAGCCCGACCGCTTCGAGCTGCCGGACCCGGACTCTGCGGAGAAGTGGGTCCACGAGACGCTCGCGGCCATGTCGCTGAAGGACAAGGTCGGTCAGCTGTTCATGGTCTACGTGCACGGCGAGACGGCCGATACCGACCAGGCCGACGCGGTCGACTCGAACCGGGAGCGGCTCGGGGCCGACAACGGTGCAGCGTTCGTGGCCGAGTTCAGGCCCGGCGGGATCATCTACTTCGACTGGGCGAACGGCCTGACTGATCCTAACCAGGTCGTGGCGCTCTCGAACGGCCTCCAGGAGGCCTCTGCGGTGCCGCTGTTCATCGCGACCGACCAGGAGTACGGCACGGTCGTGCGGATCGGGGAGCCCGCCACGCAGTTCCCCGGGGCGATGCCGCTGGGAGCGACCCGGGACGTCGAGGCCGCGACCCGGGCGGCCGAAGCGGCGGGCGCCGAGCTGCGCGCGATGGGCCTGAACCTCAACTTCGCACCGGACGCCGACGTGAACGTCGACCCGGCGAACCCGGTCATCGGGGTGCGGTCCTTCAGCTCCGACCCGGCGCTCGTCGCCGAGTTCACGACCGCGCAGACCGGCGGCTACCAGGCCGGGGGAGTCGCGGTGTCCGCCAAGCACTTCCCGGGCCACGGCGACACGGGCACGGACAGCCACCTGGGCCTGCCGGTCATCACGCACACCGCCGAGGAGTGGGAGCGGATCGACGCCCCGCCGTTCACGGCCGCGATCGGGGCCGGGACCGACATGGTCATGTCCGGGCACCTCCAGTTCCCGGCGCTCGACGACTCGCTGAAGCCCGCCACGCTGTCGGGGCCGATCATCACGGGCCTGCTGCGCGAGCAGCTCGGGTTCGACGGCGTCGTCGTCACCGACTCCCTCGAGATGGAAGGGGTCCGCTCCGAGTACGGCGACGAGCGGGTGCCGGTGATGGCGCTGCAGGCCGGGGTCGACATGCTGCTCATGCCGCCGGACTTCCCGCTCGCGTACGAGTCGGTGCTCGCCGCGGTCGCCTCGGGGGAGCTGACCGAGGAGCGCATCGACGCTTCCGTGCGGCGGCTCTTGGCGCTCAAGTTCGCGCGCGGCATCGCCGCGGAGCCCGGCACCGATCCTTCAGGCACTGACGTGGTCGGCTCGGACGCGCACCGCGAGGTCGCCGCCGACATCGCCGACCGCTCGATCACGCTGCTCGCCAACGACGGGACGCTGCCGTTCAAGACCGGGAAGGTGCTCGTCACCGGCTGGGGTGAGAACACCACCGCCCGGCTCACGGAGTCGCTCAACGCCGAAGGGCTGCAGGCGGAAGCGCTCGTCACCGGCGAGGAGCCCAGCGCGGACCAGGTCAAGGCCGCCGTCGAGGCCGCGAAGGGCCGCGGGCTCGTCGTCGTCTCGACGTTCAGCGTGGAAGCCGATGGCGCGCAGGCGAAGCTGGTCGCCGAGCTGCTGAAGACCGGCGTCCCGGTCGTCACCGCCGCGGTGGGCACGCCCTACGACGCGGCCCGGCACAGCGCCGTGAACGCGAGCTTGGCGTCCTATTCGTACACGTTGGCTTCCCTTGCGTCCCTGGCCAAGGTGATCACCGGGGCGGTCAATCCGACGGGGACCCTGCCGGTCGACGTGCCCGGTGCGGACGGCGGGACGGCGTTCGCCTTCGGGCACGGCCTGAACTACACGTAGTCGTTCACTCGCACGTAGTAGAAAGTTATTTTCACACGCTTGACTCCCTGTGGAACTTCTCTTCATACTGGGTTCCGGGTGCAAAACCGTGCACTCCTCCCAATCCACTGATCTCCTCACAAGCAGGGAGTAAAAGTGAAGCCTTCCCCTACCCTCAACCGACTCCGCGCCGCCGTGGTCCTCATCGCGGCCACCGTCCTCACCGTCGCCGGGCTCGCCGTCGCGAGCCCCGCGCAGGCGCAGACGCGCATCGCCGGCATCGACGTCTCGAACTACCAGGGCTCGATCAACTGGACCTCGGTGCGCAACTCCGGCGTCCAGTGGGCCTACATCAAGGCCACCGAGGGCACGACCTACAAGGACCCCCGGTTCAACACGAACTACCCGGCGGCGCACGCGGCCGGGGTCATCCGCGGCGCGTACCACTTCGCCCGCCCGAACTCCTCGAGCGGCACCGCGCAGGCGGACTACTTCGCCAGCAACGGCGGCGCCTGGTCGGCGGACAACCTGACGCTGCCGGGCGCGGTCGACCTGGAGGCCCCGCCCTCGGGCGCGGCCTGCTACGGCCTGACCACCACGCAGATGCGCACGTGGATCACCGACTTCTACAACCGCTACAAGGCGCGCACCGGCCGCGACGTGGTCATCTACACGACCGCCTCATGGTGGAACTCGTGCACCGGCTCGTGGACGGGCATGGCGTCCAAGAGCCCCTTGTGGATCGCGCACTGGGGCGCCTCGTCCCCGACGCTCCCGGCGGGCTGGAGCTCGACGACCTGGACGTTCTGGCAGTACACCGCCACCGGCTCGGTCTCCGGCATCTCCGGCAACGTCGACCGCGACCACTTCAACGGCACGAGGGACCGCCTCCTGGCCCTCGCCAACAACACGTAGGACGGCAGTCCACACCGGACGGCGGGGGCCTGGTGGGCCCCCGCCGTCCGGCGCGTTCAGGCGCGTTGGCGGCCTGATACCGCTGCCGCTGTGGCGGCGAGGGCTTTCGCGGACCGCTTGCGCTGCTTGGCGGCGACGCCCACGAAGAGGCAGTCGACGACCATGAGCTGGGCGATCCGGCTCACCGTCGCGCCCGACCGGAACGTGGTCTCCCGGGCGGCGGTGGTGAGGACGAGGTCGGCTGCTTTCGCGAGCGGCGACCGCGCGTGGTTGGTGATGGCGATCGTCGTCGCCTCCCGGTCGCGGGCCGACTCGAGGAACTCGACGGTCTCGGTCGTGGCCCCGGAGTGGGAGATCGCGACGGCGACGTCCTTGGGGCCCGCGAGCGCGGTGGCGACGAGCGCGGCGTGCACGTCGGGCCAGGAGAACGCGGTGGATCCGATGCGGTGCAGCTTCTTGACGAGGTCGGCGGCGACGATCCCGGAGGCCTCGACGCCGAAGACGTCGATGCGCCCGGCGGCGGCGAGGGCCGCGACGGCGGCTTCGCAGGCGGCCGTGTCGAGGGCGTTGGCGGTGTCGGTGATCGCGCCGACGTCGGCGTAGGAGACGGTGGCGATGATGCGGGACATGTCGGCGCCCGTGGGGATGTCGCCGCCGGCGATCTCGCGGTCCGGGCCGTCGCCGGTGCCGATGACGGCCTGGGCGGCGCGCATGCGAAGCTCTCGGTGTCCGGCGAGGCCGAGGGACCGGCAGAAGCGCACGACGGTGGCCTCGGAGGTGCCTGCGGCGCGGGCGAGTTCGGTGATCGTCCGGGTGGAGGCGGCCTCGGGCTCGCGGATGATCTCCTGGGCGACCTTGGTCTCCGCCTTCGAGAGCGAGGGCAGGACGGATTTGATGAGCACCAGGAGGTTGGGCGTGTCGGCGCGGCTGGCAGGCATGACGACACCGTACACCTGCGGGCGCCCGTGCATGGTGCGGCGGGATTCTTCATTCCTAACCGGTGGGATGAAAATTCATTTCATTGCGCTAGGCTCGCAACTGTGAGTGAGACGACCGAGCGCCTGCAGGCGCGCACCCAGCTGGCCGCGCTGGCAACCGAGCAGGCCGATCCCCGCTATGCCGGGATCGAGGGGCTCTCGACGCTTGACCTGGCGCGCACGATGAACGAGGCCGACGCGAGCGTCCCCGCCGCCGTCGCCGCGGTGCTCCCCGAGGTGGCCGCCGCGATCGACGCCGTGGCCGAGCGGCTCGCGAAGGGCGGGCGGCTGCGGTACGTGGGGGCCGGGACGGCCGGGAGGATGGCGGTCATGGACGCCGCCGAGTGCCCGCCCACGTTCTCGACCGACCCCGAGCTGGTGAAGGCGGTCATCGCGGGCGGCAAGGCCGCCGAGGGCGGCGCGGTCGAAGGCACCGAGGACGATGCGGCCGCCGGAGTCGCGGCGATGGCCGCCGAGGACATCGGCCCCGACGACGCGGTGGTGGGCCTGGCCGCAAGCGGCCGGACCCCGTTCGTGGTCGCGGCGGTCGAGGAGGCCCGGCGGCGCGGCGCGCTCACCGTGGGACTCTCGTGCAACACGGGGACGCTGCTGTCGGCGGCGGCCGAGCACCGCATCGAGGTGGAGGTCGGGCCGGAGGTCGTGGCCGGTTCGACGCGGCTGAAGTCGGGCACGGCGCAGAAGTTCGTGCTCAACATGATCTCGACGATCAGCATGGTGCGCTTGGGGAAGGTCTACCGGAACTACATGGTGGACATGAAGGTCGCGAACTCGAAGCTCGCCGCCCGCGCGGTGCGGATGATCCGCGAGATCACCGGAGCCGACGCCGAGGCCGCGGAAGCCGCCCTGGCCGCCTCCGGCGAGCACGTCAAGACCGCGGTGGTCATGCTCGAACTCGGCATCGAAGCGGCAGAGGCGAAGGCGCGGCTGGAGGCTGCGGAGGGACGGCTGTCGGGGGCGCTCGCGACAGATTGAGCGCGCGAGTGGTCGATAAGGGCGGCGATGTGCGGCCGCCCCCGAATCGATGGTCCCATCGGGGTACGACAGTGGGACGCGGGCGCGTTCGCCGCCTACCGCCAGGCCAGCTGGCGGTGTAGCCGGACCCTTGCCTCGGGGTCGGTGACGAAGGCGCTGGCGGCCATCCAGGCCGCTCCGATGGCGGGGTCGGTGGCCTTGCTGATGCCAGCCTTCGGGTAGACGAGGCGGAACCGCTCCTGGAGGAGCGCGGCGATCGGGGTCGGGCGCGTGAGGAGGCTGCCCGCCATGACGATCGGCAGTTCGCGGTCGACGACGTACGAGACCGATTCGGCGAGGTGCCCCACGGCCCTGGCCACGATCGACTCGGCGACCGGGTCGCCGCCGTCCGCCGCCTCGCACACGAGCGCGGAGAAGCGCGAGAGCCGCACGGGCGGGTCCGCCATGCACTTGGCCACCAACGCGCCTGAGCGCCGCTTGTCGGGCGCGATCGCGGCGATGATCGCCTCGACGAGTCGCCCGCCGGGGCCGTTGCCGTCGATATGCCGCAGTGCGGCGCGCACGGCTTCGCGGCCGAGCCAGAAGCCCGATCCGGCATCGCCGAAGAGCCAGCCGTAGCCGTCCGAGCGCGTGTCCGGTGCGCGGTCGCGGATCGCGAACGCCACCGCGCCGGTGCCGGAGACGACGACCGTGCCGTCGGGCGCGGACGATCCGGCCGCGAACGCGATCACCGCGTCCGAGACGACCTGGACGTCGCAGTCCGTGGAGAAGCGCCGCTTGAGGTCCGCGGAGAGCTCGCGCACCTCTTCGGTGAGCGAGAGCGCTCCGGCCGTGCCGACGCAGACCGAGCCGACCTCGGCCGGGTCGATGCCGCCGAGGGCCCGCTGGAACGCGAGGGCCATGTTGGACAGCGCGATCTCCCGGTCGCCGCCGACCGGATTCGCCGGTCCTGACGCGCCGGTGCCGAGCACCGCGCCGGTCTCGTCGATGAGGACGGCGCGGCTGCTGGTCCCGCCGGCGTCGAGGCCGACGGCGAGTCTTGCGTGCATGTTGGGGTCCCCGCTCCTTGCGATACCAGCAGTATCCGCCTTCGGTGCAAACCAGTAAAAATAATTCTCACGAACTTGACACGAGTGTGGCACAGGTAATAGTTTTTCTTGCATCCACCTCCCGAAGGGGATGCCAATGGAGCGAACCAGCCCAGATGCACCCAGCACCCCCGCCGCGGCCGGAGTCCTCGAACGGATCCGCCACGGCGCCAGTGAACTGTCCGAAGCCATGTCGAAAGTGGCCGAACAAGTGCTCGCCGACCCCGAAGCCGCGGCTCGGGCGACGATCATGGACCTCGCTGAAATCTCCGGCACCTCCCCAGGAACCATCACTCGATTCTGCCGCCATCTCGGATATGACGGTTACGCAGCCCTCAGGGTTGCAATCGCAACCGAAACGGGACGCGCCTCCGCCCGCCGCGAGACCGGCTGGGACGTCAACATCGGCCAGGAGATCGCACCCTCCGACCCCCTCGACCGGGTGTTGAAGCAGCTCATCACCATCGACGCCGCGATGCTCCGCGACACTGTGGACACCCTCGACCTCGACGCCGTCGAACGCGTCGCCGCCAGAGTCTGCGACGCCCGCCGCGTCGACGTCTACGGCGTCGGCACCAGCGCCACCGTCGCCCGCGAACTCCAGATGGGCTTCTACCGCACCGGCGTCGCCGCCTGGGTCTGGACGGAAGTCCACGACGCCCTCGCCAGCGCCGCCCTCCTCGGCGAAGGCGACGTCGCCTTCGCCGTCTCCCTCTCCGGCTCCACGGCCGAGGTCATCGAGATGCTCTCGGAGGCCGACAGCCGCGGCGCCCTCACCGTGGCCCTCACCGGCGACGGAGAGTCGGCGCTCGGCGAGATCGCCGACATCTGCCTCGTCTCGGCCACCACCCGCACCGGCCACCGCGCCGACCTGCTCGCGTCCCGGCACTCCGCGCTGCTCGTCGCCGACCTCGTCCACATCGCGGTCGCGCAGCGGCGCTTCCCCGCGGCCCTCGAAGCACTCGAGTCACGGGCCCGGGCCGTGGTCGGCCACCGGCCGACCCGCAACAACTCCCGGAACGGAGCGAGCTGACCCTCCCGCCGTCCACTGCGGTCATGCCCAACCTGCTACCCCTTGAAGGAGCGACCATGAGGAACACGCCAGCCGACAAGCACCCGATGTTCAACCGCCGCAACCTGTTCGGCGCCACTGCGGCCGGACTCGCGGCCTCCTCGCTGGGGGCGTGCGCCACCAGCGGCGGGGACGACGAAGGCGACGAGGTCACCGTTGGGGAGGACGCCGAGAACCCCTTCGGCGTCGACCCCAAGGCGCCGTTGAACGTCGTCATCTTCGACGGCGGCTTCGGCCAGGACTACGCCATCGCCCACCAGGAGATCTACAACCGGGCCTTCCCCGACGCCGAGGTCGAGCACCTCGCCACGCAGGCGATCGCCGAGACCCAGCAGCCGCGCTTCGCCGAAGGCAAGCCCGCCGACGTCCTCGACAACTCGGGCGCGCAGCAGATCCCGATGGACGCGCTCGTCAGCGACGGGGAGCTCGCCGAGCTCACGCCGCTGCTCGACGCGCCCTCGTACGACGACCCGGCGGTCACCGTCCGCGACACCCTGCGCGACGGCGTGCTCGAATCGGGCACGTTCAACGGCAAGGTCTACGCGCTCAACTACGTGTTCAGTGCGTGGACGATCTGGTACGACGCCAAGCTCTTCCGCGACCAGGGCTGGACCCCGCCGACCACGTGGGACGAGATGATCGCGCTCTGCCCGACCATCAAGGCCGCCGGGATCGCGCCGTGGACGTACGCCGGGCAGCACCCGGTGTACCTGTACGACATGTTCCTCATGCTCGCCGGTCGCCATGGCGGTGTCCAGGTCCTCAAGGACATCGACAACCTCAAGGAAGGCGCCTGGGGCCACGAGTCGGTGCTGCTTGCGGCCCAGGCGATGCACAGCCTCGGCAAGGACGGGCACCTCCTGGAGGGCAGCGCGGGCATCGACCACATCCAGTCGCAGACGGCGTTCAACAACAACGAGGCCGCGTTCCTGCCGTGCGGGTCGTGGCTTCCCAACGAGCAGCGCTCGATCGCCCCTGAGGGCTTCGAGTACGCGCCGATGGGCGTCCCGGCGCTGGCGGGCAGCGCGCAGCCGGGGCTGATCAGCGCTGGCGGCGAGGAGCCGTTCGTGGTGCCGAAGAACGCGACGAACCTCGCGGGCGCCTACGAGTACCTGCGGATCATGCTCTCGAGCGAGGGCTCGCAGGTCTTCGCGGACACGGTGCAGGCCGCGACGGTGGTCAAGGGCGTGCAGCTCGACAACGAGGCCGCGAAGATGACGGACGCGCTGGTGTCCAATCCGGACGACATGTTCCAGCCGAAGTTCCGCTTCTGGTACACGAAGATGAACGAGGAGGTGCGCCCCGCGCTCGGCCAGCTCATCAACGCCGAGACGACGCCCGAGGCGTTCATCGAGCGGATGCAGACGATCGCGGACGAGACCGCCGCCGACGACACCATCGAGAAGTTCACCCACGAGGACTAGCCCCGGCTATTCGAGAGGAGGGCCTGGGCTGTGAAGCACGGCAGGTACCCGTTCATCCTGAGCTTCCTGGCATTGCCGGTGGGGCTGTACGCCTGGCTGGTGATCCTGCCGTTCGCCCAGGCCTTCCAGATCTCCCTGACCGACTGGTCGGGTTCGTCGAACTCGTTCGACTACATCGGGTTCGACAACTACGCGAACCTGTTCAAGGACGAGCGGCTGGTGCTGCCCGCCTTGCGGCACACCGGGATCATCCTGGTGGTGCTGCCGGTCGTGACGATCGCGCTGGGCCTGTTCTTCGCGTTCATGCTCAACCTCGGCGGGAAGGTCCGCCAGGGCCGCATCGAGGGCGTGCGCGGGGCGCGGTTCCACAAGGTCGTGTACTTCTTCCCGCAGGTGCTGTCGGTGGCGATCATCGGCATCCTGTGGAAGCAGGTGTACGCGCCCGAGAACTTCGGCGGGCTCATCACGGGAGCCCTGACGGCTGTGGGGCTTCCGGCCCCGGTCAACGGGTTCCTCGCGGACACGCGGCTCGTGCTGGCGTCGGTGATCGGCGTCCTGGTGTGGAGCGCGGTCGGGTTCTACCTGGTGTTCTTCTCGTCGGCGATGGCGTCGATCCCGCGCGACCTGTACGAGGCGGCGATCATCGACGGCGCCGGGCGCGCGCAGATGTTCTTCAAGATCACGCTGCCGCTCCTGTGGGACTCGGTGCAGACGGCGTGGATCTACCTCTCCATCGTCGCCCTCGACGTCTTCGTCCTCATCTACATGATGACGCCCGAGCGCGGCGGCCCGAACGCGGCGAGCGAAGTGGTCGGCGGCGTCATCTGGAAGTACGCGTTCAACCACGGCGAGCAGGCGTTCGCGTCGGCGCTCGGCGTGGTCCTGTTCTTCGCCGCCCTGTCCTTGGCGGTCGTGTCGCTGCGGTTCGGCCGCCGCGAGCGGATCGAGTTCTGAGGAGCGACATGGCAACCGACACCGAGACCGCCCAGGACGCCCCCGCGTCGCGGACCCCGCAGCGCGCCCCGCGCCCCGAAGGCAACGTGCTCAACGTCTTCTCGCAGGGATTCCTGTGGCTGTGGGCGCTCATGGTCATCGTCCCCGTGGCGTGGATCGTGGTGTCCTCGTTCAAGACCACGAGGGAGATCGCCTCCGATCCTTTGGGCCTGCCCGAGGCGCTGCACTGGGCGAACTATGTGAACGCCTGGACGAACGGCAACATCGGCGGCTACTTCCTCAACACCGTGCAGGTGCTGGTCTTCAGCGTCACCGGCACGATGCTGCTGGGCGCGATGGCCGCCTACGTGCTGGCGCGCTACGAGTTCCCCGGCAACCGGATCATCTACTTCGGTTTCGCCGCCGGGATGATGTTCCCTGTCTTCCTGGCACTGTTCCCGCTGTTCAAGACCCTGCAGAACGTGGCGCTGCTGAACACCTACACCGGGCTCGTGATCGTCTACATCGCCTATTCGCTGCCGTTCACGGTGTTCTTCCTGACCGCGTTCTTCCGAACGCTGCCAACGGGGGTCGCGGAGGCGGCGGTCGTGGACGGCGCCGGGCACTACCGGCTGTTCTTCCAGGTCATGCTGCCGATGGCCAAGCCCGGGCTCGTCGCGATCACGATCTTCAACGTCATCGGCCAGTGGAACCAGTTCCTGCTGCCGCTCGTGCTCCTGGGCCGCAACCCAGAGGACGCCATGATCTCCCAGGGCCTCGCCAACCTGGCGCTGCGCCAAGGCTACGAAGGCGACTCGGGCGCGCTCTTCGCCGGGACCGTCCTCGCCATGATCCCCATCTTCATCGCCTACGTCCTCTTCCAACGCCAGATCCAGGCAGGCCTGACGGCAGGCGCCATCAAGTAGGGCGAGGTTTATAGGACTACGGTTTTATAAACCGTAGTCCTATAAAACGTGGAAGCGGTTACCGCCAGGCCTCGACGAGGTCTTCGGCCGAGTACACCGCCGTCCAGGGACCGAGTTCGCTGCGCGCACGCGAGACGCCGATCAGCGGCGTCTCGTCGGACGCCCCGGGAACGCGGGCCGCGACGGCCGCGAGTGCGGTGAAGTCCTTGCGGGCGATGGGGGCCGTCTCGTGCCACTTCACCGACCCGAGATACCCGATCCGCTTGGCGATCGGGGTCCGGTCGGCCCCGACGAGGTCGATCTCGACGTCGTTCGAGCGGGTCCAGAAGCCGCCCGCTTCGAGGGTGCTCTCCGGGTCCGCCCACTCCGCATCGGAGACCAGTCGCGCCAAGGACTCGCGCACCAGCGGCTCGACCGCCCTTCCGCGCCAGGCGGGCCAACCGGTCAAGATCCGCTTGACCGCCCGGTCGCCCCGCCCGCGCTGCACCATGCCGAGCACCGGCTGCAGCAGGTGCAGCCAGAACCGCAGGTACGGATCGGTGATCCGGTAGCGGGTTTCCTTCGACGGCTTCGTCGAGAGCGGCAGCTCCGCGGCCACCGCGCCCTTCTCCGCCAGCTTGTCGAGCGATCGCGAGAGCGTCATGCGGCTGATGTCGAGGTCGGCGAGGATCGAACTGAACGTGCGCTCCCCGGAGGCGATCGCCGAAAGTACTTGCGGTGCATGCGTGTCGGGCGGGTACTCGCCGCCGATCGCCAGTTCGCCCGAGGTGATGAACGGGTCGGCCGGGTCGGCGAGCGCCTGCCCCAGGAACTGCTCCAGGTTCGCTCCGCGCGGCCACTGCACGCACAGGCGCGGCATCCCGCCGGTGACCAGGCGGGCGTCGATCGCCTGCGCGGGCGGCAGCCCGGTCATCTCCTGGACGTCGGACACGGTCAGCGGTTCGATGAGCACCGGGTTCCCGCGCTGGTAGAACGGCCGGTCATAGGTGTTGAGCGCCTCCATGATCGACAGGTCCGACCCGACGAGCAGCAGCAGCACGGGCTTGCGGGACATGATCCGGTCCCAGACCGTCTGCAGGCTCCCCTCGAACCCCTCGACATGCCGGGTCAGGTAGGGGAGTTCGTCGAGCACGACCACGCTCGGCCGGTCTGCGGGGAGCAGCTGTGCGAGCAACCGCAGGGCGTTGTCCCAGGAGGAGGGCGCCTCTCCGAACGAGTCGGCCTCGGGCAGGTCGGAGGCGAGCACCGCCTGCGTGAAGTTCTCCAGCTCCTGGACGGCGGAGAGGTTCGAGGCGGTGAAGAACATCGACGGGGCGTCCAGGCCCCGCACGAACTCCTCGATGAGCCGCGACTTCCCGACCCGGCGACGGCCGCGCACGATGAGGCACTGCCCCGGTCCCCGCTCAGCGGCGCTGTACCACTTGCCGAGCTGGGCGAGCTCGCGCTTGCGTCCGTAGAAGTCCATGAAGCCGCACCTCGAGAAGAGTATAGTTCGTGGTACTCACAGTTTTGGTACTCTCAGTCAAGAGAGTACCAGAACCTATACTCTTTTGCTTGAGTGCGAAAAGCGCCGCCCGGAACACCCCCTTCGTGTCCCGGGCGGCGGTCAAGCGCCCCGAGGCCCCGCTACTCCTCGGGACGCCGGCTCATGAGGCGGCGACCGAGTCGAACACCGCCGTTCCCGGGTTGGAGCCGTCGTGGGAGGTCACGAAGAGGCCGATCTCGACCGGGCCCGCCAGGGTCGCTGTTCCGAAGTCGGTCCAGGTCTCGCCGTCCGCCGACCAAGCCGCGGTGACCGTGTCGCCAGCGCGGGTCAGCCGGAGCCACATCGGCGCACCCGTGTCCGGGCCGTCCACGTCGGTGTCGAAGCCCGTCTGGAGGTGGACGCCGTTCTCCGGTGTCACCATCAGCGCCGCGTACTCGGCCCCGGCCCCCGTGCCCGCCTTGAGCATCACCCCGGCCTTCGCCCAGTCGTTCGTGTCCTCCTGCGAGACGACGCGGGCCGTGATCGAGCCGTCCGCAGCGAGCGACTGGTGGCAGAAGTGGAACTGGTCCGCGTCGCCCCAGATGTCGTCACCGGCGCCGACGATCGTCCAAGTGCCGCCGTCTAGGACGGCATCGCCTGGCTTCTGCGGATCGCCCACATCGGCACAGGACCATGGCTCGGGGATCTCGGGTGCGCTGTCCTTGAACATGATCGAGTCGAACACGGCCGTGCTCAACTCGCTCCCGTCATGGGAGGTCACGAACAGGCCGATCGATGCGGGGCCTTCCAGGGTCGCGCTGGCGAACGGCTCCCAGGCCTGGCCGTCCGGTGAGTGGTAGGCCGTCACCGTAGTGCCTTCGCGGACGAGCCGCAGCCACACCGGGGCAGCAGACGCCGGGCCGTCCACGTCCCGGTCGAAACCGGTCTGGAAATGCACGCCTTCCGCCGCAGTCGCCATGGCCGCCACATAGTCCGCGCCCTCCTCCGGCGCGGCCTTGATCATCACGCCGGCCTTGGCCCAGTCGTTCGTGTCCTCCAGCGACACCACCCGGGCGACGATCTCGCCGTCGCCCGCAAGAGCCTTATGGCAGTAGTGGAACTGGTCGGCGTCGCCCCAGATGTCGTCACCGGCACCGGTCATGGCGAGCGTGCCGTCCTGGCCGAACTCCGCCGAACCCGCCAGCGCCGGGTCGCCGACATCCGCGCACGTCAGCCCCGGGTCGGCCGCCGCGACCTCGACCGAGTCGAAGACCGCCGTCGAGAACTGCGTGTTGTCGTGCGCGGTCGCGAAGAGCCCCACTTCGGCGCTGGCCGACATCGCAACCACGGCTGAACCGATCTCGGTCCACTCGACGCCGTCCGCCGAGAGTTCGGCGGTGAACTCGTCACCTGCCCTCGTGAGCCGCAGCCAGGCCGCGCCCTCGGTGTATGCGAAGCCGCCGCCGTCAGTGCCGAAGTCCGCCTGGAAATGCGCCCCGTGTTCGGGTGTCACCGCGATCGCCGCGTAGGTCGAGCCTTCGGTGGTCGACTCCTTGATCATCACTCCGGCCTTCGCCCATGGATTCGTGTTCTCCTGGGAGGTCAGGCGGGCGGTGATCGAACCGTCCCCGGCGAGGGGACGGTGGACGAAATGGAACTCGTCGGTCTCGCCCCAGATGTCCCAGCCCGCGCCGGTCACGGTGAACTCGCCGTCGTCGAAGCTGCTGAGCCCCAGCTGGGTCCGCTCGCCGATGTCCGTGGACTCCCAAGGCGCGGGCGGGTACGGCAGCTCCTCGAACTGGGCCGTCACGGCCGTGTCCTCGCCCGGGACGGTGAACGTGTGCTGCTGCTCGGCACCGGTCGACCATCCCGCGAATTGGAACCGCGAACCGCCCGCGTACTGCGGCGACTCCGCGCCCAGCACGTACTCGGTGCCCACGACCATCCGCTTCGTCGCCGTCTCGAACGGCCGCCCGTCGAGTGTGAACTCCAGGCCCGGCGGGTCGGTCGCGATCGCGACTTCGACGGTGTTGGGGTGCACGTCGACGGAGGCGGTGTCGGTGAGGCCGCCGGAATCGGTGGCGGTCAAGGTGATCCGGTAGAACGTGTTGTCGCCGCCGTGCGGGGCCCGAGGGATCTCGATCTGGCCAGAAGCGCCTTCGGCCGGTCCGTAGAACGGGTGCACGTGGTCGGCGTGGTGGAACTGCACGGTCCAGGACAGGGAGTCGGCGTCGAGCGCGCCGTCCTCGGGATCCGTCGCCGAGCCGGTGAAGGAGACGAGGTCGCCACCGTCGTAGGTCAGGCCCGCCTCGGGCGTGAGCACCACGGCCTCGGGCCGGGTGTTGCCCACCTGGATCTCGACCGTCGACTCGGCTGACTTCTCGCCGTCCGAGACCGTTAGGACGGCCTGGTAGACGCCGTCCTCGGTGTAGGTGTGCACGGGGTTCGCCTCGGTCGAGGCCTCGCCGTCCCCGAAGTCCCACGCGTAGGTCAGGGCGTCGCCGTCCGCATCGGCGGAGCCCGCCGAGGAGAACTCGACTTCCAAAGGCGCGTAACCGTTGTCCGGAGTAGCAGAAGCGGCGGCGACCGGCGTCCGGTTCCCGCCCGAAGGCGCGATCCGGTACAGCTCACCGGGGTAGATGTTCAGCTGGTACAGCGCCCCGTCAGGCCCGGTCTGGAGCTCCACGGGCGTCCCGGCCTCGGTGTCGAAGTCGTGCTCCGACACGACGGTCTCGAAGGCCTCGTCCATCACCAGGTACTTCACGAAGCCGAGCGTGTAGTCCGCGAAGAACACCGCGTTCTCGTACTGCTCGCCGAGCAGCCCGCCCTCGTACACCTCGACCGAGGAGATCGAGCCCGCGCTGGCAGGCGGCGCGGTATGCGGGTAGGCGTACACCGGCTGCGCGTAAGGGCAGTCCGCGCACACCCCCTCGACGTGCGGCCAGCCGTAGTTCGCGCCGCGCTCGATGAGGTTCAGCTCCTCCCACTCGGAGCCGCCGACGTCACCGGCGAGAACGCTCCCCGCGTTCGGTCCACTGGGGACGAAGTCCCAGCGGAACGAGTTCCGCAGTCCATAAGCCCAGACCGAGGGCTCGGCCCCGGGCGTGTCCACGAACGGGTTGTCGGGCGGGATCGAGCCGTCGGCGTTGATGCGGTGCATCTTGCCGTGCACGTTGCCCAGGTTGGGCGGGTTCTGGTTGTTCGTGTTCATCCCGAGGGTCCAGTACAGCTTCCCGTCGGGGCCGAACTTGACGCTCCCGGAGTGGTGGAACACGTTCGCGTCCTGCTGCGACTGGATGAGCACCAGCTCCGAGCCGGGGTCGATCGCGTGGCCTGCCATCGTGAAGCGGCTCAACCGGTCCAGGTTGTCAGCGGCCGTGTAGCCGACGTACACGTACCCGTTCGAAGCGAAGTCCGGGTCGAGCTCGAGGCCGAGCAGCCCGCGTTCGTCGGAGCCCGCCGTCGCCAGCTCGATCAGCGGGTGGTCGTGCAGCACGCCGTCGTGCAGGAGCTGGATCGCTCCGTTCTTCTCCGCGATGAGGACGTCGCCGTCCGGCGTGAACCGGAACGACGTCGGCTCCTCGAGCCCGCCCACCACGAGCAGCCTCTCGAACTCCGCCGGAGGCGCGGCCTGCGCTCCCGGCGCCACCAGTAGCGCGGCCCCCACCAGCGCTCCGGCCGCCAAGCGGCCCAAGCGTTCACCGAGCATGAACGACCTCCTCCTCGACCTCGTCCGATGTGTCCAGTCCGTGTTCCGTCAGCTCCCAGAAGTGCCGCTTGCTGGGCCGCAGCAACTGCCCGAGCGCCTTGTACGCCGCCACGCTCATCAGCCCCCAGTACAGGGGCACCGTGAGCATCGCCCGCACCGCCGCGTACAGCCCCCGCTTGAGGCAGCCGAGCATCAGCGCGTAGCACATGAGCGCGTTGCCCGCGATCATCGCGAACATGCCTCCATAAAGGACGGCAGGCGGGAACAGCGGCTCCATCCACTGCGGCCCGAACACGAAGTACGACAGCGTCAACGCCCACATGAGCGGGTTGATGAGGGTCGTGACCGTGGAGAACCCGAGGGTCAGGTGGATCGCCAGGGTCTTGCGCGTGCCGAGCTCCCGCCACAGCTTGAGCGGCTCGCGCGAGTGCACCAGCCACGTCTGCAGGTACCCCTTGATCCAGCGGCTGCGCTGGCGGATCCAGTTGCCCAGGCGCGAGTTCGCCTCCTCCTCGGTGACGGAGACGAACATGCGCACGTCCCAGCCGCGCCGGGCGATGCGGATGCCGAGGTCGGCGTCTTCGGTGACGTTGTACGGGTCCCAACCGCCGAGGTCGCGGAGTGCGTCGATGCGGAAGTGGTTCGACGTGCCGCCCAACGGGATCGCGAGGCGGTGCCGGTCCATGCCGTGCAGGGTGAGGCTGAAGTTCGTGGCGTACTCGGCCGAGAAGCACCGGGTGAGCCAGTTCGTCCAGGGGTTCCAGTACTGGAGCTCGGCCTGCACGCACACGACGCGGTCGGGCAGGACCCGGAACGCGAGCGCGGCCTTGCGCAGCTGATCGGGGTCGGGCCGGTCCTCGGCGTCGAAGATGACGCAGAGCTCGCCGGTGGCGCGGGCCAGGCCCACGTTGCACGCCTTGGGCTTCGTCTTCGGAGCCGTGTCGGGGATGACGACGGTCTTGAACGCGGGCCCGAGCCCCTGGGCCGCGAGCGCGGTCCGGGTCTCGCCGTCGTCGGCTTCGACGAGGAGGAGGATCTCGAGCTTGTCCTCGGGGTAGTCGAGGGCGCTGAGCCGCCGGACCAGCCCGGGGACCACGGCGGCCTCGCGGTAGAGCGGCACGAGCACGGTGTAGCGGGGGAGTTCGGCGTCCGGGAACGTCTGCAGCGCACCGGGTTCGAAGCGCATCGCGGTGGACCGGCCGGAGCCGAGGACCATCGCGAGCTTGAACCCGATCACCGCGAGGTACAGGACGATGAGGGCGAACATGCCGCCCTGCGCCCACTGGAGCGGGCTGGGCCCGAACCCGGTGAGCAGGTCGAGGCCGATCGCCGCGGCGATGAAGCCGACGACGGACGCGGCGAGGGCGGTCTGGCCTCGGGAGAGGAGCTTCTGGGCGCTGAGCCCGGTCGGCGGGGCGTCGGGGTTCACTCGGCACCTCCGGCGCGGTAGACGAGGCGGTCGCCTTCGTCGTAGACGAGTTCGTAGTGCTCGTCGAGGACTTCGGTGCCCCACAAGGCATCGAACACGTCGTCCTCGCTGCCCGGCGTGGCCCGCATGTAGATCCACTCGATCCCCGCTTCGTGCGGGTCTTCGAGAGCCTGCTCCCAGATCAGGTACGAGCCTTCGTAGACGAGGGAGCCGGTCGGGACCTGGGACTCGAACGTCACGGACTCGTTCTCGAACGACATCATGAGCGTGGTTCCGCCGTCGTGGTGCTCGCGCAGCCACTCGGAGACGGCGGCGTTGTCGACCTCCCAGCCGCTCGCGCGGTACTCGACGGCCTCGTCGAGCGTGACGGCCCCGTCGACCGCGACCGTGGCTCCCGCGACCGCGGCGGCCGCGAGGGTCCCGGCGGCGAGGCGGCGGCCCGGCAGGCGCTTGGCGAGGGTCCCGATGAGGTACCCGGCGAAGACGGCGGCGGGGATGAGCATGATGAGCCCGAACCGCACGTTGTAGAGCGCGCCCATGACCTCCTTGACGTGGAGGGGCCGCTCGCCGGTGTACAGGGCCCACACGAAGAACGGCGCGAACGCGAGCATCGCGTAGGGCACGAGCCGGTTCGAGCGGAGCCGATGGCGGACCGCGTAGAGCACGAGCCCGGCGACACCCAGTGCGGCCGTGGCGATCCCGAGGTTGTGGAGCGAGGCGAGGCCGTACGTCTCGGCGGCGGTCGGCAGCGAGCCGACGTTCTTCTCGCCCTCGGAGACCCACAGGGACGCGTCGGCGTACTCGCCGGACTTCCAGTTCATCGGGTCGCCGAAGATCGCGAGGTTCCAGGCCATCCAGCCCAGGACGCCCGCGCCCGCGACGAAGCCGAACACGACGACCGAGCCCTCGGTGTGCGAGTAGCGGCGGTGGCGGCGCAGCGCGGTGTACGCCACGAGCGCCCCGGCGACGGCGCAGAGGATCCAGCCCTCGTAGCGGGTGAGCGTCGCGGCTAGGACCGCGCCCGAGGCGAGCGACAGGTCCCGCAGGCGCCCTTCGAGGCACCATTCGTGCAGGTAGTGCAGGGCGACGATGGCGCACGCGAAGAGCAGCAGCTCGGTCATGGCCGTGGCCTGGAGGTACAGCACGTTCGGGTTGAGCGCGAAGAGCCCGGCGGCGGTCAGGCCCCCGGCCCAGTGGCCCGAGAGCGAGCGGGCGTGCGTGAACAGGAACCGCACGGCTACCACATAGGACGCCATGGAGACCGCCGCCCCGGCGAACCCGTTGAGGTACAGCCCTTCCCACACCGCCAGTGGTGCGGCGAGGAGGTGGGGGAGCGGGAGCCAGACGCCGCCGAGCTGGGCGAGCCCGGCCGTGGGGCTGTCGACGACGCGTCTGGCGATGAGCAGGTGCGAGTTGGCGTCCTTGTACGCCAGGAGGTAGCCGTGGTCGGCGAAGTAGAGGTACGCGCCCACGGCGATGAGGCACGCGGCGAGGGCGACGAGGGCCGCGCCGGGGTCCTTGGGGGAGGCGAGGCGGCGGATCCAGCCGAGGCGGCGGGCGTCCCTGACCATATGGCCGTAGACGACCGCGAGGCTGATGAGGGACTTGAGGACGACGGAGAGGCGCGCGCCGGTCTGCTCGCCGTGCTCCCTCGGGTAGTGCTCGACGGGGTGCTCGACGATGCGGGCGCCGTCGCCGCTGATGCGGCACAGCAGTTCCGGGGAGATCGCGGCGGCCTCGCCGCTGAGGCGCAGGTCCTGCAGGAGCGAGCGGTCGATGAGCTTGTAGGCGCAGTCGACGTCGCGGCCGGGGACGCGCAGCAGCGTCTTGCACAGCAGGGTCCACACCTTGGCGTTGAGGCGGCGGCGCCACGGGTCGGCGCGGCGGCGGCGGTAGCCGATGACCGCGTCGGCGCGCTCCTCCTTCTTGAACTCGCGCAGGCGGACCAGGTCGTCGGCGTGGAACTGGCAGTCGGCGTCGGTCAGCAGGATCTCGCGGAACCCGGTGCGGCGCAGGGCCGTCTCGAGTCCGGTGCGCACGGCCGCGCCGTAGCCCTGGTTCTGTGCGTGGTGGACGGCGATGACACGGCCCGGGTGGGCCGCCGCGAGCCGGTCGATGATCGCGCCGGTGTCGTCGTCGCTGCCGTCGTCGACCACGATGACGGCGTGCGGGATGCCTTCGCGGACAAGGGTGGACAGGAAGTCCTGCACGGTGGAGGCGACGTTCGCCTCCTCGCGGTAGGCGGGCATCACCACGGCCACACCGTCAGTCGGCGGCGGTGCGGCCGTTCGGACCTGGGAATGCCGCGGCTGGTCGGCGATGATCGTCATGGGTATCTCCAAAGTGGTCGGTCTGGGGCGCCTTGCGGCGGCGGAAGACGAGGTGGTCGCTGGCGAGGTAGGTGAGGAGCGCGCCGGCGCAGACGGCGACGGCCGAGGCCGCGACGGGCGGCAGGTAGGGCGAGACGAGGGCGAACACGCCCGTGTTGCAGGCCAGGCTGATCGCGACGGTGAGCTGGAACGAGACCCAGCGCGCCGCCCACGGCCGCGCCCCCGGTTCGGGGAGGCGGCGGTCGGCCCAGGTGAAGGCGGAGCTGAGCAGGAAGTTGACCTGCGCCGAGGCCAGGAATCCGGCCGCGTTCGCGGCCGTGTCCGGCACCCCGGCCCCGCTGAGGACGAGAAGGATCCCCGCCTGTATCGCGAAACAGGTGGCCCCCACGATTGAGAATCGGGCGAGCCGCTGGATGTGCGGCCGGAGCCGACGCATTGAATAAGCCTCCAAAGGGCACGACGGATAAACGCATCTATTCATCCCTAATGGAGGAATTGAATGCGCACGGATTATGGGTTCCGAATTGCTGAAAGAAAGGGGCCGCGGGGGCGCCGACGCCCACGGTCCCTGGTGTCACCGAACGGGTTGTAGTGACCACGCTAGCGGAGTATCGGCAGGTGATGGGGTCCCGCCGTCTTAAGTCCCTGTTACGTTCAGTCATCGCCCGCTGTCAAATGTCCTTTTTGCGCGATAAGGAATTCGCCGCACGCCGTGCGTTTCCGATTGAATCGGACAAGTCGCGATGACGTTGGGTTCGGCGACAGTCGAGTAGCCGACAGAAAGACCTACCCGATCGGGGGACGACGCCGGAGTAACTTTATCGGGTTCTCCGAAAAGGTGAAGATATTTGTTCTTATACCGGTTATACGAAGGGTCTTTACAAGGGGCCAAATCTGTGCAAATATCGAAATGATTCGATCACGCCCCCGCGTCCCGGGGGCGCTCGTGAAGGAGACGACGATGTCAGCAAGCAAGCGGCTGGGCGCCCTCGCCGCCGCGACGGCCCTCGTGACCACGGCCCTCGGTCTCGCCGCCCCGGCCCCCGCCACGGCCGCCCCCGTGGCGTTCGACAACGGCCAGACCATCACCGACACCTCCGGCAACCTCATGCACGCCCACGGCGGCGGCATGCTCAAGGTCGGCAGCACCTACTACCTCGTCGGCGAACAGCGCAACGACTACCTCTTCGATCAAGTCTCGATGTACAGCTCCACCGACCTCGTGAACTGGACGTTCGAGAACGACATCCTCAGCGCCGAATCCGACCCCGACCTCTCCCCGGCCAACATCGAACGGCCCAAGGTCGTCTACAACGCCGCCACCGGCAAGTACGTCCTCTGGGCCCACAAGGAGAACGGCGTCGACTACGGCGACGCCGAAGTGGCCGTGGCGGTCTCGGACACCGTCGACGGCGACTACGAGTACCAGGGCTCCTTCCGCCCCGCCGGATACGACTCCCGCGACATGACCCTCTTCGTCGACACCGACGGCACCGGCTACCTCATCTCCGCCGCCGACGTCAACTACGACCTCAACGTCTACCGCCTGACCCCCGACTACCTCGCCATCGACGAGCTCGTCTACGTCTTCGACGGCTACCACCGCGAGGCCCCCGCCGTCTTCCAGCGCAACGGCGTCTACTTCCTCGTCACCTCGGGCGCGACCGGCTGGAACGCCAACCAGACCCAGTACGCCACCACCACCAACTTCCCCGAAGGCGCCTGGTCCGGCTGGACCAACGCCGGGAACTCCACGACCTACGGCTCCCAGCCCACCTTCGTCACCACCGTCCAGGGCACGGCGGGGACGAGCTACCTCTACATGGGCGACCGCTGGGGACCCCAATGGGGCGGCAAGCCCATGGACAGCGAGTACGTCTGGCTGCCCATCGCGTTCCCGAGCAACACGAGCATGACCCTGACCTGGTACTCGACCCTCAACATCGACGCCGCAGCGGGCACGGTCCAAGGCGTCGTCGGCTCCGAGGACGGCAGCCCGTACTCGACCAAGTTCGTCAACGCCGCCTCCGGCCGCTGCATCGACGTCCCCAGCGGCTCCGGCACCGACGGCACCAAGCTCATCCAGTACGACTGCTGGAACGGCGCGCCGCAGGCCTTCACCTTCGACCCCGTCTACCCCGGCTCCAAGGTCGGCGCCGTCTCCAACACCGCCACCGGCAAGTGCTGGGACGTCCTCGACCAGGCCACGGCCAGCGGTGCCCCCGTCGGCCAGTGGGGCTGCTGGGCCGGAGGCAACCAGCGCTTCTCCCTCCGCGCGTCCGCGAACGGCAACTACGCCATCGTCGCCCAGCACTCCGGGCTCTGCCTCCAGGCCGCCTCCACCGCCAACAACGCCGCGATCGTCCAGGCCACCTGCAACGGCTCCACCAGCCAGCAGTGGGACGTGACCGCGCTCTAGCCCCTCCCCGATACCAGGACCGCCGCCGGCAGACTTCGCAGTGCCGGCGGCGGTCCTGCTGTGTCCCCGGCCTCAGCCCGACCCCGCCGTTCGCCGAACAACCCCTGACCAGGCATAATCGAGAGGTTGCGCCTCGGCGCGGCACTCTCCGGCTCCTGAAGCCGGACATTCAATGCGAGTCAGCTCTATTCCGGGCTGGCGTTGAGCGAACGAAAGGAATCAGTCTCGTGGCTGATCAAGCACAAGCTGCCGCCGGCGGCCGGGACGGCGGCGGCGACCGCCGCGGCGGTCGCGGCGGGCGCGGTGGACGCGAGGGCGGTCGCGGTCGCGACCGCGCCGAGAAGTCCCCGCACGTCGAGCGCGTAGTCACCATCAACCGCGTCGCCAAGGTCGTCAAGGGCGGCCGCCGCTTCGCCTTCACCGCCCTCGTGGTGGTCGGCGACGGTGACGGCAACGTCGGTGTCGGTTACGGCAAGGCCAAGGAAGTTCCCGCCGCCATCGCCAAGGGCGTTGAAGAGGCGAAGAAGAACTTCTTCAAGGTCCCCCGCATCGGCGGCACCATCCCGCACGAGGTCTTCGGCGAGGACGCGGCCGGCCGCGTGCTGCTGAAGCCCGCCTCCGCGGGTACCGGTGTCATCGCGGGCGGTCCCGTGCGCGCCGTGCTCGAATGCGCCGGCGTCCACGACGTCCTGTCGAAGTCCCTGGGCTCCTCGAACGCGATCAACATCGTCCACGCGACGGTGGCCGCGCTCAAGGGTCTCGAGTCCCCGGAGGCCGTCGCGGCCCGCCGTGGCATGGCGCTCGAGGACATCGCTCCTCAGGGCCTGCTGCGCGCCCGCGCCGAGGCCGCCGCGGCCGCGAAGGCTTAGGGGTAACGCGACATGGCACGTTTGAAGATCACCCAGCACAAGTCGGTCATCGGTGAGAAGCCGAAGGCCCGTGCGACCATCCAGACGCTCGGCCTCCGCAAGATCGGCCAGACCGTCTACAAAGAGGACCTCCCGCAGTACCGCGGCATGGTCCACCGTGTCCGTCACCTGGTCGACGTCGAGGAGGTCGAGTAGTCATGGCTATCCGCATTCATGACCTGCAGCCCGCCCCCGGCGCCAAGAAGGCCAAGACCCGCGTCGGTCGCGGTGAGGGCTCGAAGGGCAAGACCGCCGGCCGCGGCACCAAGGGCACCAAGGCCCGCAAGACCGTGCCGGCAGGGTTCGAGGGCGGCCAGCAGCCGCTCCAGATCCGCCTGCCGAAGCTCAAGGGCTTCAAGCCGCACAACAAGCTCGTCTACACCGTGGTCAACCTCGACCGCCTCGCGGAGCTCTTCCCCGAGGGCGGCCAGGTCGGCCCCGAGCAGCTGATCGAGGTGGGCGTCCTCAACAAGAAGGAGCTCATCAAGGTCCTCGGCTCGGGCGAGCTCGAAGGCGTCAAGCTGGACGTGAAGGCCCACGCCTTCTCGGCTTCCGCCGTCAGCAAGATCGCGGCCGCCGGTGGCTCGACCACCGTGGTGGACAAGAAGACCGGCGAGGCCCTCAGCGCCTGAGGGCACTGATCCAGCCGGATCGAACACGCGTCAGACGGAACGGGTCGGAGGAAACTCCGGCCCGTTTCGTCGTGACTAATGCCGAATACTCTGCGTCCGGATGCGCCTGCTAGGCTCCCATGGCGAGCGCCACCGTCTTCCTCGGGCGTGTGACGCTCCCGCTACGAACTTCACACGCCCACTGGTATCGAAAGGTGTTGCCCCGCAGCACCATGGGCCCCGCCAGGGGGTCTTGTTCAGGAGGAACCGCATTGCTCTCCGCCTTCATCAGCGCGTTTCGGACCCCCGATCTGCGCAAGAAGATCCTGTTCACCTTGATGATCATCGGTCTGTATCGTCTTGGTGCGCAGATGCCGAGTCCCGGCGTGGACTACGCTGCAGTGCAGACCTGCCTCAACATGCAGCCGACCGATGAGGCCGGCGTCTTCGGGCTCCTGAACCTGTTCACCGGTGGAGCGCTCCTCCAGCTCTCGGTCTTCGCGCTCGGCGTCATGCCGTACATCACCGCGTCGATCATCATGCAGCTGTTGACCGTGGTGATCCCCAGGCTCGAGCAGCTCCGCAAGGAGGGCCAGCCGGGCCAGGTCAAGATCACCCAGTACACGCGGTACCTGACGCTGGGCCTCGCCCTGCTCCAGGCCTCCGGCTACATCGCGCTGGCGCGCTCGGGCATCCTGTTCCAGGCCGAGTGCCCGCAGCCGATCCTCCCGGACCTCTCCGAGACCGACGCCAACATCCCGTTCTGGATGACGATCATCGTCGTCGTGGCGGTCATGGTCGCTGGCACCGCGATCATCATGTGGTTCGGCGAGCAGATCACCGAGCGCGGCGTCGGCAACGGCATGAGCCTCCTCATCTTCGCGTCCATCGCGGCGCAGATGCCGGGCCAGTTCTGGTCCCTGCAGAAGTCCGAGGGCTGGTTCATGTTCAGCGTCATCATCGGGCTGTGCATCGCGATCATGGTCGCGGTCATCTTCATCGAGCAGTCGCAGCGCCGCATCCCGGTGCAGTACGCCAAGAAGATGGTCGGACGCCGCATGTACGGCGGCACCTCGACCTACATCCCGCTCAAGGTGAACCAGGCCGGCGTCGTGCCCGTCATCTTCGGCTCGTCGCTGCTGTACATCCCGACGCTGTTCCGCCAGCTCAACCAGAACAGCGACTCCGAGTGGGTCGGCTTCATCGACCGCTACCTGCTGAACCAGGGCTCGTGGGTGTACATCACGCTGTACGCCTTCCTGATCATCTTCTTCACCTACTTCTACGTCTCGATCACCTTCAAGGTCGACGACGTCGCCGAGAACATGAAGAAGGCCGGCGGGTTCATCCCCGGCGTGCGCCCCGGCAAGCCCACCGCGACCTACTTGCAGCGAGTCCTGTCACGCCTGACCTTCCCGGGCTCGCTCTACCTGGCCGCGATCGCTATCCTTCCCAATCTGGCCATCATCGCGTTCGGTAACCAGCAGCTGTTCGCTCAGTTCGCGTTCGGCGGCACCTCGGTGCTGATCATGGTGGGCGTCGGCCTGGAGTCGGTCAAGCAGATCGAGTCCCAGCTGATGCAGCGCCACTACGAAGGCTTCCTCCGCTGACGCAGGAACATCTTCATAGGTTCGATACGGGAGGAACAACTGTGCGACTGGTACTCGTAGGCCCGCCCGGGGCCGGCAAGGGCACCCAGGCGGAGATCATCGCCGAGCGGCTCGGCGTCCCCAAGATCTCCACCGGGGACATCTTCCGCGCGAACGTCTCCGGCGGCACCCCGCTGGGCCTCAAGGCCAAGGAGTACATGGACGCCGGGAACCTGGTCCCCGACGAGGTCACCAACGACATGGTGGCCGACCGCCTGGCCCAGGACGACGCCAAGGAAGGATTCCTGCTCGACGGCTACCCCCGCAACACCGAGCAGGCCAAGGTCCTCGACCAGGTCCTCGCCGCGGCGGGCACGACCCTCGACCAGGCGCTCGAACTGGTCGCCAGCGACGACGAGGTCGTGCGCCGCCTGTCCGGGCGCCGCGTCTCGAAGTCGACCGGCAAGGTCTACCACCTCGAGTTCGACCCGCCTGCGGACCCGGACTCCCCAGACCTGTACCAGCGCACGGACGACCAGCCTGAGACGATCAAGAACCGCCTCAAGGTCTACGCCGAGCAGACCGCGCCGCTCGTGGGCTACTACGAGGAGCAGGGCAAGCTCGTGCGCATCGACGCGATCGGCGAGGTCGCCGAGGTCACCGAGCGCGCCCTGAACGCCATCGGCGCCGCGGAATAGCACCGTGTTCCGCCGTCGCCAGCAGATCCAGTACAAGACGCCCGAGCAGATCCGCAAGATGCGGAAGGCCGGTCTCGTCGTGGCCGAGGTGCACCAGGCCATGCGCGAGTCGGCGGGCCCGGGCGTGACGACGGCGGAACTCGACCGCATCGCCGAGCACGTCATCCGCGACTGCGGCGCGGTGCCGTCCTTCAAGGGCTACGACATCGGCAACGGCCCCTACCCGGGCTCGATCTGCTCGTCGGTGAACGAGCAGGTCGTCCACGCCATCCCCTCCGAGGACGCGGTCCTCAAGGAAGGGGACCTCCTGTCGGTCGACGTCGGCGCGATCGTCGACGGCTGGCACGGGGACGCGGCGATCACCATCGAGATCGGCGAGGTCGCCTCCGAGCTGACGGCCCTGCGCGAGGCTACCGAGGCCGCCATGTGGGCCGGCATCAAGGCCGCTGGGACCGCGAAGCGCCTCGGCGGGATCTCGCACGCCATCGAGCAGTCCGTGGACGCCTCCGGTGAGTACGGGATCGTGACGGGCTTCGGCGGGCACGGCATCGGCACCGAGATGCACCAGGACCCGCACATCCTCAACTACGGCCGCCCCAGCGAGGGCCCGAAGCTGCGCCCGGGCATGGCCCTGGCGATCGAGCCGATGCTCACGCTCGGCTCGGAGGAGACCGCCGAGCTGGACGACGGCTGGACGATCGTCACCGACGACCGCTCGATCGCGGCCCACGTGGAGCACACCATCGCGCTGTGCGAGGACGGCGTCTGGGTCCTCACGGCCCCTGACGGCGGCGTCGAACAGCTGGGCGACGCGGTCGCGAGCGCGGCTCGCGCGGAATAGGACTCCGATGCCATAATTGGCATCGTGACCGAAGACCAAGGCAAGCTGCGCATCTCCAACGCCGACCGCGACAAGGCGATCGCGCAGCTGCAGGCCGCCCTCGACGAAGGCCGTATCGACCTTTCAGAGTTCGACGAGCGGGCCAAGACCGCCTACGAGGCCAAGACCAACGCGGAACTCGACCTCATCTTCGAAGACCTGCCCGGCGGCCGCCCGAAGGAGGGCGAGGTCGTCCCGGCGGAGCCCGCCGCCGTCCCCGAGACGCCGCGTTCCGGCGGCCTGGGGCGGCGCCTGAGCCGCCTTCCGGCCCTGCGCGGCCTCGTCACGGTCGGCGTCATCACCACCGGCGTGTGGGCCGCTTCCGGGGTCGCCTCGGGCGAGTGGGGCTACTTCTGGCCGGTCTGGCCGATCCTCGGCCTCGGCATCGCGACGGTGCTGCAGCTGGTGAACCTCGGCTTCGACGACAACGACGACGATGATGACGACGACGAGGACCGCCGCGACCGCCGCCACGGCATGCACTGACCTGAAGCCCCCGCATCCCCAAGGAGCCCAACGAATGTCCTCCCTCGAACGTTTCGGCGGCGACCGCGAGACGCGAGTCGGCAACGCCGAGCGCGCGTCCCTGACCGAGATCCTGCGCTCCGCCGTGGACCAGGGCTACATCGACCTCGACGAGTACGAGAAGCGCGTCGACGTCCTCATGGCCGCCAAGACCGTCGGCGAGACCGAGGTGGTCCTGGCGGACCTCCCGGCCTACCAGCGGGTCCTGAAGGCCCAGGAGGACGCGTTCACGCCCGACCGGCTGCCGACGCCCGAGTGGATCAAGTGGCTGTGGGCGGGCGTATCGATCCCGATCGGCATCGCGACCGGCGTGTGGGCGTTCGTGTTCTTCCTGAGCGGCAGCCACCAGTACTTCTGGCCGGTCTGGGTGGTCATCCCGCTGGGTGTCGTCGCGTCGGTGCTCACCGTCGCGGAGAAGAACATCATCCGCCCGGGGGAGGAGCGCAAGCGCCGTGAGCGCATGCGCCGCAGGCGGATGGACTAGTCGTTCGCCGGGCGAGTGCTGCCGCACAAAACAAGAAGCCTCGCGGCGATGCCGCGAGGCTTCTGCATTGGGGTGACCGACGGGGCTCGAACCCGCGACATCCTCGACCACAACGAGGTGCTCTACCAACTGAACTACGGTCACCAAGATCGGTTCCCCAGGAAAACCTGGGACCGGCGACAATCATAGCCAAGCTTCGGGCGTTCCTGTCAACGGGGTTCGGTGTCGGCCGTCTCAGTCCTGGACGGTTCCGGCGACGCTCGCGGCGGCGGCCTTGGCCTCGTCGCTGGTCGGCCCGGGCAGCTCCACGAACAGGGTGCGGCGGTAGTACTCGAGCTCCTGCACGCTCTCCTTGATGTCGGCGAGCGCGCGGTGGGCGAGTCCCTTGGGCGGCTGGTTGTAGTAGACGCGCGGGTACCAGCGCCGGGCGAGCTCCTTGATGGAGGAGACGTCGATCATCCGGTAGTGCAGGTGGTCGTCCAGGCGCGGCATGTACTTCGTGATGAAGGTGCGGTCGGTGGCGATCGAGTTGCCGCACAAGGGGGCCGTGCGCGCTTCGGGCACGTGCTGCTTGATGTACTCCAGGACCGCGTCCTCGGCCTGCTGCAAGGAGACCTGCGAGGCGCGGACCTCGTCGGTGAGCCCGGACTTGGCGTGCATGTCGGCGACGAACGCGCCCATCTTGTCGAGGGTGGCGCCGTCGCAGGCGATCACGATGTCGACGCCTTCGTCCAGGGGGGTGAGGTCGGGCTCGGTGACGAGTACGGCGATCTCGATGAGGGCTTCGGTCTCCGGGTCGAGGCCGGTCATTTCGCAGTCGACCCACACTAGGCGTTCTTCAGTCACCGGGACAACTCTACGCGCAAGCGGTACGGAAGGTGATCTACGAGGCACGCTGCCGGAAGCGGCCCCTCGGGGGGCGGGTTGGGCGCAGACTTGAAGGAGAACGAGGGGTGTTCGGAATCGGACATCAACGCCTGGGAAAGGTGTTGCTTGTCACCGCTACCGTCCGCTATGGTGCGGATATCAGAGCGTCGCCGCCTTAGCGGCCCGGATCGCAGTGATTAGGGCCGCAAAAAGATGATCTCTCAACTTTTTCAAGGTAAGGCGCGTGTACCCCTAGAGATTGAAGGTTTGCGATGAAGCAGACCGGAGACGATACCGTGACCAGGGCTCGGGTCATCACGCCTCAGCTGAGGTGAGGTGATCTCCGTCTCAGAGGCATCATGGGGCCGACGCGGCCCCGTCTCAGAGACGGAAGCCGTGAACCGAGCTTAGCCGAAGAAATCGGGTACCCGAAACGGTGCGAAGGCCATGAGCCGTTGGAAAACCCAGCGGCCACCGAATCGCATCGATTCCGTAACCGTGGCGTATCGAACACCGGGGCACGGAATTCCACGCAACGAAGCGGTCGTTGTAACTGGTACACCGCTCACGCGGTGTCGGGGGACGAGGAAGCTGGAGGAGACCTTGAGCGTGGAGCAAACGACAACACCCACCCTCACCACCGAAGAGGTCGCTGAGGAACGGGACCTTGTGGGTGTCTACCTGCATGAGATCTCGAAGACGCCGCTGCTTGACGCCGCCGCCGAGGTCGACTTGGCCAAGGCTGTCGAGGCCGGCCTGTTCGCGAAGCACCTGCTCGGCGAGGGGGAGACCTTCGGCGACGCCACCGAGAAGGACCTGAAGCGCCTGGTCGAAGACGGTGCGAAGGCGAAAGAGCAGTTCATCAAGGCGAACCTGCGGCTGGTCGTCTCGATCGCCCGCCGCTACGTCCGCTCCGGGATGCCGATGCTCGACCTGATCCAGGAGGGCAACACGGGCCTGGTCCGCGCCGTCGAGAAATTCGACTACCAGCGCGGCTTCAAGTTCTCGACCTACGCCACGTGGTGGATCCGCCAGGCCATCAGCCGGGCGATCGCCCAGCAGGAGCGCACCGTGCGCCTGCCGGTGCACCTGGTCGAGGACGTCAACCGGATGCGCAACGTCACCCGCCAGCTCACCCGCGAGCTCGGCGGCGACCCCGAACCCGACCAGGTCGCCAAGGCACTCGGCGTCACGGTCGAGCGGGTCAACGAGCTCATCCGCTGGAGCCAGGACACCGTCTCGCTCGACACGCCGATCGGCGACGACGGCGACACCAACCTCGGCGACCTCGTCGCCGACTCCGACGAGCCCAGCCCCGAGGACGTCGTCCTCGCCGGGATGGAGCGCCAGCGGATCGAGATGATGCTCAACCACCTCGACGAGCGCTCCGCCGGGATCGTCAAGGCCCGCTACGGACTCGAGGACGGCCGCGAGCACTCGCTCACGGAGGTCGCGCACCGGTTCCACCTGTCGCGCGAGCGCATCCGCCAGCTCGAGATCCAGGCGCTGGCCCGCCTCAAGGAGCTGGCCAACGACCAGGTCATGGCCGAAGCGGCCTAAGCAGCACTAGACCACATAGGCGGAAGGGCCGGGGCGAACGCCCCGGCCCTTCCGTCGTACCCGGCCCTTCCGTCGTACCCGGCCCTTCCGTCGTACCCGGCCCTTCGGTCGTACCCGGCCCTTCCGTCGTGCCTGCGCGAATGCGGCGGAGACGGGGCAGGCTCACTCGCCGAGCGCCGAGCGCCGAGCGCCGAGCGCCGAGCGCCGAGCGCGCGGTCGCGAGCCGTGTCGTACCCGCCGGGCATCATCGAAACCGGGGGCGGATACGAACGCGAGCGCGGCTCGCCAGCATCGCTGGCGAGCCGCGCTCGTCGTCGTCGTTGTCGTGCTTCGGTGCGTCAGACGCGGCGGTAGCCGTCGACCGACATGCCCATGTACTCCAGCTTCGTGATCTTCACGACGTCGCCGGGCTTGGGGGCGTGGATGACCTCGCCGCCGCCGATGTACATGGCGACGTGGTTCTGGCCGTTGTAGAAGATCAGGTCGCCCGGCTGCAGGTCGCTGCTGTCGATCGCGCTGGTCTCGTCCCACATCGCCCACGTGGAGTGGGTCAGCGAGATGCCGGAGACGCCGTACGCGCCGGAGATGAGGCCGGAGCAGTCCCAGGTGTCGGGACCGGCGGCGCCGAACACGTAGGACTCGCCGAGCTGGTCCTTCGCGAACTGGACGGCGGCCGTGGCGGCGTCGGCGCTGTAGGCCGCGGTCGAGCCGGAATCGGAGGAGGACGAGGAAGAGGAAGAGGAAGCCGACTCGCTGGAGGCCTCGGCCTCAGCGGCGGCGGCTTCGGCCTCGGCGGCCTCGGCTTCGTCGTGGGCCTTCTCGGCCTCGTCGATCTGCTTGTCGAGGCCCGCGATCTCCTTCTCGACGGTCGTGATGTCGGTCGTGAGCGCTTCGGCGGTCTCGGCGGCGTCCTGCGCCTCGTCGAACTTGTCGGACTGCTCCTGCGCGTAGGCCACGAGGGTGGAGACCTTCGCGTCGAGGTCGTCCTCGGCGGATTCGACCGCGGCGGTGACGACGGTGAGCTGCGCGTTCGAGGTGCCGTACTCGGCGGCTGCCGCGTCGATGACGGCCTGGGCCGCGTCGAGGCGGGCCTGGAGGTCCGTGAGGTTGTCGGCGGAGGCGTCGCGCTGGGTCTCGAGATCGGTGAGGTAGTCCTCGATCTCGGCCGCGGACGCGGTGCTGTAGTCGATGTCGGCCGCGTCGGCGTGTGAGCCGGCGAAGGCGGTCACGAGCCCGACGGTGGCGACGGTGACGCCGGTGTAGGCGGCGACGCGCCGGATGATGGCGCTGGTTCGGGAACGGTATGCGGTTGCGGAGCAGGCGTGAGCCACTAGGTGGCCTTTCTTCCTCGGCCGCCTACCGGGTTAGCTGTCGGGTTCGGGCAGGGAAGAGCGCCCTACCCGCTGCGGCTGCGCTGCAGCGGGATTCACCCCGTGTGCCACGGTTCGAACTGGGGGGTGCGGCACGGCTGGGTCCCCGGCCCGCGCATCGGTGTATCGCCCGGAACCGGGAGGAACGGACGTCATGCGAGCGCGGCTCGGCAGGTCCGGACGGGTGGGTCTCTGGGGGAACCCTGCTGACCCGAACGGAACAGGCGCCGACGCTAACCCATGGTGACCGGCATCGCCAAGTCCTCTGTGAGTCGCTCCACAGTCCAGTAACGGACAGTGAGGACGCGAGGGGAGACAGGGCCACTATCCAGCGGGTTTATTGTCCGAACGGCCCACGTGGAGGTGGGCCGGGCGGCGGTCGGGACGAGCGGGCGGCACTGGCCGCGCGGAAGCGCGGAGGGCTCGGGTTCGAAACCGCCCCCGGTTTCGATGATGCCCGGAGGGTGCGACATCGGGCCGGGCCACGATCGCGGCGGCGGCAGCGGGGGCGGTCGGTAACGGCGGCGAGAGGGCGACTGCGATGCGATCGCGGGCGGCGGTCAGAAGCTGCGGAGGGAGCGCGGGGGCGGCGGGGACTGGATCGCGGTCGCGTCCGTCGCCGGGGGAGCGCCGCCGATGTACTCCTTCAGCTCGGTGCCCTCCAAGACCCGGCACGGGAAGGCCGCGCCCGCGCAGCGGCGACGCAGGGCCGCGATCGGCAGCTCGACGTCGGCGGCCACCGCGACCACGTTCCCGAACCGCCGCCCGCGCAGGACCGCGGGCTCGGCCATGACCGCCACGTGCTCCCACACCGCGCCCATCGCCGCGAGCGCGGGCTTGAGGAACTGCATCTTGCCGCCGTCGCACAGGTTCACCGCGTAGTGCCCGCCCGCGCGCAGCACCCGCCGCGCCTCGTGCAGGAACTCGGTGCTCGTGACGTGCGCGGGCACCCGCGCGCCCGCGTACACGTCGGTGACGATCAGCTCGTAGCTCGCGTCCGGCGCCGACTCGACGGCCTCGCGCGCGTCGGTGTGCCGGATCTTCACCTTCACCCCGCGCGGCAGCGGCGCCTCGGCGCGCACGAGCGCCACGAGCTCCTGGTTCGTCTCGACCGCCTGCTGGTAGGAGCCGGGCCGGGTCGCCGCCACGTACCGGGCCATCGCGAGACCGCCCGCGCCCAGGTGCAGGGCCCGCAGCGGCCGCTTCGGCTCGTCCATCGCGTCGATGAGGTACGCGATCCGCTGCATGTACTCCGCATCCAGATAGGACGGGTCGTCAAGGTCGACCGTGGCCTGCACGACCTCGTCAGCGACGAGGTGCAGCAGGTTCGGGCGTGACGGGTCGCGGTCGATGCGCAGGGCGGGCTTCTCGGACGGGTTCACGGACCCATTGTGCCCGAGGGCCCCTGCCCGGCCTGGGTCCTGGCCGAGGCCGCGACGTGCGCGATGCGCCGCAGCGCCGCGAACACCGTCTCGCCCAGCACCGTCGCCACGACCGCCTGCTCCACGTTCACGCCCTCGATCCGGGTCGCCTCCGCGATCGCCTCCATGTCCGCCGACGCCAGCGCCGCCGCCGCGTCCGCGTAGTGGCCCAGCACCTCCTGCGGGTCCGGGTTCCCCAAGCGGTAGAACGCGGAGAGCGCGGTGACCAGCGCGTCCCGGTAGTTCGGCGGCGCGACCTCGGCCCAGCCGTACTCGTTCAGCAGCTGGTCGACGGTGCGCTCGGCAGCCTCGGTCGTGCCCTCGCTCGCGAGCGAGAACTTCGGGTCCCGGTGCGTCGCCGCGAGAGTCGCGCCGAGCGCCTGGAACGCCGACTCCGGATGGCGCCCAAGCACAGTCAGGACCTCGCCG
Source organism: Glycomyces sp. NPDC048151 (assembly GCF_043202775.1). Taxonomy (NCBI): domain Bacteria; kingdom Bacillati; phylum Actinomycetota; class Actinomycetes; order Glycomycetales; family Glycomycetaceae; genus Glycomyces; species Glycomyces sp. NPDC048151. The sequence goes on along the minus strand of NZ_JBIDBB010000002.1, from coordinate 404,724 downwards.
ATCTGCGCCACGGAGAGCCCGGCGGTCTCGGAGAGGGCGCGGATGAGCGTCAGCCGGTGCACGTGCTCCGGGCCGTAGTCGACGGTGTTGCCCTCGCCGTGCTCCCCGGTCTGCAGCAACTGCTCCCGCAGGTAGTACTTGATGGTGGCGGCCGGAACTCCCGTCCGCTCCGACAGCTCCCCGATGCGCATACGAGGGAGTCTATGACGGAATGCGCGCCCGCGTTACCGTTGAGCCGGGCAGGAACCCCCGCCTTCGATCACCCCGTTTGGAAAGGCGACGGTCAATGTCAGCGCCGCACCCGACCCGCCCACCCGTCGCCCGCCTCCACCCGACATCGACGCCGCTGCGCGGCGACTGCGCCCAGGCGGCTCGCTACGCTCGCCTCCCCGAACCGGAATGGCTGCGCCATGACTGATCCTCTCCGTACCGCACTCCTCGAAGAGCTGCGCGCGATCGCCGCGCTCCCCGTGCCCGACTTCGACCCGGCCCTGGCCGACGACTACGCCGAGACCGGCCGCCGCCTGCCGTTCGAGAACCAGTACTTCGCAAGGCGAAGGCACCTCGCCGCGCTCGCGCTCACCGGCGACGGCGCCGTCCTCTCCACACTCGTCGCCGACATCTGCGACGAGCGCTCCTGGGCGCTCCCGGCCCACTGGGACGACGGCGACCCGCGCACCTGCGTCGACCTCTTCGCGTGCGAGACCGCGCAGGCCCTCGCCGAGATCCTGCGCCTGCGCGAGGACGTCAAGGACCGCGAACGCGTCGAAGCCGAGATCCGCGCCCGCGTCCTCGACCCGTTCTTCGGCGCCGAGGAGCCGTTCTGGTGGGAGGAGCGGTTCTCCAACTGGACCGCCGTGTGCGCCGGGGCCGCCGGGATGGCCGCCCTCGCCCTCGGCTACGACACCGACGTCGTCCGCGGCCGCGTCCTGCCCGCCCTCCAGGCCTACCTGTTCTCCTTCGGCCCCGACGGCGGCTGCGTCGAAGGCATCGACTACTGGGTCTACGGCTTCGGGTACTTCACCTACTTCGCCGAGGCCTGGCGCGACGCCACCGGCGAGGACCTCCTGGCCGGGACCGAGGCCATCGCGTCGTTCCCCGCGAACGTGCAGCTCTACCCGCGCTCCTTCGCGACCTTCGGCGACGCCCACCACAGCCCCTCGCTGCCGAACGGCCTCCTCGCCCGCCTCCACGACCGGCTCGGCGTCCCGCTCCCCGCCATCGAGCACACCCCCACGTTCGCCGACGACTACTGCGCCCGCTGGGCCCACCTCACCCGCACCCTCGAATGGGGCCGCGAGCTCGGCGGCGAGATCGCCCCCGGCCGCACCCTCCTGGCCGACGTCGGCTGGTACGTCGAACGACGCCTCATCGGCCGCCGCATGTGGGCGCTCGCGGTCAAGGGCGGCTACAACGAGGAGCCCCACAACCACCTCGACCTCGGGTCGTTCATCATCGCCGCCGACGGCGAGCAGCTCCTGTGCGACCCGGGCGCAGGCGAGTACACCGCCGCGTACTTCGGCGACGAACGCTACGAGCAGGTCCACCCGTCCGCGGCCTGGCACTCCGTCCCCACCGTCGAAGGCGCGGCCCAGGCCCCCGGCGAGGACTCCCGCGCCGAGCTCGTCTACACCGACGACGGCGTCGACGCCTACATCGACGCCTACGGGGACGGCGCGCTCCTGCGCAAGTTCACCTGGACCGACGCCGGGCTCGAGCTCTTCGACGCCGGGCCCGAGCTCACCGAGTCCTTCATCAGCCGCCTCCGCCCCGAGGTCGAGGGCGACCGCGCCACCTGGACCGGCGAACGCGGCACCCTCGTCCTCCACGGCATCGACCCCGAGACGGCCCGCGTCGAGGACGTCGAGACCACGACCCACCTCGGGCAGCCCGAGCGGCTATGGGCGCTCCGCTTCGACTTCTGCGGCGGCCTCCGCTTCGAGCTGCTCTAGGAGCCCGTCGGCCTTGAGGCGCTGGCGGGCGGCCGCGATCGCCTCGCTGGTGTGCTCGAACAGGCGGCCCTGCTGCCACAGCGGCTCCAGGATGCCAAGGGCCGCAAGCGGTTTGGCGTGCACCGGTTCGAGCCCGGAGAGGTAGACGGCGATGCCGCGGTGCTCCAGGCGCTTGATCGCGTCGGCGAGCACCGTCGCCCCTGAAGCGTCCATCGTGGACACCCGGCTCATGCGGAGCACGACCACCCGTACGTCCGCCACGTCCAAGAGCTGCAGCAGGAACCGGTGCGCGGCCGCGAAGAACAGCGGGCCCTCCAGCCGGTACGCCACGATGTGCTCGTGCAGCAGCGCCGCCTCCTCGTCGTGGTGGTCGGCCGGCTCGATCGGCTCCTCCTCCACCGACACCGACCGCGAGATCCGCCCCAGGGCCAGGAGCCCCGCGAGCGCGATCCCCACGGCCACCGCCCACACCAGGTTGAGCGCCACGGTCGCCGCCAGCGTCAGCCACATGACGGCCGCGTCCGCCCGCGTCGAGCGCGCCAGCGCCAGCATCGAGCCGACCTCGATCATCCGGATCGAGGTCGCGATGAGCACGCCCGCGAGCGCCGCGAGCGGCACGTGCGCGACCAGCGGCGCGAGCGCGAGCATCATGAGCGCCAGCACGATCGCGTGCGTGAGCGACGCGAGCCGCCCGGCCGCGCCCGACCGGACGTTCACCGCCGTGCGCGCCAGCGCGCCCGAGGACGGCATGCCGCCGAAGAACGGCGTCACCAGGTTCGCCACGCCCTGCCCGAACAGCTCCCGGTCCGGGTTGTGGTGCTGGTCGACGGTCATGTTGTCCGCCACGGTGGCCGACAGCAGGGACTCGAGCGCGCACAGGGCGCAGATCGCGACGGCCGCCGCCACCAGCTCCGGCATCTCCGCGAAGTCGAGGAAGTCGGCCTCCGGGGCCGGGATCGTGCGCGGCAGCGCCCCGATGATCGCCACGTCGGCCGCGGCCCACCAGGTAGCGAGCGTGGCGGCGACGACCGCGAGCAGCGGGGTCGGGATCTGCGAGTGCAGGCGCGAGCCGAGGAGGATCGCGACGACCACCCCGAACGCGACGGCGGGCGGGGCCCAGTTCGGGTCGGCGGCGAAGTCGCTCACCGACTCCCATGCGCCGCTGAGGATGTGCGCGTTCTGCGCGGGCAGCCCGAGCGCGGGCGGCAGTTGCTGGATCGCGATGACGATCGCGACCCCGGCGGTGAAGCCCTCGACGACCGGCACGGGCACGAAGCGCGCGTACCGGCCCGCGCCCGTGAGCGCGAGGACGACGAGCATCAGCCCGGCCATGATGCCCACGAGCATCACGCCTGCGTGGCTGTGTGTCGCCGCGAGTGGCACGAGCACCACCGCCATCGTCCCGGTCGGGCCCGTGACCTGGAGGTTCGAGCCGCCCAGGAGCGCGGCGAGCACGCCGGCGATGATCGAGGTGATGAGCCCGGCGAACGCGCCGAGCCCGGAGGCGATCCCGAAGCCGAGCGCCAGCGGCAGGGCGACGACCGCGACCGTGAGGCCCGCGAGGAGGTCGGTGTGCCAGTGGCGGCCGAGGTGGAGGTAGTCGGACCGTTCGGGGAACAGCTGTCGGAAGCGTCGTCGTTTCGTGGCAGTTGTCTCTCGTATCGCGGTCATGAACCGATTGTCCCGGAATGGTTGATCCGCAAGGATTTCCCGCAGGCCCGGGCGAGTCGCGGACAGCGACCGCGCCACTCTTTCGGGTGACACGGGGGCCGCCGGGCCCGGTTTTTGTCGGACCCCCGAGCGACGCTGGGCGGTATCTTCCCCTCTCGTGGTGGGTGGGGGCTGTGGACGGCGGTCGCCGCCGCTCCTGCCGTAGGATCGCCTGCGTGCATGAGCGAGGCCTGGAAACGGCGATCCGCATCGGCGGCGCGGTGGTCGTCACCGCCGCGGCCCTGCTCGCGGCCGTCCTCGAATCCTTCCTCGTGCCGTACTACATCGGCGGGATCGCGGTCCCGATCGCCGGGCTGATCGCGTTCGTCGCGAACTGGCGCCTCGCGGCGCTGGCCGTGTACTGGACGGGCGGGCGCTGGTCCGTCGTGCTCACCTCCGCCGCGTGGTTCGCGGTGATCGTCTTCGCGACGATGCCGACCGGCGCGGGCTCGCTGGTGATCACCAGCGGCTTCAACGGCTACGTGCTGCTCCTGGCGGGGACCGCCGGGATCGCCCTCGCGCTGTGGCAGTATTTTCGTCCCAGACCGCACGACGAGGCCCGGACCTCCGACGCCCCCCGGGCCGCGGCGCGGCCCGCCCCTACCGCTACGAAGGAGTCCCGACCGTGACCCTCCTCAGCCGCCTCCTCATCTCGCACTGGCCCTCGATCTACGGCTTCGCGCTGGGCCTGATCGCCGCCAACCTGGCGGGCCGGCTCGCCTCCACCAAGTGGGGCGAGGGCACCGCGGTCGGCGACCTCGTCGGCGTCTACACGTTCGGCGCGATGGCCGCCGTCGCGATCGCCGCCGGGATCTGGTGGGGCGTGCGCCGCCGCCGCCAGGAGATCACCGGCGAGCTGCTCTCGATCTTCGTGGTCGTCACGCTGTTCACGGTCCTGGTGAACCCGCTGATCGCCCGGGTCGACTACCCGACCCTGGACGGCGTCTTCTCGCAGACCCTCATCTACTTCGCGCTGCTGGCCCTGTCGGGCTGGGTCGGGTTCCTCATCGTGATGGCCCTCGGCGTGGACGTGTACGGCCGCGAGCTCAAGGCCACCCGGATCGCCTTCGAGCGCAAGGCGAACCCGAAGGCCGCCTAGCCTTCCGACGGGCCGCGGTAGCAGTACCGGTACCGCTCGGCGTAGCCGAGCCGCGCGTACATCGCGATCGCGGCCCCGTTGTCGGTCTCGACCTGGAGCGCGGCGCGCCGCGCTCCGTTGGCGTACCCCCACGCTTCGAGGGCGTGCAGGATCTCGGTGCCGAGCCCCTGGCGGCGGTACGCCGGGAGCGTCCCGATGTTGCTGATCGCCACGATGCCGCCCGCGATCGCGCCCCGGCCCCGGGCGGCGAGCTCGCCGCCGCGCCAGATCTCCGCGTACCCCCGGTCGGGCCCGGACCCGAAGATCGCGGCGACCACGCCCGGGTTGCCGCGGCCGGTCTGCTCCAGCAGCGCCGCGCTCGGCGCGTCCACGACGACCGCTTCGCCTTCGTAGGCAGAGTCGTCGAGCGGCTTGGTCATCACCGCGGTGCGGCCCTCGGGCTCCCAGCCGCGCGCGGCCAGCTCGTCCTCGAGCCGCTTCGTCACCGGCCCGGCCAAGGCGATGAGCGGCCGCGCCCCGCGGGACGCGTACCAGGCCTCGACGGCCGCGACGGCGGCATCCGTGCCGCCTTCGGGCGCGGTGAGCGCCAGGACCGAGTTCGCGCGGCGCGAGACGCCCTCGGCGTACCGCGCGAGCCAGCCGCCGACCTCCTCGCTGTCGGGCGCGGGCCAGGTCGCGGCGAGGCTCCGTTCGAGCTCGACGACCTCGGAGAACGGGGTCGGCTTCGGCGGGATCGCGCGGGCCGCGACGACCGCGGCCGCTTCGATGGTGACGGCTGTCCCGGAGGCGGGCAGCACGCGCCAGCGCTCGGCGCCGAGCTCGATAAGCTCGCCCGTGACGTCCCTGTACCGGCCGCCGTGTCCGGGGTCGTCCAACCTGATCCGCACCGCAACGCGACTGCCGACATGTTCCGGTCCCAGCATCTGGCCCACCCCAAACCGTTGCGGCTACTTTTAGCAATAAGCTTTAGTCTCATCTCAGCGCAGCCCGCCCGGCTGCGCGCTGTAGGAAGGACGACTCGTGACTTATGTAATCGCCGAGCCGTGCGTGGACGTTCTCGACAAGGCCTGCATCGAAGAGTGCCCGGTCGACTGCATCTACGAAGGCAACCGGATGCTCTACATCCACCCCGACGAGTGCGTCGACTGCGGTGCATGCGAGCCGGTGTGCCCGGTGGAGGCGATCTTCTACGAGGACGACGTCCCCGACGAGTGGGCCGGGTACACCAAGGCCAACGTCGACTTCTTCGACGACCTCGGCAGCCCCGGCGGGGCCTCCAAGGTCGGCAAGGTCGAGAAGGACGACCCGTTCGTGGCGGCGCAGCCCGCGAAAGAGGAGTAGCCGCGATGGCGCTGCGACGCCTGCACAGCGCCTCTCCGGCCAGGCGGCTGCCGCGCTTCCCGTGGGACCGCATGGCCCCCTACCAGGAGCGCGCGGCGGCCCACCCCGGCGGGCTCGTCGACCTCACGGTCGGCGCCCCCGTGGACGAGGTGCCCGCATCGATCCGGCAGGCGCTCGTCGACGCTTCTGCGCGGCCCGGTTACCCGACCGTGGCCGGTCCGAAGGCGCTCGGCGAGGCCATGCGGTCGTGGCTGCACCGGCACACGGGCGTGGCCGAGGACGTCGCGGTCCTCCCGACCGTGGGGTCCAAGGAGCTCGTCGCGAACCTGCCGCTCCAGCTGGGCATCGGCCCGGGCGAGGCCGTGGCCTACCCGGAGATCGCCTACCCGACGTACGAGATCGGCGCGATCCTGGCGAAGGCCGACGCGCTGCCGGTGGCCGACCCCCGCGACGCCGCGGGCTCGCGGCTGCGCCTGGCCTGGATCAACTACCCGACCAACCCGACCGGCGAGGTCGCCTCGGTCGAGCACCTGCGCGGCCTGGTCCGCTGGGCGCGCGACAGCGGCGTGGTCCTCGCCAGCGACGAGTGCTACCTGACGCTCGGCTGGGACGACGAGCGCCCGCCCGTCTCGGTCCTGGACCCGCGCGTCAACGACGGGGACCTCACCGGTCTCCTTGCGGCGCATTCGCTCTCGAAGCGCTCGAACCTCGCGGGGTACCGTTCGGCGTTCCTCGCCGGTGACCCGGAGCTCATCGCCGACCTGCTGGAGATCCGCCGCCACTCGGGCTTCATGGTCCCGTGGGCGGTCCAGCAGGCCACGATCGCGGCCCTGCACGACGAGTCGCACGCGATCGAGCAGCGCGCCCGCTACGCCGCACGCCGCGAGGTCCTGCGCAGCGCGGTCGAGGCGGCCGGGTTCCGCATCGACCACTCGACGGCGGGCCTGTACCTGTGGGCCACGCGCGACGAGGACTGCTGGGACACCGTGCGGTGGCTCGCCGACCGCGGCATCCTCGCCGCGGCGGGGGAGTTCTACGGCACCAAGGGGAACCGGCACGTCCGGCTGTCGCTGACCGCGACGGACGAGGCGATCGCCGACGCGGCGCAGCGGCTCAAGTAGCAGCGGTCGCAGCAACGCAGACACGGCGAAGGGCCCGCGGCTGGAGTCCGCGGGCCCTTTGACTTGTTCGCAGGAGGATCCGGCTACTGCTCCTTGGGCAGCGGCAGGTCCACGGGCAGGTCGATCGGCAGGCCGAGCGAGGTCAGCAGCTCCGTGCACGGCGTCAGGTCCGGCACCGCGGGCACCTGCTCGGCGGGCAGCGGGACCGGCGCGTCCCCGGCGGCGCCGATGACCGCCGACACGAGCGCGGCGACGCACTCGCCGAGCTGCGTGACCAGGTCGTCCGTCGCGGGCGGCTCGGCCCCGGGCACACCCGGAACCGGCACGTCGGGCAGCGGCACCGGCAGCTGCTCCGACTCGGCCTGGACCGTCTCGGTCTCGGCTGCGGTCGCGGCCGTCGCGCCGGTCATCAACATGACCGGGACGGCCGCACCGACGACGACCGCCTTCCAGATCTTCGTGGATTTCTTCTCGGTGGTGGTGGACTGTGCCATGTGGATCCTCCCGTGGATCTTCGGCTACCCCGGTGCGACGTGAGCCCTTACGTCTCGACTGTTCGTACGACACCGGGATGTCTACTTTCCGTAGCACTTTAGGTACTCACAGTGATCGTGTGGTCGTTTCATGGAAATCGCCTCATGTCGACCCTCCACAAGTACGCCGTCCAACAGACGCCACCAGTGCGAACTCCAGAACATGAGGTCTTTCGTCCGATAGTCGACAATCCACCGAGCGCCGGCGCCATCGGTCCTAGGACCAGAACCCGATGGCGGCTGTCGCACCCTTCGGCCACACTGGTCGGGTGACCTTCCTGATCGGCCGCGACCATCCGGCGGCGGCCCTCCGCTCGGCAGTCGAACGCACCGTGTCCAGCCACGGCGGGCTCGCCCTCGTCACCGGCGAGGCGGGCATCGGCAAGTCCACGCTCGTCACCGACGTCGCCGCCCGCTACCGCGACGACCTCACGGTCGCGTTCGCGACCTCGTGGGAGTCCGAGGCCGTCCCCGACCACTGGCTCTGGGTCCAGGTCCTCAGGTCCCTGCGCGCCCAGCTCGGCCCCGAGGCCTGGCAGGAGCTGCGCCCCGCCCCGGCCGTCGACGCCCTCCTCGGCCAGGGCGACGGCTCCGCGCCCGACCAGTTCGAGCTGTACGACGCCGTCACCCAGCTGCTCATCGCCGCGTCCCAGCGCGGCCCCGTCCTCGCCGTCCTCGACGACCTCCACTTCGCCGACCCCGGCAGCCTCGAACTGCTCAAGTTCGCCTCGCAGCACACCTGGTTCGAACGCCTCCTGTTCGTCGGCACCTACCGCGACTCCGAGATCGACCCCGGCCACCGCCTGCGCGCCCGCATGCTCCCGCTCGTCGCCAAAGCCACCATGATCAGTCTCGACGGGCTCGACGAGACCGGCGTCGCCGCGCTCATCCGCACCACCGTCGGCGACGCGCCCGACGCGGCCACGGTCGCCGAGATCACCCGCCGCACCGGCGGCAACCCGTTCTTCGTCGAGCAGACCGCGCAGCTGTGGGCCTCCGGGCAGCGCGTCGACGCCACCACCGCCGGGATGCGCGACGCGCTCCAGCGCCGCATCGAGCAGCTCCCCGAACCGCTCGTCAGGATGCTCACCCTCGCCTCGGTCGGCGGCCGCGAGTTCCACGCCGGGGTCATGGCCCAGGCCTCCGGGCTCGACCTGCACCGCATCGAAGGCGCGCTCGACGCCGCCTGCCAGACCCGGCTCGTGCGCCGCGAGGCCGACCGGTACGTGTTCGTCCACGACCTCGTGCGCGAGACCCTCTACGACACGATGTCGAACGAGGAGGCCGCCCACCACCACGGGTGCGTCGTGCGCGCCCTCGTCGCCGACGAGTCCCTGCAGAAGCTCATGCTCTCCACCGAGATCGCCCACCACGCGTGGCTCGCCGGAGACGACCTCGACCCCAAGACCGCCGTCGAGTTCCTCACCCGCGCCGCCAAGGAGTCCCAGAGCTGCCTCAGCGTCGAAGGCGCCGAACGCCACTGCCGCCGCGCGCTCGAACGCTGCACCCCCGACATGGTCCGCGAGAAGGTCCTCCTGCGCCTCGAACTCGCCGGGGCCGTGCTCTGGCGCAGCCGCGCCGACGCGAACAAGCGCGACGAAGGCCGCGCCCTCTACGACCAGGCCCTCTACGAGGCCGAGGACTCCGGCGACCCGATGCTCCTCGCCCGCGCCGCCGTCGAGGTCCCCCAAGACGCCCGCATCCCCGAGCTCGTGCGCGTCAAGACCCTCGCGTACACGAAACTCGCCGGGGAGGCCCCCGAACCCGGCCTCCCGCACGACGAGCTGACAAGGCGGCTGCTCTACGCGTACATGCTCGCCGCCCGCGCGGGCGGCTCCGACGAGGACCTCTCGTTCGGCCTGTGGGCCACCCACGCCGTCAACTGGGGCCCCGGCACCGCCGCCGAACGCCAGGCCATCGTCGAGGAGCTCGGCGAGCTCAGCCGCCGCACCGGCGACATGGAGATGCGCCTGTATGCGGCCTCGCTCGGCTGGGTCGTGCTCCTCGAACGCGGCGACCCCGCCTTCCTCGACCAGCTCGAACGCTTCTGCGCGCTCGCCGAGGCCAGCGACTCCGAACGCTGGCGCTCCGGCATCGACGTCGACCGGTCCGTGATCGACATGGTCCAGGGCCGCTTCGCGAGCGCCGAGGCGCACATCGCCGCAGCCGCCGACGCCGCCGGGGGCGACCCCATGTACCTCCACATGATCGAGCACCTCCGCTGGGAGCTGAGCATCGCGCGCGGGGACGTGCCCACGACGGTCTCGCGCGGCTGGGGCGAGGCCTTCGGCGCCTGGCACCCCGACCTGCTCGCCGGGCTCAGCGCCCTGCGCCGCGGCGACGTCGCGGGCGCGCGGGCGGTCAAGGCGCGCCTCGGCGACGGGCCCGCCCTCCGCAGCCCCTGGGAGTACCTGTGGATCCGCTTCCAGACCGAACTCGCCATCGCCGAAGACGACACCGACACCATTGCGCGCCTTCGTGAACGCCTCACCCCGGTCGAAGGCGAATGGCTCGTCGCCCTGTGGGGCACCAGCGTCCACGGCCCCGTCTCCCACTGGCTCGGGCTCCTAGCCTCAGCGGCCGGTGACGAGGACGCCGCCCGCGCCCACCTCGCACTCGCCGTCGAGCAGTCCGAGCGCCTCGGCGCCCGCCCCTGGGCCGACGCCGCCCGCGAAGCCGCCGCCGCACTCGAGACGCCCACGCCCGCAACCGAAACCGCCGGATCCGTGTTCCGCCGCGACGGCTCCACCTGGACCCTCCGCTACGACGGCCGCGGCGTCCACCTCCCGCACACCAAGGGCCTCGCCGACCTCCACCGGCTCCTGCGCCAGCCCGGCGTCGACGTCGCCGCAGTCGACCTCCTCGACCCCGAAGGCGGCGAAGCGGTCGCGGCCGACGCCCGGCTCGGCGGCGACGACGTCCTCGACGCCGAGGCCCGCGCCCGCTTCCGCGACCACCTCGAAACCCTCGACGAGCAGATCGACACCGCCGCCGCACTCGGCGACGACGCCCGCGCCGCCCGCCTCGACGCCGAACGCCAGGCCCTCATCGAGCAGCTCAAGGCCGCCACCGGGCTCGGCGGACGCTCCCGCCGCCTCGGCGACAACGCCGAACGCGCCCGCAAGAGCGTCACCAACCGCATCCGCAACACCCTCAAGAAGATCGAGGCCGCCCACCCCGCGCTGGCCGCCCACCTGCACGGCTCGGTCGCCACCGGCTCCGCCTGCGTCTACCGCCCCGGATCCGAAGCGCCCCAATGGGAGCTGTGAACGGCGAAGGGCCGGGCGGGAGACCCCGCCCGGCCCCTGCCGGGTGTTTCCAGTTGAAGCCCTACTTGCGGTTGTAGGCCCTGATCGTCAGGAACCCGAAGACCGCGATGAAACCTGCCGACCAGATGAAGGTCGTCATGATCGAGGTCGAGTCGACGTTCCCGTCGAACAGGCCCCGCACGCCGTCGACCAGCTGCGAGATCGGCGTGTTCTTCACGACCGGCTGCAGCCAGCCCGGCATCGTCGACGGGTCGACCATGATGTTGGACAGGAACGTCAGCGGGAACATGATCGACATCGAGATCGACATGACGGTCTTCTCCGACCGCGTGATCAGGCCCAGCCACGTCCACAGCCACGAGAACGCGAAGCTGAACAGCAGCAGCAGGCCCACGCCGAGGAGCACGCCCACCGCGCCGCCCTCGGGCCGGTAGCCCATGACCAGACCGGTGCCGAGCATGACCGCACCCGCTGCGGCGTAACGGAACACGTCCGCCAGCAGGTACCCGACCATCGGCGCGGCCCGCCAGATCGGCAGCGTCCGGAACCGGTCCGACACGCCCTTGTTGATGTCGATGTTCACGCTCATGCCCGTGTACATCGTGGTCATCACGATGCTCATCACCATGATGCCCGGCAGCAGGAACTGCAGGTAGTCGCCGGTGCCGCCCGCGATCGCGCCGCCGAACAGGTACGTGAACATCAGCAGCATCATGATCGGGAAGAGCAGCACGTCGAACAGCTGCTCCGGCACGTGCTTGATCTTCAGCATCGAGCGCCAGGCGAACGCCCGCGCCGAGGTGAACGCGCTCGGCGCCGCCGGGCGCTCCCCGGTCGCCAGCAGGCGGCGCAGGTGCTCCCTCTCGACCGGCGCCGGAGCGTCGACATCGGACTTCGTAGTGGAGTGAGTGACGGTCATTGCGGTTTCCTTCCTAAAGTCCGTAGGGGCTAAGCGCCGACTTTGTCGGTGAGGGCGAGGAACACCTCGTCCAGGCTCGGCTGCCCGAGCGAGAAGTCGTCCACGAGGATCCCGGCGCGCGCCAGCTCCCCGAGGGCGTGCGAGCCCTGCTCGGCGGTGTCCTCGCCGGGAGCCAGGCGCGCGGTGAGCGCGACCGGGTCGTCGTCCAGCGCGACCTCCCCGCGCAGCGCCTCGGTGAGCACCTTCTGGGCGTGCTCGCGCTGGTCGGCGTGGTGCAGCCGCACCCGGATCGAGCCCGCGCCCACCGAGGACTTGAGCTGGCCGGGCGTGCCCTCGGCGATGACCTTGCCGGTGTCGATGACCGCGATGCGGCTCGCCAGCTGGTCCGCCTCCTCCAGGTACTGGGTCGTCAGGAGCACCGTGGTGCCCTCGCCGACGATCGTGCGGACCACGTCCCACACCTGGTTGCGGCTGCGCGGGTCCAGGCCCGTCGTCGGCTCGTCCAGGAAGAGGAGCTTCGGGGTCACGATGATCGACGCGGCGATGTCGAGCCGCCGCCGCATGCCGCCGGAGTAGGCCTTCACCTGCTTGGAACCGGCAGCGGTCAGGCCGAACGCCTCCAAGAGGTCCGCCGCGCGCTCCCGCGAGGCGGGCTTGGTGTACCCGTACAGCCGCGACAGCAGGATCAGGTTCTCGATCCCGGTCAGGTCCTCGTCCAGCGACGCGTACTGGCCCGTCAGGCTCACCTGCGACCGCACCGAGGCGGCGTCAGTGATGAGGTCGCGGCCGAATACCGTGGCGTTCCCCGCGTCAGGACGCAGCAGGGTGGCCAGCATCCGGACAGTGGTGGTCTTCCCGGCCCCGTTCGGGCCGAGCACGCCGTACACCGTGCCCGCCGGGACCTCCAGGTCCACGCCGTCGACGGCCTTGACGTCCTTGAAGTGCTTGACGAGCCCTTCGGCCCGGATCGCGAGTTCGCGCTGCGACATTTCCGCCTCCTGGTTTCGCTAGTTGCTCTCAACCAGGAGGCGCTACGGACACGCCACGGCCCCCGCTACATCCGGTGTAGCGGGGGCCGGGCGATTGCTAGTCCTTGAGGTGCTTGGGGCGCACGACCAGCCAGAACAGCAGCGCCGCGACACCCGAGCCGACGCCGATCGCCGCCGCCGTGGTGTTCCACACGCCCGGCAGCTCCAGCTCGTAGAACTCGGCGAACGGCGGGACCGCGAGCACCGTCACGAACGCCAGCGCGCAGCCGCCCACCAGGACCGCCTTCCACCACACGTACGGGCGCGCCACGATCGCCAGCGCCGCCAGCGCCAGGCAGAACAGCGTGATCGCCGCCGTCGTCTGCGGCAGCTGCGAATCGGTGCCGTCGTGCGCCAGCGACATCAGGTAGACGATGAAGGTCGGCACGGCGCAGCAGATCCCGGCCGGGATCGCGAACTTGAGCACGCGCTTCACGAAGTTCGGCTTGGCCCGCTCGAACGTGGGCGCGAGCGCCAGGAAGAACGCCGGGAGCCCGATCGTGAACAGGTTGATGAGCGACTGGTGGATCGGCAGGAACGGGTACGGCAGCGGGTCGTTGCCGAGCATCCACGCCGAGATCGCGCCGATCGCGATGAACAGCGCGAGCGAGATCGCGTAGACGGTCTTGGTGAGGAACAGGTTCGAGACGCGGCCGATGTTGCCGAGCACGCGGCGGCCCTCGTCGACGACGTGCGGGAGGGTCGCGAACTCGTCGTCGAGGAGCACGACCTGCGCGACCGACCGCGCGGCGGCCGAACCCGAGCCCATGGCGATGCCGAGGTCGGCGTCCTTGAGCGCGAGCACGTCGTTGACGCCGTCGCCGGTCATCGCGACGGTGTGCCCGCGCGACTGGAGGGCTTTCACGAACGCCTGCTTCTGGTGCGGCTTGACGCGGCCGAAGATCGTGGCCCGCTCGAGCAGGTCCGCGAGCTCCTCGGGGTCCTCGGGGAGGCGGCGCGCGTCGACGGTGTCCGCCGCGCCCTCGACGCCGAGCTGGGCCGCGACCGCGCCGACGGCGGCGGGGGAGTCGCCGGAGATGATCTTGACCTTGACGCCCTGCTCCTTGAAGTAGGCGAGGGTCGCGGCGGCGGTCTCGCGCAGGCGCTGGCGCAGGACCACGAGGGCCTGGGCCTTCACGCCCGAGACGCCGCCGGTGGTCGAGGCGGACTCGGCGGTGACGAGCGCGAGCACGCGCATGCCCTGGGCGGCGAGCATGTCCGCTTCGAGGGCGACGGGGTCGCCGTGCTCGAGGAGGATGTCGGGCGCGCCGAGGAGCCAGGTGCCGTTGTCGGTGAAGCGGGTGCCGGACCACTTGCGGGCCGAGGAGAACGGCATGACGTCGATGACGCGCCAGTTCGGGTCGGCGGTCCCCTGCTCCTTGAGGTGTTCGGCGACGGCCTGCATGGTCGGGTTGGGGCTGTCGTCGGCGGCGGCGAGGGCGGCGAGCGCGGCGTGGACGCCGTCGCCGTCGGTGCCGTCGATGGGCCGGATCTCGTCGACGTCCATGCCGCCCTCGGTGAGGGTGCCGGTCTTGTCGAGGCAGAGCACGTCGGTGCGGGCGAGGCCTTCGATGGCGGGCAGTTCCTGGACGAGGACGTGGCGGGTGCCGAGGCGGATGACGCCGACGGCGAACGCGACGGAGGTGAGGAGCACGAGGCCCTCGGGGATCATCGGCACGATCCCGGCGACGGTGCGCACGATGATCTCGCGCCAGTTGGCGGCGTCGGCGAGCTGGCTGATGATGAGCAGGATCGCGATCGGGACGATGAGCCAGTTGATGAGCTTGATGAAGCGGTTGATGCCCTCGCGCAGTTCGGAGCGGGCCAGCGTGAACTTGCTGGCCTCCTCGACGAGCTTGGCGGCGTAGGAGTCCGCGCCGATCTGCTCGGCCCGGAAGAGCCCGGTCCCGGCGACGGCGAAGGACCCGGAGCGCACTTCGTCGCCGGGGGCCTTGGCGACGGGGTCGGCCTCGCCGGTGAGCAGCGACTCGTCGATCTCGAGGTTGCGGGACTCGACGACGGGGCCGTCCACGACGATGCGGTCGCCCGGTTCGACGTAGACGAGGTCGTCGCGGACGATCCTGGCGGGGTCGATCTCCTGGACCTCGCCGTCGCGCAGGACCTTCGCGTTGGAGCGGTTCATCAGCGAGAGCTTGTCGAGGGTGCGCTTGGCGCGCAGCTCCTGGATCGTGCCGATGGCGATGTTGGCGATGATGACGCCCGCGAAGAGGCCCTGCTTGAGGCCTTCGAAGAAGCCTTCCTCTACGGCGGTGAAGCCGATCGCGATCGCCGCGAGCACGCCGATGACGGCGTTGAGCGGTGTGAAGAAGTTGGCGCGGAGGATCGCGGAGAGCGGTCGACTGGTGTGGCGCTTGGCCTCGTTGACGGCTCCGGCCTCGACGCGTTCGGCCACCTCGGCGGCCGTCAGGCCGCGGTCACCTGCCAGCATGGGTGTTGTCACGACGACAGCTTATGCGACAGGTGCCGTCCTGCCTCGGCGACGCTTGCGAGCCGAGCATGAGCTCAGTACCCGCCGAAGGCGTGCCGAAGGACCGAGGTCGCCGTTTTGCCTATCGGTCATCCAGCCGAGGAGACGCGGCCCCCATGCGGCCTTATCCGATTGCGGCTCCTACGGGCGCGACCACTAGAATCGCTGATTATGGCCAATGTACTCACACCGCAGGGCGAGGACTTCCCTCGCTGGTACCAGGACGTCATCACCAAGGCCCAGCTGGCCGAGAACGGCCCGGCGAAGGGGTCGCAGGTGATCCGACCGACCGGTTTCGCCCTGTGGGAGCGCATGGTCGCCGAGCTCGACGACCGCATCAAGGAGACCGGCACGGAGAACGCGTCGTTCCCCCTGCTGATCCCCGAGTCGTACTTCACGCGCGAGGCCGACCACGTCGAGGGCTTCGCCCCCGAGCTGTGGATGGTCACGCACGGCGGCGGCAAGGAGCTCGAGGAGAAGCTGGCGATCCGGCCCACCTCCGAGACCGTCATCGGCGAGTACATGGCGAAGTGGGTCAACTCGTACCGCGACCTGCCCCTGCTGCTCAACCAGTGGTGCAACGTCATGCGCTACGAGCTGCGCACCCGTCTGTTCCTGCGCTCCTCGGAGTTCCTGTGGCAGGAGGGGCACACCGTCCACGAGTCCTATGAGGACGCGCACGCGTTCACGCTGCGCATCCTCCACGAGGTCTACGCCGACTTCATGGAGAATGTGCTGGCGCTGCCGGTGCTGCGCGGCATCAAGACCGAGACCCAGCGTTTCGCCGGGGCCCTGAACACCTTCGCGGTCGAGTCCCTCATGCGCGACGGCAAGGCCCTGCAGATGGGCACCTCGCACGAGCTGGGCCAGAAGTTCGCGAAGGCCTTCGACATCCAGTTCCAGGGCAAGGACGGCAAGCAGGCCCACGGCTGGACGACCTCCTGGGGCGTTTCGACCCGCATGATCGGCGGCCTCATCATGGGCCACGGCGACGACGCGGGCCTGCGCGTGCCGCCGAAGCTCGCCCCCGTCCAGGCCCTCGTCATGGTCGTCAAGGACACCGACGAGGTCCAGACCGCCGCGCGCAAGGTCTACGAGGAGCTCAAGGCCGACGGCGTGCGCGTCAAGCTCGACGACCGCGGGGACGTGGCCTTCGGCCGCCGCGCCGTGGACGCCGAGCTCAAGGGCTACCCCGTGCGCATCGAGATCGGCCCCCGCGACCTCAAGAACGGCGAGGCGACCATCGCCAGCCGCGTCGAGGGCACGAAGCAGACCGTCCCGCTCGGGATGCTCGCCGAGGCCGTCGCCGCCGCCCTCCAGGGCGCCCAGGACCAGCTGTGGGACGAGGCCGTGGCCTTCCGCGAGTCGCACACCGTCGACGTGACCACGGTCGAGGCCGCGGTCGAGGCCGCCCAGGCCGGTTACGCCCGCATCCCGTGGGACGCGTGCGGCGTCGAGGGCGAGGCGAAGGCCGCCGAGTCCGCGGTGTTCGTGCGCGTGCTCCAGCGCGAGGACGGCTCGGTGCCGGACTCCCTGGATGAACCCGGTCTCATCGCCTACCTCGCCCGGCAGTACTAGGCACCTGGTGCGCTAGACTCGGTCGCTGTACATGAGCTTTGGGACGGAAGCCCTCTCAACTACCGTGACGCAAGGCCAAGTTTCAGCGCTAACGAAATCCGGAGTAATTCCCCTGGACGTCGTGCGCGCTAACGTGATCCTTACTACAGGAGTAACAAAACGTGGCAGTTAAGATTCGCCTCACGCGAATGGGGAAGATCCGTACTCCCCAGTACCGTATCGTCATCGCCGACTCGCGCGTCAAGCGCGACGGCAAGGTGATCGAGAACGTCGGGATCTACCACCCGAAGGAGAACCCGTCCCGGATCGAGGTCAAGTCCGACCGCATCCAGCACTGGCTCTCGGTGGGCGCCCAGCCGTCCGACACCGTCAAGGCCATCCTCCGCAAGACCGGCGACTGGCAGCAGTTCAAGGGCCTCCCGGCCCCGGCGCCGCTGAAGACCGCCGAGCCGAAGCAGGAGAAGGAATCCCTGTACGTGGCCGCCCTCAAGGAGTCGGGCATCGACCCCTCGAAGGCCTACGTCTCGGAGGAGGCCGCCAAGGCCGCGCCGAAGTCCAAGAAGTCCGCCGCCAAGGCCGACGAATCGGCTAAGACTGAAGAGGTCGAGGCCGCTGCCGACGAGGCCTCTGAGACCAAAGGGGAGTAATCGTGCTGCGACCGGCGCTTGAACACCTTGTCAAAGGCATCGTCGACAATCCTGACGACGTCCGCGTCCGTCTGGTCGACTCCCGTCGCGGCAAGCGGCTCGAGGTCCGGGTCAACCCGGAAGACCTCGGGACCGTGATCGGCCGCGGGGGACGCACCGTGAACGCACTGCGCCAGGTCATCGGCTCGATCGGCGGCAAAGGCATCCGTGTCGAGGTCGTCGATTCCTACTGAGTCTTATCGAACGGCCCCGGGGTTTCCCTCGGGGCCGTTCGGCTGTTTTTAAAGGGGTTTCTCTCGTGTCACAAGTGGTGGTCGGCCGGATCGTGCGCCCGCACGGGCTTCGCGGCGAAGTCGTCGTCGAGGTCCGCACCGACGATCCCGAACTGCGCTTCCAGCCCGGCGTCGAATACCAGACCAAAGGCGGCCAGCTCAAGGGCGCGCCGCTGAAGGCCGCCACCGTGCGCTGGCACCAGGGCCGCCCGATGATCGGCTTCGAGGGCCACGCCGACCGCAACGCCTCCGAGCTGCTGCGCGGCGTCGTGCTCAGCGTCGAGGTCGAAGAGGAAGAGCTCGTCGCCGAAGAGGACGAGGTCCACGACACCCTGCTCATCGGCCTCACCGTGGTCGACAAGGAGGCAGGGGAGGTCGGCACCGTTAGCCGCGTCGACCACGGCGCCGCCTACGAGACCCTCGTCGTCAAGCGCAAGGGCCAGACCCCCGCGCTCATCCCGTTCGTCGCCGACATGGTCCTCGAAGTCGACCTCGAAGCCGGCCGGATCGACGTCGACCTGCCGCCGGGCCTCCTGGAGCTGTAGTGAAGATCGACGTCGTCACCGTCTTCCCCGAGTACCTCCAGCCGCTCGACCTCTCGCTCATCGGGCGCGCCCGCGAGCGCGGGATGCTCGACCTCAACGTCCACGACCTGCGCCGCTGGACCCACGACGTGCACCACTCGGTGGACGGCGCCCCTGCCGGGGGCGGGGCCGGGATGGTCATGAAGCCGCAGCCGTGGGGCGAGTGCTTCGACGAGCTCATCCCGGGGGAGGCGACGCCGCGCCTGCTCGTCACGAGCCCGGCCGGTCGCCCCTTCACCCAGGCCATGGCGCACGAGCTGGCCGCCGAGCCGTGGCTCATGTTCGCCTGCGGCCGTTACGAGGGCATCGACCAGCGCGTCGTCGACTACGCGGCCGACCGCATGGAGGTCACCGAGGTCTCCATCGGCGACTACGTGCTCTTCGGCGGCGAGGTCGCGGTGCTCGCGATCATCGAGGCCGTCACGCGGCTCGTGCCCGGCGTCCTCGGCAACGCCGCGTCGCTCGACGACGAGTCCCACAACGACGGGGTCCTCGAGGCCCCCGCGTACACCAGGCCCGCCGAATGGCGCGGCCACGAGATCCCGCCCGTGCTCCTCTCGGGGGACCACGCCAAGGTCGACCGCTGGCGGCGTGACCAGGCACTCCTGCGCACGCTTCGGGCCCGCCCCGATTTGCTGGAGCGGCTCGACCCGGGTAGCCTCGACAAACGTGACCGGCTCCTCCTCGAAGGGGCCGGGTTCCAGCCGCCCTCGTGAGGTGTGGCAGAGTAAGCAGGTTCCCGTGACGTGCCGTTCGTTCAAGCGGTACCTCTCCCGGTAGAACTTCTGAGCAATATCAAACCGATGAGGTCGAAACCAATGAACATTCTGGATGAGCTGAACGCCGCCTCCATGCGCGCCGACGTGCCGGACTTCCGTCCCGGCGACACCGTCAAGGTGAACGTCCGAGTCCAGGAAGGCGCCCGGTCCCGTGTCCAGGTGTTCCAGGGCGTCGTCATCCGCCGCCACGGCGCGGGCCTCGGCGAGACCTTCACGGTCCGCAAGCTGAGCTACGGCATCGGCGTCGAGCGCACCTTCCCGGTGCACGGCCCCATGGTCGACTCCATCGAGATCGCCATGCGAGGCAAGGTCCGCCGCGCGAAGCTGTACTACCTGCGCGACCGCAAGGGCAAGGCCGCCAAGATCAAGGAGAAGCGCGAACTCTAAGTCGCGTCACAAGTTTCGGAGAACCCCGGGCCTCGCCCGGGGTTTTTCGCTGTCCACCGATTTCGGATACCCTCAGCACATGAGTCCTGGTACCCCCGGCGGGGCGAAGGGCCCCCGCCGCATCGGCTGGGACCGCCTCCCCGGTCCCGAAGGGCCGGACGCTCCGCCACCCGCCCCCGCGCGCCGTCCCGGCCCCGTCGCCGGCACCGGTGCCGGCGGCACCGACGCCACCCACCGCCTCCGCGACCCCGACGCGACCCGCACCTTCCGCCGCCCCGAGGGCCCCACGGGCGGCCAGGACCGCGTCGCGGCCGAACGCGACCGCGTCGAGCGGTCGACGGCCGACCACGACCAGGTCGCCGTCGATCCCCCGAAGCGCAAGGGCGCCAAGGGAACCGAGAGCCGCCTCTCGCAGCCGCACAAACGCCAGTACCTGTCGCTGTGGGTCGAGCTGCCGCTGCTGCTCGTCATCGCGTTCTCCGCGGCCGTGCTGCTGCGCACCTTCGCCGTGCAGCCCTTCTACATCCCCTCCGGGTCGATGGAGCAGACCCTCCAGGAGGGCGACAAGGTCCTCGTCCTCAAGCTCACCAACACGCTGCGCACCCCGCAGCGCGGCGAGGTCGTGGTCTTCCGCGGCACCGACTCCTGGGACCCCGAGTACCGGCCCGCCGACGGCGACGACGGCGCGTTCTCGGCCTTCACCACCGGCGTCCTCGACCTCATCGGCCTCGCGAAACCCGACGAGAAGGACTTCATCAAACGGGTGATCGCCGTCGGCGGCGACACCGTCTCCTGCTGCGACGCGGACGGCAACGTCGTGGTCAACGGCGTGTCCCTCCACGAGGAGGCGTACGTCTACGAGAACTCCCCGCTCGAGATCGAACCCGGCGTGTGCGGCGCGCGGCGCTTCGAGGAGCTCACCGTGCCCGAAGGCGAGGTGTGGGTCATGGGCGACCACCGCGGCGACTCCTCCGACTCCCGGTGCTCCGGCACCGTGCCCGTGGAGAACATCATCGGCCGCGCGATCGCCCTCGTCTGGCCCACCGACAGGGCGCGCGAACTGGAGATCCCCGCCGCCTTCGACGCCCTCGACGGCACCGGAGGGACCACCGCCCCCGAAGGCGACCAGTCCGCCTCGGGCACCGTGGCGGACGGCGTCCCCGCAGCCTGGAATACCGCCTGGCAGCAGCCGCCTTCCTTGCCCGGCACGGTGATGCTGACACCTGGGTCCGGAGCGCGAGCGCGTAGACTCGGACCGTGATCGATGAAGGGCAAGCGCCCGGCGCTGACGGTGAGAGCGTCGAGGAGACCTCCAAAGAAACGCAGCCGAAGAAGAAGGGATCGTTCTGGAAGGAACTGCCGATCCTGCTCGGCGTCGCCATCCTCGTGGCGATCGTGGTGCGGACCTGGGTCGTCCAGACCTATTACATCCCCTCAGGCTCGATGGAGAACACCCTCCTGATCAACGACCGGGTGCTCGTCAACAAGCTCGTCTACGACTTCTCCGAACCCGAGCGCGGCGAGATCATCGTCTTCACCGCGCCCGAGTCCTGGCGGTCGGTCATGGAGGAGGATGAGTTCATCAAGCGCGTGATCGCCGTGGGCGGCGACCACATCGTCGCCGACGAGGAAGGCAACATCACCGTCAACGGCGAACCGCTCGACGAAGAGTCGTACCTGTACACGAACCCGCTGACCGGGGAGCAGGACAAGTCCTCGCAGGACCCGTTCGACGTAGTCGTGCCGGAGGGCCGCCTGTGGGTCATGGGCGACCACCGCTCGGCCTCGGGCGACTCGCGGGAGCGCTACGTGCGCACCGGCGGCGACGTCGAGTCCTCGACGATCCCGGTCGACGCGGTCATCGGCAAGGCCTTCGTGCTGTTCTGGCCGGTCGACGACTTCAACTGGTTCAAGATCCCCGAGACCTACGACGACGTCCCGGCGCCGTCCTGAGCCCATGCTCCGTCCCGTCCCTTCCCGCATCAGGCGCGACAGCGACCTGTACGCGCTGGAGGCCGCGCTGTACCGGCGGGGCCTCGGCCCGGTGGCCGGGGCGGACGAGGCGGGGCGCGGGGCCTGCGCGGGCCCGCTGGTCGTAGCGGCGGTGCAGTTGCCGCCGAGCGCCAGGCTCGAGGAGCTGAACGACTCGAAGCTCCTCACCGAGGCCGCCCGCGAGCGGGTCTTCGAGCGGCTGCGCCGCTCGCAGGCCGCCATCAGCGTGGTCGCGTACGGGCCCGACGAGATCGACCGGCGCGGCATCGCCGTCTGCAACCTCGAAGGCATGCGCGTCGCCGTGGCGCGCCTGCCCGAGCGGCCCGGCTACGTGCTCACCGACGGCTTCCCGGTGCCGGGCCTGCCCGGCAGCCTCGGCGTGGTCAAAGGCGACCGCACGGCCGCGTGCGTCGCGGCCGCCGGGGTGGTCGCCAAGGTCACGCGGGACCGGATCATGACCGACCTCGACCGCGAGCATCCCGAATACGGCTTCGCCGTCCACAAGGGCTACAGCACGGCCTCGCACGAAGCCGCCCTGGAGCGGTTCGGTCCGTGCGAGATTCATCGCAAGTCGTACGCGAACGTCGCCGCGCGCGCCGCCGCCGCCCGGGTTTGAGCGGGTTTGGCGACCCCGCCCAGGGTGAAACCCGGACACCAAGGGCAAGCCACTGACGAGCCGGGGCACCCGCGCACTATCGTGGGAACCGTCGTTGAGAAGGAGGAGCGTTGAGCGCCGAGGACCTCGAGAAGTACGAGACCGACATGGAGCTGCAGCTGTACCGGGAGTACCGGGACATCGTGCGGCAGTTCACCTACGTCGTCGAGACCGAGCGGCGGTTCTACCTGGCCAACGCCGTCGAAGTCAACGTGCGGGGAGCCGACGCGGAGACCTACTTCGAGGTCGAGATGAGCGACGCGTGGGTCTGGGACATGTACCGCCCGGCCCGCTTCGTCAAGCACGTGCGGGTCCTGACCTTCAAGGACGTCAACGTCGAAGAGCTCGACAAGCCCGACATGACGCTGCCGTAACGCCCTGATCCTCGGCCCCGCCTTCCACGGCGGGGCTTTTTGCTTCCTGCCGTGACCTGCGCCGGTACGCGTTCGAGGACGAGGTCGCGGGCACCTGCCGCCGCTAGTATTGGCCACGTGTCCACACTCCGCGACGTCATCAGCGCCCACACCGACCTGACCTCGAACTCCGCGGCGCACCTGCAGCGGCTCGTGGCCGAATGGCAGCTCCTCGCCGACCTCTCCTTCGCCGACTTCCTCCTCTGGGGCGCCGTCAAGGACCACCCGGGCCGGTACGTCTGCCTCGCGCAGGTCCGGCCGACCACCGGCCCGACCGCCTACGAGGAGGACCAGGTCGGCCGCATCCTCGAAGGCGAGGACGCCCAGCACCTGCACGTCGCGTTCACCGAGGGCCGCATCTTCCGCGAGGGCGACCCGGTCTGGCGCGGCGACGTCGCCGCCCGCCACGAGGCCATCCCGGTGCGCCGCCGCGACCGCCGCGAAGTCATCGCCGTGGCCGCCCGCGACACCAACCTCTCGGACACGCGCAGCCCCTCCCACCTGGAGCTGAACTACCTCAAGACCGCCGACTACCTGGTGCAGATGCTCACCGACGGCGGCTTCCCGCCGCCGCTCCTGCCCGGCGAGCCGACGACCGCGCCGCGCATCGGCGACGGCCTGGTCCGCATCGGCTCCGACGGGCTCGTCCGCTACGCCTCGCCAAACGCGCTCTCCGCGTACCGCCGCATGGGCGTCACGGGGCACCTGCGCGACCGCGACCTCGCCGAGCTCACCCGCAGCCTGCCGTCGAGCTCCGACGTCGGCGCCGACGCGGCCCGCCGCATCGCCGACGCCCTCGCCGGAGGCACCCCGCGCCGCAAGGAGATCGAGTCGAAGGGCGCGATCGTGCTCATGCGCGCGCTGCCGCTGCGCCCAGGCGGCAAGGCCGCCGGCGCGCTCGTGCTCGTCCGCGACATCACCGAGGTCCGCCGCCTCGACCGCGAGCTCGTGACCAAGGACGCGACGATCCGCGAGATCCACCACCGCGTCAAGAACAACCTCCAGACCGTGGCCGCGCTGCTGCGCCTCCAGGCCCGCCGCGTCGGCTCCCCGCAGGCCCGCCAGTCCCTCGAGGAGTCCGTGCGCCGCGTCTCCTCGATCGCGCTCGTCCACGAGACCCTGTCGCAGTCCGGCGACGAGTCGGTCGGCTTCGACCAGATCGTCGACCGCGTGGCCTCCATGGCCGTCGAGGTCTCCGTCGCCGAGTCGAAGGTGACGCTCCGCCGCGAGGGCACCTTCGGGGTCCTGCCCAGCGAGTACGCGACGCCGCTGGTCATGGTCGTCAACGAGCTCATCCAGAACGCGGTCGAGCACGCCTACCCGCCCGGCCAGGACGGCGAGGTCGTCATCGGCGTCGAACGCGACGGCGACCACCTCCGCGTCACCGTCTCCGACCACGGCAAGGGCCTCCCCGAGGGCTTCCGCATCGCCGACTCGACCCGCCTGGGCCTGCAGATCGTGCACACCCTCGTCACCGGCGAGCTGCGCGGCACGATCGACATGCGCCCCCGCCCCGAAGGCGGCACCGAAGCCGTCGTCGATTTCGCACTCCAGTAGGCGCCTGCCTCGTTTCTGCGCAGGTCCGGCCCCGGAACCTGCTACAACGGTCCCAATACTGTCTGCTGTGGACCGGAGGACGACATGTCCGCGACCCGACCCGTCGCCCTGCGAGCGGCCGTGGCCGCCGCGGCGGCCCTCGTCGCGGGTGTCGCCTGCGCCATCTGGCTCCCCGGGGCCGTCGCGGCGCCGCTCCCCGACGGGCTCGGCCCGTGCGCCGGACCCGACTGCCCTGACGAGTACCCCGACGACAACCACAACAGCGACGTCCTCGGGTACGACGACGGCATCAACGTCTTCGTCGGCGGCGACTTCACCGTCACCGGGACCGCCGCCGAATCCGAGGGCCGCAACGTCGTCCTCGGCGACTTCACCCAGGCCAAGACCGGCGGCAGCGAGGTCTACAACGTCGGCATCGCCGGGGTCGGCTCCCGAGTCCCGCCGCCCGACGGCTCCGACTACCTCGAGGTCGGCGGCGACCTCACGGTCGCGTCCGGCCAGCGCCTCCTCGCAGCGGAGGGCACCCACTCCGGCGTCGTCCGCGTCGCCGGGACCGCGACCGGCACGGTCGACCCCGCAGCGGTCACCGACACCGCGGCCGTGGACTCCTATGCGGGCCTTCGCGACCAGCTCTCCGAAGCCAGCCACTGCTACGCCTACCCCGAGGACGGCGTCCGCCGCACTACCACCGGCACCGTCGAGGACCTCGGGTACGAGTCCGTCCTCACCGGAGACGGGACCTCCGCGCTCCAGGTCTTCGCCGTCGACGCCGACCTCGTCAACGCCACCGGCGGCATGCAGACGGTCCGCTTCGCGGGCATCCCCGACGGCGCCACGGTCCTCGTCAACCTCTATGGGGACACCCGCACCCTGAACCTCAACTCCGGACCCCAGTCCGAGTACCGCCAACGCACACTGTGGAACTTCCCGGACGCCGCCGAGGTGAACCTGCGCGGTACCACGCAGTTCCAGGGCTCGGTCCTCGCGGGGGAGCAGTCGGGCACCACCGAGGTCACGATGTCCGGCGTCGACGGCCGCATGTTCCTCACGGGGAACCTCGTCCACGGCTCCAGCAGCCAGGACGGGTCCGGGCAGGAGCTCCACTCCTACCCGTTCGACGGCGACCTCCCCGAGTGCGAATCGGACGACCCGACCAGCAGCTTCCGGCCCCCGGACCCGGACGACATCACCACTGACGCGCCGACGACGGACGGTCCCACGACCGACGGTCCCACGACGGACGGCCCGACCACCGATGGCGAGACCACCGACGGTCCCACGACGGACGGCCCCACCGCGGACGGCCCGACCACCGGCGGACCGAGCGGCTCCGCTGCCGCGAGCACGCCCGCGGCGCATGCGGGCGTCGGCGGCCTCGCCGTCACTGGCGCCCGCTACGCGCTCCCGATCGGCGTCGGCGCCGCGCTCGCCGCACTCGGGTCCATCGCCGCCTTGGCGGCGTCCCGCCGGACCGCCGAGGAGTGACCCGGCGCCCGCCGGAACGCGAGGGCCGCTTGTACGGGGCCGGGGCCTGCAATAACATCGGAGGCATGTCCCGACCGATCCGCCTCGACGACGTGCTCGCCGCCTTCGGCGACCAGCTCGTTCGCACCGTCGTGTTGCCCGCGGGCGGCCCGGCCGCGATCACCGGGGTGGCGCTGCTCGAACCCGGCGACACGCCCGAGCCCGGCCAGCTCGTGCTGGTCGTCGGCGCCCGCGGCGGCAAGGCCCTCACGATGGCCGAGGACGCCGCCCGCGCCGGAGCGGCCGCGCTCGTCGTCAAGGGCGGACCGGTCCCTGAGCAGGGCGAGGTCCCGCTCGCGATCGTCCATATCGATGCCCGCGCCCGCTGGGACCAGGTCGAGATGCTCGCCCGCACCGCGATCGAAGGGGCCTGGACCGACGACGCCTCCGTGACGGGCCTCCCGGCCCTCGCCGAGACCGTCGCGACCCTCGTCGGCGGCCTCGTGTCGATTGAGGATGCCGCGCACCAGGTCGTCGCCTACTCGCACACGGGCGACGACGCCGACGCGGTGCGCCGCCAGACGATCATGGGCCGCCGCTGCCCCGAGCCCTACCGCGACCACCTGCGCACCTGGGGCGTGTACCGGAAGCTCTGGCCCCCAGAGGAAGCCGTCGCGATCCCGGCCGATCCCGCGATCGGCGCCAACGAGCGCCTCGCGATCGGCATCCAGGCCGGGAACCGCCCGCTCGGCTCCATCTGGGTCCAGCGCACCGACCGGCCCTTCAGCGCCGACGCCGCCGAAGTGCTCCGAGGAGCGAGCCGCCTCGCGGCGCTCCGCATGGCCGGCCCGGGCGGTCAGGCCCGGCCCGCCGCGGCCCCGCAGCGGCTCGCGGCCGTCCCGCAGGACTTCACGTACGGCCTGCTCACCGGCCGCGTCGACTCCGCGCTGCTCGCCCGCCACCTCGGCCTCGACGCCGACACGGCGATGACCGTTGCCGCCGTCGACCTCCACGACCCCGGGACCGACGCCGCCGCGAAGGAGCTGCGCCGCACGCAGGCCCTCGACGTCGCCGCGGTCTACGCCGCCGCCTACCGCCACGACGTGTACCTCACCGAAGCGTGCGGCCTCGTCTACCTCATGGTCCCGGGCCCGGGCGACGGCGTCGAGGACTGGCTCGGCGGCCTTGTCGCGACCCTGCGCGCCAGCCTCGGCACCCCCGCGAAAGCCGCCGTCGCCGACCGTGTCGCCAAGATCGCCGAGATCCCCGCCGCGAAGGAGCAGGCCTACCAGATCCTGCTGCTCGGCTTGGGCGCCCCGGTCGTCTCGATCGGCGACGTCCGCTCGAAACTCCAGCTGCGCAAGGCCCTCGACGCGGTCGCCGCCGTGCCGGAGCTCCGCGGGTCGGCCGTCGCGGCCCTCAGCCCTGAGCTCGCGAAGTCGCTGCGGGCCTACCTCGACGCGTTCGGCGACGTCGCCGTCGCCGCCGCCGCGCTCCACGTCCACCCCAACACGCTCCGCTACCGGCTCAAGCGCATCCGTGAACTCGCCGGGATCGACCTCGACGACCCCGACGAACGGCTCCTCGCGACCCTCCAGCTGCGTCTCGCCGACCACGGCTGATCGCCGTTTGTCGCCGCGGACAATCCCGTCCGCCGCGATTTTGCCTTCTCGACAACCGCCACCCCGTGATCGCGCTCATAAGCTCGCCCTACCTCGACCGGCCCGGGCGGCGCCCTCCGCCGGACGAGGCGCCCGCCCGACCCCTCGGAACCGCGACAGGACCAGCAATGAGCACGATGAACGCCGCCGCAGCGGCACCGCCCCAGGACATGCGCAGGATCGCCACCGCCAGCTTCATCGGCACCGCGATCGAGTTCTACGACTACTACATCTACGGGACCGCCGCCGCGCTCGTCCTCAACGAGCTGTTCTTTCCGTCCCTCTCCCCGCTCGCCGGGACCCTCGCCGCCTTGAGCACCTTCGCGGTCGGCTTCGTCGCCCGCCCGCTCGGCGCGATCCTCTTCGGCCACTTCGGCGACCGCATCGGACGCAAGGCCACCCTCATCGTCTCACTGCTGCTCATGGGCCTGTCGACCGCGTTCATCGGCCTCCTGCCGACCTACGACACGATCGGCGTCGCCGCGCCGGTAATCCTCGTCATCCTGCGCGTCTGCCAGGGCATCGGCCTCGGCGGCGAATGGGGCGGCGCGGCGCTGCTCTCGACCGAGCACGCCCCCGCGAACCGCCGCGGCCTCTACGCCGCCGCCCCGCAGATGGGCTCCCCGGTCGGCTACTTCGTCGCCACCTGTGTGTTCTGGGCCCTTTCGGCCTGGCTCCCCGAGGAGGCCTTCGCGTCATGGGGCTGGCGCGTGCCGTTCCTGCTCTCGTTCGCCCTCGTCGTCGTAGGCCTCCTCATCCGCCTCAAGGTCGCCGAGACGCCCGCGTTCGCCGCGCACATGGCCAAGGCCGAGTCCAACCAGGTGCCGCTGTGGACCGTGATCCGCCGGCACCCCAAGGAACTGCTGCTCGGCGCTGGTTCGATCCTCGTCGTCTACATCATGTTCTACACGGCCGCGACCTACTGCCTGACGTACACCACGACGACCCTCGGCATCCCGCGCAACACCATGCTCGGCCTGACCCTCATCGCCGTCGTCGTCCTCGGCGTGAGCACGTTCCTCGTCGCCCGCATGTCCGACAGGCACGGCCGCAAGAAGCTCATCATCGCGGGCGCCGTCTGGGGCATCATCTGGAGCTTCGCGCTCTTCCCGCTCCTGGAGACGAAGAACCTGGCGCTCATCGCGCTCGCCCTCTCCGGCGCGCTCCTGGCGATGGGCATCATCTACGGCCCCATCGGTGCGTTCCTCCCCGAGCTGTTCCCCACGAAGGTCCGCTATTCGGGCGCGGGCCTGGCCTACAACCTCGGCGGCCTCCTCGGCGGCGGCATCACGCCGCTCGTCGTCGCCCAGATCGCCGAGACCTCCGGCACCGCCGGCGTCGGCTGGCTGCTCGGCGGGATCTCCGTCGTGAACCTCCTGTGCATCCTCGCCCTCCCCGAGACCCGACACCGCGATCTCGAGCAGGTCTAGCCCGCCCCTCTGCGAGGCGGTCGCGGCCGCGTCCCTGTGCCGCGACCGCCTCCCCGCAACTCCATCCGCGCCGCTGCTCGGCGAACCGACGCCCCGCTCACCCCGATGTGAGCGGGGCGTCCATGCAGCGGGACGACAGATGCCGTCCGCTGAGATGTGTGGCATGCTTGCAGGCATGTCTCGCGCACATGGGCTCCGACTGGTGGCACGCCGCCATGTCGACTTCTGCCGTGTGTTCAGCGCCGCCTGTCTGATGCGCGCTTAATTCTTTCCGGCTGTCCGCCGTAGAACCACGCCACACCTGTGTCCGCATGAGGAGAACTGTGCCAACGCCAACGCGCAAACCGTCCCGCCCGAAGGGCCAAGGCCAGTGGGCCATGGGCCACCGGGAGCCGCTCAACAAGAACGAGCAGTCCAAGAAGGACGACAACCCGCTCAACGTGCGGCAGCGCATCGAGGGTGTCTACGCCCACCGCGGCTTCGACTCGATCGACCCGGCCGACCTGCGCGGACGCTTCCGCTGGTGGGGCCTGTACACCCAGCGCAAGCCCGGCATCGCGGGCGGCAAGACCGGCGTCCTCGAAGAGGAGGAGCTGGACGACAAGTACTTCATGATGCGCGTGCGCATGGACGGCGGCCAGCTCGACCTGGCGCAGCTGCGCACCATCGCCGGGATCTCCAAGGAGTTCGGGCGCGACACCGCCGACGTCACCGACCGCGAGAACGTCCAGTACCACTGGATCCGCGTCGAGGACGTCCCGGAGATCTGGCGCCGCCTCGAGGCCGTCGGCCTCGACACCCAGGAGGCCTGCGGCGACTGCCCGCGCGTCATCCTCGGCTCCCCGGTCGCGGGCGTCTCGACCGAAGAGGTCATCGACGCCACCCCGCAGATCCAGGAGATCTACGACCGCTTCATCGGCGACCGCAGCCTCTCCAACCTGCCGCGCAAGTTCAAGTCGACGATCGGCTGGCTGCCCGACAGCCCGTACGAGACCAACGACATCTCGCTCATCGGCGCGCACCACCCCGAGCACGGCCCCGGCTTCGACCTGTACGTCGGCGGCGGCCTCTCGACCAACCCGATGTTCGCCCCGCGCCTGGGCGTCTGGGTCTCCCAGGACGACATCGTCGACGTGTGGGTCAACGTGGTCCGCATCTTCCGCGACTGGGGCTACCGCCGCCTGCGCACCCGCGCTCGCCTGAAGTTCCTCGTCAAGGACTGGGGCGCCGAGAAGTTCCGCGAAGTCCTCGAGTCCGACGCGTACCTCGGCCGCAAGCTCCCCGACCTGGAGCAGCCGCCGGTCCCGGAGAAGCTCCTCGACCACATCGGCGTCCACAAGCAGAACGACGGCAACTACTACATCGGCGTCGCCCCGGTCGCCGGCCGCGTCTCCGGCACGATCCTCGACCAGCTCGCGGACATCGCCGAGAAGTACGGCTCCGACCGCGTCCGCGCCACCCCGCTGCAGAAGCTGCTCGTCCTCGACATCCCCGAGGACAAGATCAGCGACGCCGTGGAGGACCTGCGCGCGATCGGCCTCGAGGCCGAACCGTCCCAGTGGCGGCGCAACACCATGGCCTGCACCGGCATCCAGTTCTGCAAGCTCGCCATCGTCGACACCAAGGACCGCGCCCGCGACCTCGTCGCCGAGCTCGAGAAGCGCGTCCCCGAGCTCGACGTGCCGATCTCCATCCACGTCAACGGCTGCCCCAACGCCTGCGCCCGCACCCAGACCGGCGACATCGGCCTCAAGGGCCAGCTCGTCACGAACGAGGACGGCGAGCAGGTCGAGGGCTTCCAGGTCCACCTCGGCGGCGGGCACGCCGCCGCGGCGAGCCTGGGACGCAAGTCCCGCGGCCTCAAGGTCGCCTCGGCCGACCTCGGCGACTATGTGGAACGCCTCACGCGGCGCTACCTGGTCGCCAGGTCGGAAGGGGAGACCTTCGCGCAGTGGGTCCACCGCGCCGAGGAATCGGAATTGCAGTGAGCGGCCGCGTCGTTCCCTACTACTGCCCCTACTGCGGCGAGGAAGACCTCACGCCGTACGAGCCACCGAGCGACAGCGAGCCAGGAGCGCGGTCCGACAGCGACGTCGGGATCCGAGGCGCCTGGCACTGCGCGGACTGCACCCGCGTCTTCGCCGTCAAATACCACGGGATGGAGGCCGCGACCACCTACGCGGCCCCGCCCACGGGCCCTCGGCCCGAATAGAAGTACCCCCGATCGGAGTGAAGCAGCATGAGCAGCACAGGGAAAGAGAGAGACCCCTTCGAACTCCGTGACCTCGCGATGGCCGCGGGGAAGCGCCTGGAAGACGCCACGGCCCACCAGATCCTCGAGTGGGCGGTCGGCGAGTTCGGTGAGCGCTTCTGTGTGACCTCCTCGATGGCCGACGCCGCCGTGGTCCACCTCGCCAGCGAGGTCGCCCCCGGCATCGACGTCGTCTTCCTCGACACCGGTCTGCACTTCCCCGAGACGCTCGAAGTCCGCGACTTCGTCGCCGCGACGATGAACGTCAACGTCCGCTCGATCCAGCCCGACCAGTCGGTGCTGTCGCAGGACGCCGAGTTCGGGCCGCGGCTCTTCGCCCGCTCCCCCGACGAGTGCTGCGCGCTGCGCAAGGTGCTGCCGCTCAACGCGGCCCTGGCCGACTACGACGGCTGGGCCACGGGCCTGCGCCGGGACGAGGGCCCGAGCCGCGCGAACACGCGCGTCGTGGACTTCGACATCTCCCGCCGCAAGGTCAAGGTCTCGCCGATCGCGAAGTGGACCGAGGCCGACCAGGAGGCGTACATCGAGCGCCACAACATCCCGGTCAACCCGCTGCTCAAGGACGGCTTCCGCTCGATCGGCTGCTGGCCCTGCACCCGGCGCACCGCGCCGGGCGAGGACCCGCGCGCCGGCCGCTGGGCCGCGTTCGACAAGACCGAGTGCGGACTGCATGTCTAGCGAGCTCGTCCCGGAACCCGACGCGGCCGCCGTGTCGGGTTCCGGCGTCTCCCCCTCCATCCGGCCCGTCGTGCTCGTCGCGCACGGCAGTCCGGACCCGCGCTCCCCGGAGGCCGTGCGGGCCATCGCCCGCACGGCCGGAGCGCACGTGGGCTTCCTGGAGTTCAACGAGCCGCACCCGGTCGAGGTCCTGACCGGCCTCGCCGACTCCGGTGTCACGGACGCGGTCGCGTTGCCGCTCTTGCTCACTGACGCCTACCACTCGCGGACCGACCTCCCGGAGGTCACGAAGCGCGCGCAGGAGGACCGTCCCGGACTCTCGGTGCATGTGGGCCGCCCGGTGGGGGACCTGTCCCTCGCCCGCGCCCTGGTCCGCGGTCTGCCGGGCGACATCGACGGCCTGGTGGTCTGCGCCGCGGGCACCCGCGTCGACGAGGGCCGCGCGCATGTCGCGGCGGTCGCGGCCGAGGCCGGACGCCTGCTCGGCGTCCCGGCCGGACCCGGGTTCGCCTCCGGTCCAGGGCCGACGGCGGGCGCCACGGTCGAGGCGCTACGGGCCGGAGGAGCCCGGCGCGTCGCCGCCGTCTGCTACTTCATCGCACCGGGTCTGCTGTGCGACAAGGCGATCGAGTCCGCGCGCGAAGCCGGGGCCGTCCACGTGGGCGAACCGCTCGGCACGGCACCGGAACTCATCGAGATCATCGCGAACCGCGCCGCCGCGGCCTGACCGCTACTCCGAACTGCGCTGGTCCTATTCGCCTCCGGCGCTGCGGCTTGCTCATTCGCCTCCGGCGCCCTGCTTTCCTATTCGCCTCCGGCGCTCTACCGCTTCATTCGCCTCCGGCGCTCTGCTTTCCTATTCGCCTCCGGCGAAAGGCCGCCGGTCGCCGAAGCCGACCGCGCGCCGCGTCGGCCCGCTGAGGACCAGCCCGATGATCGCCGCCGCCAGCGCCCAGGCCCCGATCCCGATGACCGGGTGGGCCGCCTCCCGGAGGTAGTACCCGACCGGGAGCCAAAGGAGCCCTTGGAAGACCGCCTGCGCGACGATGTCCTCCGCGCGGAGCAGCTTGCGGCCGATGAACCAGTAGTAGAGCGCCCCGAGGAACGCGATCAGCGCGACGCCGACGGCGCCGCTGACGGTGTCGACCTGGCCCGTCGCGATCTGTGCCAGTCCCCACACCCCCGCGGCGGCGAGTCCCGTTGCGAGGAGCCAGAACAGGATCGCCGCGGCGGTCAGGGTCCAAGGACGGTCACCGGAACCGGGGGTTTCGGTGACCGCGCCCATGTCGGCATCGGTTTCGTTCACACGCCAACCGTATCCCGGGCTACGCTGCGCCTATGCGCGACCTGAAAGCAGCGCCACAGCGTGGTCTGCTCATCGTGAACCCGAAGGCC
The DNA here is from genome assembly GCF_043202775.1 of Glycomyces sp. NPDC048151. Classification (NCBI taxonomy): domain Bacteria; kingdom Bacillati; phylum Actinomycetota; class Actinomycetes; order Glycomycetales; family Glycomycetaceae; genus Glycomyces; species Glycomyces sp. NPDC048151. The sequence continues at coordinate 371,500 of NZ_JBIDBB010000002.1, read as the reverse complement.
TCCACCGGCTCGCGCCGCCGCACGCGCTGGGTGAGGAAGAAGCTCGACGAAGTGCTGGAACTCGACGTCGAGGTGACCCGCAGGCGGGACCACGCCGAGATCCTCGCGAAGCGCGGGGCGGACAAGGGTTACGACGTGGTCCTCAGCCTCGGCGGCGACGGCACCGTGAACGAGGTCGTCAACGGACTGGTCGGCGGGGGCCGCCCGGCCGAGGAGGCGCCGATCTTCGCGCCGATCCCGGCCGGTTCCACGAACGTGTTCGCGCGGGCCCTCGGGCTGCCCTGGGACCGCCGCAGGGCGTCGCTGGCGATCGTTTCGGCGATCGAGGAGCGCCGGGTGCGCACGGTGAGCCTGGGACGGGCGACCGGCGACGACGTCGACCGGCTGTTCACGTTCTGCGCGGGTCTGGGCTGGGACGCGTCGATCATCAAGAAGGTCGAGTCGTACCGGAAGAAGCGGAACCTCGGCGCGCACTACGCCCGCGCGGTGATGGCGGAGCTGAATGAGCATGGGGTGGAAGGGGACACGATCGAACTCGAGTTGTCCTCGGGGGAGCAGGACCTCTCGGAGGGGATGGTCGTGGTGCAGAACTGCGCACCGTGGACATACCTCGGTACCCTTCCGGTGAATCTCAACGCGCGGGCATCCTTTAATGCTGGACTTGACGTCCTGGTTCTGCGTAAACTTGGCCTGTCGGACGCCGCGAAGACCGCCGCTTCACTGCTGGTCGGTCGGGACGGGCCCGACGGCAAACACGCGGTGACGCATCACGATCTCTCCAGGATCAGACTGCGTGCTTCGCTGCCGCAGGCCTTCCAGCTCGACGGGGACTATCTCGGTGAGCGTACGGAACTCGAACTCAGTTCGGTCCCCGAGGCGCTGCGGGTGGCCTGTTAACAACTTGGGAAAACCTCAAGGTGGGTGTTGACAAGTCGCCCGTGAGCAGGCAAGGTTGATTTCGCCATCCCTACCGGGACGGCATGAGACTTACAACCGAATATCGTATTTTCGGTGCGTATAACCGGGCATTCGGTGGGTACTCAGCCTTTGGCGAAGCTTGCGAGCCAATAGTGTCCAAAGCCCTGGCGAACTTCCTAGCGTGGTAAGCAAGCCAACTTTGAGTACCAGTGTGTCAAACCGGTTCGACTCGCTGTCACCGACCCCGGTGTTTTCCGTTCGGGGGAGTGTGGCGGAGGCCGCCACGAGGGTCCGCGGTAGGGATTCCGGCGGTACTGTGGAACGAGTTCCACGAGTCTTCTTCGAGGTACAGCGCGGTGAGTTCACTCACTTCGGGCTGATTTCCGGAGTCGAACCCTTGACAAATCCCGAGCTTGTGAAAGCATTCACAAGATGGGTCGGGTCAGAGATGCGGACTCATCAGTCGCCACTTGGGCGACCGACGCCGTAGGCGGGTGTTCCCCGATGCCCTGGCGTTCAGCAATGACGCTGATGCGAGAGTGCTCCGAACTCGCGGTGACAACGATTCCCCTTGCCGGGAACGGGTTCCGTGCCGAGCACTCACCTGTGTCGCCCGCGAAGGTGCGACCGTCACAGCGGTTCTTCCGTGACGGACGCGGCGCGGCACTCACGCGAAGCGCGGACTGAACGCCGCCGCGGCCCTTGAGGCTCTGCGACGCCCGAACCGCAAGAGCAGTTCATAACACCGTGAAAGACCAAAGACATGATGATGAGCAAGGAGATGTTTTGATGGATTGGCGCCACGAGGCCATCTGCCGTGACGAGGACCCCGAGCTGTTCTTCCCGATCGGGGACACCGGACCGGCACTGACGCAGATCGAGCAGGCGAAGAACGTCTGCCGGCGCTGCCCCGTGACCGAGGAGTGCCTGCGGTGGGCGCTCGAGACCGGTCAGGACGCGGGCGTGTGGGGTGGCATGAGCGAGATCGAGCGCCGCGAGCTGAAGCGCCGCTCGGGTGCGCTGCGCACCCTGGCGACCCAGGTCGTCGGCTAGCAGTACCGCGCAATCCCTTGATTTAGTCCATCCCTCGAATTTGCGACAACAGAAGCTTGGAAGGCCCGGCGGTTCCGCCGGGCCTTCAGGCTTGCCCGCCGGAGGTGAGGCCGACTCGCGATTCCGGAGCTCCCCTTTCCAACCAAGCTATCGGAGGGGTACGACATTCCCGCTCGGCCGGTTCGACAGGCGGTGACGACCTGCGGGTGGCGGATCAGTAGATCTGGTGGCGCTGGGTGTCGGCGTCGGCTTCGGTGGCCGGGCGGCGCTGGGAGATCGTGATGGTGGTCGTGGCGTCCTCGACGTGGGCGTGGACCTCGTCTGTGAGGGCCCTGAGGACCTGCCACTGGTACGACCCGGAGTCGGGGAGGGGTTCGCCCTTGGGGCGGCTCAGCGTGATCTTGAGGGTCTCCTCGCCGACCGCGAGACTGCAGTGGAGGGGCTGGTCGCCGGTCTTGCGCCGGAAGGGGCGCGGGCGGCCGGGCTCGGCGGGGATCAGGAGCGCGACGGCGGCGTTGACCGCCGCCCGGAGGTCCTCGATCTCGTCCAGCGAGAACCCGAGCCGGGTCGCCACCGCCGCGGTCGCGGTCGGCAGGACCGACAGGTAGTCGCCCGTCGAGGGCACGTCGAGCAGCAGCACGTCCTCGCGCTCATCGCTCACCGGCATCGCCGCTTCCTGTGACTGAGGGGCCGAAGGACTTCCGCCCTCTCGCTGCAAAGGATAATCGGGTCGGCTCCGCGGTGCTGCACACCCCGCCTCAAATCCCACTCCCGAGGCCTCCTGGCGGGCGATCGCAGCCGCTCCCGGCGGGCCGGGACGGCGCCCGGGAACGGCGAAGCGCCCGGCACCGCTGGTGGCGGTGGCGGGCGCTCCATGGAGCGTCGGGCGGGCGCTAGGCCTGCTTGGTCTCCCAGAAGATCTTGGCGATCTCGTCGATCTTGGCGAGGAGCTCCTCGGCGACCTTCGGGTCGGCGGAGCCCTTGGAGCCCGAGGCCCCGGCCAGCTTCGTCGCCTCGTTCACCAGGCCGTGCAGCTGCGGGTACTTCTCGAAGTGCGGCGGCTTGAAGTAGTCGGTCCACAGCACCCACAGGTGCTCCTTGACCAGGTTCGAACGCTGCTCCTTGATGATGAGGGCGCGCGTGCGGAACTCAGGGTCCTCGTTGGCCTGGTACTTCTCGCAGATGGCCTTGACGGACTCCGCTTCAATGCGGGCCTGCGCCGGGTCGTAGACCCCGCACGGCAGGTCGCAGTGAGCCGAAGCCGAGATCTGCGGCATGAGCCGCTTGAACAGAGGCTTGAACATGTGCCCCTCCAGCTTCTTTCCAGTGGGTGTGATTCCACCGCCGACCCTACCTCTCCGAATGCCGATTTCCGTCCGGCCCCTAGAGTTAGAGACGCAGCACAGTCCCTCACGGAACACCATGCTGGACAGTGCGAACACCGGTTCCACAAGGACCGGACCCGCAAGCGCCGCAAAGATGGAGGTCAATCCAGATGCTCGCCGCCTACGCCAGTGCAGTGAACCCCGACGACCCCTTCGCCGCCCTCTCGGTGGGTGAGATCGAGCCCCCGGCCGTTCCCGAGGACTGGACGCGCGTCCCCCTCGCCGCGGCCTCCCTCAACCACCACGACCTGTGGTCGCTCGCGGGCGTCGGCCTCCGTGCCGACCAGTGCCCGATGATCCTCGGCACCGATGCCGTGGGGCGCACCGAGAACGGCGACCATGTCGTCGTCTACCCGGTGATCGCCGACGACTCGCTCGCCGACGAGACGTTGGACCCCAAGCGGACCCTGCTCTCCGAGTACTACCCGGGGACGCTGGCTGAGAGCGTCGCGGTGCCGCACCGGAACCTCGTTCCCGCCCCCAAGGGGTGGAGCGCGGCGGAGGCCGCCTGCCTGCCCACCACCTTCCTCACCGCGTGGCGGATGCTCACCACCCGCGGGCGTCTGCCCGCCGAAGGCGTCGTCCTCGTGCAGGGCACCGGCGGCGGCGTCGCCACGGCCGCGATCCTGCTCGCCAAGGCCCTCGGCGCGCGCGTCTACGCCACCGGCCGCAGTCCCGAGCGCCGCGAGCAGGCCGAGGCGATCGGCGCCGTCCCGGTCGAGGCCGGAGGCCGCCTGCCCGAGCGGGCGGACGTCGTCATCGACTCGGTCGGCGCGCCGGTCATGGCGCACTCGGTCAAGTCCCTCAAGCCCGGCGGGCGGCTCGTCAGCTGCGGCGTCACGGGCGGTCCGGTCGCCGACGTCGACATGCGGCACGTCTTCTTCAAGCAGCTGGAGATCCTCGGCTCGACCATGGGCACCCGGGACGAACTGGTCGAAGTCATCCGCTTCTGCGCCGAACGGGAGGTCAAGCCCGTCATCGACTCGACGTTCACGCTCGCCGAAGCCGAGCGGGCGCTGCGCCGCCTGCACTCAGGCGAGGCCTTCGGCAAGGTCGTGATCACCAACGAGTGAAGCCCAGCGTCGTAAGTACGACACTGGAGCCGCTTTCTGGCGGGTTCGCACTACGGGCGGGCCCGCCTGCGTTCACCCTGTAATGGATGTCACCACCGAACAGGTTCGGGGTTGCACAAGGGGGAGAGCGGCCATGTCAGTAATGGGTCGGGTCAAGGGCGGAGTCAAGGCCGCCGCCGGGAGCACGTGGGTCGTCACCAAGAAGCTCCTGATCAGAGTTGCGATCGCGGCCGCCATCATGGTCGTCGCCATCGCCCTGGCCAGAAGCGGGGAGAGCGCCGCGTCCGAGACCACCGGAGGCGCGGAGACCTCGGGGACCGAGGCGCATCCGATCGCCGCGCAGCGGGCGATCCTCTCGGAGGGCTGGACCGACGAGCAGCTCTTCCTGTGCGACTACACCGTGGACGCCACGTTCGGGGTCTCGATCTTCACCGAGACCGACTGGAGTTCGCGCCGCCTCGCACGGGTGATGAACGGCACCGAGATCGAAGGGTCCTGCACGTCGACCAAGGGTGAGAAGTCCTTGGGCTGCAACGGCCTGGAATGGGAGACCGAGTGGATTCACGTCCGCCACGGCGACACGGTCGGGTACACGCCGGCCTCCTGCCTCGTCAGTGACGGGATCTTCTAGGAAGCGATATCCGGGGGAGGGGGAACGCGAAGCGGGGTCCGGCACCAGCCGGACCCCGCTCGCTGTGCGTGCAGTGCTACTTCAGGCCGACGCCCGCGACGCCTTCGACGATCCGCTTCTGGAAGATCAGGAAGACGATGAGCAGCGGAGCCGCGCCGAGGACCGCGGCGGCCATGTTCTGGGCGTAGAACAGGCCGTAGCCGCCCGCGACGACCTGCAGGCCCACCGGCAGGGTCATCATCGACGGGTCGCTGGCCACGAGCAGCGGCCACAGGTAGTTGTTCCACGAGCCGATGAACGTGAAGATCGCGACGGCCGCGATGATCGGGCCCGACATCGGGAGGATGACGTTCCACAGCACCCGGAAGTGCCCGGCGCCGTCGAGCTTCGCGGCCTCCTCGTAGTCCTTCGGGATCGCGTCGAAGAACCGCTTGAGGATGAACACCATGACCGGGGCGACCACCTGCGGGAGCGCCAGGCCCCAGTAGGTGCCGCCCATGTGCAGGGCGTTGACCAGGTCGAACAGCGGGATGATGAGCGCCTGGCCGGGCACCATCAGACCGGCGATGATCGCGCCGAACAGGAAGTTCTTGCCGGGGAAGTCGAACCGCGAGAACCCGTAGGCCGCGGTCGTGCACAGCACCAGCGTCAGGACGGTGACGATGACCGAGACGATCGTCGAGTTCAGCATCCACGTGAAGTGGTCGCCGCGCTCGAACAGGACCTTGTAGCCGTCGAGCGACCAGGTCTCGGGGATCCAGCGGATCTCCTGCCCCAGGCTCGCGTCGGCCTCGGTCTTGAACGAGGTCGACAGCGCCCACAGGAGCGGGAGCAGCCAGAACACGGCCAGGACGGTCGCCGCGACGTACACGATGACGGCGCCGACGGTGGGGCGCTTGAACCGGCGCCGCACCGTGCGGGGCTCGGAGGGGGCGGCTGCGACGGAAGTCGCCTGCGCTGCGGTCATGTCAGGACTCCTTCCGGGAGAACAGCCGGAACTGGAAGATGGAGATGATCAGGATGAGGATGAACAGCACGTAGGACAGCGCCGAGGCGTAGCCGATGCGGTAGCCCTCGAAGCCCGCGATGTAGATGTAGTGGATCGCGACCTCGGACTCGCGGTTCGGGCCGCCGCCGGTCATGATGTACATCTGGTCGAAGATGCGCAAGCTCGCGATGAGCTGCAGCACGACCACCATCGCGGTGGTGCGGTTGAGCAGCGGCAGGGTGATGTGCCACAGCTGGCGCCACCAGCTCGCGCCGTCGATGCTCGAGGCCTCGTAGACGCTCGGGTCGATCGTCTGAAGCGCCGCCAGGTACAGCAGGAAGTTGAAGCCGACCGTCCACCACACCGTGGTGATGACGACCGACCACATGGCCATGCCGTTCTCGCCCTGGTACCAGATCGTGGGCGCCGAGGCGTCCTGGAGGCCCAGCAGCTGCAGGTAGTGGTTGAGCAGGCCGCCTTCGGGCTGGTAGATCCAGATCCAGATCATGGTGACCACGGAGACGGGGACCACGAACGGCGCGAAGAACGCCATCCGCAGGAACCAGCCGAGCTTGCGGGCCCGGTTCACCAGCAGCGCGAAGACGATCGCGAGGACCACCAGCGGCGGCGTCGAGTACAGGGTGAACTCGGCGGTGTTGACCAGGGCGTTCCAGGCGCGCTCGTCGCCGAAGGCCTCGACCCAGTTGTCGAGCCCGACCCACGAGGCCGGGCGGCCGGTGAGGCTCTTGTCGGTGAAGGAGTAGTAGAGGCCGAGGAAGGTCGGCCAGATCAGGAACAGCGCGTAGAAGGCCACGAAGGGGAGCACGAACCAGAGTCCGGCCAGCGACTTCTTCTTGCGCGGAGCGCTCGGGGGCCGCGTCATCGCGGCCGACGCCTCAGCGGGCGTCGCGGTTTTCACAGTCATCGGGAAGTCCTAGGGGCGGTTCAGTCGACCGGGTTGGGGAGGGCCAGCAGCGAGTAGATGCGCTCCTTCATGAGCTCCAGCGCCTCTTCGGGCTTCATCGCCAGGCCGTAGACCTGCAGGAAGATCGAGCCGGTCTCGTCGAACAGGCGGGCGGCGGAGCCGGAGAACCACACGTCGGGGTCGAACTGCACGTTCTCGACGACGCCGGAGTACTCCGCGTTGGGCTGCAGCGCCTGGTACTCGGCGCTCTCGGTGACGGGCAGGTAGGACGGGGTGTGCCCGCCGCCCTCGCCCCAGCGGAAGCTGTTCTTGAGCATGTAGGCCGCGTACTCGATGGTGGCCTCGCGGACGCCCTCGCCCCAGGCGTTGTGGCGGGGGAGCACGAACGAGTGGCAGTCGCCCTGGGTGCGGCGGTTGCCGAAGAAGTTCGGCATCTCGGTCATGGAGAACCAGTTCGGGTTGTCGCCGCCGAAGAGCTTGAAGCGGTTGATCTCCCAGTTGCCGACCTGCACGAACGCGGCGGCGCCGTTCTCGAAGTTCGCCGCGCACTGGGCGCCGTCGGCGAAGGTCGGGCAGAGGCCCTCCTCGGCCATGAGGTACATGGTCTCGATGGCCTGCAGCGCCTTGTCGTCGTCCATCTCGAAGTCGTCCTCGCCGAAGGACATCTCGCCGTCGGCCTGGCGGTACCAGGCCCAGAATTGCCGCCAGCCGCCGAACGTGTCGAGCGAGGTGCCGAACTGGCCGGTCAGGGCCTTGGCCTCGCGGAGCACGTCGAAGTAGGCCTCGCGGCTGGTCGTGTCGACGAGCGTGCCGTCGGCGTTGAGCGCGCCGATCTGCTGGCAGATGTCAACGTTGTAGTAGTTGACGAGGGCGTGCGTGTCCAGCGGGAGCGCGTAGAGCTTGTCGTCGACGAAGCACTTCTCCCAGATCTTCTCGGGGAAGTCGGCCGCGTCGATGCCGACCGCGGCGAGCTCGTCGGTGGTGATGGCGTCCAGGAGCGTGTCGGGCGAGACGCTCTTGAGCCGGGAGAGGTGGATGGTGGCGATGTCGGCGGCGTTGCCGCTGGAGGCGCCCATGACGAGGCGGGTGTAGAACGGGGTGCCCCAGCCGAAGGTGGTGGCCTCGAGTTCGACGTCCGGGTGCTCGGCCGAGAAGTTGCCGTGCATCTCGGTCATGATCGCGCCGTCGGCGCCTGCCAGCAGGTTCCACTGCTTCACGCGGGTCCGGTCGCTCAGGCCTCCGGCGACCGAGCCGCACCCGGCCAGGCCGAGGCCGGCGGCCGCCGCCGTGCCGGTGAGGAGTACCCGCCTGGAGAGACCTGGCTCAGCGCCAGAGCCAGGGGGCGAGGGATGATTCGGCATCAATGCATCACTCCAATGTGATTCTTTGTGGTGAGGGCCGGTCGGGGGTGGGGCCGTGGAGCCATTGTTATCGCTCTCATAGGCATGGTCAAGGGCGGACATCGGAAGAAAACGAAATCGCAACTTCCGTAAAGTAAGCTGCGGCCGAAACGTTACCGGTAAAGTTACGTGAGATGCGAAACAGGGGAGGCCCGGAGGCCTCCCCTGCGTCGTTCGGTGCTTTCGGTACTACTGCGGCTGCGGGACCGCCACGTCGACCAGCGCCTGCTGCTCGACCTCGTGGACCTTCGGCGAGCCGGTGGACGGCGCGGCGGCGGCCGGGCGGGAGATGCGGCGCAGGTGGACCCCGCCGAGCTGCTCGAGCAGGTTGAGCGCGATGTGCGACCAGGCGCCCTGGTTCGCCGGCTCCTCCTGGACCCACGCGGTGTCGGTCGCGTTCGGGAACGCCTCGAGGGCGCTCTTGAGCTCGTCGGCCGGGAGCGGGTAGAGCTGCTCGACGCGCAGGATCGCGGTGTCGGTGACGCCGCGGTTCTGGCGGGCGGCCTCGAGGTCGTAGTAGACCTTGCCCGAGCACAGGAGCACGCGCTTGACGTCCTCGGCCTTGATCTGGCCGCTGGCGACCGCGGTGTCCCGCAGGACCGGCTGGAAGCGGCCGGTGGTGAACTCCTCGAGCTGGCTGACGGCGGCCTTGTGGCGCAGGAGCGACTTCGGCGTGAAGACCACGAGGGGCTTCTTGACCGGGTCGAGGGCCTGGCGGCGCAGCAGGTGGAAGTAGTTCGCCGGGCTCGTGGAGTTGACGACGCGCATGTTCTCGTCGGCGCACAGCTGCAGGAACCGCTCGATGCGGCCCGAGGTGTGGTCGGGGCCCGCGCCCTCGTGGCCGTGCGGGAGCAGCAGGGTCACGCCCGAGTGCTGGCCCCACTTGGCCTCGCCGGAGGAGATGAACTCGTCGGTGATGGTCTGGGCGCCGTCGACGAAGTCGCCGAACTGGGCCTCCCACAGGACGAGCATCTCGGGGTTCTCGACGGAGTAGCCGTACTCGAAGCCGAGGGCGGCGAACTCGGAGAGCAGCGAGTCGTAGACGAAGAACTTCGCGGCCTGCTCGCCCAGGTGCGCCAGCGGCGTGTACTCGGCGCCGGTGGCCTGGTCGACGACGACGGCGTGACGCTGCACGAAGGTGCCGCGGCGCGAGTCCTGGCCGGCGAGGCGGATCGGCTTGCCCTGCATGAGGAGCGAGCCGAACGCGAGGGTCTCGGCGTAGGCCCAGTCGACGGTGCCCGAAGTGGACATCTCGCTGCGCTTCTCGAGGACCTTGCGGACGGCCTTGTGCGGGCCGAAGCCCTCCGGCAGCGTGGTGTGGGCCTTGCCGATCATCGCGATCGTCTCGGCGTCCACCGACGTGTCGATGTCGGCGACCGGCTCGGGCTGGTGGCGCCACGGGAGCGGGCCGGTCTGCCCGGCCAGGGCCTCCTTGGTCTCGCGGAAGACCCGTTCGAGCTGGGCCTGGTAGTCCGCGAGCGCCTCCTCGGCGTCTTCCATCGTGATGTCGCCGCGGCCGATGAGCGCGCGGGTGTAGAGCTTGCGCACGGACTGCTTGCCGTCGATGACCTGGTACATCTGCGGGTTGGTCATCTTGGGGTCGTCGCCCTCGTTGTGGCCGCGGCGGCGGTAGCAGACCATGTCGATGACGACGTCCTTGTTGAACTGCTGGCGGTACGCGAAGGCGAGCTTCGCGACCTCGCACACGGCCTCGGGGTCGTCCCCGTTGACGTGGAAGATCGGCGCCTGGATCATGCGGGCGACGTCGGTGCAGTACAGCGAGGAGCGCGAGTGCGCCGGGGCGGTGGTGAAGCCGACCTGGTTGTTCACGACCACGTGGACGGTGCCGCCGGTGCGGTAGCCGCGCAGCTGCGACAGGTTCAGGGTCTCGGCGACGACGCCCTGGCCCGCGAAGGCCGCGTCGCCGTGGATCGCCACGGGCATGACGGTGAAGCCGTCCTCGCCCAGGTTGAGGCGGTCCTGCTTGGCGCGGACGATGCCTTCGAGGACCGGGTTCACGGCCTCCAGGTGCGACGGGTTGGCCGCGACGGAGACGACCGTCTCGTTGCGCCCGTCGGGGGAGGTGAACTTGCCGGTGAGGCCCAGGTGGTACTTGACGTCGCCGGAGCCGCCGATGCTCTTGGGGTCGATGTGCCCCTCGAACTCGGTGAAGATCTTGGAGAGCTTCTTGCCGACGATGTTGGCGAGCACGTTGAGGCGGCCGCGGTGCGGCATGCCGATGACGACCTCGTCGATGGCCGCGCCCGCGGCCTCGTTGAGGACGCGGTCGAGCAGCGGGATGAGCGACTCGCCGCCTTCGAGGCTGAAGCGCTTCTGGCCCACGAACTTCGTCTGCAGGAACGTCTCGAACGCCTCGGCGGCGTTGAGGCGGCCGAGGATGTGCTTCTGCTCCTCGACCTTCGGCTTCTCGAAGGGGACCTCGATGCGGCGCTGGATCCACGCGCGCTCCTCGGGGTCCTGGATGTGCATGTACTCCACGCCGACGCGGCGGCAGTAGGAGTCGCGGAGCACGCCGAGGATGTCGCGGAGCTTCATGCGCTGCTGGCCCGCGAAGCCGCCGACGGGGAAGGTCCGGTCGAGGTCCCACAGGGTGAGGCCGTGCGACAGGATGTCCAGGTCGGGGTGGCGGCGGATCTCGTAGTGCAGCGGGTTGGTGTCGGCCATGAGGTGGCCGCGCACGCGGTAGGCGTGGATGAGCTCGATGACGCGGGCGTTCTTGTCGATCTGGCCCTCGTGGGTCTTCGACACGTCGCGGACCCAGCGGACCGGCTCGTAGGGGATGAGCAGCGAGCGGAAGACCTCGTCGAAGAAGCCGTCGCCGAGCAGCAGCTTGTGCAGCGTCGCCAGGAACTGGCCGGACTCGGCGCCCTGGATGATGCGGTGGTCGTAGGTCGACGTGACCGTCATGATCCGGGAGACGCCCAGGTCGGAGAGGGTCTCGTCGGAGGCTCCGGCGAACTCGGCGGGCACCTCCATGGCGCCGACGCCGACAATGAGGCCCTGGCCCTTCATCAGGCGCGGGACGGAGTGGACGGTGCCGATCCCGCCGGGGTTGGTGAGCGTGAGCGTCGCCCCGGCGTGGTCCTCCATCGTGAGCTTGTTGTTGCGGGCCTTGCGGACCAGGTCCTCGTAGGCCTGCCAGAACTCGCGGAAGTCCATCGACTCGCAGTTCTTGATCGACGGCACGACGAGCGTGCGGGTGCCGTCGGGCTTGGCGAGGTCGATCGCGAGGCCGAGGTTGATCGCCTCGGGGGTGACGAGCTGCGGCTTGCCGTCGACGACCTTGTACGAGGCGTTCATGCCCGGGTGGGCCTTGACGGCCTGCACCAGCGCGTAGCCGATCAGGTGGGTGAAGGAGACCTTCCCGCCCTGGCCGCGCTTGAGGTGGTTGTTGATGACGATCCGGTTGTCGAACAGGAGCTTCGCGGGGACCGCACGCACCGAGGTGGCCGTGGGGATCTCCAGGGACGCGTCCATGTTCTGGGCCACCTTGGCCGCGACGCCTTTGAGCGGCTTGGTGCCTGGTTCGTTCACGATCGGAGTCGCCTTCTTCGCGGGTTCTGCAACGGGGGCCGACGCAGCGACAGGAGCCTCGGGCTTCGCCTCGGCGACCGGAGCGGGCTGCACGACCGGCTCAGTCGCGGCGGGCTTCGCCGGGGCCGCCTCGACGGCAGGGGCGGGTGCGGCCGCCTCGGCCTTGCGCTCGCCGTCGTCGGCGGACGTCGCGCCCGTCGGATCGCCGCCGAAGAACTCGCGCCAACCGGCGCTGACGCTGTCGGGGTTTTCGCGGAAACGCTCATACATCTCGTTGACCAGCCATTCATTGGCACCGAAATCGGTCAACTGACTGCCCGGAGTCGCACTCGACACGACTGAATCGCCTCTTCTTTGACGCTGCGTGGACGGGGACGGCAGTCCCCGGACTCAAGGGTAACCGGGGGGAGGAAAAAGTGTAGTACCGGTAACGCCGTTGCGGGGCTGGTCACTCAGGTCCCTGCGAATGTGCTGCGCAGCAGGCAGATACATGTGGAAGTCTCGTTCGCCACACCGGCGTTTCGCACTTCCGGAAGGGCCGTGTTGTGCGGCGGAGCGTGCGATCGCGCCCCGGCCGGAGCCGGGGCGCGATCAAGTCTGGCGCTGTTCGCGGGCGGGCCTAGCTGGCCGCGCGCTCCTTGCTGGAGAAGGTCTCGGTGGGCTCCTCGAGGAGCTCCTCGGCGCCGACGACGGTGAACAGGCGGGTGATGAAGCGGTTGGGGTTGACGACGGCCAGCGCGACGCCCATCTCGCGGGCGATGCGGTAGGCCACCACGATGGTGCCGATACCCGTGGAGTCGAGGACCGTCACCTTGGCGACGTCGACCCGGATGGCGGTGGCCCCGCCGGCCTCGAGGGCGTTGGTGATCGTCTCGCGGATCTGCGGCGCGGTCGCGTAGTCGACTTCGCCTGCAAGCTCGACGGTGACGACCCCGGCGTCGGTCGTGGCGGTCTCGATTGACAGCGTCATGAACTCACCTGATTCGGTAGGGTCCCGAGCACGCAATGCGCTCGGCTGCGACACAAAGTCTATCCGACCGGTACGACGGAAAACAGTTCGCGCGCGCCAGTTTCCCGCATAGCAACACACTCCTCCGATAAAGGTCACTCGAACGTGTTCCGATCGAGTGCGCAGTGTCACGGCCGAACCGGTCCGCGAGCGGACCGCTTGGCACGTCCCGGTCGCGGGCGTATGCTTCCTAACCACCCGTGACCTGCGCTCGACCGCCGAACCTGTGAGAGGCCCATGCCGCTTTCGACCAGCCAGCCGAACGCCGAGACCGAGGCCACCCTGCTCGTCGTCGAGGACGACGAGAACATCTGCGAGCTCCTGTCCACGTCGCTGCGGTACGCGGGCTTCGCCGTCCACGGCGTCGGCACCGGCGACGAGGCGCTCCGCTCGATCGCCCGGCACCGCCCCGACCTGGTCGTCCTCGACGTGAACCTCCCCGACTTCGACGGCTTCGAGGTCGTGCGCCGCATGCGCTCGGGCTCGGACCACACCCCGGTGCTGTTCCTCACGGCCCGCGACGACACGGCCGACACCGTCACGGGCCTCTCGGTGGGCGGGGACGACTACATCACCAAGCCGTTCGCGCTCGAAGAGGTCGTGGCCCGCATCCGCGCGGTGCTGCGCCGCTCCTCCGGGGAGCTGCCCCGGCCCTCGCGCCTGCAGTACGCCGACCTCGAGCTCGACGAGGAGACGCACGAGGTGTGGCGCTCGGGCAAGGCCGTGCAGCTCTCGCCGACCGAGTTCAAGCTGCTGCGCTACTTCATGATCAACGCCGGGCGCGTGCTCTCCAAGGCCCAGATCCTCGACCACGTGTGGCGCTACGACTTCCGCGGCGACGACGGCATCGTCGAGTCCTATGTGTCGTATCTGCGGCGCAAGGTCGACACCGGGGAGCCCAAGCTCATCCAGACCCTCCGGGGTATCGGCTACGTCCTGCGGGAGCAGCATCGTTGAGCGCTCCCCGCGTCTTCGAGGGCGTCCGCGACAAGTGGGACCGGACGCCGCTGAGGGTCCGGCTCACCGCGGCCGTGCTCGTCCTCGTGGCGGGCTCCCTCAGCCTCATCAGCGTCTCCACGATCCTGGCGCTGCACTCGTACTTCCTCGGCACGGTCGACGACGAGCTGAAGACCCAGCTGATCAGCTTCAGCCCGGACCTGTTCGACCCCGACTTCGCCGAGGACGCCGACGAGATCCCGGGCCTGCGCCCCCAGCAGTACCTGTTCAGCATGGTGTCCGCCTCCGGTAACAGGCTCGACCACCCCAACGACCGCGACGACTACCCGCTGTTCGACTACGAGAAGCTGGTCGCGGCGAACGGCGAGGCGTTCACGGCGCTGAGCAGCGACGGCGCGACGCGCTGGCGGGTGCTGGGCCTGCCGGGCTCCGCGGTGGGCAGCAAGGACCCCGACTACGAGCCCGAGGAGCACAACCTCGACCCGGACACGTACTACGTCCTGTCCTACAAGCTCTCGCACTTCGACAAGACCGTGGCCGGGCTGGTGTGGGTCGACCTGCTCATCGGCGCGGGGGTCCTCGCGGGGCTCGCGGCGATCGGCGTGGGCCTGGTGCGGGCGAGCCTGTCGCCGCTGCGGCAGATCGAGAACACGGCGGCGATGATCGCGGCCGGGAACTACTCGCGGCGCGTGCCCGACCACGACCCGAACACCGAGGTGGGCCGGGTCGGCCGGGCCATCAACTCGATGCTGACCAAAGTAGAGGGCGCGATCCGCGCCCGGGAATGGTCCGAGCAGCGCGCGCACGACTCCGAGGAGCGGATGCGCGAGTTCATCGCGGACGCCTCGCACGAGCTGCGCACGCCGCTGACGAGCGTGCGCGGGTACGCGGAGCTGGTGCGCACGAACCCGCAGATGCCCGAGGCCGACCGGCAGCAGTACATCGGGCAGATCGAGGAGGCCGCCAAGCGCATGGGCCTGCTCGTGGGCGACCTGTTGCACCTGGCCCGGCTCGGGCAGGAGCGGCCGGTCGAGACCGAGCCGGTGGACCTGGCCGTGCTCGGCCACGAGGCCGTCGCGGCGCACGCGGTGACCGCCGAGGACCACGAGTTCCGCTTCACCAGCGTCCCCGGTCCCTCCACTGTGGTTGCCGCCGACCGGGCCCGGATGCGGCAGGTGCTCGACAACCTCCTGTCGAACGCGGTCCGGCACACCCCGGCGGGCACGCACATCAGCGTCGAGGTCGCCGCCGAGGACGGGTCGGTGCGCCTCACGGTCGCCGACGACGGCCCCGGCATGACCCCCGAGACCGCCGAGCGGGTCTTCGAGCGGTTCTTCCGCTCCGGCTCGGTCGCCCACCCCGGCTCGGGGCTCGGCCTCGCGATCGTGGCCGCGATCGTCAAGGCCCACGGCGGGACCGTCCAGGTCGCGTCGGAGCCCGGCGAGGGCACGGCGTTCACCGTGATCCTCACGGCCGAACCGCCGAGCACCGATGAGTAGCTCCGACGGGTGAAGCTTGGAAAGCTTTAAAGCACGTCGATGTCCTGAACGCCCGTCCGAGCGGGCCCGACCCCGCTGACCAGTGCGCCCGCGTCTGGGCCGGTCGCGGATCATTAAAGGGTTTTAAGGCGTTTTACCAGCGGGCCGAGAGCTGGGCCCGGCATGCTTCCGTACATGAGCAGCACTGAGAGCACCAAGGGCCCCGAGGGGACCGAACCGCAGGGCCCCGACGGGCCTCGCACCCCCGACGCCGCGCCCGCCGCGCCTGAATCCCCGCTCGCCGAGCAGGCCGCGAGCCTGCCGCCGAGCACCGCGCCCGCGGGCGACACCGCCGTCGTCGGCGCGCCCGCCCCGAACCCGGAGTTCCAGCCGTACGCCGCGCAGCAGGCCGCCGCCGCGCCGCCGCCGAGCGACCACACGCAGGTCCTCGCGGGCGCCCCCGCTCCGGCGCCCGCCGGGGCCCCGAACATGTCCGCCCCGGCTTGGCAGCCCGGCGCGCCCGTCCCGCCGATGTACCAGCAGCCCGGCGCACCGGTCGCCGCGCCGTACAAGCCGCGCGGCCGCGGCAAGCTCGTCGCCGGCGCACTCGCCCTCGCATTGATCGCGGGCGGCGCGGGCGGCGTCGCGGGCTGGTTCCTCAACGACGGCGACGGCGGCACCACCACCGTCCAGTCCGTCTCGATGGACGCCGGCTCGGGCATGACCTACACCGAGATCGTCGACAAGGTCAGCCCCTCGGTGGTCACCATCGTCACCGACGCCGCCGAAGGCTCGGGCGTCGTGTACTCCAAGGACGGCTACATCGTCACCAACAA
The DNA here is from genome assembly GCF_043202775.1 of Glycomyces sp. NPDC048151. Lineage (NCBI taxonomy): Bacteria > Bacillati > Actinomycetota > Actinomycetes > Glycomycetales > Glycomycetaceae > Glycomyces > Glycomyces sp. NPDC048151. The sequence continues at coordinate 355,292 of NZ_JBIDBB010000002.1, read as the reverse complement.
CCACGTCGTCGACGGCGCGCAGTCGGTCGAGGTCCGCTTCTCGGACGGCACCACCGCCGACGCGTCCATCGTGGCCACCGACTCCACGCAGGACCTCGCCGTCATCCAGGTCGACGGCGTCGACGACCTCACGCCCGTGACCTTCGCCGACTCCGCCGGCGTCCAGGTCGGCGACGTGGCCGTCGCCATCGGCTCGCCGCTGGGCCTCGAAGGCACCGTGACCACCGGCATCGTCTCGGCCCTCGACCGGTCCATGACCGTCTCCAGCGAGGAGTCCCAGGGCTTCGGGCAGCAGTCCAGCTCGACCCTGAGCGGCCTCATCCAGACCGACGCGGCCATCAACTCCGGCAACTCCGGCGGCGCGCTCGTCAACGGCGACGGCGAGCTCATCGGCATCAACACCGCCATCGCCACCACCGACTCCGGCTCGATCGGCCTGGGCTTCTCGATCCCGTCCAACACCGTCAAGGACACCGTCGAGCAGCTCATCCAGAACGGCTCGGTCGAGCAGGGCTACCTCGGCGTCTCGGTGGCCGACACCGACGGCAACGGGGCCATGGTCCTCAGCGTCGAACCCGACTCCCCGGCCGCGCAGGCCGGGCTCCAGGAGGGCGACGTGATCACCGCGATCGACGGCGCGCCCGTCACGACCGCGTCCGAAGTGGTCGCCGCCGTGCAGGGCACCTCCTCGGGCACCGAGGTCGCCATCACCTACACCCGCGACCAGCAGGAGGCCGAGACCACGGCCACCCTCGCGACGTCCTAGGGAACCACGCGGCAGCGGCCCCGAGCTCGATGCTCGGGGCCGCTGCCGTCTCGTCAGCGGGTGCCATGGCGCCGTGTCGCGATCACAGCGCCACGACGGCTCACTTCGACGCGGTGCTCGCGCTCGGCTCGAGCGCGGCCTGGGCCGGGCGCAGCTGCGGCGGCGCGATGCCGGTGTCGATCCACTCCGCGAGGCGCTCGCGGTCGACGATGAGGACGCCCAGCTGCGCGGCGACGGCCTCGTTCCGCGCGGCGTGGTGCATCCAGTGCAGGTTCGCGTTGGTGATGAGGACGCCCGCGTCGCAGTCCCAGCGGGCCTTGATCTCGCCGCCGAGGATCTGGACGTGGCGGTTGCCGTTGCGCCGCCGCATCGTCTTGTCGTCCTTCTTGGCGCGCACGATGATGCGCTGGCCGCTGTTGAAGGTGACGACGAAGTTGCAGCCGAGGTCGTTCTTGCGGTGGCCGAACTTCTTGACGCGCTTGGCGTCGAGGCCGACCAGGAGCTGGCCCGCCATGGCGTCGAAGGCCGGGATGTTCATCTTGTCGACGCTGCGCATGAGGGTCTGGCGCTCGTGGGCGACGGCCCGGTCGCGGTGCTCGTGCCCGCGGCTGCGGAACAGGATCCACCCGGCGAGGGCGGTGCCGCCCAACAGGATCGCGATGGAGGCGAACCAGGCCCAGTGGTCCGCTATGAAACCGAGAACGAAATAGCCGAGGATGAGAGCGGCGATCGCCGCTGCGGCTCTGAGGATCACGGACAAGGCGGCCTCCACTGGGTTAGAGGGTGCGGCTAGCGTTATGTCGCCTGTGTGTTGTAACTGCCAGTATCCGTTACCGTTCGCTCACGCGTAAGGCCAATGTCCGGTACCCGACAGCTTGGTTCGGCATCCTGCATGTGCGGCCCGTCGCGACACGCTCACCGAGCCCGGACCCCAGCTGCGGCGATGGGGGATACTGGCCCGATGTCGACATCTTCAACTGGCGTTTTGGTGCTTCTCGGTGCGCCCCTGGGAAATCCGGAGGACGCCTCGTCTCGGCTCCGGACCGAGCTGGCCCGCGCCGACGTCATCGCCGCAGAGGATACCCGGCGGCTCAGGCGGCTTCTCAGCGAACTGGATGTCGTTCCCACCGCGCAGATCACGTCGTATTTCGAGGCGAACGAGGCGGGGAAAACGTCAGGCCTTATCGAACAATTGTACGACGGAAAGCGGGTCGCCGTCATCACCGACGGCGGCATGCCTTCGGTCTCCGACCCGGGGTTCCGCCTGGTCAAGGCCGCGATCGACGCCGGTATCGCGGTGACCTGCGCGCCCGGCGCGAGCGCCGTCACGACCGCGCTCGCGCTGTCGGGCATGCCCTGCGACCGGTTCTGCTTCGAGGGCTTCGCGCCCCGCAAGGACGGCGAGCGCCGCCGCCTCTTCGCCGAGCTCGCCGAGGAGAAGCGCACCATGGTGTTCTTCGAGTCGCCCCGGCGCGTCGAGGACACCTTGCGCGCCATGGCGTCCGCGTTCGGCGACGACCGCCCGGCGGCGCTGTGCCGCGAGCTGACCAAGACCCACGAGGAGGTCCGCCGCGGCGGCCTCGCCGAACTCGCCGCGGGCGCGGAGGCCGACCCGCCGCGCGGCGAGATCACCCTCGTCGTCTCCGGCTGGACCGGGCCCGACGCGAGCGAGGCCACCCCGGAGGCCATGGCCGCCGCCGTCGCCGCCCTGGAAGCGGCCGGGACCGACCACAAGGCCGCCATGAAGGAGGTCGCCGTCCGCTACGGCGTCAGCCGCAGGGACGTCTACGACGCGGTCCTCACAGCTCGTCGAATTTGAAGGTCTTCCAGGAGATCAGGCCCACGACGGCCGCGAACGCGGCGAGGAACCCGATCTGCGGCAGCACCGCAGTCGGCGGCTCGCCGTAGACCACGACCGACTGCAGGGCCTCGTTGAGGTACCGCATCGGCGAGACGTACGAGATCGTCTGCACCCACTGCGGCGAGAGCGCGAGCGGGTAGAACGCGCCGGAGACGAACGCCATCGGCATCGTCACGAGGTTGCTCAGCCCCGCCGCGGCGGGGCTCGTCTGCGCGATCCCGCCGACGACCACGCCAATCGCGATGAACGCGAGCGTCCCCAGCAACACGAGCGGCGCGGCGAACCACGTCCACGCCGAGAGCTGGAGGCCGAACCCGAGGGCCGCCACCGCGAGGAACACGGCGGTCTGCCCGAGCGCGACCATGAGCATCACTGAGACCTTCGCGCCCAGGAACGTGCCCACCGACGCGGGCGTCAGGCGCAGGCGGCGCAGCAGCTTGTCGCGCTTCCAGTCCACGATCGTCCCGGCCGCGCCGAACACGCCCGTGATCGCGATGCCCCACGCGAGGATGCCCGGCGCGAGGTACTGGATCGGCTTGAGCGCGCCGCCGTCGGCCTCCTCGACCTCGGTCGCCAGGACCGGCGCGTCCGGGGCGGCGGCCGAGAGGACCTCGACGTTCACGTCGTCGACGAGCGCCGTGAGCTTCCCTTCGGCGATCGCCCCCGAGGTCGAGTTCGTAGCGGACGGGTAGATGCGCACCGTGTCGCCGTCCTGGACGACCGCCGCGTCGGCGTCGCCGTCGCGCAGCATCGCCAGCGCCGCGCCCAGGTCGGCCGCCTCGGTCACGGCGAACTCGTCCGGGTCGGCGCCTTCGAGCACCGCCACGTCGCCGACCGCGACGATCCGCGAGGCTGCATCGTCTCCCGAGCCGAACACGCTCGCCAGCAGCACCATGAACATGAGCGGCAGGAGGATCGTGAAGAACACCTGGCTGCGGTCGCGCAGCCAGCCGCGTCCCAGCGCCTTGACCAGGCTCAGGTACGCGCGGCCGCCTGAACGCTCGGCGCGTTCGGTGTCCGCTTCGGCCGTTTCGATGCTCATGCGCGCCACTCCCGTCCGGTCACGTGCAAGAAGACGTCCTCCAGGTTCGCGGTGCGCACCGACAGGCCTTCCAGGGCCCCGTCCGAGGCCAGGGCCGTCAGGAGCTTGCGCGGGTCGCGGGTCTCGAAGACCACGTTCGCCTCGTCGGCCGTGACGGCCTCGCCCGCCGCGAGCTCGTCGACGCGCTCAGTGCTGAGCTGCCCGGCCGCGACGGTGATCTTCGTGGGCGCGTCGAGGTCCCGCACGAACCCGGCGGGGGAGTCGATCGCGCGGATCTTCCCGGCGTCCATGATGGCGACCCGGTCGCAGAGCGCCTCGGCCTCCTCCATGTAGTGCGTCGTGAGCACCACGGTGCGGCCCTCGGCGTTGATGGAGCGCATGAGGTCCCACAGGTTGCGCCTGGCCTGCGGGTCGAGGGCGGCGGTCGGCTCGTCGAGGAACACCAGCTCGGGGTCGCCGACGAGCGCGCACGCGATGGAGAGGCGCTGCTGCTGCCCGCCGGAGAGCTTCTCGCAGCGGACCTCCGCGTGCTCGGCGAGGCCGACGGTCTCCAGCATCTCGGCCGCGCGGGCCTTCGTGGCCCCGTACAGCTCGGCGAACGTCTCGATCTGCTCCCGCGCCGTGAGGAACTCGAAGAACGCGGACGCCTGGAGCTGCACGCCGAGGCGGCCGGTCAGCTCGGGGGAGTGCGGCCACGGCGAGCGGCCCAGCAGGCGCACCGTCCCGGAGTCGGGTTTGCGCAGGCCCTCGACGATCTCAAGAGTGGTGGTCTTCCCGGCGCCGTTGGGGCCGAGGATGCCGAAGAACTCGCCGCGCTCGACGCGGAAGCTCACGCCGTCGACCGCTTTGACCTCGCCGGTCCTGCGGCCGCGGTAGGTCTTGCGGAGGTCGGCGACCTCGATGGCGGCGTCCATAGCCGCTAACGCTATGCCATCGGCCGCTGTGACCGGGTTCTCGCCTTACGGGTGTACGAGGGGCGTACGCCGCCGGGGGCATTCCGTTCACACCCTCCGTAACAGAACCGTGAGCCGAACTTCATCGCGCCGGTACAGCTGCCGCACATCGCAGCAACGCCGCTCGCGGAAGGTAGCGGCATGACAGCGACCTTGACGCAATCCGCACCCCCCGCCCGCAAGGGATGGATCACCGACTGGCGACCGGACGACGAAGCCTTCTGGCAGTCGACCGGCCGCAAGGTCGCCCGACGCAACCTGATCTGGTCCGTGCTGGCCGAGCACCTGGGCTTCTCGGTGTGGACGATGTTCAGCATCATCACGCCGTTCCTGGCGGCGGCGGGCTACGAGTTCACCACCAGCCAGCTGTTCTGGCTCACCGCCGTGCCCAACCTCGTCGGCGCGTTCCTGCGCATCCCCTACACGGCGGCCGTGGCGATCTTCGGCGGCCGGAACTGGACCATCATCTCCGCGGCCCTCCTGGTCCTGCCCACCGCGCTCCTCGCGTACTGCGTGATGACGCCGGGCACGCCGTACTGGATGTTCATCCTCTCGGGCGTCCTCGCCGGATTCGGCGGCGGGAACTTCGCCTCCTCGATGGCGAACATCTCGTACTTCTACCCGGAGCGCCACCGCGGCGCGGCCCTCGGCATCAACGCCGCGGGCGGCAACATCGGCGTCTCGGCCGTGCAGTTCATCGGCCCGCTCGTGATCGGCCTCGCCATCTTCGGCACCTCGCAGGGCACCAACGAGGCCGGGAAGGCCTTCTACCTGCACAACGTGCCGCTGCTGTGGCTCGTCCTCGGCGTGTTCGCCGCGATCATGGCCTGGCGGGCCATGGACAACCTCGCCGTCTCGCGCACCCCGCTGCGCGAGCAGGTCCCGGCGCTGACGCGCAAGCACACCTGGATCATGAGCGTCCTCTACATCGGCACGTTCGGCTCGTTCATCGGCTACTCGTTCGCGTTCCCGCTGGTCATCAAGCTCTCCTTCCCTGAGTTCCAGTCCCTGTGGATCGCCGCGCTCGGCCCGCTCGTCGGCTCGCTCGTCCGGCCCATCGGCGGCTGGTTCGCCGACCGCCTCGCCGGGGCGCCGATCACCTCGGCCGCGTTCGTCCTCATGGGCGTCGGCGCGATGGGCGCGATCTGGGGCATCAACACGAACGTGTTCCCGCTGTTCTTCGCCTCGTTCATGCTGCTGTTCGCCATGAGCGGCATCGCCAACGGCTCCACGTACCGCTCGATCCCGGCGATCTTCCAGGCCGAGGCGGCCGCCGCCGCCGGAGGCAAGGCCAGCGAGACCGAGGTCGTGCAGGCCAAGAAGATCACGGCCGCCGCGCTCGGCTGGATCTCCGCGATCGGCGCGTTCGGCGGGTTCCTCATCAACCAGGGCTTCCGCATCGCCAACGAGCAGACCGGCTCGGTCGTCCCCGCCATGTGGGCCTTCGTCGCCGCGTACGGCGTCTTCCTGGTGATCAACTGGTGGTGCTACCAGCGCACGGTCCTCGTCGAGAAGGCCCCGAGCCTGGCCTACGCCAAGGTCTGACCCGCAAGCAACCGCGGCAGCGTCGCCGTCGAGCCCCCGGCCCGCAATCGTCTCCCACAGACGATTGCGGGCCACTTAGCATTCCGGAAACATTGCTCACGTGACGCCGAAACGACGCCCGGTCACACTCGGCGCATGACCGTTCGCGCCGCCCTCCCCGTCGTCCGCACCGCCGACACCCACTGCCCGTACTGCGCGCTGCAGTGCGGCATGCGGCTGGAGGAGGACGCCGAAGGCAAGGTCACGGCCGCGCCGCGCGGCGGCGGCATGTGCAAGAAGGGCTGGACCTCCCCCGAGCTCCTCGACCACCCCGAGCGGCTCACCACGCCGCTCCTGCACGGCGAGCCCGTCTCGTGGGAGACCGCGCTCGACCACGTCGCCGCGAAGATCCGCGCGGTGCAGGCCGAGCACGGGAAGGACGCCGTGGGCGTCTTCGGCGGCGGCGGCCTCACCAACGAGAAGGTCTACCAGCTCGGAAAGTGGACCCGCCTCGCCTTGGGCAGCAAGCACATCGACTACAACGGCCGGTTCTGCATGTCCTCGGCCGCCGGCGCCCTCAACCGCTCCTTCGGCGTCGACCGCGGCCTCCCCTTCCCGAAGGAGGACCTGCAGGACGCGGACGTGATCGTCCTCGTCGGCGCCAACCCCGCCGAGACCATGCCGCCGCTCATGCGGTTCCTCACCGGCGCCGAGCTCATCGTCGTCGACCCGCGCCGCACCGCCACCGCCGAGCAGGCCCAGCTGCACCTCCAGCCCGCTCCCGGCACCGACCTCGCGCTGGCGAACGGGCTGCTGCACATCGCGATCGAGCAGGGCTACCTCGACCACGACTACATCAAGGCCCACACCAACGGCTTCGACGAGGTCCGCCAGACCGTCGCCGGGTACTGGCCCGCGTTCGTCGAGCGCATCACCGGCGTCTCCGTCCCCGACCTGTACGCCGCCGCTCGCCTCATGGCGGGCAAGAAGACCGCGATCCTCACCGCGCGCGGCTCCGAGCAGCACGCGAAGGGCGTCGACACCGTCACCGCCTGGATCAACCTCGCCCTCGCGCTCGGCCTGCCCGGCAAGCCCAGCTCCGGCTACGGCTGCATCACCGGCCAGGGCAACGGCCAGGGCGGGCGCGAGCACGGCCAGAAGGCCGACCAGCTCCCCGGCTACCGGATGATCACCGACCCCGCCGCGCGCGAGCACGTCGCCGCCGTGTGGGGCGTCGACCCCGAGATCCTCCCCGGCGCGGGCGTCTCCGCCGTCGAGCTGCTGCGCAAGTGCGGCGACGAGGTGAAGATGCTGTTCGTCCTCGGCTCCAACCCGGTCGTCTCGGCCCCCCGCGCCGCGCGCGTCGCCGACCGCCTCAAGGACCTCGACTGCCTCGTCTCGTTCGACTTCGTCATGTCCGAGACCGCGCGCCTCGCCGAAGTCGTCCTCCCCGTCACGCAGTGGGCCGAAGAGGACGGCACCATGACCAACCTCGAAGGCCGCATCATCCGCCGCAAGTCCCTGCGCGGCGCCCCCGACGGCGTCCACTCCGACCTGTGGATCATGAAGGAGCTCGCCGCGCGCCTGGACGCCCCCGGGACCTACTCCACCGACCCCGAGTCGATCTTCGAGGAGCTCGGCCGCGCCTCCGCGGGCGGCAAGGCCGACTACTCCGGCGTCTCCTATGAGCGCCTTGAAGAGCAGACCTTCCAGTGGCCGGTTCCGAGCCCCGACCACGAGGGCACGCCGCGCATGTTCGCCGACTTCAAGTTCCCGACCCCGGACGGGCGCGCGAAGTTCATCGCCGTCGACCACCGCCACCCGGCCGAGCGCCGCGACCGCTCCTACCCGCTGTACCTGACCACCGGCCGCGTCCTCACCCAGTACCAGTCCGGCGCGCAGACCCGCCTCATCGGCTCCCTCGACGGGCCCGACAGCGAGCAGTTCCTCCAGATCCACCCCGACACCGCAGTGCGCCACGGCATCGGCGAAGGCGACTGGGTCCGCGTCACCTCCCGGCGCGGCTCCTACACCGCGCCCGCGCGCCTGACCGCCGACATCCGGCCCGACACGGTCTTCAGCCCGTTCCACTTCCCCGGCGCCGCGAACGCCAACGCCGCCGTCTCCGACGTGCTCGACCCGATCAGCCGCATGCCCGAGTTCAAGGTCTGCGCCGTCAAGATCGCCCCGGCCGCCCCGCCGCTGACGACCACACCCTGACCACTGTGTTCACTCCGCACCCCTGACTTTCGTCAGGGGTGCGGGCGCTGAAAACCGGTCCAAAGACCTATACGACTTCGGTCGAAATACCCATGGCAGCAAGGACTCCGACCGCCAAAGTTGATGGAGCGGGCCAAACCGGGCCCGCACCACCGACCGATTGGAACCCCACTTGCGACGCCAAGCGAAACGCGCCCTCATCGGCGCCACCGCCCTCGCGGTCGCCGCCGGAGCGACCGCGGCCGCCGTCACCACCGCCCATGCCGAACCCGCCGACCCGCCCGCCGCCGCACCCGCGCTGGCGATCCCCGATCCCGGCGGCGAGTTCGCCACCGGCACCACGCAGCTCCACCTCGTCGACGAAGGCCGAGCCGATGTCTGGGTGCCCGAACAGGACCGTGAACTCATGGTCTCGATGTGGTACCCGATCGCCGAGACCGAAGGCGCGACCGCGCCTTACATGACGCTTGAAGAAGGGAACCTCTTCGGCGCGCAGCTCAACCTGCCCGGCGAACTCCTCGCCTCGGTCGCGACGAACTCGGTGCTCGACGCCGAACCGCTCGCCGACGACGGCACCCTGCCGCTCGTCGTCCTCTCGCCCGGGTTCTCGTTCCCCCGCGCCACCCTCACCGGCATGGCCGAAGAGCTTGCGAGCCAGGGCTATGCGGTCGCCGCGGTCGGCCACACCTATGAAGCGCCGATCAGCTTCCCGGACGGCCGCACCACCGAGTGCCTGACCTGCGAGTTCGACGACATCCCCGACCAGACCCTCGTGCCCAACCGGGCCGAGGACCTCTCCTTCGTCCTCGACGAACTCACCGGAGACGACGCCGTCTGGGAGGACTCGGGCGTCATCGACGCCGAGCGGATCGTCGTGGGCGGCCACTCGATCGGCGGCGCGAGCAGCCACCGCGCGATGCACGCCGACGACCGCTTCGACGCCGGGTTCAACCTCGACGGCACCTTCTTCGCCCTCGACCCGCACAAGCTCGACCGGCCCTTCATGATGGTCGGCGGCGGCGACGACCACGGCTCGCCCGGCCAGGACGACACCTGGGACGAGGCCTGGAAGAAGCTCGACGGCTGGAAGCGCTGGATCTCCGTCACCGGCACCACCCACAGCTCCATGACCGACTTCGGCCCGCTCGGCGAGCAGGCCGGGCTCAACCAGGACGACCTCGACGGCAACCGCAGCAACGAGATCGCCCGGGCCCTCGTCACCGGCTTCGCCGACACCCACCTCCGCGGCGAGGACGCACCGGTCCTCGACGCCAACCCGGACTGGCCCGAGCTGGTCTTCCACAACCCGTAAGCACCAACCCAAAAGCCCGGCCGCGCAATCGCGCGGCCGGGCCACCGACCTAGAAACGACGCTCTCCAGCAAGCTCGGAAACGCCGAGTCCTCGCGATTCCGGCTGCGACGCGCGCGGCCGGGATCGCGAGGGGTTCGGAGTTCAGGAGCCGTTGCGGAGGTCGGAGAGGGTCTCCTGCTTGAAGGCGATGTCGTCGAACCGGACCTTGCAGCCCTGGCCCTCGGGGGCTTGGACGCCGAATCCGGCCTTGACCGGGCCGTCGACGCCGAAACCGAAGCAGCGCACGAACTCCCAGCGCTTGCCGTCGTTCGAGGCGTGGAAGGCGAAGCCCTCGCCGAGGCGGCTGACTCGCATCCAGACCGTGTCGCCTTCGACGACCCAGGCGTTCGCGTCGTCGGAGGTGCCGCGGGTGACGACCGAGACGACCATGCCCTGCTCGTCGGGGGAGTACTCGAAGCACAGTTTCGACCAGTGCTGGTCGTCGGCGAGGAGGAAGAGGGTTCCGGCGTCGTACTTGCCGTTGAAGTCCACGGTGATCCGGGCGCTGAACTGCCAGTCGCCTTCGGGCGGCAGGCCGAGCAGGCGGGCGCCGGTGGTCGGGGCGTGCGTGGCCGGGGCGGGTGCGTAGACGTACCAGTCGGTGTCGGCGGCGGCGGTCGCTTCGAGGCCGGTACCGGTGACCTGCCAGGAAGGAGGTTCGACGGCGTCTTCCCAGTCGAGCGGGAAGGGGAGTCCAGGGATGGTGACTGTCATCCGGTCAGCTTAGCGGCGCGCGGGAGCGCAGCCATGTTTTTCCAGCCGTTGGGAAAAGTGCATCGGCGCGGTTCGGCCCATCCTCTCGGGCCGGGCCGTCAGCGGGGCCGGTTCGTCGCTGCGGGGCGGAGCCTTTGGGGGAGCAGGAACTCCTGGGTCTCGCGGGTGTGAACACGCTCGACGACCTCGATCGGGCCCAGTGCCGCGAGGGCGCGCACCACGTCGTCGACGAGCCGCGGCGGAGCCGACGCGCCAGCGGTCACCGCCACCGTTTCGGCCCCGATCAACCAAGCGGGGTCGATGGCAGCGGCGTCCTCGATGAGGTGAGCCGCGACCCCGGCGCTGTTCGCCAGTTCCACCAGGCGGTTCGAGTTCGAGGAGTTCGCCGAGCCGACCACGAGGACGAGGTCCGCCTCGTCCACGACTGCGGCGACCGCCGCCTGGCGGTTTGTCGTGGCGTAGCAGATGTCGTCGGCGCCTTGGCCTTTGATCGCGGGGAAGCGCACCTTGAGGGCTTCGGCGATGGCCTCGACCTCGGTCACCGCCAGCGTCGTCTGGCTCAGGTAGGTGAGCCGCTCGGCGTCGGGGACCCGCAGGTTCGCGACTTCCCCGACGCTCTCGACGAGGAGGGTCCGGTCCGGCGCGACGCCGATCGTGCCGACGACCTCCTCGTGGCCCTCGTGTCCGATGAGGATCACCGTGTCGCCGCCGTCGGCCGCGCGCTTCGCCTCGGCGTGGACCTTCGCGACCAGCGGGCAGGTCGCGTCGATCGTGTCGAGCCCGCGCCCGGCCGCCTCGCGTTCGACGGCCGGGGCCACACCGTGGGCGCTGAAGACCACGAGCGCGTCGTCGGGGACCTCGTCGAGCTCGCCCACGAACACCGCGCCGCGCGACTCCAGGTCGGCCACGACGTGCGCGTTGTGGACGATCTGGTTGCGCACGTACACAGGTGGTCCGTGCTGTTGGAGCAGCCGCTCCACGATCTCGATCGCCCGCTCGACCCCGGCGCAGAACGACCGCGGAGCGGGGAGCAGCACACGGCGGCGGGGTGCGGCCGCCAGAGGCTCCTGCGTCATGGTTCAGCCTTCCCGGCGAAGCTCGCGAGCCATCAGTTCGCTCTGTGGACCGTGCTCGCTGCGAGGTCCGTCAGCTCTTCCACGGCCTCAGATCGGAGTCCTTCCACCGCAAGGCTTCCGGTCGCCGCCGCAGTGAGCGTCTCCGCGGACCGGCGGCTGGCCTGGCGTCCTCCGCAGGCCTCGACCAGGTCGGCGGCCCTGCGCAGTTCGGCCTCGGTGAGCTGCCCGGTGGCGCTGTAGATCGCGGCCAGCTCCGGCGCGTCGGGGTGCCCGGAGCCGAGCGCCGCCGTCACCGGCAGCGACTTCTTGCGGTTGCGCAGGTCCGAGTAGACGGCCTTGCCCGTGACGGCCGGGTCGCCCCAGATCCCGAGCAGGTCGTCGACGTGCTGGAACGCCAGCCCGAGCCGGAACCCGAAGTCCCGCAACGCCTCCACCTGCTGCGGCGTGCCGCCGCCGAAGAGCGCCCCGAGCGCGGTCGCGCAGCCCATGAGCGAGGCCGTCTTCGCCTCGGACATCGCCACGCACTCGGCCAGGTCGACCCGGTCGCGGGTCTCGAACCTCGTGTCCTCGAGCTGCCCCTCGATGAGGGCCCGCACGGTCTGCGCGAGCAGGCCCGTGCCCGCCGGGACCTTGTCGCAGCCGGACTCGGCGATGACCTCGAACGCCAAGGCGTGCAGCGCATCGCCGACGAGGATCGCGTCGTTGACGCCGTAGACCTTCCACGCCGTCGGGCGGTGCCGCCGGAGGCTGTCGCGGTCGATGATGTCGTCGTGGATGAGGGAGAAGTTGTGGACCATCTCGACGGCGACGGCCGCCGGGACGGCCTGCCGCCACGCGTCCTCGCCGCCGACCGCCTTGGCGGCCAGGAGGGTCAGGAGCGGCCGCAGGGCCTTGCCGGAGTTGGCCTGGACGGGCGAGCCGGAGGCGTCGGTCCAGCCGAAGTGGTAGGCCGCGATGCGCGCGGCGGGCGCGGGGAGCCGCGCGGCGGCGGCGCGGAGTCCGGCGTCGACGGCCTCGCGGGCGGCGGTGTGGTCGGTCAGGACGGTCAAGCGGGGCCTCCCTGGGCGGCACGGGGTCTGCGGGGATTCGCGGTGGGATCGCTGTGGTGTCGCGGGGCCCGGGCGGCCGCCTTAGTGCGGAGGCGGCCGCTCGGGGATCTCAGCGCCCGATCTCGACGTGCTCGAGGATGCCGAGCGCGTCCGGGACCAGGACCGCGACGGAGTAGTAGGCGCTCACGAGGTAGGACATGACGGCCTTCTCGTCGATGCCCATGAACCGCACCGAGAGGCCCGGCTCGTACTCGTCGGGCAGGCCGGTCTGGTGCAGGCCGACGACGCCCTGGTTGTCCTCGCCGAGGCGCATCGCCAGCATCGACGTCGTACCGGCCGAGGTGATCGGGATCTTGTTGCACGGCAGGACCGGCACGCCCCGCCACGCCACGCACTCGCCGCCCTCGAACGACCCGAGCGGCGGGTACAGGCCGCGCTTGTTCAGCTCGCGCCCGAACGCGGCGATCGCCTTGGGGTGCGCCAGGATCACGCGGGTGTCGCGGCGGCGCGAGATGAGCTCGTCGAGGTCGTCCGGCGTGGGCGGACCCGAACGGGTCGGGATGCGCTGGTTCAGCGCGGCGTTGTGCAGGAGCCCGAACTCCTTGTTGTTGATCATCTGGTCCTCCTGCTGCTCGCGGAGGGCCTGGACGGTGAGCCGGAGCTGCTGCTCCATCTGGTTCATCGGTTGGTTGTACAGGTCGGCGACGCGGGTGTGGACGCGCAGGACCGTCTGCGCCACCGACAATTCGTACTCGCGCGGCTTGAGCTCGTAGTCCACGAACGTCGTCGGCAGGTCCGGCTCGCCGGTGTGGCCCACCGCGATGTCGATCGCGGACTCGCCGTGCTTGTTCGTCTTCGCCGAACGCCCGGCGCGGAACTGCTCCAGGTGCGCCGCGAGCTCCGGGATGCGCTCGACGAGCTCGCGGACGGCCGCGGCGGGCAGCGTCAGCACCGTGACCGGCGTGGCCGCGATGATGTCGTTGTCCCAGACCGGGGCGGACTCGGTGAGGACCTCGTCGCCGAAGTGGTCGCCGTCGACCAGGACGCCCACGGAGAACCGGTCGCCGAACTTGCCCTCGCCGAAGCCCTCGACGCGGCCGTGCGCGATGAGGTGCAGGCCGTCGATCGGCGCGCCCTGCTGCGCCAGCTGCTCTCCGGCGCGGACCTCGCGCTGCTCGAAGCGGTCGGCCAGCGCGGCCAGGGCGTCCTCGTCCTGGAGGCCGCGCAGGTGCGCGATCTCGCCGAGCTCGGTCGGGATGACGCGGACGGCGTCGCCTTCGGTGGAGAACTCGACGCGGCCGTCGCCGACCGTGTGCGTCAGGCGCCGGTTGACGCGGTACGCGCCGCCCTGGGTCTGGACCCACGGGAGGACCTTGAGGAGCCACCGGGAGGTGATCTCCTGCATCTGCGGGGCGGACTTGGTGGTCGTGGCGAGATTGCGCGCGGCGGCGGTACTGAGGCTGGTCTGGGGATGCTGACCGTTCGAGGTCTGCTGGGGAACGGCCGGCGTGCTGTCGACGACAGAGTCGGTCATGCAGTCACTTCCTCACTTTGGGGCTGACTTGGCTCGTGCAGGATCTTATCTATCATTAGGTCATGAAAGCCAATAATTCACCCATAAGAGTCATTATTGCGAGTACTCCGCGTCAATGACGTCGAACCGCTCGATCGCCGTCTGGTACGCCACCGGGTCCGAGGCTCCGCCGCGGCTGAACGGGTACTCCAGCTGGTAGGCCGCGAACAGCATGAGCGCCACCATGCCCGAGATCAGGCCCACCAGCACGAACTGGTACTTGCGGGTCGGCGTGCCGAGGGTCAGCATCACCGCGAACACCAGCAGCGCACCGGGAACGAGCACCGTCCACATCACCGGGCCCAGGCCGCGCTGGGCCGTGAACAGCCGGTCCGTGCGGTACTGCTCGACCGCCATGACGCCGGAGCTGACGCTGTCGAGCCGCGCCTGCATCACGTCGTCGTCGGTCTGCGCGCCCGACACCGGGGCCCGCACCTCGTCGAGCAGCAGCAGCCCCTCCGAGGACACCGGGTCCTGGTCGCGCATCGCGGGCCACTCGACCTCGATCACCTCGTTCGTGTAGGCGCGCAACGCCGCCCGCACCTCATCGCGCTCGGCCGGTGCGAGCGCCGAGGCCGACCAGTACACGTCGACCAGCTGGTTCGCCTCCTGATAGGTCACGTGGCCCGCTTCGTTCTTGTCCTCCCAGGCCGTGATCAGCACGAACGCCAGCACGATCGCGTACAGGACCGTCAACAGCTCGAAGAGCGTCGTGCCCAGTTCGTTGTTGTGCCCGCGCTCGGTCGGCGGCGTCAGCTTCTGCAGCAGCGCGACGACGACGCTGGCCGCCGCCACCACGACGAGAAAGAACAGCAAACCTTGCAGCCAAATGGCCATTGAACCCACCAAACTTCATGAAGCAGAATATTCACGTGGATATTAGTGAATTCCGGAATCAAGGTCGGAGACTGACATGCGACGGCTCATAGCGCTCGTCATCGCCGCCGTCGCGCTCATGGCGCTTCCGGCGCTCGCGCTGGCCTTCGACGGCCGCGGAAGGCCCGAGGGCCGCCCCGACTACCCGACCCGGCCGGACTATCCGACCTTCTGCATCACCTACCCCGAGTACCCGACCTACCCGGAGTACCCGACCTATCCGGAGCATGCCGAAGGGCGGCACCACAACTGCCCGGAGCCGCCGGAGCCCTCGCCCGAACCGCCTTCACCGGAACCCCCTTCCCCCGAGCCGCCGAGCCCGGAACCCCCGAGCCCGCCCGCTCCCGAACCGCCCGCGCCGAACCCGCCTGAGCCCCAACCCGAACCGGAACCCGAGCCGGAGCAGCCGGAACCCGAGGTCCCGCCCGCCCCGGCCTCGCCTGAGCCGTCGACTCCCGCCGCCGACCCGCCCGCCGAGTCCCCCGCCCCGCCGCGCGACCCCGGGCCGCTGCCCGAGGCCCTCGCGGTCGAAGAGGAGGAGGCCCCCGAAGTCGTCGCCGAGGACGACGGCGGGGCGACGCCTCAGCGCCGCATGGTCGCCGCGGTCGTCGGATTCGCCGTCGCCACAGGCGCGGGCGCATCGCTGGCCCGCCGCAGGTAGTCCTTCCACGACGGCGGCCGCAGTCCGGCGGTCGCCGTCGCGGGCAGCTTGAACTCCTTGGGCGCCTCCGGTTCCACAGTGGCGCTCTTCGGGAACGCCCTCGGTCCGCCCGCCGCACCCGGGCCCGCCATCATGAGCGGCCGCAGCTTGTCGTCCTGGTAGCGGGCGGTGAAGCGGTGCCAGTTGAGGATCGCCGCGTTCCAGTCCCGCAGGCTCAGCACATAGGCGTCGAGCGCCCGCTGCTCGTCCGCGTCGAGGTCGAGCTCCGCGACGACCGGCGGCAGGTCGTTCTCGGCGATGAACTGGAACTGCTCGACACGTGCCGACATGAGCGCGTTGACGACGTCCATCGCCTGGACCGGCCCGCAGTCGAGGTACTCCTCGACGACCGTGACGGCGTTGGCGATCTGGCCCTCGAACTCGGTCTCCTTGCGATACGAGAAGAGGTCGTTGACCAGGCACGACTGGTCCATCGCGGCCGTCTCCATGGCGCGGATCGGCCGGGACTGGAACACCGCGTCCGGAATCTCGCGGCCGGCCTTCAGCCTGGCGAGCGCCATGGTCATGTCGGAACCGAACGTCCTGCGGCGCATCTCGACATAGTCGACCGGGTCGGGCACGCGGTTCTGGTTCTCCGAGTGCAGCTCCCAGAGCCAGGACTCGAGCATCACGGTGACCGTGGCCTTGAACTCGGCGCGCGCCCGCTCATTGAACTGGGCGGCGGTGCGCTGCCACAGGTCGGCCAGGCCCATCTCGATCGGGTTGGCCGGGACCGGGGTCGGGCCGAGGTCCAGCGGCAGGAATTCCAGGAGCCGCTGGTGCTGCGCGATCGCCGGGGCGAGGTTGCGCCCGCGTCCGAACACCGCCGGGTAATAGTCGTCCCCGTAGGTGCCCCAGGCGAGCCAGTCCGCGGAAGTGTCCAGCTCCGCCTGCGCCGCTTCAGGAGCGATGCCCGCGGAGCAGAGCGCGAAGTCGAAGCCGAGGAACTGCTCCCGGTCCCACAGGCCCGAGCCAGGCAGCGCCGGATCGGGCGCGAGGAACCCCATCGCCGCCGCCCACTCCTCCCCGTGGCGACGGGCCTGGTCGAGCAGCGGATTGAGCCGCAGCTCGTAGGGCAGGTGGATCTCCGGCAGGGCGATCGGCCCGACCTTGCGGAACGGCTCGCGGGAATGCTGCTTCAGCCCCGACATCGAGATCCGGGCCGCGCCGGTCCCGATCCCGTTGGGGCCGCCCAGGACCCGCTGCGCCGCGTCGTTCATGTACCGGCTCGACCGCATGTGCCACTCGTGCCCGCCGGCCTGCCAGTCCTGGAGCCCCTTGGCGTACAAGGCGATCGCGGCCTGCTCGGGCGGGGAGAGCCGCTTGTCGGCGGCGAGGATCGGCACTTCGGTGAGGGCCGTGTTCTCGAACTGGTGGAGCCGCGAGGTGAGGATGTCGTTCACCAGGTTCGCGGCCTCCTGGGTCCCCATGCCGAGGAACCGCTCGAAGACGAGCACGGCGTTGGCGTTCTCGCCCTCGTCGGTCACTTCCCGCTCGTAGGAGAACAGGTCGTTGCGCAGGTGCACCGCGTCGCTGAAGGTGTCGCGCAGGACTTCGAGCGGCCGTTCGTACGCGACCGCGTCGGGCACCTCCGCGCCGACCGCGTACTCGACGATCCCCGCCGACCACGGCGCGCCGCCGACCTTGCGGCGCATCTCGATGTACTCGATCGGGTTCGCGACCCGGTCGGTGGTGATGTTCGTGAGCTCCCACAGGGACTCGAAGAGCAGGTTGACCGTGCTCTCGAGGAACCGCTTGCGCCAGCCCGTCGACATGCCGGGCGCGGTCCGCTGCCACAGGTCGATGAGCCCGAGCTCGACCGGGTTCTCCGCCTCGGGCACCGGCCCCAGGTCCAAGGGCATGAACAGCGGGATGCGGTCGAGGTACGCCTTGGCGCCCTTCATGTCCCGCGTCCGCTTGAACGCGTCGAGGAAGTGGTCGTCGAAGAAGAACACCCACACGTACCAGTCGGTGACGAGGTCGAGCGCGGGCGCGTCGCAGTCCGGGTGCGTGTACGCGCACAGCAGCCCGTAGTCGTGCCGGTCGAGCTCGGCCTCGTCCCAGATGACGCCGCCGCCCTCCGCCGGGGCGTCGAGCATCCCCATCTCCTTGGCCCACACCCGCGCGTGCACGCGAGCCCCCTCGACATTGGGATTCAGCCGCGCCGGGTACGGCTGATAGAACACGGGCAACACGAACGGGTGATTTTCTGCCATATCACTCCTTCGGGGAGAAACAGGATGATCGCAACGCGCACCACTGTAAGCCCTCAGGAGCGAACCCGCTACCCCCAGTTCGGGTGCAAGCCCGCCCTGCCGCCACCCTCGCGGCGGTCGACCTGGATTCCGGCGTGGCACGGCGGCGGGCTTCGCGTGCGATCAAGGGTTTGTTCGCAGGTCAGCGGGGGTAGCGTAACCATGGAGGTCTGAGTTCATGGATAGGACGCATGGGGCGCAGAGCCGGACGGCGATGACGGACATGGATTACGCGGCGCTGTTCGAGGCGATCCCGAGCCCGTGTGCGGTGCTCGGGCCGGACCTGGTGATCGTGGAGGTCAACGAGGCCTATCTCAAGACCACCGGCCGCTCCCGCAAGGACCTCCTCGGGCGTTCTATCCTCGACTCCTTTCCTGCGAACCCGGCCGACCCCGAGGCGGCCGGGATGGAGAACCTGAGCGCCTCGCTGGACAGGGTCCTCCAACTGCGGGGACCCGACACGATGGCACTGCAGAAGTACGTCATTCCCGCCACGGATCGGCCCGGCGGGTTCGAAGAGCGCTGGTGGTCGCCGGTGAGCACGCCGATCCTGGCTCCGGACCGGGCGGTCAAGTGGATCGTCGTCCGGGTCGAGGACATGACCCCGTTCATCAAGGCCATCGCCTCCGAGGACTGGGCGGCGGCCATGTCGTCGCTCGGGCCCGGCAAGGCGGAGACCGAGCTGTTCGTGCGGACCCTCGAGCTGCTGCACCTCAACCAGGAACTGCGGCTGGCCCACATGCGCGAGCACGAGACGACGGTCACCTTGCAGCGGACCATGCTTATGACGCCGGACTTCGAGCACCACGACGACGTCGCGATCCGCTACCTGCCCGCGGACGACTCGCTGACCGTCTCCGGCGACTGGTACGACGTCATCGACCTGCCCCGCGGCCGCTTCGCGCTGACGATCGGGGACGTCGTCGGGCACGGCCTGGAGGCCGCCGCAGTCATGGGCATGCTGCGAAGCGCGCTCAACGCCGCCATCCGCTCCCTGGAGCGGCCCGCGCACGCGCTGGAGGCCTTGGGGCTCTATTCCCGTTCGATGGAAGGCGCCCTGAACACCTCGGCCATCAACGCGATGGTGGATCCCGAGAGCCGACTGATCATCTACAGCAACGCGGGGCATCCGCCTCCGGTGCTGGTGCACGCGGACGGCGAGTGCGAGTTGCTGAACCAGGTCATCGACCCGCCGCTCGGTGCCCGTCCCCAGCATGTCCCCGCCTCGCAGGCGGGTCATCCCTACCGATCCGACGACACGCTCGTGCTCTACACCGACGGGCTGATCGAGCGTCGCGGCGAGGACATCGACGTGGGACTCGCCCGCCTCACCGCGGCGCTCGGCCGCCACAGCACCGACAGCCCGGAGCTCATGGCCGACGCATTGATGTCCGAACTGGACGTGGACAAGGGCAGCGCGCGCGACGACATCGCCCTGATCATCCTCCGGCTCTGAGCGGGCCACCGCCGACGTAGGACTCGCCGGGGCGGCCCACGCGGGGGAGTTCGCGAACCCGTCCCGCTCAGCCGAGCCCCGGCACCCCGGCGTCAGGGGATGAGCACCGTCTTGCCGAGCAGTCCGCCCGCGAACGCCCGATCGTGCACCGCTGCGAGAGCATCGAGCGGCAGGCGTTCGGCGACATCGATCCGGAGCTCCCCGGCATCGACCAGCGTCACCAGATCCGTAAGCCGCTTGGCGTCGCTGCGCACGTAGACCTGCTCCATGCGCACCCCGCGGCCGAGATCCTGCGGACCGGGAGTGGTGGCGCTGGCGAAGACGCCGCCGTCTGCGGTGAGCGCCGCCAGTGCGGCCGTCTCTTCTGGAGTGCTGCGCACGAGCTGGAGCACCTTGTCGAACCGCTCGCCCGCGAGCGCCTCCGTCACGGCCCGCTCGGTGTGGTCGATGATCCGGTCGGGGCCGTATGACCGGACCCGTTCAGTGCTGCGGGGGCTCGCGGTCGCGGTGACGGACGCCCCAGCGCGATTCGCGAGCTGGACCGCGTAGCCGCCGACCCCGCCGCCCGCGCCGTTGATCAGGATGCGCTCTCCCGCTTGCAGGTCGAGGTGTTCGAACAGGGCCTGGTGCGCGGTGAGCCCGACGGCGGGCAGCGCTGCGGCGTCGGCCAGCGGCACGGTCTTGGGTGCGGAGGCGAGGAGGGCGGCAGGGACCGCGGCGTACTCGGCGGCGGCGCCGTTGGCGGGCGGCGAGAGGTACGCGATGACCGCGTCGCCGATGTTCCAGCCGGTGACGTGCTCGCCGAGGGCGGTGACGGTTCCGGCGACGTCGACTCCGGGCGTGAACGGGAGTTCGACGGGCATGAACTCGCGCAGGATCCCGGTGCGGATGGCGGCGTCGAGCGGGTTGAACGAGGTTCCGGCGACCTTGACGACGACTTCCAGGGGGCCGGGAGTCGGCTCCTTGATCGTTTCGAGGGTCAGGACTTCGTTGCCGCCGTAGGAGTGGAAGCGCACAGCTTGCATGAAGGGCTCCTTGAGAGATCAGGATCCGAAGCCGGTTGCTTCGAATTCGTAGCTTCTCTCGAGCTTAGGATGCTTTGAATTCGAAGCACAAGGGCTGGGCGGAGTGGCGATGGCCACATTGCTTCGAATTCGAAGCGGATAGGATGCGAGGGTGAGCATCAAAGGCATCGACCTCGGCGACGTCCAACCTCCTGAACTGCGGCAGTTGCAGGCGTACTTCGCGCTCACCGAGGCTGTGGCGCTCCTCAACCACCAGGTCGAACAGCAGCTCCGCGCCCAGGGGGAGATTTCCGCGGTGCAGTTCGAACTGCTCATGGCCCTCGTCAAGACCGAGTCCCTCTCGATGACGCAGCTGGCCGACGGCGTCGTCTACAGCAGGAGTGGCCTCACCTATCAGGCCGGACTCCTGGAGAAGGCAGGCTTGGTCACCCGCAGGTCGAACCCCGAGGACGAGCGCGCCACGCTGCTCGCGATCACCGACAAGGGCCGCGAGACCGTCGCGAAGGTCCTCCCCGGCCACATCGAGGTCACCCGCCGCCTCCTCTACGAGGCCGTCTCCGACGAGGACCTGGATCGCCTGCGCGACATCATGACCCGCGTCCGCGACAACATCCGCACCGAACCACCCCGATCCGCAGCCCCGCGCAAACGCCGTCCCGGCCGCACGAATCCATAACGCCCTCAGGCAGAGGCGACTCGGAGGATCAGCGCGGCGAGCGAGAGGACGGTCAGGCCTACTGCGGCGCCCATCGACTGGTTCGGGCGGCCTGACTTGAGGTGGAAGCCGACCGCTCCGGCGAAGTAGAGGGTCGCGCCAGCGGCCGCGGCGGCGCCGATCGGCCACCACCACAGGCCGATGATCAAGCCGACCGCTCCCGCGATGGTGAGCGCGCCGAGGACCCACATCCGTTCGACGGGGAAGCCGACTTCGGTCATGAGGTCGGCCTGCCCGCGGTTGCCGGTCAGTTTGGCCGCCCCGCTGCCCAGCATGGCGACTGCGAGGACGCAGCAGACGATGACTGTTGCGATGAACATGACGGACCTCCAGCCGAGGCTTCCGAGAACGCTCGATTTCGCCCAGCGTATGGCTGTGGCCGGGTGGCGCGGCGCGTATCGCGGAACGCCAGCGCCGAGGTCGCTGATCTGCTCGAACGCTGCGCTGGACGGTCCGGGCAGCGGTGTCGGCTTGGCTAGTTTCTGCGGGAGATCGCTCGGGATCGGGTCTCGACGGTCTCGCGCATCGGGTCCTTTTGCCAGGCTGGGTGCCATTCTTCGGCGTCGGGGGAGGGCGGTTCGGTCAGGATGGCTATGAGTCGGGGTCCGGCTGTGGTCATTTCGTCTGCGGTGAGGCGGTGGAGGGCGGGGTCGGTGCGGGAGCGGAAGACGGTGAAGCGGACTCGGTCTCCTCTGCCGATGCCGATGTAGAACTCGCCGAGTTTGGTCCAGTCGGGCGAGTTCGCGGTTTCGTCGCGGAGTTCGATCGGGATCATCAGCGGTCACCGCCGGGGGTGGTAAGGGAGGCGTTGGTGGGAGCGGCGGCGGTTGCGTTGGTGGCGAGGCGTTCGCAGTAGCGGGTGGCGAAGAATTCGGCGAGGCGGAGTCGGTCGACAGCGGTCCAGTCGCGGCGGTGGGCTGGGTAGATGGTGGTCTGGCCGGTGCCGTCGGTGATCGAGTCGACCACGCCGATGGTCGTCGGGGTGCCTGGGTAGAGCTGGTGGAGGACGACGGTTCCCGGCTCGGCCTCGGTCACGGAGCCGGAGATGACCTTGACGCCGATGACTTCGGTGCCGATCTTGGTCTGCGCGGGAGTGGGTGGCGCGGTGGTGGAGTGGTCAGTCATCGGGCCGCCGCCTCGAGTTCTCGGCGGAGGGCCGTGAGCGGGTTCGGCGGGGTCGGGTACGGGCTTGGCTTGCGGCGTCGGTGGCGGGCGGGGGGACGGGAGTGGAGCCGGGCGGAGGTTCGGGGGCCCGCGTGGGTGCCGGACCGGTTGTGGCGGCGGAGGCTGAGGTCGGACTCGGTGATGTCGCCCGAGTCGAGCGCGGCGGTTCGCTGGGGTTCCGTTGCGGTGTAGAGGAAGAGGCGCGCAGCTGATTCGCGGGCCGCACAGCCGTGGGCCTTCCAGAGGTCGCCGCACCAGTCGCAGCGCAGGCGGCCAAGCCCGAGCCAGGTCCGGTAGGGCTGGTGGAGTTGCAGGCTGATCTTGGTCCAGGCGGGTACCGGGTCGACGGGTACGCTGATGAGACCCATGGAAACGCTCGTTTCTCTGAGGTGAGCGGCCCGCGCCGGGTGACTCCGCCAAGAATCTGTCCCAGCGCGGGCCGCAGTCTGTGTGCGGTTGGCCGATGCGATGCGCCGCCGCTAATGACCGGTTGCGGCGGTGTTCATCACCTTTCGATGGTGGCATGCTGGATGTCTGGAGTCAAGAGACACGCCGTGATTTAATTCAAACGGTGTACGGACGATTTCGGATCTGGTGTCCGGGTCGCGAAGCCCGTACGATGTTCGGCACCCCGCATCTCCCGGAAGGCAGTGAGGAACGAATGGCACAGCGGAATCCCTCCTGGCGCGCGCGGAAGTTCGGCGACCAACTGCGCGAACTTCGCAAGGACTGCGGCATGACCTCCCACGAGGTCGGCGAGATCCTGGGGCGCGGCCAGGCGTATGTCGTGCGCTTCGAGAACGGGCGCTACCCGGTCGGCGATCGCGAGCTGGTGCAGCTGATGGACCTGTACCACATCTCCGATATGGACCAACGCGAACGGCTGCTCCGCGACTCGGTCGAGGTCGCGAAGCGCGGCTGGTGGGAGGGGTACGTAACCGACAAGGCCTTCGCCGACTTCCTGTGGGCCGAGAATCGCGCGAGCAGCATCAAGATCTTCCAGCTCGACACCGTGCCCGGCCTACTCCAGACTCGCGCGTTTGCAGAGTCGCTCATTAAGGCGGGACCGAACGGAGATGATGAACTGCAGGTTCGCCGGGATCTTGAACAGCGACAGATGCGGAGCCGGGTTCTCAAGCGAGACAGCGCTCCCGAGGTTCAGTTCCTCGTTTCCGAAGCCATCCTTTGGCAGCGAGGTGCGGCGTTCGAGGTATTGGCAGAGCAGTTTGAGCACCTGCTCAAGATCGTGGAGCTCCCAAACGTTGAGCTTCGAGTACTGCCTTTGGAGTCCCGGGGCCACACCGAGGCGGCAATCGCGACCGGGTTCCGCATCTTGGAGATGCCCGATGACTGGCCGACACTGGTTCAGATCGAGACGGGTCCAGCGGGCTCGGTGGTGCTAGAAGAGCCTGACATAGACTCATTCTTGACGGCGTTCGCCAAGCTCTGGGATGATTCCGCCCTGTCTCCGGGCGACTCCGTTGCGAAGATCAAGACCATCGCAGAGGAACTGAAATGAGTGAGATGTCCGACCGCGAGCTGAACCCGTGGGCCCGTAGCCGCTTTCGCAAGAGCGCTCGCAGCGACAGCACCAGCAACGGTCAGTGTGTAGCAGTTGCGGTTTGGGGCATCGAGGTTGCAGTGGGAGACACCAAGTCTCCTGTTGCCGACAGCTTCGCCCACCTCCGCGTGAGCTCCTCCGACCTCGCCGGGCTTCTTGCCACGATCAAGGCTGAAACCTCAGCGTAGACCGGCCCGTCCGCGAGAAGTCAGGCGCGCTTCCCTTGAACGGGAAGCGCGCCGCTGCTTTGTCCGCGAATTGGAGGATGTCTGTGGAGGTTGACCTCTGTAGCGTGGATTGCGTTCGCTGGAATTCGTGTGATCAAGGAGGTCCTGGAATGAAAGCAGATCAGGTTCGTACAGGTTGGCGGAAGAGCAGCCGCAGCAACGGAGGTAGCAGCGGGAACTGTGTTGCGGTGGCTGTTCACGGCGGTGATGTCGCGGTGGGAGACACCAAGTCTCCTGTTGCCGACACCTACGCCCACCTCCGCGTTTCCGCCGCTGACCTTGGCGGCCTGATCTCCTCGATCAAGTCCGGCGAGATCGCTTAGGCGATCCGACCCAGCCCGCCACGCCAACGAACAAGGCGCGCTTCCCAAAAGGGAAGCGCGCCTTTGTGCTGCAGGTCAGGCGACTGTCAGTCGGTCGGCCAGGTCATCCGGGGTGTCCGGGGGGAGGGTCACGCTCTCTAGGAGCCACCTCAGGGTCGGGATGTCCTGAGGATC
Source organism: Glycomyces sp. NPDC048151 (assembly GCF_043202775.1). Taxonomy (NCBI): domain Bacteria; kingdom Bacillati; phylum Actinomycetota; class Actinomycetes; order Glycomycetales; family Glycomycetaceae; genus Glycomyces; species Glycomyces sp. NPDC048151. The sequence continues at coordinate 330,686 of NZ_JBIDBB010000002.1, read as the reverse complement.
AACGGGCGTCTTGGCGCGGACGAGGGCGCTCACGAAGTCGACTGCGGCGAGGGACAATTCACCCACGAGGACCTTCGTGCGCAGCGAGTCCACCACTTGCGCGGCGAGCGACGGCGCGTACTTGCGCACCTGCTCCACCAGCGTGGTCCTGTAATCGTTCTGCACTGTCTTCCTCGATTTCTAGAACAAGAGGCCTTTGTCGTTGACCACGACGCCGTTGCTGATATTGCCCGGTGTCGGAAGCGGATAGCCGGTCCACACGGTCCCGTCCTTGTTGAGGACCACCTCGATCTCGACGCCGTTGTGAACCCCTCGTGCGGTGTAGCCGCCGCCGTCGCGTGGTGTCATCGAGGTCGGGTTGCGGGCCACGTTCTCGATGCCCGTGATGATGTCCGGGTCGTCCCAGGCGTCCGGGAACTCGGTGCCGCCGCCCGAGCCGGGCGCATGGCCGCCGCTGATCAGCTCGTTGCCGGGACCGTATTCACCGTAGAGGATGTGGTTCCGGCGCTTGGACGTGTCGCCGAGGTTCGGCATGTTCTTCAGCTGTTCAGGGCTCCAGCCGCTCGTACCCGGCTGGTTCGGGGTCGTCGGGGTGGACCCGCCTCCGGCCGCACCCTGGTCGTATTCGTCCCAGGCCGCCTTCGCGGCCGAAGAAACGCCGCTGACCGGGGGTTTGACCTTGGGGACGCCCGGCTTGGGACCGGGTCTCGGCCCAGGCTTGGGAGTGTTGAGCGCCAGGGCGATTGCGGCGACAACAAGAAGCTTGGCGAAAGCGCGCATCTCGTGGCCTAACTGTCGAGGAGCTGCTGGAGAGCCGTGAGGCTCTGGACGAGCGCGATGACGATGCCGATCACCGTCGCGAGGACCTGCGCGATCATGCCCGCCGCCTGCGCCGCGACGGCAGGGATGCCGACACCCGTCGCGCACAGCCCCAGCCACACCGGGAGGCGGATGAGCAGCGTGGCGACGAGCTGCGCGATGAGGTCGCGCACGAGTTCCCGGGTCACGGTGACGAGGGTTCCGGCGCCGGTGGTCGCCGCGCTCATGGCCGCGCACAGCTGCGCGAGCCCGGAGGTGCCTTCGACGTTGTGGGCCATGTTGGCCTTGTACGCCTCGGACGCATCGTCCTTCCAGCCGGTGATGTCGCTTTCCATGAACCCGGTGAGCTCGTCCTTGATGGCCTGGAGCTCCTCGGCCATGTTGGTCCACGTCTGGGCGTGCGCCGTGAGGATGTCCGCGTCGCCCGTGAGGTCGTCGAGCAGTTCGCGCAGCGGCCCGATGAGTTCGATGAGCCACGAGACGCCGGTGGAGACGATCGCGCCCAGCGGGTCGAGGAAGCCCACGGCGCTGAGCCCTGCGCCGACCCCGGCGAGGGAGGCGTCGACCCACTCCTCGGACTTGATGGCGGAGACGATGTCGGCGATGTCCTCGCCGATGCCCGCGCCCTTCCAGAAGTGGTGCGAGTCCTTGACGTCGGCGACCAGGGGGTTCTCTGCCATCTAGAACTCCCCGCCGAGCTTGTCGAATTCGCTTCCGGCGCTGGCGTCGGACTCGTCGTAGAGGTCGGCGCAGGTCCGGAGGGCTTCGACGTGGGTGCCGAGGTTGTCCTTGCCCTTGTCGAACAGGGGCTCGATCATCTGGTGCTTGTCCTCCAGGATCCCGGCCATCCACTCGCACAGCGGCCCGAACGCGTCCGGCGCGGCCGTGATCTGCGCGGAGGCGTCCTTGACGGTCGCGAAGCGCTGCATGAGGCCGTCGATGTGCCCGGCGTGGGTGCGCAGCTCTTCGGGATCAACTTCGATGCCGCTGCTCACTGGCCGCCGCCGAGGCGGTTCTGGAGGTCCTGGGAGACGGCGCGGCCGGTCTCGGAGTCGGCGCCGACGGTGTCGGCGATGACCTCCTGGGTCTGGGCGGCGACGTTCAGCTTGGCGGCGGTCAGGGCCTCCATGAGCGCGCGGGAGACCGCTTCGGGCGCGGTGCGCTGGATGCGCGCGGAGAAGTCGGCCTTGAGCAGGACGCCGCTGGAGTCGACGGTGACCGTGGCGAGCCCGTTCGCGTCGCTCGCGGTCGCCGTGAGGGTCCGCATCCGCGTCGCCATCTCCTGGGTCGCCGCCACCGTCTTTTGGAAGGCTGCCTGGCGTTCTTGAAGGCGGGCGACGGCGTCTTCGCCGCTCAGAACCCGTCTGTCCATGATCGATCACTCCTCGTGACACCGGATCCGGGCGCCGGCGTCCATCTGTTCGCGAGAATAGTCCAAGTGTTCAATCTCCCCTCGTGTCACGGACGCCTCATGTTCGTCCGATTGATCCCCTGTATCCGCGTTGCCGGTGCTCACAGGCGGTCCGGTATCCCGCACGAGCTGTCGACCGCTGGAATCGGGAGAGTGCGGACTACTTAGCACACGCGAAACATTCACCGCTCGATCGCGTAACAGGTCCAGGCGACTCTAGAGCCCAGTCGGGGACTGACAGCGTCGTCGCCCAGACAGCGCGCGGCGGGCGGGCTTGCGGGAAACGCGAGTTTGCGAGCCCACCGCCGTTTACGCAGTCAGTCCAGCACCGGGAGGTCCAGCGCGTGAAGGTCGCGATCGTCGGTTACGGCATGGCCGGGGCCCGCATCGCCCGCGAGCTCGGGCGGCGCGGCGTCGACGTCACCGTGTTCGGTGACGAGCCGCAAGCCGCCTACAACCGCATCCTGCTCTCCAGCATGATCGCGGGCAAGCAGACCGAGGACGAGATCGCCCTCCCGGTCCCGCCCGAGCATGTCGAGCTGCGCCTGGGTGAGGCGGTCGAGTCCGTGGACCTTGAGAACAAGGTCGTCAACGGAGTCTCCTTCGACAAGCTGGTCTTGGCCACTGGCGCGGGCGCTTTCGTGCCTCCCATCCCCGGCCTGCTTCCTCTTCCTACGGGCGCTTACGTGCTCCGGACCATCGACGACGCGCGCTCGATCCTCTCCGAGGCCGACAACCGGGCCTCGGCCGTGGTCCTCGGCGGCGGGCTCCTCGGCCTCGAGGCCGCGCGCGGCCTGGCCAAACGCGGCATGGACGTCACCGTGGTGCACGCGGCCGGGCACCTGATGGACCGGCAGCTCGATCCCCTGGGCGCCAAGGTCCTCGCCGATTCCTACGCGGAAGTCGGCGTCAACTCGATCGTCGACGCGCAGACCACGAAGGTCATCCACGGCGACGACGGCCTCACGCTCGTGCTCGCCGACGGCCGCACGGTCACCGGCCAGCTCATGGTCGTCTCCTGCGGCATCAAGCCGAACACGGCGCTGGCCCTGGAGATGGGTCTGGAATGCGGTCGGGCCGTGAAGATCGACGACCAGTGCCGCACCTCCCACCCGGACGTGTTCGCGGTCGGCGACTGCGCCGAGCACCGCGGGATCCCCTACGGGCTGGTCGGTCCCGCCTGGGAGCAGGCCGATGTCGTGGTCGACCTCCTCACCGACTCGAACCCGGACGCGGCCTACGAGGGCTCGCGCCTGGTCACGCGACTGAAGGCTTCGGGCATCGAGCTCGCCGCGATGGGCGACGTGGACGGCGACGAGGTCGTCTCGTTCGCGGACCCGACGCGCGGCACGTACGCCCGCTTGGTCATCGACGCCGAAGGCCGCCTCGCAGGCGCGGTCATGCTCGGCGACAACCCCATGGTGGGCCAGGTGGTCCAGTTGTTCGACACCGGCGACCCGGTGCCGCACGACCGCCGCACCCTCCTGATGGGCCGCCCCGGCGAGTCCGTGTCGGTGGCCCCCGATACTCCGGCATCCATGTCCGACGAGGCCGTGGTCTGCCGCTGCAACAACGTCACGAAAGGGGTCCTCGGCAAGGCGTTCCTCGAAGGAGCGCGCACGCCCGAGGCCCTGTCGGAGGCTACGCAGGCCTCGACGGGATGCGGCACGTGTGCCGAGGACGTCGCGGGTCTGTGCAAGTGGCTGAACAGCACCGTCGCTGGAATCGGTCAGGCTGCCGAGCAATTGAATGAGGTGTCAGCATGAGCAAGTTGGTAGTCATCGGCGACGGCATGGTCGGCCGCCGGTTCCTGGAAGCGATCACCCAGCGCGACCCTTCCTGGGAGGTCACGGTCCTCTGCGAGGAGCCGCGTCCCGCGTACGACCGGGTCCGCCTGTCGGCGTTCTTCGACGGCGTCAGCGCCGAGGAGCTCTCGCTCGCCTCGGACCTGCCGAACGTGGAGGTGAAGCTCGGCGAGGCGGCCGTCTCGATCGCCAGGACCAGCAAGGTCGTGTACTCCGACAAGGGCGAGTACCCCTACGACAAGCTTGTTTTTGCTACGGGCTCTTACGCGTTCGTGCCGCCGATGGAGGGCGCGGACCTGGAGGGCGTGTTCGTCTACCGGACCATCGAGGACCTCGAGGCGATCAAGACCCACTCCGAGGGGCGCCGTCACGGCGTCGTCATCGGCGGCGGGCTCCTGGGTCTCGAAGCCGCGAACGCTTTGAAGCTCCTTGGTCTTGAGACGCAGATCGTCGAGTTCGCCCCTTGGCTCATGGCCCGCCAGCTCGACGAGGCCGGCGGCGGCATCCTCAAGCAGCACATCGAGAAGCTGGGCATCGGCGTCGACTGCGGCACCGGCGGCACGAAGATCGAAGCGGTCGACGGCCGCCTGCGGATGGAGACGAACCGCGAGGGCGTCGCGTACGACACCGACCTGATCATCTTCGCGGCGGGCGTGCGCCCGCGCGACCAGCTCGCCCGCGAGTGCGGCATCGAGGTGGGCGAGCGCGGCGGCATCATCACCGACCTGTCCTGTGTCACTTCGGACCCCGACGTGTACGCGATCGGCGAGGTCGCGGCGATGGAAGGCATGTGCTACGGCCTCGTCGCGCCCGGTTATTCGATGGCCGAGGTCGTCGCCGACCGCATCGCGGGCGGGGAGGCGACCTTCCCGGGCGCCGACATGTCGACGAAGCTGAAGCTCCTCGGCGTGGACGTGGCGCAGTTCGGCGCCATGGAAGGCCCGCTGTCGACCACTTATCTGGACCCGGCGAACGGCACCTACGCCAAGCTGATCCTCTCGGACGACGCGCAGACCCTGTTGGGCGGCATGCTCGTCGGCGACGCCGAGCCGTACCCGCTGCTGCGGGCCTCGGTCGGCGGCAAGGTCCCCGGCAAGCTCGCCGACCTGCTGGGCGGCGGCGAGATCGAGGGGTCGCTCCCGGACGCGGCGCAGGTGTGCTCCTGCAACGCGGTCACCAAGGGCGACATCATGGGCGCCATCCACGAGCAGGGCTGCCAGGACGTCGGCGAGCTGAAGGCCTGCACCAAGGCCGGCACCTCGTGCGGCTCGTGCATCCCGATGCTGAAGCAGCTCTTGAAGGAAGGCGGCGTCGAGGTCTCGAACGCGGTCTGCGAGCACTTCACGCAGTCGCGCGCCGAGCTGTTCGACATCGTCAAGGTCACCGGCATCACGACGTTCTCCGAGCTCGTCGCCCGCTACGGCGTCGGCACCGGCTGCGACCTGTGCAAGCCCACCGTGGCCTCGATCCTCGCGAGCCTCTCCAACGGGCACATCCTCGAAGGCGAGCAGGCGTCCCTCCAGGACACCAACGACCACTTCCTGGCGAACATGCAGCGCAACGGCACCTACTCGGTCGTCCCGCGCATCCCCGGCGGCGAGATCACGCCGGACAAGCTCATCGTCATCGGCCAGGTCGCCAAGGAGTTCGACCTCTACACGAAGATCACCGGCGGCCAGCGCATCGACATGTTCGGCGCGCGCGTCGAGGACCTGCCGAAGATCTGGCGCAAGCTCGTGGACGCGGGCTTCGAGTCGGGACACGCCTACGGCAAGTCCCTGCGGACGGTGAAGTCCTGCGTCGGCACCGACTGGTGCCGCTACGGCGTCCAGGACTCGGTGAAGATGGCCATCGACCTGGAGCTGCGCTACCGCGGCCTGCGCTCGCCGCACAAACTGAAGTCGGCCGTGTCGGGCTGCGCGCGCGAGTGCGCCGAGGCCCGCGGCAAGGACTTCGGGATCATCGCGACCGAGCACGGCTGGAACCTGTACGTCGGCGGCAACGGCGGCTTCACGCCCCGCCACGCCGACCTGCTCCTGTCCGACGTGGACTCCGAGACGCTGGTGCGGACCATCGACCGGTTCCTGATGTTCTACATCTCGACCGCCGACCGCCTGCAGCGCACCTCGAAGTGGGTCGAGGGCCTCGAAGGCGGCATCGACTACCTCCGCGAGGTCATCGTCGACGACAAGCTCGGCATCTGCGACGAGCTCGACGCCCTCATGGAGAAGCACGTCGCGAACTACGCCGACGAGTGGAAGGGCGTCATCGACGACCCCGAGAAGCTCCAGCGGTTCGTGTCCTTCGTCAACGCGCCGGACGCCCCAGACCCGAAGATCGAGTTCGAGGAGGTCCGCGGCCAGAAGTTCCCGGCCGGGACCACCGAGCGCTCGCACAGCACGCCCGTCGCCCTCGGCACGCCGATCAGGAAGTGATTCGTATGCAAACGATCTGCGATTTCGACCGCATCATTCCCGGCCGCGGTGTGGCCGCCCTCCTGGAGGACGGCACCCAGGTCGCCGTGTTCCGACTCCACGACGACAGCCTCTACGCGGTGTCCAACCTGGACCCGTTCATGGACGCGAACGTCATGAGCCGGGGCCTCGTGGGCGACCGCGGCGGCGAACCGGTCGTCACCAGCCCCCTGCTCAAGCAGGCGTTCTCGCTCAAGACCGGCGTCTGCCTCGACGACGAGACGGTCGCGCTGGAGGTCTTCGCCGTCGAAGTCCTCGACGGCGAGGTCCGCGTCGGCGTCAACTCGGAAGTGAAAGCGAGCGCCTGATGGTCGCAGCCCAAGCCCCTTCCCGCCAGGCCCTGGCCGACTCGTCGCTCGCTCCGCTGACCGGCTACACCGTGGCCGTCACCGCGCAGCGGCGCGCCGACGAGCTGGCGACCCTCCTCGAGCGCCGCGGCGCCCGCACGGTGGTCGCCCCGACGCTGCGCATCGTCCCCCTCCCGGACGACGAGGCGCTGCGAGCGGCCACTGTGGAGCTCATCCGCGAGGCCCCCGACCTCGTGGTGGCGACCACCGGCATCGGCTTCCGCGGCTGGCTCGAAGCCGCCGAGGGCTGGGGCATGGGCGACGACCTGCTCACCGTGCTGGGCCGCGCGCGCATCCTGTGCCGCGGCCCGAAAGCCCTCGGCGCGGTGCGCGCGGCCGGCCTCACCGAGGAGTGGACCGCTCCGAGCGAGACCGGCGACGAAGTCGTCGAATACCTGCGCGAGCGCGGCGTCAACGGCCAGCGCGTCGCGATCCAGCTCCACGGCGACCCCGCCGAGGACTTCATCCAGACGGTGCGCGACGGCGGCGGCGCGGCCGTCGCCGTCCCGGTCTACCGCTGGACCCTGCCCACCGACATCACGCCCGTGCAGCGCCTCGTGGACGCCATCTGCGCCCGCCGCATCGACGCCGTGACGTTCACGTCGGCCCCGGCCGCCAACGCGCTCTTGCGGATCGCGGGCGACCAGGCCGCCGACATGCTCGAGGCGTTCCGCGCTTCCGCGGAGGACAACGGCGTCCTCCCGGTCTCGGTCGGCCCGATCACGGCCGCGCCCCTGACGCGGCTCGGCGTCGAATCGGTGCAGCCGCAGCGGGCCCGCCTGGGCGCGCTCGTGCGCACCGTGGCCTCGGCCCTGCCGAAGCGCTCGCGCAAGCTCCAGCTCGCGACCGGGCACAGCATCGAACTGCGCGGCCACATGGTCCTCCTCGACGACCAGCCGTTCCAACTCCCGCCCGCCCCGATGGCCGTGATCCGGGCGCTGGCGTCCGCGAACGGCAAGGTCCTCTCGCGCGCCGAGCTCCTCGGGCACCTGCCCCGGGGCGCGGACGGCCACGCCGTCGAGATGGCGGTCACGCGACTGCGCGACGCCGTGCACCTCAGGTCCTGTGTGGAGACCGTCATCAAGCGCGGTTACCGCTTGAACCTCGAAGTCTGAATTCCGCTGCTCGCGCCGCCCCACCGTCCCCCCGGTGGGGCGGCACTTCGCGTTCTCCGGCCACCGCACGGCCGTTGACCGGCCATTGAGGATGGGTGGCGGGACGCTCCGGGACTCCGTACGATGAGGTTCCTGAGACCGTTCACGCCCGTTGCTCGAGAATCGGAGGCCGCCATGGCATACCCGCCGGCGCCGCAGTATCCGCAGTCGCCCCCGCCGGGGCCGAAGACCAGGCCCGGTTCGGTCACCGCCGTGGTGTGGACGCAGATCCTCACGGCCGTGCTGCTGGTCGCCAGCGGCATCGCGATGTTCTCGGTCATGCAGTCGGTCGAGGACGAGGTCACCAGCCAGCTGCTCAGCGACCCTGAACTGGCGGAGTCGGGCCTGACGGCCGACAACGTCAGCCAGCTCATGACGTTCACGTTCGCGATGATCGCGGGCGTGTACGTGGTCATGGCCGTCTTCTACGTGATCCTCGCGCTGCTGGTCAACGCGGGCAAGCGCCCCGCGCGGATCCTCAGCTGGATCCTCTCGGGCATCGGCCTGCTGTGCTGCGGCATCGGCGGGATCGTCGGCCAGCTCGGGTCGATGACCGCGAACGTCAACGGCGAGGCGTACCAGGACGAGGCGACGCAGGCGGTCGAGGACGCCACGCCGGGCTGGGTCACCGCGATCGACTGGGCCACGCTCATCGTGCTCATCGTCGGCTCGCTGGTCATCATCATCCTGCTCGCGGTCCCGGCCTCGAACGAGTTCTTCCGCAAGGAGGAGCCGCCGATGGGCCCGTACATGGGCCAGCCGCCGTACGGCCAGCAGCCCCCGCAGCCGCCGCAGCCGGGAACGGGCCAGCCGCCCTACGGGCAGGGCCCGCCCGCTCCGTAAGCGAGACTCGAACGGCCCCGACGCCCGGCGTCGGGGCCGTTCCGCTACCCGTCGTAGGCCGGGGTCTCGGCCTGCGGCACCGCGAACGGGCGCTGCGCGTCGAGGTCGGCGAGGCCTTCGCCGACGGGCCTGCCGTGCCAGGCGGCGAGGACTTCGCCCTCCTTCTGGCGTGTGAGTCCCGCTTTGAGCTGGGGCGCTTCGGCGTTGGCGTCCCACCAGCGCTTGACGGTGTCGCTGAGGGGCGAGGCCTTGAACCCGGCGGCGACGGCCGGGTCGGTGGGCCGGGTCTGGAAGCCGTCGTAGTCGGGGGTGGGTACCCACATGCCGAGCGAGTCGGGCCCGGACCACGGGTTGACGCCCTGTTCGAGGAGGAACTCCTGCGGCACCCAGGTGACTTCTGGAGTCTCCTTGATGACGCCGTGCTCGACGAGGGCGTCGCCGACCTCGTCGACGAACGCGCCGAACGCCTTCTGCTGGCCGATGGCGTCGACCGTGCCGCTTTCGCCCGTGTCGGCGGCGTCGAGCAGGAACGCGGCGTAGTCGTCGACGTCGATCCACTGGACGGGCCGCTCGCGCGGGCCGGGCGCGAGCACTTCGCCGCCCTCGGCGAAGCGCAGCGGCCAGTAGCCGAGGCGGTCGTTGCGGTCCCCGGGGCCGACGATGAGGCCGGGGCGGGTGATGAACGCCTTGTCGCCCAGGCGTTCGCGCACCAGGTTCTCGCACGCGACCTTGCTGGCGCCGTACGCCTCCAGGGCCGGGTCGGCGGAGTCGGGCGCGGTCGGGTCGTGGAGCTCGTCGCTCATCTTGTCGAAGTGCTTGTAGACGGAGATCGTGGAGATGAACGACCAGTGCGCGGTCGCCTCCGCGAGTGCGTCGAGGACGGGGCCGACGAGCGCCGGGATGCGCGCGACGTCGAAGACCGCGTCGAACCGCCTGCCGCGCAGCGCATCGAGGCCCTCCCCGGTGGAACGGTCGATCTTGACGAACTCGGCGCCTTCCGGCGGCTCGCCGCTGGCGCCGCGCGAGGCGACGGTGACACGGTGGCCGCGCTTGACGGCGTGTTCGGCGATGGTCTGAGACAGGAACACGGTCCCGCCGAGGACGAGGACGTTCTTCTCGTTGCTCATCACCCGAGCATGGACCCCGACCGGGCGGCTGGCAAGTGCGGTTCGCCCTGAGCGGATCGGGCGCGGCGCGACCGGGCCCCGGTGTCGCGGCGACCGAATATGCTGGGAGGCAGGCGGATGCACAGTGAGGAGCGGGCCATGGCGGACGACCTGTTTGACGAGGACGGGACGTTCGACGACGGCTTCTTCTCGTCGCTGGCGGCGAACCCGGACGACCCGGAGTCGGCGTACGAGCCCGCCGCAGAACCCGACGGAGCAGAGGACGGCGACTACGACTTCCTCTACGAGTCCGAGGGCGACGGCAGCTTCGAGACCGACGCCGAGGACATCGGCTACGAGGACTTCGACTACGGCGACGACTACGACGCGGAGGTCGACCCCGAACCCGACTTCGACGCCGATCACGACCTCCACCATGAGGGCGACGCGGAGTTCGAACGCGGATTCTGAGCGGGCCTCAGAGGCCCTCCGCTTCGATCCGCCCCTTTCGTTAGGCTTTCGGCGTGAGCGACCACCAGCCCCGAGCCGCCTATGCCCGCCTGCCCCGAGACGAGGCCGAAGCGGTCGCGATGCAGACCGAACTGGCCGGATGCGTGGTCGTCGCCGACGACGAAACTCCAATAGAGACAGTCGCCGGTCTCGACATCGCCTATGACAAGGACAGCGACACCGCGATCGCCACGGCGGTCGTGCTGCGGCGCGGCGACCTCGTCGAGCTGGACCGGTCGGTCGTGCGCGGCTCCTCCGACTTCCCGTACGTCCCGGGCCTGCTCGCGTTCCGCGAACTTCCGTTGCTGCTCAAAGCCATCGAAGCGCTCTCGGTGACCCCCGACCTGTACGTGTGCGACGGCTACGGGCTCACCCACCCGCGCCGGTTCGGGCTCGCCTGCCACCTCGGCGTCGTCCTCGACGCGCCCGCGATCGGCGTCGCCAAGAACCCGCCGCATCTGCCCTGGGAGGCGCCCGGGAGCGAACGCGGGGCGTGGACCGCGATCACCGCGAGCGGCGAGACCGTCGGCTGCGCGCTGCGCACCCAGGATGGCGTGAAGCCCGTGTACGTCTCCGTCGGCCACCGCTGCACCCTGCCGACAGCCCGGGACCTCGTGCTCGAACTCGCCCCCGCGTACCGGCTCCCCGAGCCGATCCGCGCGGCGGACCAGTTGGGCCGCAGGCGACTCGCCGCGACCGAGTGACCACGGGGTAGGGCCGTCCTTACCCCGGTCGGGGGCGCTCGCAGGATGGTTCGGAGTCCTGTTTCCCAATAGCGTTCCGGGCATGGATACACCCGAAACCGTCAAGAACGCCGTCCTCTTGTGGGCCACCGCGATCGTGGCCGGGATCGTCGAGACCGTCCTCGCCGTCAGCGAGATCGCGCGGGAGTCTGGGATCGACGCCGGAGTCTGGATGAACATCGGCGTCCGCTCGGTCGTCTACGTCGGCGCGTTCGTGCTCGTGGGCTTCTTCGCGCGCGGGCGCCGCTGGGCCCGCGTCGGCCTCGCCGTGCTGCTGTCCGTGGTCGGCTTGGCCGCGATGGTCGTGCCCTCCGCGATGCAGCTGGCCGACGGCGAGAGCCTGATCGCGGCCGTCGGCGGGAACGGCGACGCCGCCGTCGCCTTCTTCGTCGTCAGGCTCCTCCACATCACCGCCGTCCTGCTCGCCACGGGCCTCATGTTCAGCTCCGGCGCGAACGCCTACTTCCGCAAGCCGCAGCCCGTCACCGCGTAACGACAGCGCTGCCCCGGCCGATCCGGCCGGGGCAGCACGCTGTCAGTCGAAGATGCCCCGCAGCCATTTCCGCTCGGACTCCGCGAGCTCGGGCGCCTCCAAGACCACCGGGACCAGGTCCTTCTCGCCCATCGCGGCCCGGAAGAACATCGCGGCGGTGACGCCGTGGTCGGGCCGGTGGACCACTTCGAGCTCCGCGCCCGCCTCCACGAAGCCCGGTTCGACCACCCGCATGTACGGGCCCGGACGGGCCTCGCGGGTGAACGTCTTGAGCCAGCCGCGCTCGGCGATCCAGCCCCGGAACGTGCCGCACGGGATGCGCGCGCCGGTCACCTGGAGCACCAGGCCGCCGGGCCCGGCCCACCGCTCGCCGATGAGCGCCGCGTTCACGTCGTACCCGGTCGTCGTCAGGTTCTCCCCGAACGCCCCGGCCCCGAAATCGCGGCCGGTGAGCGCGTTGAAGTGCGCGTAGTCCTCCGTGCCGTAGACGTACACGGCCTGGTTCGTGCCGCCGTGGTGCTGCACGTCGCCGACCTTGTCGCCCGCGAGGCCGACCGAGCCGTCGCCCTTCGGGCCCGGCGAGGTCACGCGCACGGGGCCCTCGACCGGCTGCTTGTCGATATAGGTGGCCGCGAGGCCCTTCCACGGGTTCTCCCGCGGCTTGCCCACGTTCACGCTGATGATCTTCACGGCACGAGAGCCTAGCCACCTCGCTGTCGCGGCTCAACCGCATTTGCGTCGTCGTGATGGGCGCTGTCGGACCCGCCGGATAGGCTTGCCGCGTGGGGGTGAGCACCAGGAAGCTGTTCCGCGACGACGCGGTCGTTCTGCGCACCTTCAAACTCGGCGAGGCCGACGCGATCGTGTCCCTGCTCGGACGCCAGCGGGGCCGCTACCGGGCCATGGCCAAGGGCCTGCGCCGCACCTCCTCCAAGTTCGGGGCGCGCCTCGCGCCCTTCAGCCACGTCGACCTCCAGCTCATCGAGGGCCGCGCGGAGCTGCACACCGTCACCCAGGCCGTCGGCCTGCACCTCTCCGGCGGCGCGATCGCCTCCGACTGGCCCGCGTACACCGCCGCGTGCGTCATCGCCGAGGCCGCCGAACGGCTCGTCCCCGAGGACCACCAGCCCGACCTCGACGTCTTCCAGCTGACGCTCGGCGCGTTCCGGGCCCTCGCCGAGACCGACATCCCGGCGGTGCTCGTCATGGACTCGTACCTGCTGCGCGGCATGAAGTCCGCGGGCTGGGCGCCGTCGCTGAACGAGTGCGCGAGCTGCGGCAGGGACGGCGAGCACCGGGCGTTCGCCGTCGCGGCGGGCGGCGCGGTGTGCGGCGACTGCCGGCCCGGCGGCGCGACCGTCCCCAAGCCCGCCTCGCTGGAACTCATGCGCGCCTTGGAGAAAGGCGACTGGGCGAGCGCCAGGGGCGCGGACGCGCGGCAGCGCTCCGAGGCGGCCGGGCTCATCGCCGCGCACTTCCAGTGGCACTCCGAGCGGCCCCTGAAGACCCTGAAGTACGTGCCGCACCAGGCCTTACATGGTGCGCCGCAGGAACTCGACCGTGAGGTCGACGAGTTTCTCGCGCGCGGGCACGGTCTCGAAGGTGTGGTCGAGCCCTTCGAAGGAGTGCAGTTCGAGCCGGTCGCCGTAGATCTCGCGGTACTTTTCGAGGACGTCTTCGGGGAGGATCTCGTCTTCGGTGCCGCCCGCGAGGAAGACCGGCCCGGCGTGCGCGGCGGCGTCGCCCCACGGGTCGATGCCGAAGCCGTCCTCGGTGAACCGCAGGGTCACCGGCTTCCCCCACAAGTCGTAGTAGCCCTGTTCGGCGATCTCGTCCCAGTAGGCGTCCTCGGCGGGCTCGTTCGCGTCGACGGCGAGCGCGGCGGGGGCCCAGAGGGCGAGCGTGCGGACGGGGTGCTTCGCGGCGGCGAGTGAGGCGGTGAGGCCGCCGAGGCTCATGCCCATGAGCGACAGGCGGTCGGGGTCGAGCGCGCGGTGGGAGGCGAGGGTCTCCAGGACGGCGGCGACCTGCGCGACCTGGTCGGAGACGGTGAGGTCGGCGAAGTCGCCGTCGGATTCGCCGCAGGCCGCGAAGTCGAAGCGGTACGCGGCCAGGCCCTGCTCGGCGAGGCGGCGGGCGAGGGGCATGAAGATGTTGCCGAACTCGAAGCGGTTGGAGCCGAAACCGTGGCAGAGGACGACCGCGGGCGCCGGGGAAGGGTTCGGGTGGGGGAGGTGGAGGACGCCGCGGAGCGTGCGGCCGGCGTGCTCGACGTTGAGAGGTTCCACGCGCTGAACGTAACAGAGGGCACACGGATGCGCCATCGCGAAGAATGCGAGCAGTGCACGGGTTCGTGGTCGCCCCCGTTTTCCATGGTGCCCGGAGGGTCCGACAGAGGGGTGGGACCGGTGGCGGAGCAACGCTGCGACGGGCGGTGGGGAGGCGGGGCGTCTTCGGCCGGATTAGGATCGAGGCCCGCCTGAGTCCCGCCCCGCCTTGGAGGTCATGTGAGCCGCACCTACGAGCCGCCGAAGCCGCACCCGTCCGGTGCGGTCCCGCCCGCGCTGCCGCGCGAGCTGGTCCCCAAGCACGTGGCGCTCGTGATGGACGGCAACGGCCGCTGGGCCAAGGAGCGCGGCCTCAAGCGCACCGAGGGCCACACCATGGGCGAGGCCTCGCTCTTCGACACCATCGAGGGCGCCATCGAGATGGGCATCTCGACCCTCTCGGCCTACGCGTTCTCGACCGAGAACTGGCGGCGCAGCCCCGACGAGGTCCGCTGGCTCATGGGCTTCAACCGCGACGTCATCCACCGCCGCCGCGACGAGCTGCACGCCATGGGCGTGCGCATCCGCTGGGCCGGCCGCAAGCCGAAGCTGTGGAAGAGCGTCATCTCCGAACTCGAAGTGGCCGAGGAGATGTCGAAGCGGAACGACAAGATCACGCTCCAGTTCTGCGTGAACTACGGCGGCCGCGCCGAGATCGCCGACGCCGCCGCCGCGCTCGCCCGCGACGTGAAGGCCGGAAAGCTCAACCCTGACCGCGTCACCGAGAAGACCTTCGCGAAGTACCTGTACAACCCGGACCTGCCCGACGTCGACCTGTTCCTGCGCCCCTCCGGCGAGCAGCGCACCTCGAACTTCCTGCCGTGGCAGTCCGCGTACGCCGAGATGGTGTACCTCGACGTCCTCTGGCCCGACTTCGACCGCCGCCACCTGTGGCACGCCTGCGAGGTCTACGCGAGCCGCGACCGCCGCTTCGGCGGAGCCGAGCCGAACCCTGTGCAGGTATAGCGCGAGGCCGAAGCTAGCCCTGTCCAGGTCTGCGGCGGAGCCGGGGCTCACTTGAACGGCGTGAAGCCCCGCCCGCGCTCCTGCTCGGCCTGCATCTTGTCGACCGTGTTCTGCAGCTTGTCGATCCGGTCGAGGATGATCGCGGTGTCCGCCGAGATCTGCTCGTCGATGTCGTCGAGGCGCTGCGCCTCCTCCATCGACGCGAGCACCACGCCGAGCAGCAGGTTCACCAGCACGAACGCGCCGAACAGGATGAACACCAGGTAGTACGGCAGCGTCCACATGTTGTGTTCCATGCTGTTGCGCATGACGTTCCCCATGTCGTCGAACGCCACCAGCTGGAACAGGTTCAGCAGCGCCTTCCCCACGGTCCCGAAGTGCTCGGGGTCGCTCGCGCTGAACGCGATCCACCCGACCATCGCCCACAGGTACATGACGACGCCCGTCAGCGCGAACACGCCCGCCGACTTCGGCAGGGCCTTCCCGGCCGCGACCAGGATGATCCGCAGCGACGGCAGCGACCGGAAGATCCGCACGATCCGCGCCAGCCGCAGCATCCGCAGGATCGTCACGTTCTCGCGCAGGCCAGGCATGAACGACGCGACGACGATGACGAAGTCGAAGACGTTCCAGCCGTCCTTGAAGAACTTCAGCGGCCGCCGCCCGAACGACACGAGCCCGGCGATCACCTCGAACGTGAAGAACCCCAGGCAGAAGTAGTCGACCCGGTGCAGGAACACCGCCATCGCCTCCGAGTGCGGGAACGTCATCGCCCCCAGCGCGGCCGCGTTGACGAGGATCACCACCATCGACACCATCTGGAACCGAGGGTTGGCCAGCAGCCACCGGCAGGCGGCCGGGATGCGGCTGGGATCGGTACCTAGGGTGGGAACGCGCACCGCACAAGAGTAATAAAGCAGAACACTCGCGTACTGGTGGGTACGGAGAGGCGGGCGTTCGTTCACCTGCGGCCATGCCGCACAATGACTGCGTGAGCGCCGAACTCGCGAAGACCGAGCCCCCAGCCGAGACCTCGGCCACGCCCGTACCCGCGCGACGCCGCGGACTCACCTCCGTCGAGGCCCTCGCGCTCCTGCTCATCTTCGGCCTCACCGCCAGGCCCGGCCTCACCGAGATCTTCGCCGCCCCCGCCGCCCAGGCCTGGTCCGCCCGGTTCGTGGCGGTATGCGTGCAGGCGTTCCCGTTCCTCGTCCTCGGCGTGGTCCTCTCCGCCGCGATCAGCGCCTTCGTGCCCGCCGGGTTCTTCCACAAGGTCGTCCCCAAGCGCACCGCCCTCGCCGTCCCCGTCGCCGGGATCGCCGGGGCCGCGCTGCCCGCCTGCGAGTGCGCGTCCGTGCCCGTCGCCGGGGCCCTCGTGCGACGCGGGGTCGCGCCCGCCGCCGCGTTCACCTTCATGCTCGCCTCGCCCGCGATCAACCCGATCGTGGTCGTCTCGACGATCGTGGCCTTCCCCGGCAACCCGCAGATGGTCGTCGCCCGCGTCGCCGCGTCCCTCGCCGCCGCGATCACGATCGGCTGGCTCTGGGCGAAGCTCGGCAAGACCGAATGGCTCAACCTGCCCAAGCACCACCACCACGACGACGGCAAATGGGCCGCGTTCTGGTCCTCGATCCGCCACGACTTCCTCCACGCGGGCGGCTACCTCGTCATCGGCGCCGCGATCGCCGCGAGCCTGAACACGCTCGTGCCCGAGACCTGGCTCCAGCCGATCGCCGACAACCCGGTGCTCGGGGTGCTCGCGCTGGCGGTCCTGGCGGTGCTCGTGTCGATCTGCTCGGAGTCGGACGCGTTCGTCGCGGCCTCGCTGACCCAGTTCTCGCCCACCGCGAAGCTCGCGTTCATGGTCGTGGGCCCGTTCATCGACGTGAAGCTCGCAGCGATGCAGGCCGGGACGTTCGGCCGCCGGTTCGCGCTGCGCTTCGCGCCGACGGCGTTCGTGGCGGCCGTGCTCGCGGCCGTGGTGATGGGAGCTGTGCTGCTGTGAGACGCGACGCGCAGGCGGTCATCCTGCTCCTGGTCGGCGGCGGGATGCTGCGCCTGGCCTGGACGGGCGACTACCTCAACTACGTGAAGCCGTACGCGTTCTGGCTGATCGTCCCGGCCGGGATCATCCTCGTCCTGGTCGCCGCGATCACCGGCGTGAACGCCTGGCTCGCGAGGAGAGAGGCCGACGACGGCCACGGCCACGGCGAGCCGAAAGTGGCGTGGCTGCTCCTCGCGCCCGTGGTCGGGATGCTGCTCGTCGCCCCCGACGCGCTCGGCTCCTACGAGGCCGAGCGCACCGGCACCGTGGTCGGCGCCGAGGAGGACCGCTCGAGCTACCCCGAGCTGCCCGACGACGTCGACCCCGTGCCGCTCACCCTGCTCGACTACGCGGCGCGGGCGATCTTCGACGAAGGCCAGACCCTGGAGGGCCACAACATCCAGCTGCGCGGCTTCATCCTCTACGAAGGGGACGAGCCGCAGCTGGCGCGCATGGTCGTCTCCTGCTGCGCGGCCGACGCCCGGCCCGTGAAGATCGGCTTCGACGGCGACCTCCCGGCGGACCTGGAGCCTGACCAGTGGGTCGAGGTCGTCGGCACCTACACCGACCGCCAGGGGCGCGACGAGATCAACGGCGAGCTCGTGCCGTACATCGCGGTCGAGTCGATCACCCCGATCCCGACCCCGGAGAACGAGTACCAGTGATGCCCGTCATCCGCGCGTGTCGCCTTTCGGGTGAGGCCTGAAGCGTTTACGCTGCTCGCGAGCGTTGCTCCCTTCCGGGCCGCACATATTAGATGTTGACAATGATTGTCATGACTGGGCAAGGTTCTCTCATGCGCCGTTCCCGACTCATCCTCGTGCCCGCCATCGGACTCGCCGCGGCCGCCGCCCTCGCCGCCTGCGGATCCGGTTCCGACGACCCCGCCGCCGACGGCGAGATCAACGTCCTCACCGCGTTCTACCCGCTCACGTTCGCCACCGAGCAGGTCGGCGGCGACCACGTCGCCGTCACCAACCTCACCCCCGCCGGGCAGGAACCCCACGACCTGGAGCTCTCGCCCTCCGACATCGCCGCGATCGAGGAGGCCGACTACGTCGTCTACCTCAAGGGCTTCATCCCCGAGCTCGACTCGGCCGTCGAGCAGTACGCCGCCGACAAGTCCCTCGACGTGCTCACCGCCGTCGAGACCAGCGAGTACGACTACACGCAGGCCATCGAGGAAGAGGCGCACGCCGAGGACGAGCACGCCGAAGAGGAGCACTCCGAGGAGGCCACCGCCACCGAGGACGAGCACGCCGAGGAAGAGGGCCACGAGCACGAGGAGCTCGAAGGCGTCGACCTGCACGTCTGGCTCGACCCGATCCGCTACGGCCAGATCGGCACCGCCATCGGCGAGGGCCTCGCGGGCGTCGACGACGCCAACAAGGCCGACTACACCGCCAACGCCGAAGCCTTCAACGCCGACCTCACCTCGCTCGACGCCGAGTTCACCGACGCCCTCGCGAGCCGCACCTCGGACGCGATCGTCACCTCCCACGCCGCCTTCGGCTACCTCGCCGACCGCTACGGCCTCACCCAGATCGCCATCTCCGGCCTGAGCCCGGACCAGGAGCCCGACTCCCAGCACATGGCCGAGGTCGCCGAGTACGTCGAGGCCAACGGCATCACCACGATCTTCTTCGAGACCCTCGTGTCGCCCGACATCGCCGACACGCTCGCGGCCGAGACCGGCGCGCAGACCGCCGTCCTCAACCCGCTCGAAGGCCTCACCGCCGAGCAGGAGGACGCCGGAGCGGACTACTTCAGTGTGATGCGCGAGAACCTGGCCACGTTGCAGACGGCCCTGGGCGCGGCATAAGGCAGCATTAGCCAGATGCCCGTCCTCAACGTCAGCGGCGCGACCGTCTCCTACGGCGGTCGCGCCGTCGTGCGCGGCGTCGACCTCGCCGTCGAACCCGGAGAGGCCGTCGCCCTCATGGGCGCCAACGGCTCCGGGAAGTCCACGCTCATCAAGGCCGTCGCCGGGCTCGTCCCGCTCGCGGGCGGCGCGATCGAGCTGTTCGGCACGCCGCAGAAGCGCTTCCGCAACTGGAAGCGCATCGGCTACGTCCCGCAGCGCACGGGCGCGGCCTCCGGCGTCCCCTCCACGGCGGCCGAGGTCGTCTCGCAGGGCCGCCTCGCCCACCGGCTCCTCGGCATGCCGCCCAAGAAGACCGACCGCGAAGCCGTCACCCGCAGCCTCGCCGAAGTCGGCCTCGCCGACCACGCCCACTGCTCCGTCGACACCCTCTCGGGCGGCCAGCAGCAGCGCGTCCTCATCGCCCGCGCGCTCACCACCGACCCCGAACTGCTCATCATGGACGAGCCCACCGTAGGCGTCGACGCCGAGACCCAGGCCGCCCTCGCGAAGGTGGTCGCCGACCGGATCGACGCCGGATGCGCGGTCCTCCTCGTCACCCACGAGCTCGGCCCGCTCACCGACCGGCTCGACCGCGCCGTGGTCCTCGCCGACGGCAAGGTCGTGCACGACGGCGCACCGCCGCGCCCGGTCGGCGAGCACGCCGACCCCCACCACGAGCACGCCCACCCGCACGCCAACGGCGACTCCACCGACGAAGCGATCTGGGGCGGCAAATGAACCTCGACCTGTCGTTCCTGGACTACTTCCAGTACGAGTTCATGCAGCGCGCCCTCATCAGCGCGCTCGTCGTCGGCCTCTGCGCGCCCGCCGTCGGCGTGTTCCTCGTCCAGAAGCGCCTCGCGCTCATCGGGGACGGCCTCGGCCACATCGCGCTCACCGGCGTCGCCATCGGCTTCCTCACCGGCGCCTCGCCCATGTGGACCACCCTCGCCGTCACCGTCGCGGCCTCGGTCGTCATGGAGCTCCTGCGAAGCCACTCCAAGACCTCCGGCGACGTCGCGCTCTCCATCATGTTCTACGGCGGCATCGCGGGCGGCGTCTACCTCACCGGCATCGCCTCCGACAAGGGCGTCGCGAACCTCCAGCAGTACCTGTTCGGCTCGCTCCTGACCGCCGGATGGAACGAGGTGTGGACGATCGCCATCGGCGGCGCCGTCGTCGCGGTCCTCATGCTCGTGCTCCGGCCCTGGCTCACCGCGATCTGCGCCGACGAGCAGTACGCGCGCGTCTCCGGCCTCCCGGTCGGCGCGCTCAACCTGCTGCTGCTCGTCACCACCGCCGTCACCGTCTCCGTCTCGATGCGCGCGGTCGGGCTGCTCCTGGTGAGCGCCCTCCTCGTCATCCCGGTCGTCACCGTCCAGCAGTTCACCCGGTCCTTCAAGGCCACCATGTTCGCCGCCATGGGCGCCGGATTCCTCATCGCCGGGACCGGCGTCGTCGCCTCGGCCGTGAAGGACGTCCCGCCCGGCTCCACGATCGTGCTCCTCGGGGTCGCGCTCTTCATCGTCACCGCCGTCCTGTCCGCGATCGTGCACCGCGTCCGCCGGGTCCGGCGCGGCCACCTCCCGCCCGAAGGCGAGCCGCTGGAGGTCGAACTCCCCGCCGCGAAGGCATGACCGGAGCGGGACCCGCGGCACCTGAGCCAGCGAACGCGCCCGGGACGCGATATTTTTGCGGGGTGCGGACCGAGACCGAGCCAACCGAAGCGACCCCAGCCGACTACGAAGCGGCGGGGGAGCTGCTTCGCGCGCTCGCCGCGCCGCTGCGCATCGCCATCGTCATGGAACTGGCCGAAGGGCCGAAGTACGTGCACCAGATCGTCGAGACCCTGGGCGTGACCCAGCCGCTCGTCTCCCAGCATTTGCGGGTGCTCAGGGGAGCGGGTATCGTGCGCGGCACCAGGTCGGGCCGTGAGATCTCCTACTCGCTCATCGACGACCACATCGCGCACATCGTCACCGACGCCGTCCACCACGCCCGAGAGGAACGCTAGTGGCCACCAAGCCTCCGGCCGAGAACATGGCCCGCTCCACCAAGCAGCGGACCGCGATCCTCGAACTGCTCGAGCACGACGACGCCTTCCGCTCCGCCCAGGACCTCCACGCGATCCTCCGCGACGCCGGGTCCAAGATCGGCCTCACCACCGTCTACCGGACCCTCCAGGCCTTCGCCGAGGCCGACATCGTCGACGTCATGCGCCTGCCCGGCGGCGACCACCTCTACCGCCTCTGCTCGGCCGAAGAGCACCACCACCACCTGGTGTGCCGCTCGTGCGGCAAGACCGTCGAGGTCGCAGGCCCCACGGTCGAGCGCTGGGCGAACAAGGTCGCGGCCGACCACGGCTTCACCGAGGTCGGGCACACGCTCGAACTCCACGGCCTGTGCGCCGACTGCTCGCGCTCCATCGACGCACAGTAGGGTGGCGCCGTGCTGGTTGTATATCGTTTCGCCGTAACGGAAGGCGAGACGGACGCCTTCGCTCGCGACGCCGAGGACGCCCTTGCGGCGTTGGCCTCGTGCGCTGGCTACGAACGCGGCGGCCTCGCCCGCGCGCTCGACTCGTTCACCGACGGCGAGGACGCGACCTGGATGCTCTGGACCGAATGGAACGACGTCGGCTCCTACCGCCGGGCGCTCTCCAACTTCCAGGTGAAGATGTCCACCCCGCTGCTCTCGCGCGCCCTGCCTGAGGCCTCCGGCTTCGAAGTGCTCGCCGAGTGCGCGCCCGGCGGCGAGCCGCAGCGCTCCGGATCGGACCGCACGGTCGACCCCGACCAGGCCCGCCGGGAGGCCGCCCGATGACCGACCGGCCCAACCCCGAAGCGCCCCAACAGGACCAAGCCGCTCCGGAGGCCACGCCAGCCGCCGCCGACGTCTCGGCTGCGCCCGTACCGATGGCGGTCCCGGTCGAACCCGTCCCCTTGGAGCCGACCCCGCCGCTGCCGACATCGACCGCAGCACCGGCCCCCGAACCCGAAGCGTCGCAGCCGCAGGAGCCGGTCCGAGCCGAGCCGCACACCACCGTCGAGGCGGTCGCCGAACCCGCCGCCCCGGCGCAGATCGCCCCGGAGCCGGGCAGGCCCCCGATCCCGATGGAACCCGAGCCTTCCGTGCCCGACCCGGTGTCGGCCGAACCGGTCGCGCCCGTCGCGTTCGCCGTCGAGACGGACGAGACGCTCGCGCTGCCGCCCACCACGAAAGAGGTCGAGCCCCCGCCGGTCCCGTCCTCCCCGCCGCCGCCCACCGGCGTGCCGGTCCCGTTCGCGGCCCCGCCGACCGGGCACTCGCGGTTCTTCGGCCTGAAACTCGGACTCGGCATCCCCGCCGCCGCCTTCGCGGTCATCGGCGTCGTCGTCGCCATCGTCGTCGCGATGGTCGTGTTCACGAACTCGATCACCGACAAGGTCGAGGACACCGCCTCGGACTTCATCGGCGCGGTCGCCGTCGACGACTGGGACACCGCGTACGCGATGCTCTGCGACACCCTCCGCGACCGCCCCGCGAACGAGTACATCCCCGAGTGGGACGCCTGGGACGCCGAAGGCGCCGAGATCGGGCCCATGGACCCGGCCACCGGGAACGTCACGGTCGAGTTCCAGGACGGCACCGCCGTCGAACTGCTCATCCCCATCGAGCAGACCAGCGAGACCCTCTCGACGAGCGTCTGCGGCTGGCGGGACGCCTCGGCCTAGGACCGGCCCGAGCGCTGCTGCGGCAGCCGAACGGTCTGCGATGAGGCTTGCGTCTGCGGCGCAGGAACCGCGCATCGGTGCGGTCCGATGTGCGTCACGGGGCAGCTGCACGGCGGCTGGTAGAAGACCATCGTCCGCGCCATCGGCGACCACGGCTGCGGGGCGGGACGCCAGGGGCGAGGCGCGGCGGGCCGCTGCCGCGGCGTCATCGGCGCGGGAGCGGGCGCCATCGGAGCGGCCGCAGGTTCCATGGGGGCGTTGAACTCCGGTGCCGGGACGACCGGGCCGGGGATCTGCGCCACGGGACCGGGCGCCTGCGTCGGCAGCACCCGCACGGCGACCGGAACCAGGCCGGGACCGGGGGCGCCCTGCGTCTGGACCTTGTTCCGCTTGAGGCGCTGCACCATGATCCACATGCGGACCGACTTCGACCCGAGCAGGATGATGAGCGTGCCGTAGAGCCCCACGAGCGCGCCGCCGATGAGGATCGGCGCCAGCGGCACGTCGACGGCGACCATTCGCATGGTCGAGCCGACTGCGACGACGAGGCCGAGCACCGCGCTCACGAGCGCCCAGACCCAGGCCCAGCGCTTGCCGAGCCTGATGCCCAGCGAGGTGACGACCGTCTGGACCGTGGAGTACAGGACGTAGGCGAGGCTCACGATGCTGAACGGGCTCACGAGCTCGGCCATGTTGACGGCAGAGACGACGTCGGCGATCGTGGCGACGACCGCGAAGACCCACAGCACCACCTGCGTCGCGGTGACGGTGCGGGGCATGGCCATGTCGGGGTCGAGCTGCACCGCGCCGGGCGCGGCCACGGCGGTGTTCGCCGGAATCGTGTAGGTCATCGCGCGCCTCGGACGTTCAGTACTGCGGCGGATACGGGGGCTGTTGCTGCTGCGGCGGGTATCCGGGCTGCTGCCCGTACGGGCCGGGCTGCTGCGGGGCCTGCTGGCCTCCCATGGGCACCATCATGATCAGCGCCGTGGCGGGCTTTGCGGGGGTCCACTCCCGCACACCGGGGACGAGCAGGAGCACGAAGATCGTGAGCGCCAGGACGAAATCGCCGATGCCCCAGCCGAACGCGGGGACCGCCGGGTTCATCTGGCCCGGCAGGGGCGGGAAGTCGTAGTAGCCGTTGGCGTAGTCGACGAATACGAAGGCGAGCAGGAAGCCGGTGCCCAGCACGCACACGATCGACCAGATGACGCCGAAGATCCGGCCGCCCGCCTTGCCCTTCATGATGAGCGGCGCGCAGATGAGGGCGCCGATCAGCGTGACCATCTGGACGCCGAGTTCGATCACGGGCGGGATGCTGCCGGCGAGGAAGAACCCGTCGAAGACCGAGTAGGAGTCGAAGTTCGCGGCGAACGACTGGGCGATCCGGAGGAGGTTGACGATGCCCCAGATGCTGAGGGCGACGGCGAGCCAGAGCAGGACCACCAGGAACGTGGCCGCGCCGGGCCGCGTCGCGGGCCGTTCGGCCGGGCCCTGCGGGGCGGCCATGCCGCCCATCGGGGCCATGCCGCCCATCGCCGTCCCGGGCACCTGCACCTCGCCTCTCTGGATGCGGTGCATGAGGATCCACTGCCGAGCGGACTTCGAGCACAGCAGGCCCAGCAGCGTCCCGTACAGGCCCGCGAGCACGACGCCGATGATGAGCGACCAGTACGCGAGCTCGATGTAGATGATGCCGAAGACGATCGCGACCGCCGACAGGACCAGGCCGAGGATCGCGCTGACGAGCGACCAGATCCACGCCCACCGCTTGCCCCGCGCGATCTGCACGCCGCTGGCGAGCGACTGGATCGCCGAGTACACCGCGAACGCGAGGCCGATGAGGCTGAACGGGTTGAAGAACTCGACCATGCTGAAGATCGAGAAGACGTTCCCGATCGTGCTGACGGCCAGGAAGATGTACAGGATGACCTGGATGCCGGTGACCGTGCCCGGCTTGCCCATCGACAACCCCGCGGGCGGCAGCTGCCCCGGGAGCGGCTGGTCGGGCGAGTACTGCGCCGGGCCGTACGCGCCGCCGGGTCCCGTCTGCGGAGCGGGCTGCGGGGGAGGGGCGGGCTGGTACTGCAGGTGCATCCGGTCCGGCGGCGGGGGCGGCATGGTCATGGGGGCGCGATCCTCATTATTCGGGGCTTCAGTAGCGGCCACCTTACCGTGCCGCGCCCAATCCGATGGGGCCCAATCGGGTGGTCCGCGCCGGTTCACGGGGATTCGTGCTTGTGCGAAGGGGCTCAGGACTTCCGCGTCCCTGTTCGCCCTGGGAGTCCATTTCACGCGTTCCCGTGATGCGGCGGTTTGCTAGTCTGACTGACGCCGAACGACCTCCGAGTGAAGCAGGACGCGCTGTGGCTGAGACGACGCCCACTTCCCATACCTTCCAAGTGGATCTGCGCGGCCTGGTGGACCTCTTGTCCCACCACCTGTACTCCTCGCCGAAGGTCTACGTGCGCGAGCTGCTCCAGAACGCCGTGGACGCCGTCACCGCCCGCGCCCAGGCCGACCCGGCCTTCCGGCCCGAGGACCAGCAGGTCGTCATCGTCTCGGACGGCAGGCGCCTGCGGATCACCGATCCCGGTGTGGGCCTGACGCTCGAGGAGGTCCACAAGCTGCTCGCGACGATCGGCGGCTCCTCCAAACGCGACGAGGAGATCGAGGGCGCGCGCAGGGACTTCCTGGGGCAGTTCGGCATCGGCCTGCTCGCCTGCTTCACCGTCGCCTCCGTCATCACGGTGACCTCGCGTTCGGCGAAGGACCCGCTGGCCCCCGTGGTCCGCTGGACCGCCCGCGACGACGGCTCGTACACCGTCACCGAGGTCCCGCTGGGCGAGCACCTCGAACCCGGCACCACCGTGGAGCTCGAAGCCCGCCGCGGCGAGGACTGGCTGCAGCCCAAGCGGGTCGTCGACCTCGCCCGCGAGTACGGCTCGCTGCTGCCGGTGCGCATCACCGTCTCCGACGGCGGCACCCCGGTCGACATCTCGGACACGCCGCCGCTGTGGGAACGGGAACACCCGACCCCCACAGCCCGCCGCCTCGCGCTGAACGCCTACTGCGAGCAGGTGCTCGGCTTCCCGCCGCTCGACGTGATCGACCTCGACGTCCCGCTCTCGGGCCTCAAAGGCGTCGCGTTCGTCCTCCCGCACGCGACCTCGCCCTCGACCCGCCCGGCGCACCGCGTGCACCTCAAGCGGATGCTCCTGACCGACACCGCTGACAACCTGGTCCCCGAGTGGGCGTTCTTCGTGCGCTGCGTGATCGACACCGATTCCCTGCGCCCCACCGCCTCCCGCGAATCCCTCTACGACGACGAGGCGCTCGCGGTCGCCCGGGACGCGATTGGCGCGCAGATCCGCGAGTGGATCTCCCGCCTCGCCGCCGAGGACCCCGACCGCCTCGAAGCCTTCCTCGCCGTGCACGAGCTCGGCGTCAAGGCCCTCGCCCGCCACGACGCCGAACTGCTCGCGGCGATGCTGCCGTGGCTGCGGTTCGAGACCACCGCCGGGCACACCAACCTGCCCGACTTCGCCCGCGCCTACCAGCCGGTCTACCTGGCCGCCAGCGTGGACGAGTACCGGCAGGTCGCCCCGATCGCCGCCGCCCAGGGCATCGGCGTCGTCAACGGCGGCTACACCTACGACACCGAGCTCGTGCAGGCGCTGCCGCGCCTCGACCCGCAGGTCAAGGTCGAGAACCTGCAGCCCGGCGTGATCTCGGCGAGCCTCGACCCGGTCGACACCGCGACGGAACTGGCGCTCCAGTCGTTCCTGAACGCCGCGCGGGCCCGGCTCGACGCCGTCGACGTGGACGTCGTCGTGCGCGAGTTCAACCCCGTCTCGGTGCCCGCGCTGCTCCTGGACGACCGCGAGTCGCGCCGCGAACGCCAACGGGCCGAAGCGGAAGCGCAGGCGGACGACCTGTGGGGCGGCATCCTCGCCTCCATCAAGCAGCACGCGCCGCGCGCGCAGCTCGTCCTCAACCACCGCAACCCCACCGTCCGCCGCATCAGCGGGATCGGCGACCCCCAGCTGGCGGGGACGGCGGTCGAGTCCCTGTACGGGCAGGCGCTGCTGATGAGCCACCGGCCGCTGCGCAGCGCCGACACCGCGCTCCTCAACCGCTCCTTCATGAACCTGCTGGAGCACATCACCCAGGACTGAGCCGCTCCCCATCACCCGGCGCACTCCTCACATAGGACAGTTAAGGACTGGTATGGCCACTCCCGACCCCGACGAGATCTGGCGACTGCTCAACGAGGCCCGCTTCGAAGAGGCCAGCGAGGCGAAGGTCGCGGCCCTCGAGCGGGCGGTCGAGGCCGCCGACGCCGTCGGCGACCCCGAGCTCCAGAACTACGCCCTCAACGGCCTGGTCGACGCCTACGAGTTCTCCCGCGACTCCACCCGCATCCTCGTCCCCTTCGCGAGGCTCCTGCGCAACTTCGACTCCCAGCCCGCGCACTTCGACGCCTACCTGACGCGCTCCCTGTACTGGACGTTCAAGTGGATCGTCGACAAGATGATCGAGCAGCCCGACGTGCCGCTCGAGTCCATCGAGCACTGGCTCCAGGAGATGCGCCGCCGCTACGCCGAGGCCGGGTACTCGATGCACGCCCCGGCGGCCTACGAGATGCAGCTGGCCTACCACGTCGGCGACTACGAGCGCGTCGCCGCCGCGATCGAGGCACTCGGCGAGGCCGAGGAGGACGAGATGTCCGACTGCACCGCCTGTCAGTACACCGGCCTGGCCACCATCGTGTTCTACGCCGAGGAGGACTCGGCCGACGCCGCCATGGAGATGCTCGAACCGGTCCTCTCCGGCGAGCAGACCTGCGCCCACGAACCGCACTACGGGCTCGCGCTGTCCCTCCTGCCCCTGGTCGAGCTCGGCCGCATCGACGAGGCCCGCGCCAACCACCTGCGCGGATACCAGATGTGCAAGGGCAAGGAGGACATGGTGCCCATGGTGGCCCTGCACGTCGAGTTCTGCGCCCTCACCGGCAACGAGCACCGCGCCGTCGAGATCCTCTCCGACCACGCCCGCTTCTACGACCTCGACCTCGGCGTGCGCGACCGCCAGCGCCTCCTCGAGGTCACCGTCCTCACCTGCCGCCGCCTCATCGCGCTCGGCTTCGCCGACACCGCGATGCCCGGACCGACCGGCACCGAGTGGACCGCGACGGCACTGCACGACTGGGCCGAGGCCGAGCGGGCCGCGATCTGCGCCCGCTTCGACGCCCGCAACGGCAACGACCACCACTCCACGATGTCCGCGTGCGTCACCGACTCCACCCCTTACGAGAAGCCCGTGCACCTGGGCCTCAAGGAGCCCAAACCCAAAGCGGCCGTAGCGCCTCCCGCGCCCGAGCAGGTCCAGGGCCCCGACCTCGACGCCGCGATCGACGCCGCCTACGCCGCGTACGACGACTGCTCCCCGGACACGTGGAAGGCCTGGCTCCGTGTTGGCGCGCTCGCCGACGCGCTCGGCATCGAGCTCATCGCCGAGCACCGGGCCGAGATCGCCCACGCCGAGTCCGCGCAGGCCGACGACCCCGACGCGGTCGCCGACGGCCTCGCCCGCGCCATCGAGCTGTTCGGCGTCGCGGGCCAGCCGGGCCGCGCCCTGGTCGCCGAGTCGTTCCTCCTCATCCACCGCTCCGAGACCGAGCCCGCCGCGGTCCAGGACGGGGCCGAGCGCATCGCCCGGACCGCGCACGCCCTCCGCGCCGAGCAGCGCATCGACGACCGCAGCTTCCACACCAGCCAGGTCCTCGCCATGCGCGCCGAGTACCTCGCCTCCACCGCGATCCCGGAGCCGCGCCCGGCCGACCTCGACGAGCGCGCCCGCGCCCTCGAAGCCGAACTCGCCGCGTTCCCCGACCGGCGGTACGCGCTCATCCGCCGCTGCGACCTCATCGACCTCCGCGCGCGCCTCGAACCCGACCCGGCCGCGAAGACCGCGCTGCTCACCGCCCAGATCGAGCTGGCCCGCTCCGCCGAGGCCGGCTGGGCCGTCGCCCGCGCCAGCGCCGACCTCGCCGACCAGATCGGGCTCACCGGCGATTTCGAAGCGGCCCTTGCCATCTGCCGCGAAGGCCTGGCCGCGCTCGGCGACGAGCCGTCCCACACCGTCGCCGCGAAGCTCCACCTCCAGGCCGCCGAGTTCACGATGCGCGCGGCCGACCACCAGGCGACGTACGAGCACGCGCTGGAGGCCTCCGTCCACTGCGACGCCGCCGGGATGACCGTCCCGGCCGCCGTCGCCCGCCACCTCATGGGCGTGGCCCTCGTCGAGCTCGACCGCCGCGCCGAGGCCGTGCCGCTCCTCGAAGCCGCGCTCGACGACCTCCCCCCACAGGAGCTGTGGCGGATCTGCAACGTGCGCTTCAACCTCGCCGAGTCCTACGACCGGCAGGGCGACACCCGCCAGGGCGTCGAACACGGGCTCGCGGCCCTCGCGCTCATGGAGTCCGCCGAGGAGGACTACCTCGTCAACCTGTACGCCGACACGCTGTTCCTCACCGGGGAGCTGCTGGAGAAGCTCGGCGAGCACGACCACGCCCTGGAGGTCTACACGCGCGCGATCGAAGCCGCCGACCAGGTCGGCGACCTCGCGTCCTGGACCCGCGTCTCCCGCGCCCGCGCCTGGCTGCTGCGCACCATCATGGGCGACACCGCGTTCGGCGAGGGCCTGCAGACGATGGCGCAGATCGCCGCCCGCCTCCACTCCGTGCGCGCCGACCCCGAGGCCTCGGGCACGCTCCGCGAGGCCGCCCGCTTCGAACTCGGCGAGACCTACCGCCAGCACGCGCAGCTGACCTTCCAGTTCCTGGAGAGCCAGGCGGGCGAGCAGGGCCTGCACCGTGACGAGGCCGAACCGGTGCTCGACCTGCAGCGCCGCGCGCTGGCCGTGTTCCGGGAGGGCCCGCTGCTGCTGGAGCGGGCGAGCCTGACCGCGCACCAGACGATGTGGCTGCTCGCCGAGCTCGGCGACAAGCAGGGCGCGATCGAGGTGGGGGAGGACGCCCTGACCTGGCTCACCGCCCCTGAGTCCGCCGAGGCCAGGGAGGGTTTCGAGGGGCACTTGGCGGACCTGCGGCAGGAGTCCGCCGAGAGTTGACCGGGACGACTCGCTGAGCGGGGCGAGGCGAGTCGCGGCACCCCTGCGAGGTACGCTTGCCCACTGGCGGGCCCACGTATGCCGTGTGCTCCGAGGATCGAATCGGGAGTGAAAACCGAGTCGACAACGGGCCGCCGCTCGAACAGTCTGGTTCGAGAGAAAACCATCCGCAGTCTCACCGACCGCCAGCCGGATCGAGAGGAAATCATCGTGTCCCAAGACCGCACCGAAGCGCTCATCAGCCTGTCCAAACGCCGCGGCTTCGTCTTCCCCAGCTCGGAGATCTACGGCGGCACCCGCTCCGCTTGGGACTACGGCCCGCTCGGTGTGGAGCTGAAGGAGAACATCCGCCGCGAGTGGTGGAACGCGATGGTGCGCGAGCGCGACGACGTGGTCGGCCTCGACTCCGCGGTCGTCCTCAACCCGCAGGTGTGGGTCGCCTCCGGCCACCTCGAGGAGTTCACGGACCCGCTCACCGAGTGCCAGTCCTGCCACAAGCGCTACCGCGCCGACCACCTCATCGAGGCGTACCAGGAGAAGCACGACGGCCGCGAGCCCGAGAACGGCCTGGCCGACCTCACCTGTCCGCACTGCGGCGCGCGCGGCTCGTTCACCGAGCCCCGCATGTTCAACGGCATGATGAAGACCTTCCTCGGCGCCACCGAGGACACCGAGAACACGCACTACCTGCGCCCCGAGACCGCCCAGGGCATCTTCGTGAACTTCACGAACGTCATGACCGCGTCCCGCCGCAAGCCCCCGTTCGGCATCGCGCAGACCGGCAAGTCCTTCCGCAACGAGATCACGCCGGGCAACTTCATCTTCCGCACCCGCGAGTTCGAGCAGATGGAGATGGAGTTCTTCGTCGAGCCGGGCACGGACGAGGAATGGCACGAGTACTGGCTGCAGACCCGCTGGGACTGGTACGTCGACCTCGGCCTGAAGGAAGAGAACCTGCGGCGCTACGAGCACCCGAAGGACAAGCTCTCCCACTACTCGAAGCGCACCGTCGACATCGAGTACAAGTTCAACTTCGCGGGCAGCGAGTTCGGCGAGCTCGAGGGCATCGCCAACCGCACCGACTTCGACCTGTCGACCCACTCGAAGCACTCGGGCGCCGACCTGTCGTACTTCGACCAGGCCAAGGGCGAGCGCTGGACCCCGTACGTGATCGAGCCCGCCGCGGGCCTCACCCGCTCGGTCCTGGCGTTCCTCATCGAGGCGTACGACGTCGACGAGGCCCCGAACACCAAGGGCGGCGTCGACAAGCGCACCGTGCTCCGCTTCGACCCGCGCCTGGCCCCGGTCAAGGCCGCGGTGCTCCCGCTGAGCCGCAACGAGGACCTGTCGCCGAAGGCGAAGGACCTGGCCGCGACCCTGCGCAAGCGCTGGAACGTCGACTTCGACGACGCGGGCGCGATCGGCCGCCGCTACCGCCGCGCCGACGAGATCGGCACGCCCTACTGCATCACCGTGGACTTCGACACCCTCGAGGACCAGGCCGTGACGATCCGCGACCGCGACTCGATGAAGCAGGAGCGCGTCGCCATCGACCAGGTCGAGCGCTTCCTGCTCGAGCGCCTCTAGCCAGTCGCCTGCAGTCAGTACCTGCTGGGGCCGATCTCGATCCGATCGAGGTCGGCCCCTTCGGGTATCCACTCGGCGGTGACGTCGACGAACTGCCGCGACTCGCCCGCCGGGAGCGTCCGGAACCCGCCCGAGGCGAGGTCGGCGTCGGCCGGGACGCCGCCGAGCAGCGTCCCCTCGCCGTCGCGGAACAGCACCGCGATCTGCGAGTCCGTCTCGTCCACGGTCTCGGCCGTGAAGTGCAGCCGGTACCCGTCGGGGCTCACCAGCGGCTGGATCCCGGTGTACGTGAAGGTCGGCAGCGGGTCGATCTCGTACTGCAGGCCCGACTCCAGGTCGTCCCAGTACTCCGAGGGGTACAGCATCGACGGGTCGGTGGGGCGCAGCGTCAGGTCCGCGGGGTCCACGGCGTCGACGTTGCCCGTCATCACGTACCCGACCATGGCCGTCGCGAACGGCGGCAGCGAGCCGATGTACATGGTGTCCAGGTCGACCGGGTAGCCGCGCTCGGTCTCGGTCTGGATCGCCAGCGAACCGGGGATCAGCTCCCCGTCGTGCGGATTGCGGACCACGACCGCGACGATGATCGACTCGTCGCCGTCCCGGTCGACGACCTTGCTGAAGCCGGTCTCGACGATCTCGAGCTCGACCTCCTCCTCGACGAACGCGACGTCGTCGGTGTACTCCTCGGGCCGGCCCGAAGGCAGCTCCTCGACCGACGCGAGCCGCGCGTCCGCCGCGGAGCGGTGTTCGACCGCGACCACCAGCGCCACCGCCGAGACGACGAGCGCGATCACGAACGGCAGGCGCGGCAGCATGTCAGCCCGCATATGGGCGTGGATCACCAAGTCCCGCAGCGCGGATGCGGGGCGCTTGAGCCACCGGTTCGAGGGCATGGGGTTCCTAGCTGAGACCGCTACACTTTGCTTGACAACGGTAGCAGTCGAGCCACAGGAGCGAGGGTGTCCGAATCCGCCTCCCCGCAGCGGTGGGGCGAGGAGCACATGATCGACCTGGGCGCTGTGGGCGACACCGTTCCCGCAGCTCCCGACCCCGCCCCCTCGCCGACCCGCCGTTTCCTCCGCATCCCCAACGCCGCCTTGGCATATACGGCCATCGCCATCGCGCTGGCCGCCGCCGCCATCATGGTCGTGAAGTGGTCCCCGCTGCACCGGCCCCTCGCCGAGGCGACGGTCGCGGGCTTCCTCGAAGCGGTCCGCGACGGCGACGTGGAGGCCGCGCTCGCCTTCACCGACCAGAAGGGCATGGAAGGCCCCTTCCTGGTGCCCGACGCCCTCGACTCCCGCTGGCAGATCACCGAAGTCGCCCAGGTGGCCTACGAGGACTCCGGCCATGGCAAGGCCAGCGCCCAGGTCTACGTGGAGATCGAGGGGACCGGGGGCGGGCGCATCGGCCACCGCTACCACGTCGTCGTCGACCGCGGGGACGCGACGATCATCGGCGCGCTGGCCGAGTCGGAGGTCTGGGGCGCCCTGGAGTTCCTCGACCTGAACGGCGTCGAGGTCCCCATCGACCTGCAGGCGGAGCCGGTCTACGTCATGCTCCTGCCCGGGTATTACGAGTTCTACCCCGACCTGCCGTCCACGATGGCGTTCGAAGACGGCAGCGGCAGGTCGATGCTCGTGCTCGGGAACAAGTACTACTCGCCGGAGTCGGGCCTCGTGGACGAGTGGATGCCCTCGCCGTGGCTCGTGGTCTCCCAGGAGGGCGAGGACGCCGTGAACGCGGCCCTGCGGGAGCACTACGACGGCTGCGTCGCCGCTCCCGAGGGGCCGGGCTGCCCGTTCCGCTTCCCCGCCGACCCCGACCGCGAACTGGCGCTCGCGCCGGGCGAGCAGTGGCGGGTCGTGGCCTACCCCGAAGTGCGCGCCGAACGCCTCTGGTACGAGCACGGCACGGGCTTCGCCCTGGAGTCGTCGCTGCCGGGTGAGGCGCGCGCGCTGGTCGAGATCACCGAGGACGGTCAAACGCGCACCGCGGAGGTCAGCTGCGCCGTCTGGGTGGGCGGGCTTTACGCGGCGTTCGACGTGGACGCCGGGTTCTCGATCGACCCGGGTTTCGGCGAGTACGAGGAGAACTGCCAGGCCGTGGTCGAGTTCGAGGAGTAGGCGCTATTCGCCGTGGATGACGCAGCCGCAGTCGATCCAGGCGTGTTCGACCTGGTCGGCGGTGTGCGTGATGGAGTAGTTCGCCCGGCTCTCCGACGCCCAGAGGGCGGCGGGGCTGGCGGGGACGTCGGCGGTCGTCGCGGCGAGCGGGCCGGTCTCGCGCTGCAGTGCTGTCTGTGGTGCTGCAGACTGCGCGGGCGACGTTGCCGGGGCGGTCTCCAATTGCTGGGCCATCGCTGTCATACTCCTTCGTTCACCGAGTCAAACGCAGGAGGAGCTCACATGGTTCCGGGCTTGAGAGCAGTCTCACAGCGCACTCGCAACGCCCACCATAGCGCCCTCTTGCGACGGTCGTATAACGCTTTCATTCCATGGAGTCGCAAGAGGGTGCTCACCAGCTGAGTCATTTGCCCGGTGTGTGGTGAATTACTACCAGGACGCTTTACGCAAGCCGGGCAATTCGCCGCGGTGCGCCATCGCCCTGAGTCGGACACGCGACAGTCCGAACCTGCGGTTGAACCCGCGCGGGCGCCCGTCGACGACGTCCCGGTTCCGCAGCCGCGTCGCCGATGAGTCCCTCGGCAGCTTCTGGAGCTTCACCACGGCCGCCGCCCGGGCCTCCGGGTCGGTCCCCGGATGGGCGACGAGCCGCTTGAGCTCAGCCCGCTGCTCGCGGTAGCGCTCGACGAGCACCTCGCGCTTGCGCTGCTTGGCGATCATGCTCTTCTTCGCCACTACCGGTCCTCTCTGAATTCCACGTGCCTGCGCACGACGGGGTCGTACTTCTTGAGGACCAGGCGGTCCGGGTCGTTGCGACGGTTCTTGCGGGTCACGTACGTGTAGCCGGTCCCCGCCGTCGACCGCAGCTTGACCACCGGCCGGATGTCGGTGCTCCTGCTCGCCATCAGATCTTCCTCCCTTCCGCTCGCAGCCGCGCCACGACGGACTCGATGCCGTCGCGGTCGATCACCTTGATGCCCTTGGCCGACACCCGCAGCCGCACATGCCGGCCCTCGCTGGGCAGGTAGTACCGCTTGTGCTGCAGGTTCACGTTCCATTTGCGCCGGGTCTTCTTCTTGGACCACGGCACGTTGTTGCCGAAGCCGGGCCCGGCCCCGGTCACCTCGCATGTTCTGGACACGGTCGTCCTCCTCTCGTGAGAGCCAGTATAATGACAATCGTTTTCAAATAGATCGGAGGCCTCATGAGCCAGCTCGCCCAACCCGGATCGGACGTGTCACCAGCCGACTTGCGGCCCGCCCTGACACTCCTGACCGGCTTCGCCCCCAAGGCGACCCGCGAGGCCGCCGAACTCCTCACGCGCGCCGACAAGAGCCTCCTCACCGTCACCTACGACCTCGCCGAACTCCTCGACACCGGCACCGTCCGCCGCATCGTCCGAGACGGCCGGGGCCTCATCGAAGACGAACGCGTGACCCTCGAGCACGGCTGCATCAACTGCACCATCCGCGAAGACCTCCTCCCGGCCCTCGTGCGCCTCGCCCGCGCCCGGCCCGCCAGCGACCTCGCCCTCGTCCTCCCGCCCTCCATGGAGCCCGAGGCCGTCACCACCGCCTGCTGCTGGTCCCACGTCGACGGCGCGCCCGTCACCGACGCCCTCCGCATCGACTCCGTCGTCGCCGTCTGCGACCCCGCCACCCTCCTCGACACCCTCGACTCCGACCGCGACCTCGCCGACCACCGCCTCCAGGCCGCCGACGACGACACCCGGTCCGTCTCCGAGGTCGCCGCCCGCCAGATCGAGTTCGCAGACACCGTGCTCCTGTGGGCCCCCGACTCCGAGTTCGACTACGAGCACACGCGCCTGTCCGTGCTCCTCCAGCGCCTCAACCCCTGGGCCCGCCACCTCGTGCTCGACATCCTCGAACCGGTCTGGCTGTCGACTCGCATCCGCCGCAGCGGCCGCTTCGACCCCGACGCGCCCGAACCGTACGGCCGCGGCATCGAGGGCTACACCGTCGGATGCCATGAGCCCGAACCGGACTGCGGCGTCGTCGCCACCCTCTACCGGGCCCGCCGGCCCCTCCACCCCGAGCGCTTCCACCAGGCCCTCCCCACCCTCGCCGGGCGGACCCTGCGCGGCCGCGGCCACCTGTGGCTCGCCGGGCAGCCCGACCACATCGTGGCCTGGGAGTCCAGCGGCGGCGGCGTCTCGATGGGCGACATGGGGCGCTGGCTCGCGGCCACGCCCGACGAGGAGTGGGACGAGTCGAGCCCCGAGCGGCGCGTCAACGCCGACCTGCACTGGGACGCCGAGTTCGGGGACCGGGAGGTGCAGCTGGCGTTCGTCGGCCTGCACTTCGCGGCCGACGAGCTCGCGGGCGTCCTCGACGCCTGCCTGCTGACCGACGCGGAGCTCGCCGAAGGCTTCGCCGCGTGGCGGGAATACCCCGACCCCTTCGGCGGTTGTTTCGAGAGCAAGGAGAGGAATCAGGAATGAAGCAAGGTATTCACCCGAAGTACGACTACGTGGTCTTCCGCGACCGCGCGGCAGACTTTTCCTTCCTCACCCGGTCAACGGTCAGCTCGGCCGAGACCGTCGAGTGGGAGGACGGCAAGACCTATCCGGTGATCGACGTCCAGATCTCCTCGGCTTCGCACCCGTTCTGGACGGGCAAGAGCCGCGTCCTCGACGACGAAGGCCGGGTCGCCAAGTTCTACAAGAAGTACGGCAAGACAGCCCCCTCCGAGTAGGGGACGCAGACGAAAGGGGAGGCCTCCCGGCACCGGAGGCCTCCCCTTTTCTCATGCCTTTAACCGCCTGAGGAGTCGATCTCGGCGCCTTCGGGCACCGTGAGGTCGTCCCGGTCGTCCAGCCAGCCGTCGGGCAGCGTGACCTTGCCGGGGCTGTTGGTGCGGCCGCGCGGCTTGCCGATGGTCGACTCCGGGAACGGCGCGTCCGCCTCGAGCTTGCCGAGCAGGTCTTCGAGCTCGTTCAGGTGCGAGACCATCGAGAGCGCCCGGCGCATGTCGCCGCCGACCGGGAAGCCCTTGAGGTACCAGGCGACGTGCTTGCGGAACTCGCGGCAGCCGTGCTCTTCGGCGTCGATGTTGCGCCGCGCCTCGTACGATTCGGCGCCCGCGATCCACTCGACCAGCAGTTCCGCGTGACGGTACATGACCTTCGCGACCTCGCCGAGGCTCGGCATGATGCGGCTGACCTTGCCGTTGAACGCGGCTTCGAGGTCGCCGAAGAGCCACGGCCTGCCCAGGCACCCGCGCCCGACGACGACGCCGTCGCAGCCGGTCTGCTCGACCATGCGCAGCGCGTCGTAGGCCTCCCAGATGTCGCCGTTGCCGAGCACCGGCAGGTCCAGGTGCTCCTTCAGGGTCGCGATGGCGTCCCAGTCGGCGGTGCCCGAGTACCGCTCGGCGGCGGTGCGCCCGTGCAGCGCGACCCACGCGACGCCCGCGTCTTGGGCGATCTTCCCCGCTTCGAGGTACGTGAGATGGTCGTCGTCGATGCCCTTGCGCATCTTCACGGTGACGGGGATGCTCCCGGCCGCGTCGACGGCCGCCGTGACGATCTCGCGGAACAGCCGCCGCTTCCACGGCAGCGCCGAGCCGCCGCCGCGGCGCGTGACCTTGGGGACCGGGCAGCCGAAGTTGAGGTCGATGTGGTCGGCCAGGTTCTCGTCGGCGACCATCTGCACGGCCTTGCGCATCCCGGCCGGGTCGACGCCGTACAGCTGCAGGCTGCGGGTCGTCTCCTCCGGGTCGAACTCGATCAGTCGCATCGTCTTCGGGTTGCGCTCGGTGAGCGCCACCGTCGTGATCATCTCGCACACGTAGATGCCCGCGCCCTGCTCGCGGCAGAGCTTGCGGAACGGCAGGTTCGTGATCCCGGCCATGGGTGCCAGCACCACCGGCGGGTCGACCGGGGCGCCTGCGAGCGAGAGCTGCTTTGTCACCGGTCCATTATTCCAGCGGACTCGCGGCCCGGCCCTCCCCGGTGACGCGCTCCACCTCAGTCCTCGGCCGCCAGGCGGCGGATGCGCACCGTGGTGATCGCGTGCTGCTCGACCTCGGCGACCTCGAACTCCCAGCCCGAGAGGCGCACCTTGTCGCCCGGGGCCTCCGGGAGCCGCCCGAGGCGGGCCAGGAGCAGGCCCGCGACCGTGGTGAAGCTCCCGTCGGGCCTGCCGACCAGCTCGATGTCGAGGTCTTCGAGGTCGTGGATCGGGAACGTTCCCGGCACGGTCATCACCCCGTCGGGGCGGTGCTGTACGGCCAGCACGTCGCGGTCGGTCTCGTCGTAGATCTCGCCCACGAACTCCTCGAGGAGGTCCTCAAGCGTGACGATGCCGTCGATCCCGCCGTGCTCGTCCACGACGACCGCGAACTGCTCGTGGTCGGCCTTGAAGCGCCGCAGGGCGTCCGAGACGCGCAGGGACTCGGGGAAGACCACGGCCGGGCGCATCGCGTCGGTCAGGCCCACGGTGTCGTCGAGGAGGTCGCGCAGGTGGACCACCCCGAGCACGTCGTCCAGGCCGTTCTCGCCGGTGACCGGGGCCCGCGAGTGGCCCGAGGCCGCGAGCGCCGCCCGCGCCTCCGCCGTGTCCATATCTGACGGAAGAAGGAACACGGCGCGCCGTGGCACCAGCACCTCGCGCAGCCGCCGCGCGTGGATCTCCAACGCGCCCACGATGATCTCGCGCTGCTCGGGGTTGAGCGCCCGCTGCCCCGAGACGAGCTCGCGCAGCTCCGAAGGGCTCATCTGCTCGCCGTCGGTCTCGGTGCCGCCGCCGAAGACCCGCACGACCAGGTTCGTCGACTTGCTCAGCGCCCACACGGCCGGGCGCGCGACCGTGGACAGGAAGTCGAGCGGCTTGGCCGCCATGAGCGCCCAGCCCAGCGAGTACTGCATCGCGAGGCGCTTGGGCGCGAGCTCGCCGAACACGAGCGTGAAGAACGTGAGGACCACGGTGACCAGGCCGACCGCGACCGCGTCGGCCGCGCCGCCGAGGAAACTCAGCATCGGCACGATCGGCTCGGCCAGCGACACGGCCGCCGTCGCCGAGGCCAGGAACCCGGCGAGGGTGATGCCGATCTGGATCGTCGCGAGGAACCGGTTCGGGTCGCGGGCCAGGCGCACGAGCGTGCGCGCGCCCTTGCCCGACTGGCGCTCCAGCGTGCGCAGCTGGCCTTCGCGCAGCGACACCAGCGCCATCTCGCTGCCCGCGAAGAGCGCGTTCAGCAGCACCAGCACGCCCACGAGCGCGAGGTTCCATCCGTAATCCATGACCTGCCTTTTCTCTGAGTTCCGGGTCCGCACAAGGTACCCGATATGACGAGGGCCGCCCGGCGGTGCGCCGGGCGGCCCTCGATCGAGCGGTCTTCTATTCGAGGTCGACCGTGACCGAGGCGGCCCAGGGGCTGCCCGCGACCTCGTAGGCCCCGGCGTAGGAGAACCCGTCGCCGCCGACGGAAGCGCCGCCGGGGATCGAGGCCTGGCCGTCGAGGTAGGAGTGGAGCTTCTGCCCGGTGTAGTCCGCGACGAGGACGACCGCGGCGGTGCCTGCGTAGTCCTCGACGCCGAGCGCGGGCGTCTCGGACGCGCACAGCGGGTCGGCCATGCGCGAGTCGGCGAGCGACTTCTGGACCTCGCCGCCCGAGACCCAGCTGACGGTGGCCGTGCCGCGGCTGGTGGCGATGAACGAGCCGCTCTGGGCGCCCACGACCAGGCAGGTCGGGTTAGCGCCGACCTCGGTCGCGGCCGTCTCCTTGAGCGAGCCGTCGAGTTCGCGGACGGTGCCGTCGGCGGTCGCGACGGCCGAGGAGCCCTCGGTCGCGGCCACGTCGGCGACGCCGCCGTCGAAGCCGGTCGCCTCGCCCGCGTTCGCGTCGAACGTGAACTCAGCGCCGTCGTAGTGCTTCGCGGCGAGGCCCTGGAGCGTCGAGGTCAGGTCGACCGAGGCCACCTGGCTGGCGCTCAGGTCGCCGACGATCGCGTACCCGGTGGTCGCGACCTGGTCGCGTCCGGCGCCGCCTTCGACGGTGGCGCGCTCGGCCGAGACCGAGCCGTTCGAGTCAGACCACGCGTCGACCGAGGTCGGCGCGCTGAACGGCAGGACGACGGTGCCGACGATCTCGGCGGCCCCGAAGTGGCCCGGGTTCGGCAGGCCGGGGTAGGACTGCGACCAGCTTGACTGGTACGAGCCCTTCTTGTCGCCCAAGGCGATCACGACGAGCGAGCCGGTCTGCGACTCAGGGGTCCAGGTGGTGACGAGCGCGAGCTCGTTGCCGTCGGTGAGCGCGACGTCCGTGGGGACCTGCCCGTCCGGGAGCTGGAGGCACGTGCCGCCCTGCGCGCCGCTGATGCCAGCGGTGGCGATGACGCCGGAGGAGAACGCGATCACGGAGTGGGCGTTGACCTCGGCGCTCTGCTCGGGCCGCGCGAGGGCCACGGGCTCGCCGAGTTCGGCGCCGAGCGCGTTCACGCAGTCGGCGGTCGGGCCCTCCTGCAGTTCGAGTTCGGGGCGGCCCTGGTCGGTGAAGCGCCCGCCCGCGCGGGGCGTGAGGCCCAGCGCCTCGTCGGTCGACTCGAGGACGGTGACGTGGTCGATCCCGCTGAGCCCGGACTCGTCGGTGACGTACCCGAGCTGGCCCTGGATGCTGCGGTCGGCCTGGTCGAAGAGCGGTTCGGCGGCGAGCGCGTCCCCGCTGGCGGCCGCGAGCTCCTCGGCGCCGTTCTGCCCGGCCTCGCCGTAGCGCCAGGAGAACCATTCGGCGGTGCCCGCGGCGGCGGCGAGTTCGGTGTAGCGCTCGGGGGTGAGGGCGTCGTCGGCGCCGGTGTCCTCGCTGGCGTTGCCGCCTTCTTCGCCCGGTTCGCTGGGCTCCTCGGGGGGAGCCGCGCCGAGCATGAGGACGATGCCGATGATGAGGCCGAGGGTGATGAGCCCGCCGATGCCGTAGATGGCGTAGCGGACGCCGCGGTGCGTCGGCGGCGCGACGCGGGCGGTGCTCGGGGCCGGTTCCGGCGCGGCCGCCGGGGCCTCGGGCTCGGGTTCGGCGGTGCGCTGCGCGGGGACGGCCTCGGCCGCCTGCTGCTCGGCGTAGGGATCGGGCTGGGCGGGGCTGCCGTACGCGGACTGCGGGGCGGCCGGGTACGCGTCCTGCTGGGCGTACGGGTCGGGCTGCGGCGCGGCGAACGGGTCCGGCTGGGCCGCGTACGGGTCCGCTTGCGGCTGCTGGGGTTCGGCGAACCCGCCGAACGCGTCGGCGCCGGAGCCGTACGGGGCGGCCTGCTCGCCGCCCTGCTGCGGCACGACCGGGTAGGCCCCGGACTGCTGCGCCTGGTACTCCTCGCGGGCCTGCTGGGCCTCGGCCTGCAGGCGCTCGGCCTGGTACGGGTCGCCCTGGTAGAGGTCCTGGCCGCCGTCGGCGCGGTACTGGTTGTGGCCGTAGACGTCCTGCTCGTACGGGTCGGAGCGCAGCTCGGGGAATTCGAGGCCGCCCTGCTCGGCGGCGGGCTGGCGCGGCGCGTCGTAGGTCGGCGGGTCGTACCCGGGGGCCTGCGGCGCGTTGCCGAACGCCTGCTCGGCGGGTGCCTCGGGGGCGGGGGCCGCAGCGGGAGGCGGGGCCTCGCCGGTCCAGGCGGCGCCGCCGGTCAGGCCCCAGCCGGTCTGGGACTGCTGGTGCATCCAGTCCTGGCTCGATTTCGGCGGCCAGTCCGGAGCCTCGCCCCATTCGCCTTGCGGCGCAGGCGGTTCCTGTGGCGCGGCCGGTTCCGCGGCGTGCTGCTGCTGCGGGGCCCGCCCGTACTGGGCGTCGCCGTACGGCGCGTTCCCGTACTGGGGGTCCTGCGGGCCCGGCTGCTGCGGCACCGACGGGGTCGCGTCGTCGAACGCGCCCCATTCGCTGCGGCGGGCCTCCGGGTCGAGCTCGTCGTACCCCCCGGCCTGCTGCTGCGGCGGCTCGCCGTGGCTCTGCGGCGGGCGCATGAAGCGGTCGGCCGCCGAAGGCTCGCTGTCGGGGGTTTTGGAAGGCAGGTGGCCCACTCCGCGCGCGGTGATTCGGGGCGGATTGGTGGGTGTGGCCGCCGGTTCACTGGTGGGAGGCCAGGAGGGCGGCTGCTCGGGCGATGGGTCCGGCATGATAGGCGACTCTAGCGGATCGGACCGCGCTCGCGTGAGGCGTGGTCGGGAAAGTTGCTAACCGGAACCATGGTACAGCGGGCCGTCGCACCGGTCCTGATCTGCGCCAACGGTTTCCGTGAGCGCGGCTCGCGACGTGACTTCCGCGACCCGTCCATGGTGGCCGATCACTCACCTGCGGCTGCGCTACGAGGTCAACGCGTTACGCGGAGTCGGCCCGCCCTGACTTCCGGCCTCACACCGGGCGGCGTCCGCGAGCGGAGTGTCGGGGGGACCGGGCAGAATGGGAGAGCAGCGAAAAGAGGTGAACAGTGGCGGGGCGGATCCGGGACGCCGATATCCAGTTGGTGCGCGAGCGCGTGGACATCGCCGATGTCATCGGCGAGCGCGTCACCCTGCGCAACGCCGGTGGCGGCAATCTCAAGGGCCTGTGCCCGTTCCACGACGAGCGCTCCCCGAGCTTCAACGTCACGCCCGCGCGCGGCGTCTACCACTGCTTCGGCTGCGGCGTCGGCGGCGACGCCATCACCTTCCTCACCGAGCTCGACGGCCTCACCTTCGTCGAGGCGGTCGAGCGCCTCGCGGCGAAGGCCGGGCTCAAGCTCACGTACGAGGACGTCGACGGCCGCGTCCAGCGCGGCCCCTCCGGCGCGCCCGGCCTGAAGCAGCGCCTCCTCGACGCCCACGCCGCTGCCGCCGAGTTCTACACCGCCAAGCTGCTCTCGCCCGAGGCCCTCACGGCCCGGCAGTTCCTCACCGCGCGCGGCTTCGACCGCGAGGCCGCGGCCACCTTCGGCTGCGGGTACGCCCCCGACTCGTGGGACGCCCTCGCGAAGCACTTGCGCGCCAAGGGCTTCACCGCCGAGGAGCTGAACACGGCCGGGCTCGCCAAGCCCTCGCGCACCGGCAACCTCATCGACCGCTTCCGCCGCCGCCTCGTGTGGCCCATCCGCGACTCGTCCGGCGCGGTCATCGGCTTCGGCGCGCGCAAGCTCTTCGACGACGACCAGGGCCCCAAGTACCTCAACACCCCCGAGACCCCGCTCTACAAGAAGTCCCAGGTCCTCTACGGGATCGACCTGGCCCGCAAGGAGATCGCCAGGACCGGCCGGGTCGTCATCGTCGAGGGCTACACGGACGTCATGGCCTGCCACCTCGCGGGCGTCCCGATGGCCGTCGCCACCTGCGGCACCGCGTTCGGGCCCGAGCACATCCGCATCCTGCGGCGCTTCCTGTTCGACTCCGAGTCCGCAGACGGGCGCATCATCTTCACGTTCGACGGCGACGAGGCGGGCCAGCGGGCCGCGCTGAAGGCCTTCGACGAGGAGCAGCGGTTCGTCTCCCAGACCTACATCGCCGTCACGCCCGGCGGGCAGGACCCGTGCGAGCTGCGCCAGAGCGCCGGGGACGCGGCCGTGCGGGAGCTCATCGAGCGGCACACGCCGCTCGTCCAGTTCGCGCTGGAACGCGCGATCGCCAAGCACGACCTCGACACCGCCGAGGGCCGCCTGCACGCCACGCGCGCCATCGCGCCGCTCCTGGCCCGGGTCAAGGACCGCGGCCTGGTCGAGGAGTACATCGGGGTCTACGCCGGGCGGCTCGGCAAGGAGAAGGCCGAGCTGCGCCGCGCGGTGCAGGGCGCGGCCTCCGGCCAGCAGCCCGAGGCCCCGGCCGGGCCCAAGCGCGAGCCGCGCGCCGACTCGACCCAGCTGCGCGCCCAGCGCGAGGTCTTGAAGGTCGCCCTCCAACAGCCGCAGGTCGCCGGGCCCTACTTCGACGCGGTCGACGCCACGCCGTACACCGACCCGAACTACCGCGCGGTCCGCGAGGCCGTCGCGGCCGCGGGCGGCGCGGCCCGGGCCGCCGCGGGCCCGAACTGGATCGCCGCCGTTCAGAGCGCCTGCACCGAGATCGCCGCCGGGGCCCTGGTGAGCGAGCTCGCCGTCGAGGAACTGCGCCTCGCGGGCGAGCCGGACGGCCTCTACGTCCGCACGATCCTCGCCCGCATCCAGCGGCCCGTCGTCGAAGCCGAGGTCGCCGACCTCAAGCGCCGCCTCCAGCGCATCAACCCCAGCACCGACAAAGACGAGTACATGAAGCTCTTCGGCCAGCTCATGGGCCTCGAACAGCACATCCGCTCCCTCCGCGACCAGGCCGCCAACGCCTTCGAATAGCGAAGCCGGTCTATCCGACACCGCCTGGGCTGCAAGGCATGTGGCGACACGCACATCGAAGATCCGAGGACTCGCACTTTCTGTCACTTAGCTTCATGCCATGCCGAAACCACCTCATGAGGTGTTCCATCACCTGTTCCGTGACGACCCAGACCTGGCCCGCCGAGGCCTCAAGCGATGCTTGGGCGAGGATTTTCCGGTGTTCCGCAGTGTCAGCGTCATCAACTCCGACGTCTCCGAGATCAAGGCGATCAATCGCGAGGTCGACACCGCGCTGAAGATCGAGACCGACCAAGGCCCGGAGATCCTGATCATCGAGCCGCAGTCGAAGCCGCCCACGCAAGCGAAGAAGCGGGCCTGGCACTGGTACCTCTCCTATCTCGAGGCGTACTACGACTGCCCTGCGGCGCTGGTCATCCTCACCGCGTCGAAGGCTACGGCGGTGAACTGCCGGAAGCCGATGACGCTCGGACCCGATCGGAGGCCTTCGGCCACCGTGCATCCGCTGGTGATCGGCCCGGACAACACACCGCTCATCACCGATCCGGCCGCCGCGGTCGAGGACGTGATGTATGCGGTCCTGTCCGCGCTCGCCAACCGGTACGACCCTGAGATCAGCACGGCACTCGACGCACTCGCCGAAGCGCTCGAAAAGACCGACGGCGAGTCCTCCAAGTTCTTCGCCCAGTATGTCGAGGCTGGTCTCGGCAAGGGTGGCGCCCACGATCACTGGAAAGGCATAATCATGAGCATGACCTACCAATTCTCCTCCGATCTTCAGAAAGAGCTGGAGGCACGAGGCCTGGAGAAGGGCCTTGCGGAAGGACGCGCGGAAGGCCGCGCGGAGTCGCTGTTGCGGATCCTCATCGGTCGCAAGGTGGCGCTCTCGACGGAACAGGTCGAGCAGATCGAGTCCTGCACCGATGTGCGGCAGCTCGAAATCTGGATCGATCGGGCCATCACCGCCGAAACCGCAGCGGACGTCTTCGACGCCTAGAAGGGCTGAACGAAGCCGTATCGGCTCTGTGAGCGGCCGCCTGCCATGTGGCAGGCGGCTTTCTCCTGACCGAATGGGTCGCGCCGCGCGGGAGCCTCTGATCCGCAGGCTGGAACCGGACGGTATCTGAGACAGGTTCGCGTCTGCGTGCTGTGATGCAGGTAACAGTTGCGCTGT
Organism: Glycomyces sp. NPDC048151; assembly: GCF_043202775.1. NCBI lineage: Bacteria > Bacillati > Actinomycetota > Actinomycetes > Glycomycetales > Glycomycetaceae > Glycomyces > Glycomyces sp. NPDC048151. Next base: position 285,752 of record NZ_JBIDBB010000002.1, on the reverse strand, counting down.
CCTTGGGGGTGTCATGTCCCAACCGCCTGCCTCGCCGCCGCCCGTCCCGCCGCTCGCGTCGTACTACGAGCCGTCGCCGCCCGAGGGCAGACCCAAGACGATCTCGATCCTCGCCCTGGTCTTCGGCGGGGTCGCGGTGCTGTTCGCCCTGATACCGATCGCCGGGATCCTTCTCGGCGGGCTGTTCGGCGTCGCCGCGATCGTCCTCGGCATCATCGGGATCTTCAAGTCGCACCGCCTGTTCGCGATCATCGGCATCGCGCTGGCGGTCGTGGGGCTGATCGTCGCCACCGTCGTTACTGTCGCGGTGGGCCGGTCGGTCGAGGAGATCGTGGAGGACTGGCCGACGGACTACGAGACCGGCGAGGACGACACCGACGGGCCCGGCTACGGCGACGTGCCGAAGGAGGACCAGGTCGTCGACGGCACCGACCCGGCCGCGCCGCTCCCGGCGGGCAGCGAGATCTCCACCGGGAACTGGCTCGTGGTCATCAGCGACGTGGTGCCGGACGCGACCGCGGAGGTCATGGCCGCCGACGAGTTCAACATCGCCCCGCCCGCGGGGCACCAGTTCATGATGTTCAAGGTCGACGCGACCTACCAGGGCGAGACGTCGAGCACCGCCTGGGCGGACCTGCTGTTCGGCGTCTTCGTCGTCGACTCGGTGTACACGGAGGCCTGCGGGTTCATCCCCGACCACCTCTCGTACGCACCGGAGGTGTTCCCGGGCGGGACGGCGACGGGGAACTTCTGCATCACCGTGCCGACCGCCGGCGTCGAGACCGCCGCGATCGGTGTCGAGGACTACTGGGGCTCGGGCGAGCGCTTCTTCGTCGCGGCGGCGTAGGCAGGGAAACGGCCGCCCGCATCGCGCGGGCGGCCGTTCTACGTTGTCGCTGTTACGCCTTCGCGGCGTTGCGGAGGGGTTCGCCGTGGGCGTGGAGTTCGCCGAGGGCTTCCTTCCAGGACTGGATGAGCCCGGTCGCGTGGTAGGGGATGCCCTTCTCGTTGCAGAACTGCTCGACGATCGGCTGCGCCTTGGCGAGGTTCGCGGAGGGCATAGCCGGGAAGAGGTGGTGCTCGATCTGGTAGTTCAGGCCGCCGAGGGCGAAGTTGGTGAACCAGCCGCCCTTGACGTTCCGCGAGGTCAGCACCTGCTTGCGGAGGAAGTCCAGCTCGGTCTCGCCGACGAAGGTCGGCATGCCCTTGTGGTTCGGCGCGAAGACCGAGCCCATGTACAGGCCCCAGACGGCCTTGTGCACCAGGAGGAACACGATCGCCTTGCCGGGGGAGAGGACGATGAACAGGGCGGCGAGGTAGGCGGCCCAGTGGACGGCGAGGAACAGGGCCTCGAGGCCGCGGTTCTTCAGGCCCGGCTTGAGGACCGACTTGATGCCCGACCAGTTGAGGTTGAGGCCCTCGAGGGTGAGGATCGGGAAGAACAGCTGCGCCTGGTACTTGCCGAACCAGGTGGCGATGCCCTGCGCGAAGCCCGCCTGGCGCTTCGACCAGACGAACAGGCCCGGCGCGACGTCGGGGTCCAGCTCCTCGTGGTTGGGGTTGGCGTGGTGGCGGTTGTGCTTGTCGTTCCACCAGCCGTAGCCCATGCCGTTGGCGAGGTTGCCGGTGAACCAGCCGAGGCGCTCGGAGGTGGCGCGGCTGCGGATGACCTGGCGGTGCGCGAGGTCGTGGCCGAGGAACGCGACCTGGGTGCTGACGAGGGCCATGAACACGGCCGTGAACATCTGCAGCCAGGTGTCGCCGATGAGGGCGAAGGCCGTCCATCCGCCGATGAAGACGGCAGCGGTGAGCGCGAAGCGGATGACGTAGTACGCGGGGCGGCGGGCCATCAGCCCGGCCTCGTTGATCCGCTTGCCGAGCTCGGCGAAGTCGCTGCCGGTGCGCGGCCGCACTGCGGCGGGGGCTACCTCATCGGCGATGAGCGTCATGGATGCGTCCGATCGGTCGGGAATGTTCGACCTCGTAAGTCTTCCGGTCAAGCGGTTTTTTGTCGCTACCGCTGACCCGTCAATGGGGGTAGGGCAAGCACTACCTTTACCGGCCGGTATTTATGAAGGAATCGCTTCGAAAACCGTTGGACTCTGTCGGTGCCCGGGCTTAGGGTTGCCCCATGCCACATGACGATGAGATCCTGGTGCGCGCCGAGGACCTGCGCAAAAGCTACGGCGAGCACGAGGCGGTGCGCGGCGTCGACTTCGAGATCCGCCGCGGCGAGGCCTTCGGCTTCCTCGGCGCGAACGGCGCGGGAAAGTCCACCACGATGCGGATGATCGGCTGCGTCTCCCAGCCCACCGGCGGCGAACTCCAGGTCTTCGGCCGCGACCCCCACACCAGCGGCGCCGAGATCCGCGCCCGCCTCGGCGTCGTCCCCCAGGACAACACCCTCGACGGCATGCTCACCGTCTTCGAGAACCTCGTCGTCTACGCCGGGTACTTCGGCATCAAGAAGAAGGCCGCCAAGGTCAAGGCCGCCGAACTCCTCGAGTTCGTGCAGCTCTCCTCCCGCGCCAAGGACCAGGTCAGCGAACTCTCCGGCGGCATGCAGCGCCGCCTGGCCATCGCCCGCTCGCTCATCAACGAACCCGAGCTCGTCATCCTCGACGAACCCACCACCGGCCTCGACCCCCAGGCCCGCCACCTCGTCTGGGAACGCCTCTTCCAGCTCAAGCACCGCGGCGTCTCCATCCTCCTCACCACCCACTACATGGACGAGGCCGAGCAGCTCTGCGACCGCCTCGTCGTCATGGACGAAGGCCGCATCATCGCCTCCGGCTCCCCCCGCGAGCTCATCGACACCCACGTCACCAAAGAGGTCGTCGAACTGCGCTTCGGCACCGCCCACACCAGCGAGCTCGCCGAACTCGCCTTGACGCTCAACGGGATCGGCGCCCAGATCGAGGCCCTGCCCGACAAGATCCTCGTCTACACCGACGACGCCGACGACACGAACGCCGCCCTCGAGGCCCGCGACATCCGCCCCACCTCCGTGCTGGCCCGCCGCGCCACCCTCGAAGACGTCTTCCTGCGCCTCACCGGCCGCGCCCTCGTGGAGGACGAAGCGTGACCGCGCTGACCCTCGACCGCTCCGCGCCCACCCCGGCCCAGGCCGCCTGGCGCGCCTTCAACCTCCAACTGGCCCTGTACAAGCACGTCTGGCACGGCACCGTCTTCACCTCCGTGCTCCTGCCGATCCTCTACATGGTCTCGATCGGCATCGGCGTCGGCGCCTACATCGACCCCGCCTCCCTCGGCGGACTCGAATACGCCGAGTTCATCGCCCCCGGCCTCGTCTGCTCCGTCGCCGTCATGATGCTCGGCAACGACATGGTCTTCCCCGTCTTCGGCGGCTACGCCGACTGGGGCGGCCACTACCTCGCCCAGCGCGCCACCCCGCTGCGCCCCGTCGACATGCTCAACGGCCACCTCATCTACGCGGCCGTCTTCCGGCCCTTCACCAACTGCACCCTCGTCGCGGTGGTCCTCGCGTTCTTCGGCGCCTACACCTCCTGGTGGGCGGCCTTCGCCGTCATCGCCGCCGCGCTCGTCTCGGCCTCCCTCGCGCCCTGGCTCCACTTCTGGTCCTCCAGCCTGAAGAACGACGCGAACCTCAACATGATCTTCCGGTTCGCCGTCATGCCGATCTCCCTGTTCTCCGGCGTCTTCTTCCCCGCCGGCGAGATGCCCGGGTTCCTGCAGCCGCTCGTGTGGCTCTCGCCCCTGTGGCACGGCACCGAGCTCGCCCGCGCCGCGACCGCCGGCACCGCCCCCGCACTGCCGCCGGTCCTCCACATCGCCTACCTCGCGCTCCTGGCCGCGACCGGGTGGCTCGCCGCCCGGTACCGCATCCAGCGCCGCCTGAACTTCTAGGAGCCCAAGCCATGTCGGTCATCGCCTACGGCGCCGCACGCGCCTCCCTGAAGTCCTCCGGCGCCCTGCTCAACCGCAACTGGGTCGCCATGCGCCGCGCCTGGATCCTCATCATCTCCGGTGCCGTCGAATCCCTGCTCTTCCTGTTCGCCTTCGGCTTCGGGGTCGGCGCCCTCGTCGGCGACATCACGCTCCCCGACGGCACCACCGTCTCCTACACCGCCTACGTCGCCCCCGCGATCCTCGCCAACGCCGCCATGATGGGCGTCCTCGCCGAGACCTCCATCAACGTCTTCGCCAAGTTCAAGTGGATGAAGGTCTACGACGGCATCCTCGCGACCCCCTTGCGGCCCTGGGACGTCGCCCTCGGCGAGGTCTGGTGGGCCCTCATCCGCGGCGGCACCTACATCGGCGCGTTCGTCGTCGTCATGGGCCTCTTCGGCCTCCTCGACTCCTGGTGGTCCCTCCTGGCCGTGCCCGCGTGCGTGTTCATCGCGCTCGCCTTCGCCGGGATCGGCCTCACCCTCGCCACGCTCTTCCGCGACTGGGTCGACTTCGACTGGATGAACGCCGTCGTCTTCGCCATGTTCCTGTTCGGCGGCACCTTCACCCCCGTCGAGGCCTACCCGGCGTTCGCCCAGCCCATCGTCTACGTCATGCCGCTCTACCACGGCATCGAGCTCGTCCGCGGGCTCAGCCTCGGCCAGGTCGGCCCGATGATGCTCGTGCACGTCGCCTACCTCATGGCGCTGTGCGTGACGGGCATGTGGATCGCGCAGAAACGGCTGGCGAAGGCCTTGTACAAATAGAAGGCAGGTCAAGCAGCGAGGCCGCGCCGCCCGCCCAGCGGGCAGCGCGGCCGACCTCGTTCTGCGGGCGCGGAAACGCTAGTCTGGCTTCGTGAGAACCCTCCTGCGACTGTGCATGGTCGTCGCGTTGGCCTGCGCGCCCGCCTTCGCCCCCTCGGCCGCCTCCGCCGCCGGAGGGCCGCGCGTCCTGGCCGTCACCACCGGGAACGAGGCGCAGGACGTCGCCGACTACGCCCTGGAGCGCCTGCAGATGGAGGCGCGCCGCTGGAACTTCACGCTGATCGAGGGCACCGCCGAGGACGTGAAGCAGCTCGGCGAGTACGACGTGATCATGTTCCTCAACACCGGCGGCGACTTCCTCGACGACGACCAGCAGGACGCGGTCGAGACGTTCGTCGAGCAGGGCGGCGGCCTCATCACCACCAACACCGCGATCGAGGCCGAGCCGGACTGGGCCTGGTACCACGAGACGCTCGGCGCCACCGCGCTCCCGCGCGCCGAGGCCGCGACCGAGGAGCCCGTCGAGTTCAACTCCGGCTCGCAGATCACCGAGGGCCTCGACGACGAACTGAAGCTCACCGAGCGCTGGTACTACTTCGAACCCGCTCCCGCGCAGCCCGGTTCGACGGTCCTGGCGACCCTGACGGCGGGCGGCGGCGCGGTCTCCTGGGTGAACGAGAGCCTGCCGGTCTTCTACGCCTCGCCCGGCGGCGAGGGCAAGACCTGGGGCGACCGGGACTTCCTGCAGCTGATCCGCCAGGCGATCTGGTGGGGTGCGGGCAACGACGCGGCGATGGTGCAGAACTCGGACGACGCCGCGCCGTCCTGGCCGTACACGCTGACGTTCGTCCTCTTCGTGGTCGCCGTCGCGGGCGGCGGCTCGATCGCCGTGTGGCGCCTGGACAAGGCCGAGACCGAGAAGGAGACGGCCGAAGCGTAGGAACGCCGAAGGGGCGGGCCGTCTCGAACTTCGGCCCACCCCTTTGAAAAAGCGATCCGCGCGGTGCACCTCCTGCGCCTGAGACGGCGCCGGACGGGCCCGAAGGGAAGTTCCCACGACCCACGCTCTGGACGGTCATGTCGTCGAGAGGCCGAGCCCGGTCCGGCACCGCGCGGATCGCAGTCTAAAGCCGCCCTGTGACAAGTGTTTGCACGGGGGCCACGCCGTTGTCGAACGGCAGGTCCTCGTCCTCGGGCTCCTCGACCGGCGGGCCTGAGCGCTGCTTGATCGAGACCTCCTCGAGCGGGATCGCCAGGAGCGCCGACATCGCGTTCTCCTTCTCGCTGGCCTCCCGCGAGCGCTCCGCCCGCCCCTCGGACATCCGGTTGATCAGGGCCTTGAACACCGACCAGCGCTCGTCCGGGTCCGATACGAGCCGCGCGTTCGCGTGCACCACGACCGACCGGTAGTTCATCGAGTGGTGGAACCAGCTCTTGGAGTAGACGAGCCCGTCGACGATCGTCGCGGTGGCGCTGACCGCGAACGCCTCGCGCCCGCCCAGGCCCATGCTCGAACCGGTCGAACCGTGGACGAACAGCGTGTCCCCAACGCGCACATGGAACGTCGGCAGGACCCGCGGCGCGCCGTCCGGGCCGACGAAGGCGAGGTCGACGAAGAGGGCCTCGTCGAGCACCTGGTACGCGGCCTCGCGCTCGTAGGTGACCCGCTCGCGCGAGCGCTTGGGGGTGGTGCGCTCGGTCTGTGCGAACTGGCCGCTGTGGGGGCATTCGAGGGCGGTCATCGGGGGTGACTCCTATCGCCGATATTTGTACTGATACAATGCTTGAGTTATGTCGGTACAGTATCAGATCACCGGTTCGGCGGCAACAGAGATCGCCGCCAGCGTCGAGTCCGGCGTGCGCTCCGGGCAGCTCGCGCCCGGCCGCACCCTGCCTCCCGTCCGCAAGCTCGCCGCCGACCTCGGCGTCGCCCCGGGCACCGTCGCCTCCGCGTACCGGCGCCTGCGCGAGCGCGGCGTCGTCGAGACCGGCGGCCGCGCGGGCACCTTCATCCGCCAGCGCTCGGCCTTCACCCCCACCGGAACCCTCACGGTCCCTTCGGGAGTGCTCGACCTCGTCTCCGGCGAGCCCGACGCGGACCTCCTGCCCGACCTCACCGTCCTCAAGGACCGGGTCGACATCGTGCACGGCAACTACCGCGACGGCGGGCCGTGCCCCGACCTGCTCGACCTCGCGCGCGACCGCTTCGCCGCCGACGGCGTGCACGGAGAGCTCACCGTCACCTCCGGCGCCCTGGACGCCTTCGAGCGCGGCCTCGCGGCCCGGCTCGAGCCCGGCGACACGGTGGCCGTCGAGGAGCCCACCTGGTCGAACGGCCGAGACCTGCTGCTCTCGGGCGGATACCAGGTCTCGCCCGTCGCGATCGACGGCGAAGGCCCGCTGCCCGACGAGCTCGAAGCGGTCCTCGCCACCGGAGCGAAGGCGTTCATCCTCACCTCGCGCGGCCAGAACCCCACGGGCGCAGCGGTTTCAGCGGAACGCGCCGCCGCGCTCCGGAAGGTGGTCGCCCGCCACCCGCACGTGTTCGTCATCGAGGACGACCACTGGGCCGAGCTCTCGCAGGTCCCGCTGCACTTCGTCGCGGACGCCGCCGACCGCTGGATGTTCGTGCGCTCCGCCTCGAAGCCCTACGGCCCAGACCTGCGCACCGCGCTCGTCGCCGCCGACCCCGACACGAAGGCCCGCGTCCAGGGCCGCATGGCGATCGGCCACGGCTGGGTCTCGTGCATCCTGCAGCACTTCGTGATCGCCGCCTGGACGGACGACGCGGTCGAGGAGCGCGTCGCCGCCGCGGGCCGCGTCTACGCCGAACGCCAAGGCGCCCTTCGGGACGCGCTCGCCGCCCGCGGCATCGAGGTGTGGGGCCGCTCGGGCCTCAACGTGTGGGTCCCGGTCGCCGACGAGACGGCCGCGGTCGTATCGCTCCGCGACGCCGGGTTCGCCGTCGCGCCCGGCCGCGCGTACTCCTTCCACGGCCAGCAGGCCATCCGCGTGAGCACCGCCAAGCTCGACCCGGGACTCGCCGAGGCGGTGGCCGAGGCCGTCGCCCTGGCCTCGGGTCCGGCGGCGCCGCCGATCTGACCGTCCGCCGGGCCCCACCCGGCGGACGACCGGCCCGTTCCCCCGACCGGGCCGACAACTCCAGAAAGGACCACCCGTGACCGCCACCCTCCCTGACACAACGCCGATCCAGAAGCGCGTCCTGCGCACCCTCTTCATGACCCAGATCCTCGGCGGCCTCGCCGTCGGGATCGGCATCGCCGTGGGCGCCCTCCTCGTCGAGGAGATGACCGGCTCGGCCACGTTCACCGGCCTCGCCCAGAGCCTCTTCGTGGGCGGCTCGGCGCTCGTCGTCGTCCCGGCCGTGCGCATCACCGAGCGCTTCGGCCGCCGGGGCGGCCTCGCCTTCGGCTACGGGTGCGCGGTGCTCGGCACCGTCGTCGTCGTCACCGCGATCAACCTCGAGAACGCCGTCGTCGCGGTCATCGGCTACTTCCTGCTCGGCGCGGCCTCCTTCGCCGGGCTCCAGTCCCGTTACGCCGCAGCGGACCTCGCCCCGCCCGCCCGGCGCGGCTCGCACCTCTCGCTCATCGTCTGGGCCACCACGATCGGCTCCGTGGCGGGGCCGTCGCTCGCCGGCCTCGCCGAGCGGGTCTGGACCGGCTGGTTCGGCGGCCCCGCCTACATCGGCTCGATGGTCGCCATCGGCGTGCTCTGCGTGCTCACGGCCGCCGTCATCCTGGTGTTCCTGCGCCCCGACCCGCTGCTGACCGCCCGCGAGATCAGCGGCGAGACGGACGCGCCGAAGCGCTCGATCGCCGACGGCTTCCGCACGGCGAAGGCCAACCCGGCGGTGCGGACCGGCGTCATCGCCGCCGCCTTGGGCCACTTCGTGATGGTCGGCGTCATGGCGATGACGGCCGTGCACATCAAGCACGGCATGGACGACCCCGAGCAGGCGCTCAGCGTCGTCGGCGTCATCCTCGGCCTGCACATCGGCGGCATGTACGCGTTCGCGCCCGTCATCGGCCGCCTCGTCGACAAGTACGGGACGCGCCCGATCCTGGTGGCGGGCACGGCGGTCCTCGTCGCCGCGTGCGTCGTCTCCGGGTCCTCTCCCGCCGACGACCACGTGCGGCTCTCTGTCGGCCTCGTCCTGCTCGGCATCGGCTGGTCGGCGATGACCGTCGGCTCGGCCGCGCTCGTCACGGGCGCGATCACCCCGGCCGAGCGCCCGTCCACGCAGGGCTTCTCCGACCTCGTGATGGGCCTGGCCGCCATGGCCGCCGGGCTCGCGTCCGGCCCGATCGTCGAGTACGCCAGCTACGGCATCCTGTGCGTGTGCTGCGCCGTCGTCGCGCTCCTGGTCTTCCCCTTCCTCATGGGGAAGCTCACCGGTCCGACGCCGGTCGAGGAAGCCGCCTAATAGCCGTACGCGCTGGGGGCGTTCTGCCCGCCGTCGACCGGGATCACCGCGCCGTTGATCGCCTTCGCCTTGTCCGACAGGAGGAAGGCGATCACCTCGGCCACGTCGTGCGGGTCGAGCAGCTCCCGGTTCGGGAACTCCTCCAGGAACGCCTCGTAGCGGCCGGGATCGGCCACGCGCAGCCGGTCCCAGTTGCGGTCGGGGATGAGCATCGAGCCGGGCGCGACGGCGTTGACGCGCACGCCGCTGGGCCCGAGCTCGCGGCCGAGCACCGTGGCGGCGTGGTTGAGCGCGGCCTTCGTCGAGCCGTACGCGAGCCCGGGGGAGGGCTTGGTGCCGGAGATCGAGGAGACCAGGACCGCCGAGCCGCCCGTGCGCCGCAGCTGCGACAGCGCGGCCTTCAACGCGGTCATCGCGCTGGTCACGTTGACGCTCAGCGAGTACTCCCAGTCGTCGGGCTCGGTGTCGACGAGGCTCCGGCCCCGCGAGCCGCCGACGTTCGCGACCAGGCCCTTGAGGTCGCCGAGCCGCCGCTGGGCCTCGTGCACGAACTCGACCATCAGCTCGGTGTCGTTGACGTCGAGCGCCCTGGTGGCGACCGGGACGTCGTACTCGGCGCGCAGCTTCTCGGCGAACTCGTTCAGGGGGGCGGCGTTGCGGGCGCAGAGCGCGAGCGGGACGCCGTCGGCGGCGAGCACCGAGGCCGTGGCCATACCCAGACCGTGGCTGGCGCCGGTGATGAGGACAGGGCTGTTCAGTTGCATGGTGACCATAATGGCGTGCCTTGTCCATCCCCCGCACCCGCCGGTCGGCGGGAGTTCACTCGAGCGCGGTGAAGAAGTCCCAGATCTCGCGGCTCGCCCACAGCGAGTCCTCGCGGCCGGGCAGGCCGAACCACTCGTGGCCGCCGTGCACCCGGTACTCGACCATGGGCACCCCGCCCGCGCACGTCCATGCGGTGCGCTCGAAGTCGGCGCCGGAGGACGACTCGGTCTCGGTGCACTCGCCGCGCGTCCGCCACGTGTCCAGGACCGGCTGCCCCTGGACGCGCGGGTCGTTGACGCCGACGAAGGCCGCCAACGGGATCGGCGTCTCGAGGGTCTCTACCTGCCCGAGGGTGTCGAAGGTTCCGGACGGGACGACCGCCGCGGCGCCCGCCAGTCGCTCGCCGAGCCCGACGGCGGCGGCCAGCGTCATGTCGCCGCCGTTGGAGAAGCCGCTCAGGTAGATCCGGTCGGGGTCCGCCCGGTGGTCGTCGACGAGCCGGTCGACGAGCTCGCCGAGGAACGCGGCGTCCTCGCCCTCGGCCTGCGCGTCCCATTCGCGGTCGGGGTTCGACGGGTACACGGCCATGAACCCGGCCTCCTCGGCCATGGCGTCCATATTGGAGTTGGTCTGGACGAGCACGCCGCTGCCGGGCATGCCGTGGAGGACGATCACCGCGGGCAGGAGCGCGTCGTCCTCGGGGCACGTGAAGGACCGCGTGTAGGTGTAGTCGCCTACGGCGGCTTCGGGGGCGTGGGTGAACTCGCCGGGCTCGCAGTCGAGGCTGGCGGGTTCGGTCTCGTCGGCGGTGCAGGCGGTCATGGCGAAGAGGAATGCCGCCGCACCGAGAAGGCGCTTCATGAGTGGGAGCGTATGCCATTCCATTCTGGAGAGCCATCCTCCGCGGGGCGGAGAAGCGCGCGGCGGGGCCGGACCCCGCCGCGCTCGCGTCAGCCCGCCAGGGGGTTGTCGAGCCTGCCGACGTAGATCAGGCTCTCCTCCTGGTTCTCGATGTTGACCATCTGCTGGTTGTTCTTGAGCTGCAGGCGGTTCAGGCACGAGAGCGTGAAGCTCTCCTCGAACAGCGGGAAGCGCGCGAACGCCTCCGCCAGCTCGGGGTGCGCGGCCTGGTAGTCGCGCAGGGACTCGGCCGCGACGCGCCAGAACTCGTCCTCGTCGAGCACGCCGTCGAGGTGCAGGTACCCGGCGAGGAACCGCAGGAAGCAGTCGAGGACGTCGGTGAGGATCGACAGGGTCCGCACCTCGTCGGGCACGTCGGCGCGGATGCGGCCGATGGCGTCGGGCACGGGCGTCGCGGGCTCGATGACCGCGCACTCCTCGCCGATGTCCTTGAAGAACACGCGCTCGACCGCGCCGTCCTTGAGCACGAGGATCACGTTCTCGCCGTGGGGCATGAACACCAGGCCGTACCGGTAGAGGCAGTGCGTGACGGGCACGAGGTACGCGTCGAGGTACTGGCGCAGCCACTCGGCCGGGGGGAGCCCGGAGCGGCGGATCAGGTCGGCCGCGAGCGAGGTCCCGTCACCGTCCACATGCAGCAGTGAGGCCATGGTCGCGACCTGTTCGCCCTTGGCGAGCTTGGGGACCGGGCTCTCACGCCACAGGGCGGCGAGCATCTTGCGGTACGGCGAGCCCTTCGGCGCGCCCTCGGTGTAGGCCGGGTGCCGGTAGCCCACGGCCGCGCGCTCGCGGAGGATCGTGACGCCGTGCCGCTTCAGGGTCGGGTCGCCGTGCACGAGGTCGGCCACGTAGTCGCTGATCGCGGGCGTGACCTCCATGTACTCAGTGGACAGTCCGCGCATGAAGCCCATGTTGAGCACCGAGAGCGCGGTCTTGACGTAGTCGGCCTCGGGCCTGGAGCGGTTGAAGAACGTGCGGATCGACTGCTGTGCCTGGTACTCGTCGTGGCTCTCGCCCAGGGGGATGAGCCGCCCGGCGGCGATCTCGGGCGCGAACGTCACGGAGATCTTGTTGCGCCACTGCCACGGGTGCACCGGGATCAGGAAGACATCCTCATAGGTCAGTCCCCGGTCGGTGAGCAGCGACGCGAAGTACTCCCGCGAGTCCGCGTCGAGCTGCGAGTCGAGCAGCCACCGGTGGTCGAGTTCGGGCGAGGCCGCGAACATCGCGTGCTCGCGCCGCGCGGCCAGCCACATGAGCCGCACGCCCGCACCGGCTTCGGGGGCGTAGGCCCGGTAGTCCTCGGAGGTGAAGCCGAGGCGGCCGGACCCGGCCACGAAGCACGGGTGCCCGCCGGTCATCCCGGCCTCGATCGCCTGGAACCCCGCGTCGATGAGGTCCGCGTTGCCCGGCACGCCCTCGGCGAGCTGGTACGCGCCCCGGTTCACGGTGGCCGCGACCTCTTCGAGGTACACCGGCAGGACCGCGTCGCTCAGGCCCAGTTCGCCCTTGAACGCCAGGAAGAACGCGGCCGCGTCCAGCTCCAGCGCGCCGCCTTCGCCGCTGCGCTCGATCGTGGCGGGGTCGACGACCCAGTGGTCGAGCTTGAAGCGGCGCGCGGCGAACCGGTACTTCTCGGGCCCGGCGGCGAGCGTGTAGGCCTCGCCGTCCTTCACGGGGACGAGCAGCCGCTCGTGGGCGAACTCGCCGATGGCCTTGGCCAGCAGGTTTCTCGTGGCCCGCTGCCACAGCTCCGGGGTGAGGTGGTCGATGGCGCTCACGCGTGCACTCCTCTCGCGGCGGACCGCTCGAAATCGATTCGGGTGCAGAAGCTCAGCAGCGCCTGCTTGTCCTTGAGCTGAACGGCCCGTTCGGGTTTGAACCCGACGAACTCGTTGAGGCGGTGGATGGCCTCGTTTCCCGCGTCCGGCTCCACGACGACCCGCTTCGCGGCGAAGCCGTCGAAGAGCAGATGCATCACGGTGGCCATGACGCCCTTGGTGAACCCGGGGATCGGCGTGTCGGTCGGCGCGGTGAGGACGTGCATGCCGATGTCGCCGGGGGCGGGGTCGTAGACGCCCGCGAGCTCGGAGTGCGCCGGGTCGTAGACCTCGACGAGGAACCGGGCCCGGTAGTGGTACAGCCCCATGAACGCGAAGTGGTGCGGGTTCGCCTCGATGTCCTCGTGCTCGGCGAGCACGTCGGCCACGGAGGCGTCCTGCATCATCCAGTACTTCGCCTTCGGGTGCGTCACCCACTCGTGCAAGAGCGGCGAGTCGGTGGGCGGGTCGACCGGGCGCAGGCCGAAGTCGCCGAGGGACTCGTGCAGGTGGTAGAAGCTGTTGGGGGCCTTCAAGGTCACTCTGGTGCTCCGAAATCCTGGAAGCCGATGCGGCGCTCGATCGGGTAGACCTCCCGGCCGGTCAGCGACCGGATGATCCAGGAGTTGCGGTAGGCGGCCATGCCGAGGTCGGGGGAGACGAAGCCGTGGGTGGCGAGTTCGGCGTTCTGCACGAAGATCTCGCCTGCACCGGCGGCGTCGACGCTGTAGTCGCGGCGGGCCTCCAGGCGTCCGGTGGCGTCGAAGCGCAGCCGGTCGCGAACCTCGTTCATGAACTCGGGAACGCGGTAACTGTAGCCGGTCGCCAGGACGAGCCCCTCGGTCTGGAGCTCGAACGAGCGGTCCTGCTCGTGCTGGCGCACCGAGAGCCTGACGCTGCCGCACCCGGCGGCCTTCTCCACGGTGCAGTTCGTGAACAGCCGCGTCGGCACGGAGCCGCGCTCGAACCGCTTCTGGTACAAGAGGTCGAAGATCTCGTTGATGAGCTCGGCGTTGATGCCCTTGTAGAGGTTCTTGTGCGCCGCGTTGAGCTCGTCCCGCTTCGCGGACGGCAGCCCGTGGAAGTAGTCCACGTACTCCGGGCTGGTCATCTCCAGCGTGAGCTTGGTGTACTCGAGCGGGAAGAACCGGGGCGAGCGCGTCACCCAGTTCAGCTCGTACCCGCCGCTTTCGATGTCGCCCAAGAGGTCCCGGTAGATCTCGGCGGCGCTCTGGCCGCTGCCGACCACGGTGATCGAGCCGCACTCGCGAAGCCGGTCCCGGTGCTCCAGATAGGACGACGCGTGGCAGACCGTGGGGCTCTCCAGCTCCCGGCACGACGGCGGGATCCACGGGGGCGTGCCGGTGCCGAGCACGAGCCGCCGCGCGTAGTCCGTGGCGGTCCCGGCCGGGCCCTCGGACCGGACCGCGTACACGCCGTCCTCCCAGGTCACCTCGGTGACCGTGCGCTCGAACCGGAGGTTGTCGAGCTTCTCGGCGGCCCAGCGCAGGTAGTCCTGGAACTCGGTGCGGAGCTGGAAGAACGACTCGCGGATGTAGAACGGGTAGATCCGCCCGCTCTCCTTGAGGTAGTTCAGGAACGAGTACTCGGAGGTCGGGTCGGCGAGGGTCACGAGGTCGGCCATGAACGGCACCTGCATCGTGGTGCCCTCGATGAGCATCCCGGGGTGCCAGTCCACGTTCGGCTTGCGCTCCAGGAAGATCCCGTCGAGGTCGTCGATGGGCGCGGTGAGCGCCGCGAGCCCGAGGTTGAACGGCCCGAGGCCGATCCCGATGAAGTCGTGCACCACTGTGCCGCCTGTCTCGCTGGCGCTCATGCCGCCTCCTGCGCCTTCTTGCCGTGGCGCGCGAGCGCTTCGAGGACGGGGACGATGTCGGCGAGCGAGGTCTCCGGGTTCAGGAGCGTCAGCTTCAGGGCGGTCCGGCCTTCGACCTTCGTGGCCGCGACCATGCCCTCGCCGGAGGCCGCGAGCGCCTCGCGGGCCTTGCGGTGCGTGTCGTCGTCGGCCCCGGCGAGCCGGAACAGCACCGTCGAGAGCTGCGAGGGCGGCGCGGCGACCTCGAAGCGCGGGTCGTTCGCGAGCCAGTCCCAGGTCTGGTCGGCGAGCGCGCAGACCTGGTCGAACATGGCGCCCAAGGCGTCCGGGCCGAGCGTGCGCAGGGTCATCCACAGCTTGAGCGCGTCGAACCGGCGCGTCGTCTGGAGGCTCTTGTCGACCTGGTTGGGGAACACGGCCTCGGCCGGGTTGAGGTAGTCGGCGTGGTGCGTGACGTGCCGCAGCGAGGCCCGGTCGCGCACGATGAGCGCCGAGGAGCTGACCGGCTGGAAGAACGACTTGTGGTAGTCCACAGTGACCGAGTCGGCGTACTCGATGCCGCCGAGCAGACCGCGGTGCTTCTGCGAGACGAGGATGCCGCACCCGTAGGCGGCGTCGACGTGGAACCAGACCCGGTGCGCCGCAGTGATCTCGGCGATCGGCCCGAGCGGGTCGACGGACCCGAAGTCGGTGGTCCCGGCGGTCGCCACGACCGCCGCGGGGACGAGGCCCTGCTCCCGGCAGGTCTCGATAGCCGCGTCCAGGGCGGCGGGGTTCATGCGGAACCAGTCGTCGGCGGGCACCGTGATCACGGCCTCCTCCCCGAGGCCGAGCAGCCGGGCGGCCTTGACGACCGAGAAGTGCGAGTGCGGCGAGGCGAAGAGCCGCAGGCGGGGGAGCACTTCGACGCCGCGCAGCGGAGTGCCGACCTCGACCCGGTGCTTGAGCAGCACGTTCTCGACGGCCTCGTCGCGGGCGAGCAGGAGCGCCTGCAGGTTCGACTGCGTGCCGCCGGAGGTGAAGACGCCGTCGGCGTCGGGGCCGAGCCCGATGCGCCGCGCGGTCCAGTCGATGAGGCGCTGCTCGATGAAGGTGCCGCCCGCGCTCTGGTCCCAGGTGTCGACCGAGGTGTTGACGGCGGCGAGCACGGTCTCGGCGGCCACGGCCGGGAGCGCGACGGGGCAGTTCAGGTGGGCGAGGTAGCGCGGGTGGTGGAACCAGACCGCGTCCTTGAGGTAGAGCTCGCCGATCTCGTCGAACGCGTCCTCGAAGGACTCCAGGGGCCGGTCGAGGTCGACCGCGGCGATGGCCGGGCCGAGGTCGGCTGGGGCGGCGCCGGTCCACGGCCGCTCGACTTCGGCGAACCGTTCGGCAAGGCGGCCAGCGACATCGTTGATCATGCCGCGGTAGGCGGCGGCCGAGTCGCGGCCCAGGAGGGCCGGCGGCTCGGAACTGGCGAGCGGCGCGGGAGCCGGACGGAGGTCGGCGCTTGTCAGCACGGAGGGTCCTTTCAGTGAGGGACGGTCTCTCGGGATGCCGGGGAACGTGTAGGTTAGGCTAACCTAAATCATGAGTGCGCAGAAGGGCTCATCCCGAATGGTGACGTTCTCCACGAATTCTTGCGGAATGATCATCCGTAAGGCATTTGCGCGCGACAGTCCGGCGCCGATAAGTCCTATGTGGACTATAGAAACCTACTGCGCCGCAACGAATCCGCACGTCCACAGCAGGTGAAAGACTGAGTTGCGGCGGCGCCCGGGGGGAGCCACCGCCGCGACTCATATCGTGCAATACGCGGCCCGAACTGTCTGTCACCAATCCGACAACAGCCCGTCAAGCCCCGGAATCCCTAGCGCGCCTCCGCGATCCAGTCCTCCACGACCCCCGTCATCGTCTCCAGCGGGATCGACCCGTTCGAGAGGATCCGGTCGTGGAAGTGCCGCAGGTCGAACGCCTCGCCCAGCGCCTCCCGCGCCCGGTCCCGCAGCGCCCCGATGTGCCTGCGCCCGATCATGTACGCCAGCGCCTGGCCCGGCCACGCGATGTACCGGTCGATCTCGTTGTCGATGTTCACCAGCGAGAGCGCGGTGTTCTCACGCATGTACGCGACCGCGCGCTCCCGCGACCACCCGAGGATGTGCATCCCGGTGTCCACCACCAGGCGGCACGCCCGCCACGCGTCGAACGAGACCATGCCGAGCCGCTGCAGGTCCCCGCTGTAGAGCCCGATCTCGTCGCACAGCCGCTCGGTGTACAGGCCCCAGCCCTCGCCGAACGCCGTCACGTACGCGAACCGCCGGAACTGCGGCAGCCCGTCCAGGGTCTGGCCCAGCGCGAACTGCAGGTGGTGCCCCGGGACGGACTCGTGGAACGCGAGCGCCTCGTACTCGAACCGGGCCCGGCTCGCGGGCTCGTACGTGTTCACCCAGTGCGTGCCCGGCCGGGTCCCGTCCGAGGCGGGCACCGTGTAGTAGGCGAGGGTCGCGCCCTTGGCGGCCGCCTCGGGGATCACCTCGATCGAGCACGGCGCGATGTCGTAGTCCAGGAACGCCTTCGGCAGCGCCTCCTCGGCCCTGCGCAGCGCCTCCGTCACGTCGGCGAGGATCTCCTCCGCCGACTCGTACCGCAGCGAGAGGTCGCCGCGGAGCCGCTCGACGACCTCCGCGACGTCCGAGGTCCCCAGCGCCCTGGCCCCGATCTCGGCGAACTCGCCGCGCACCCGCTCGACCTCCTCGAGCCCGATCCGGTGGATCTCCTCGGGCGTCAGGTCGGTGGTGGTGAACTGCCGCAACGACGCCGCGTACCCGTCCGACCCGCCGGGGGTGTAGCAGACCCCGACGTAGTCGTCGAGACGCGAGTTCGGCAGGAACTCCTCCTCGAGCGCGGTGCGCCAGCGGGCGAGCGAAGGCCGGACCCGCTCCGCCACCAGCACTGTCGCAGCGGCCTTCCACTCCTCGACGTCTACTTCGGAAGGTGTAGGCGAGACCAGCGGATCGGCCGCCACGTCCGTCCCCAGATAGTCGTCGATCTGCTCGATGACGGCGCGCACGCCGCGCTTGGTCTGGTTCCGCCCCTCCGAGGCGGCCTGCCGGTACCGCTCCAGGACCGCGTCGAAGTAGCCGCCGAGCGCGCCGAGCCGCACCAGGTAGTCCCGGCTGCGCTGCTCGGTGTTCAGGCTCATGCGCGGCAGCGAGGAGAGCATCGTGGAGACCGGCCCGGTGATCGTGTTGGAGAGTCCGACCTCGCCGAGGGCCGCGTCGATGCTCGCGGTCTGGTCGGCGACGAGCCGCGCGAGCATGGAGTACGTGATGCGGTCCTGCCCCTCGAGGGCGTCCGCGTCGATCCCTTGCAGACCCTCGCCGATCTCGGCGTGGTGGGCGCGCCGGACGGCGTCCCCCTCCCTGCTCGGGTCGGGCAGCCGGTCGTCGTGACCGGGGATGCCGTAGAAGCTTGCCGCCGTGGGGTTGTCGGCCAGATGAAAATCGAAGTACCGCTGCGCCAGCGCAGCGAGCTGAGGATCGCCCATGGACCCGACCCTACTGGGACGCCGTTACCGCCGGGTGAGGTGAGCGTCGGTATGGCAAGGTGGGGCGCATGTCCGATGCACTCGTCCTGCCGCTTGACGTCGACGAGGCGGTCGCGCTGGCGTCGTCCGGCCGCGTCCTCAAGTTCATCCACTTCTGGGGGCACTCGCCCGAGGCGGACGGCAGCGCCGGGCGCGGCTGCCTGAGCCAGTGGTGGCCGGCGGCGTTCACCGAGGACTCGCACCGCTTCGCCTCGGCCGAGCACTACATGATGGCGCACAAGGCCTGGCTCTTCGGCGACGCCGCGGCGGCCAAGAAGATCCTCGCCGCGGGCCACCCGGGCGAGGCGCAGGCCTTGGGCCGCAAGGTCCGCGGCTTCGACCAGGCGACCTGGGAGGCCGAGCGTTTCGGGATCGTCGTGCGCGGCAGCCTCGCCAAGTTCGGCCAGCACCCGGATCTGCTCGCCTACCTCGTCGGCACGAGGGACCGCGTCCTGGTCGAGGCGAGCCCCCGGGACCGCATCTGGGGCATCGGCCTGGGCGCGACCGACCCCCTCGCCGCGTCCCCCGCGACCTGGAAGGGCCTCAACCTCCTCGGCTTCGCCCTCATGCGGGCTCGCGCCGAACTCCTGGGCTAGCAGGGTTCAGCGCCAGGACCATCGACGTTCACCCTCCGACCGTCGACGGCTGATAGCTTCGGCAGTCGCCCGCGACCGCAGGTCGTTCCCTCTTCCGGAGGCAGCCGATGAGCATGAGAGTCCCGTACCGCACCATCGTCGTCGGCGCCGCGACCATCGCGATCGGCGCACTGTGGCGGGCGCAGCGGCGGCGGGGGGCCGAGGTCTCCGAGCTGACCGAGCGTTTCGCGCGGTTCCAGGCGGCCCAGGAGGCGGCCCGTGAGGAACTCGAGACGATGCCCCGGTCGACCAGACGCCTCGTGCGCGAGTGGGGCCGCGTCGTCTACGGCGAAGTGGAAGACCTCATGGCCCTGTACAAGGACATCGGCCCGGAGCAGGCACTGCCGCCCATGCACGGGTGGGCGGCCGGTCCGGACCTCGCCCGGTTCCTCTACCGGCAGGTCGTCGAGCACGGCCGTTCCTCAGTGCTGGAATGCGGTTCGGGCAGCACCACGGTGATCCTCGCGTACGCGTGCCGCGCGATCGGCACAGGCCGAGTCGTCGCGCTCGAACACGACGCCAAGTTCGCCGCCGCCACCAGGAGGATGCTCGACGAGCGCGGCCTCGCGAAGTGGGCCGAAGTCCGCGACGCCCCGCTTACCGAAGTGCCCGTAGGCGAGTCGACCTGGCGCTGGTACGACCCCGCGGCCCTGACGGACGGCCCCTTCGACCTCGCCCTCGTCGACGGCCCTCCCGGCGCCACCGGCCCGGCGGCCCGCTACCCGGCCGTCCCGCTCCTCATCGACCGCCTCGCCCCGGACGCCCTCGTCGTCCTCGACGACGCCCGCCGCACCGACGAACGCGCGATCGGCGAACGCTGGGCCGCCGAGTTCACCGGCTTCACCCTCGAATGGCTCGACCACGACCACGGCACCCTCCTCCTCCGCCGCGACACGCCGAACCGCGCATAACGAAAAAGGCCGGTCGAAAACGACCGGCCTTTCTGTGTCTGCTCCCCCTCAGGGCCTATGCGGGACTATCCCCTAGGTCACGGCCCGCGCGACCGTCTAGCGGGGCTGGTGCCCCTCGTATCGCAGGAGGGGATTCCGGGGCTCTGGGAGACTGCGAAGACGAACCGCAAGTACCCCTATTGGACCGCGTTCCGTGCGAAGATCCACATGAGCTAGGCTCAAAAAAATTGAACCTGTTCAACTCACGTCCACGATCCCCATGGGCGCCAACTGGAAAGACAACAGGATGTCCATAGCCTCGAAACCCCTCATTCGAAGAATGGCTCTCGCCGTGCTGGCGGGAGCCCTAACTGCGGCCGGGATCGCCTCGCCCGTGCTCGCGAACACCCCCAACGCCCCGGTCATCACCAGCACCGATTTCCCCGAAGGCATCGACGCCGATGTTCCGATGGTCGGCGAAATCGGCACCTTCACGATCACCGCCGCCGATCCCGACATCGAGAAGTACACGCTTGAGATCCCCGGATCCCTGTACCGGGAGATCACCCTCGACCCGATCAGCGAGACCGTCTCCTTCAAGTACATGCCGACGAACACCGGCTCCAAAGTCCTCACCGTCCGCGCCCACAACACCGCGGGATACTCCGTCGAGACTGACTACATCTTCAGCGTCACCGCGAAGGACCCGGTTGGCAGCTGGACGCTCGCCGAACCCGCTGGATCGCTCCAGGTCGCCGACGCGAACGGCGCCAACCTCGGCACGGTGGGGGGCGGAGTCGATCTCGGGGTCGACGGCCCGGGTGCCGCCACGGCGGCCTCCTTCAACGGCCGCGCGGGAGCATTCGTCAACACCACCGACGCGGGCCTCCTCCGGACCAACGAGGGATTCGCCGTGTCCGCCTGGGTCCGGGTCGACGACCTCTCCCGCGACCAGGCCGCCGTCAGCGTGAAGAGCGCGGAGGAATCCGGATTCGTGCTCGGATACGACTCGCTCTCAGCGACCTCGGGCGAGTGGGCATTCTGGATCCCAGATGCGAAACTCTCCCCGACCAGCGAATGGAAGGCCTCTGGCGGTTCGGTCAGGACTGGCACCGCGGACGAATGGGTTCACCTCACCGGCGTGTACAACTCCATCGGCCGTTCGATGAAGCTGTACGTCAACGGAGTCGAAGCCGCGTCCACCACCCGCGGGACGACCTGGAACGCCGCCGGAGACGTCCAGATCGGACGGGCCCGTGCCGCGAACGCGTGGGCGTACCAGTGGAACGGTGACATCGCGGAAGTCCAGGTCTTCGACCGCGTCGTGTCCCCTGACGAGGTCGCAGGCCTTGGCGTCTACAAGACCTTCGGGCGTGAAGGCTACTGGACCTTCACCACCGCATCCGACGGCCTCAGCCCTGAGTACACCGGGGGCGAGGCCGCGCAGTTGCTCGGCGACGCGCGGATCAACACTGGCCCCGAATACGATGAAGACGGCCTCCCCGTCGGTGACGCACCGTTCCCGCTGGTTGGCGACGGCGACCTGTTCCTCGACGGCGACGGCGACTGCGCGACCGTGGCGACGCCCGTCGTCGACACCTCGGGCTCGTTCTCACTGTCGGTGCGGGCGCGACTGGACTCCACGACAGTCGCAAACGACATGGTCGTGCTCTCGATTTCGGGACAGCACCAGTCCCTGGTCGAAGTCCGGTTCAACGCGACCACGAAGCTGTGGGAGCTCGTCCTCGCCACGGCCGATGCCGAGGGCGCTGAGAAGGTGGCCGCATCCCGGTTCGCCCCCTGGGAAGGCGACACCGCCGGGCAGTCGCTCACGGTGGTCTTCAACGGGGCACTCGGTGAGTGGACGCTGTACGTCAATGGCGTAGAGAGCGCCTCGATCGACGACACCACCGTCGAAGCATGGACCGCGACGGGCGGAATCCAGATCGGAAGGTCGCTCTCTGACGGCGAGTACGGCTCTTACTTCGCAGGAGCCATCGACGATGTCCGCGTGTACTCCGGCGCCCTTGACGCGAGAACCATCACGTTCCTCGGTTCGACGACGTCCATCGAACTTCCGAACATCTGACCACTTGTGGCCCTTGGCGAGCGCCAAGGGCCACGCCGGTCGCCCGATGACGAGCACTGTCGTCGCATCGCATCGCATCGCTTCGCAGCGTCTCGGCTACCGCGGTCTGACCCGCGCGGATCAAGTCGAGTGATTGCCTTGGCACCGCTAGGCTCTGCTCCATAGGCGGGCTCCGCGCGGAACTCGGCGACGACTTCGATCAGGCCGACGATGTGCCCGTCGAATTCCGCCAACTCCTCGGCGGGGACCCACAGGGCAGGGGAAGCAGAAAAGGGCGGTCCGCGGACCGGCCTTTCCTGAAGTGGCCCCCCGCAGGGACCGTCTGCGTCTCGACCCGGGCCGGCAGGGCGGCGGGGGCGGGAAGCGGCCCCGCAGGTAGCAACCCTGAGAACCCGCCTAACGGCCCCATAAGCCCCCGAACCCGACTCCGCGATAGCCGAAGTTCGAGGCTCGGATCGGGTCAGACCATCACCGAGACTGGCGGATGCTCCGGATCGAGACCGCAATGGAAGATCTGGAGGTCGTAGCCACGGCCGATGACGATCTCGACCGGATCGAATCCGTTCTTGAGCTTCTCGGCATCCGCATGGTCGAGATCCTCGATCGGCATCCAGTGAGAAGTCGAGGGATCCCATTCGCCGGTGGCGGCGTTCAACAGCGGTTTCGCTTCCGCGCCGCATTCGCAGCGGACTGCGAAGGCGTTGAAGAGCGACCACGAGGTCCCGTGCCCGTTCGCTTTCCAACCCGGTGCCAGCGCGTGGTCGCTGTAGTAGAAGGATTCCATCCGGTTGGCGGTCGCCTTGATGTTCTCTCTGAGATCGGGGGAAAGCAGATCCATGTCTGGGTACTCGGTGACCTCCTCAGGGGCCAGCACGCACGGGTTCGGTACATAGTCGGCACAGCCGATCAGCGTATCCTTCGGCGGGTAGAAGGGTCTGAGCGTGGACTGGTTGGTGTCTCGCCACCGTAGCTGTGTAGCGGGCCAATATGCCTCGGTCTCAGGATGGTTATAGGGGCACCAAAGGACTTGGAGAAGGTCGAATCGGTTGCTGAAGGGCAAGCCGGGCACGTCCCTCGTGAACAACTGCGCCACAGGGATGAGCGACGCCTCCTTGGTGCGGAATTCAACCCGCCACGGATTACTCCGCTCGTGCTCATCGAGCCGGTCCAGGAAGGCTCGTTCCTCTGCTGTGAACCGATCGGCTGATCCCACACCGGTTCTGCTCCACGCCAGCTCCATGATTCGCCGGTATTCGACGACCTCGTCGATCCTCGCCAACGAGACCCACTCGTGAGGGCCTGAGCAGGTGGGCCACGGGTCCACGATCGGCCAGAGCAAGGGTCCGCCGATCGAGGACTGCTCTGCGGTCGGTTTGCCACACCTCGGATGCAGTCGCACAGCGGTGCGGGCCAGCGTGGCGAGCTCGGGCCACATGGCGGCGAGATCGTAGGAGCGGTCAGGCGTGGTGAAGGGCATCGAGAATCCAAGGGTTAGAGGCGTGTACCGCTGGAAACTATCAACGCCATACGACAAGACGACGAAAGGCCGGTCAGAAGACCGGCCTTTGCGTTTGGCTCCCCAACTTGGACTCGAACCAAGAACCTGCCGATTAACAGTCGGCTGCTCTGCCAATTGAGCTATTGGGGAAGGGGTTCTGGCTTGGCTTTCGCCGTGCGAACCGGATATGACAGTACAGGACCGGCGCGGGCGGGTGCCACCGGGGTGGGTGTGGTGTGGGTCCGATCCGGGCGGGGAACGGGCCGGATCGGGGCGACGCGTTTCCGTCATGGGCCGCCTGGGCACCCCGAGATGGGGCAGAATGGCCGCTATATGCGGCGACGCACAGTGAACTCCGGAACACAGTGAAACCAGAGCGGCGTTCGGCCCGCGGGTCGGCCGAGGAGGCAAATATGCGGAAGTGGTATCTCGTAGCAGGGTTCGCGGTCGGCTACATCCTGGGGGCGAAGGCCGGGCGGGAACGCTACGACCAGATCGTCGACTACACCAGGCGCGTGACCGGGAACGACAAGGTCCAGCAGGTCGCGTCGACGGTGCGCACGCAGGCGAACAAGGCCGTGGACGCGGCGCAGGACAAGATCAAGGGCACCAAGTTCGGCGAGATCGTCGAGAACTTCACCACGAACGCGGACGAGCCCCCAAAAGCTGAGCCCTGGGACTCCGCCGGGGTGACCACGCCGGCCCGCAGCGACAGGGCACTGCGCGAGGACGCTCCCGGATTCTGAATTCCTTGAGCGCATAGCGCGGCGGGCGGGACTCCGGTCCCGCCCGCCGCGCTGTTTCTAGGCCTTGACCTCGGTCTTCACCCGCAGGTCGGCGACGTTCCGGCCCGCGGCCACGCCCCACGTGCCCGGGATCGTCCTCCAGGAGCCCTTCGTCTCGTCCCAGTACTGGAACGAGCGCTCTTCGAGCTCGATCACCACTTCGACGGTCTCGCCCGGCTCGGCTTCGACGGCCTGGAAGCCCGCCAGGCGGTGGGTCTCCACGCCGCCTTCGATCGCGACGCCCGTCTCGGGGGTCAGGTAGACCTGGACGACTTCGCGTCCCTTGACGCCGCCGCTGTTGCGGACCCGGACCTTGACCTGGTTCGCGTCGGTCTCGATCGCCTCGTACTCCCACGAGGTGTAGGAGAGCCCGTGCCCGAACCAGTACGCGGGCTCGTAGCCGTCGCGCTGCTCCCAGGCGCGGTAGCCGATGAAGATCCCCTCGTCGTAGTGGAGTTCGCCGTCAGTGGGCACGACCTGGACGACCGGCGCGTCCTCGAGCCGCCGCGGCCAGGTCGTGGTGAGGCGGCCGCCCGGTTCGGCGCCGAGGAGGACGTCGGCGAGCGCGTGGCCGCCCTCCTGCCCGGGGAACCAGGTCAGGAGGATTGCGGCGACGTCGTCGGACCAGGGCATCTCGACGGGGGAGCCGGTGTTGACGACGACGACCGTGTTCGGGTTGGCTTCGGCGACGGCCGCGACGAGTTCGTCCTGGCGGCCCGGCAGGCGCAGGGAGCGCCGGTCGAAGCCCTCGGATTCGGTGAGCGCGGTCGTGGAGACCACGACGACGGCGACTTCGGCGGCGCGGGCGGCTTCGACGGCCTCGGCGATGAGCCGGTCCTCGTCGGGGCGGGGCCCGGTGTGCATGAGCCCGAACAGGACCGAGGGCGGGAAGCCGGGCGGGAACGCGAACGGCGTGAACTCGAGCCGGACCGGGATCTCCTGGCCCGCTTCGAGTTCGAGGGTCGCGCGCTCGATGCCGGGCCCGAAGAACGCCTCGAACGGGTCGTCGGTCGCGTAGTCCTGGTCGCCGTCGAAGACCGTGTCGCCGCCGATGACGAGCTTGTGGTGCCCGAGGCCGCGCGTGCCGAAGACGTGCGCGCCGGTCTCGGTCACGGTGAAGACGCCTTCGAGGACGGCGTGGCTGAACTCGTCCTGCGGGAGGTCGCCGGGCAGGTACCCCATCCACTTGACGTCGCCGTTGGCGAGCGGGTCCGGCGCGAGCGCGGTGCCGTCCTTCCGCACGGGCCGCACGTCGAGGTCGAAGCCCTTGCTCGCGGCCTGGATCTGCTCGAAGAGGTCGACGCCCTGCGCGTACTGGACGCGGTCGCCGAGGGCCTCGCGCAGGCCTTCGAGCGGGGAGACGACGCGGGTCGGGAAGACGGTGGCGGAGCCGCCGCCGAGGACGCGGGCCTCCTCGGCAGCGGGGCCGATGAGGGCGAGCCGCCCGATCGCGTCGGCGCTCAGGGGGAGGACCGGCGCTTCGCCGCCCTCGGGCGCGTCGTTCTGCGCGAGCACGAAGGAGCGCTGGGCGATCTCGCGAAGCAGCGCTTCGGGATCGGCGATCGCGTCGAGCCGCTCGTCGACCGCCGCGCGGACGCCTTCGAGGGCGCCGACGCGGGCGGCGAGGGTGAGCATGCGGCGCACCGCGTCGTCGACGTGGCGCTCGCTGGTGCGGCCGTCGCGGACGGCCGCGACGAGTTCGGCGCCGTACACGGTGAACGGTCCGGGCATGGCGAGGTCGAGCCCGGCTTCGATGCCCTCGACGGTGTGGCGGGCCGCGCCCCAGTCGGAGACGTTGAAGCCGTCGAACCCGAACTCGTCGCGCAGGACCGCCATGAGCTCCTTGTGCGCGGTCATGGTGTGGCCGTTGACGGAGTTGTAGGCGGTCATGACGCCCCACGGGCGCACGGCGGCGGTGATCATCTCGAAGGGACGCAAGTACAGTTCGCGCAGCGCCCGCTCGCCGATGACGTTGTCCACGGTGAACCGGTCGGTCTCGGCGTCGTTGCCCACGTAGTGCTTCATGGTGGTGCCGACGCCGCACTCCTGGACCCCGGCCACGTAGGCCTGGGCGATGCGTCCGGTCAGGTACGGGTCCTCGCTGAACGCCTCGAAGTGGCGGCCGCCCAGCGGGGAGCGGTGCAGGTTGATGGTCGGCGCGAGCAGGACGTCCACGTCCTTGCGGCGGGACTCGGCCGCGAGGAGGTTCCCGATGCGGCGCACCAGCTCCGGGTCCCACGAGGCCGCCTGCGCGGTCGGGCTCGGCAGTGCCAGGGACGGGTCCGCGACGGTCCAGAAGCGGCCGCGCACGCCGATCGGCCCGTCGGAGACGGTCATCGACCGCAGCCCCGCTTCGGGCACGGGGATGGTGCGCCACATGTCGAGCCCGGCCAGCAGGTCGGCCTTCGTCTCCAGGTCCATCTTCGCCAGGGCCGCCTCGACGGCCTCGGCGTACTCGGGTCGGTCGGCCGGGATGGTCCAGTCGCTCATGCCTTCGCCTTTCTGTGGTGTGTCATATCGGTTCGTATCAGGATTCATCGGTCACCGCACCCGCTTGACGCGGAGCACGCTCAGCGACCCGCACACGGCGACGCATGCGGCGGCCGCGAACAGCAGCGTGTAGTTCGCGCCGCCGCCCACGGCGAGGACGGCGGTCGCGACGACGGGCAGGATGACCTGCGGGAACCCGTTCGCGAGGTTCGCGACGCCGAGGTCCTTCGCGGGTTCGGCCGGGTTCGGGAGGGTCTGGAAGACGAGCACGGCGTCGACGGCGGCGAACAGCCCGCCCGAGACGGCGAGCACGAGCTGCGCGGCCCAGATCATCGGCAGGCTCGGCGCGGACGCGAGCAGCACCAGCCCGGTCGCGGTGATGAGCCCGGAGGCGATGAAGAGGGGCCTGCGCCGCCCGATCCGGTCCGAGAGCCAGCCGCCGAACAGGGCCACCGCGGTCTGCAGCGCGTAGCTCACGAGGAAGAGCACGCCCACGACGCCGCCCGCCTCGGCCGCGCTCAGGTCGAGCCGCGCGGCGGTGAAGTACACCATGTAGATCATCGGCGCGGACCCGCCGAAGACGAGCAGGAACTTCGCCAGCCAGACCCACCCGAAGTCCGGGTGGCGGCGCGGGTTGAACCAGAATGTCGACCCGATCGCCTTGAGCGAGAAGCGCTCTCGCGGTGCCTCGACTCGCGGGTCCTTGAACGCGAGCACGAACTGCGCGGCCAGCGCGATCGCGAGCGCGCACGGGACCATGAACATGAGCAGCGTGTCCTGGGTGACCGCCGCCAGCCCGGATCCGGCGAGGATGCCGCCGGTGACGGCCGCGCCGAACGCGCCCGAGACGCGGCCCTGGTCCTTCGCGGGCACCTGGTCCGGGATCGACGCCATCGTCCCGGCGAGGGCCGCGTTGAATCCGGCCTGCGCGAGTGCCCACCCGAAGACCAGCGCCCACACCTCGGGGACGAGCGCGACGACCGCGATCCCGGCCGTGCCGACGGCGATGCCCCCGGCGATCCAGGGCCTGCGGCGGCCGAAGCGCGAGCGCGTCAGGTCCGAGAGCCGCCCCCACAGCGGCCCGCCGAACATCCCGACGGCGGCGCCGACGCTGAGGACCATCGCGTAGACGGCCTCGTAATCGTCCCCGGCGACCGCTTCGACGCGGATGGCGAGCGTGACGATCGAGGGCGTCATGAGCGCGGTCCACAGCCCCCAGTTCGACAGGGCGGCGCGCACGACGAACCCGCGCGGGGCGGCCAAAGGCCTTGCGGGCGTTGGGGTCACGTCGAGCGCCATCGGGCCGCTCCTCTGCGCTGAGGGGTGTTCACGCTTCGGAGTCTGCCACAACTACCGAGTGATCGGTAGATTTGGTTACCGAACTGTGACACTCTATGCTGGAGCACCCGACCCAGGAAGCACCCGATGCCGAGCACGCAGCACAGCACCCGCGGCCAGGCCCGCCGCGACGAGATCGTGCGGGCCGCGATCGAGGTCATCGCCGAACGCGGCTACCGGGGCGCGAGCCTCGCCGCCGTCGCCGAGAAGGTCGGCCTCACCCAGCAGGGCCTCCTCCACTACTTCCCGAGCAAGGAAGCGCTGCTCATCGGCGTGCTCCTCATGCGCGAACGCTGGGACTCCGGCGGCCGGGACGTCATCGCCGAGCCCATGACCATGGCTGCCCACCAGGGCGTCGTCGAGGCCAACGCCCACCGCGAGGCGATCGTGCGCACCTTCTCGGCGCTCCTCGGCGAGTCCGTCACCGAGGACCACCCCGCCGCCGAGTTCTTCAAGCACCGCTACCGGCGCGTCCGCGAGGCCTACACCGCGAGCCTGCGCCAGGAATGGGGTGACCGGCTCCCGTCCGGACTCACCCCGGAGGAAGCCGCGCCGCTCCTCATCGCGATCATGGACGGTCTCCAGTTCCAGTGGCTCCACGAGCCCGAGTCGTTCGACATGCCCGCAGCGTTCAGGGCCTTCGTCCGGCTACTCGATCCGAAAGCGGCCGAATGACTCTCCCTGCCCTCGACGCGCTGGCCTGCCCGAACTGCGCGCAGCCGCTCGCCCAGGCCGACCGGCGGCTCTCCTGCCCCGAAGGCCACTCGTTCGACCTCGCCAAGCAGGGCTACGCGCCGCTCCTCGCCCCCGGGTCGAACACCACGACCGGCGACACGGCCGAGCAGATCGCCAACCGCGAGGACTTCCTCGACTCCGGCGTCTACGACCGGCTCATGGCCGCCGTCGCCAGCGCCTCGGTGACCGACGCCCCCGGCGTGGTCATCGAACCCGGCTGCGGCACGGGCCATTACCTCGCCGCCGCGCTCGCGGCCGACCCGTCCCGGGACGGCATCGGGCTCGACACCTCGAAGTATGCGCTGCGCCGCTGCGCCAAGCGCGTCATCGCGGGAGACGAACCGCGGCGAGACGCCGGAACTCAAGGGCGTCTCGCCGCGGTGCTCGCCGACGCGTGGCAGCGGCTGCCGATTCGCGACGGCGCGGCCGCCGCGGTCCTCAACGTCTTCGCCCCCCGCAACGCCGACGAGATCGCGCGCGTACTCCACCCACGAGGAGCACTCGTGGTCCTCACCCCCCGGCAGGACCACCTGCGCGAACTCGTCGACGCCTTGGACATGCTGAGCGTCGACCCCGCGAAACCGCAGCGGACCGCCGACCAGCTCGGGACCCTCTTCGAGGCCGAGCGGACCGACGAGATCACGTATGCGATCGGTCTGGGACACAACGAGGTCCTGCGGCTCGTCGGGATGGGCCCGAGCGCCCGCCACCTCGACGCCGCCGGGCTCGCCGCGGCCGTCGCCGCGCTGCCCGAGAAGGTCGAGGTCACCGTCTCGGCCGAAGTGACCCGGTGGCGCAGGAAGCACTGACGGAATTCGATCTCCCCTGTGCGCCACCGGGAGCCCCCCGGCTGAACCCGTGCCCGATGCGAGCACTTGTCCTCGTTTGTGTTGACCAGTACGGTACGAACTGTCACCCCTGAACCGGCTGGAGATGAGATCAGTGTTCGATGAGAAACGCGCGACGCGGCGCGGCCTGGCGCTCGGCGCGGCCGGGCTCCTGGCCCTCGCCGGGTGCGGCACCGGCGAGGCCGAAGCGGTGGACGAGGTCGACGCGACCGACGCCGCGGGCGTCGAGTCGCTGAAGGTCGAGGTCGTCGAGACCTACGACCACGACGCGGGCTCCTTCACGCAGGGCCTCCAGCTCGCCGAGCACCCGACCTACGGCAGCGTCCTCTACGAGAGCGCCGGCCTCTACGGCGAATCCGACGTGCGCATCACCGACCCCGGCACCGGCGACGTGCTCGCGACCCAGGACCTCCCGGCCGAGCAGTTCGCCGAAGGCCTCACCCTCACCGACACCGACCTGTGGCAGATCACCTGGCAGGAGCACACGGCCCACCGGCGCGACCCCGTCACGCTCGACATCGTCGAATCCGTCTCGTACGAAGGCGAAGGCTGGGGGATCTGCTACGACGGCGCCCAGCTCGTCATGAGCGACGGCTCCTCGACCCTGACCTTCCGCGACCCGAAGACCTTCGCGCCCACCGGCACCGTCGACGTCACCCTCGACGGCGAGCCGGTCGCCCAGATCAACGAGCTCGAATGCGTCGACGGCCAGGTCTGGGCGAACCTCTGGCAGACCGACCAGATCGTCCGCATCGACCCCGCCACGGGCGAGGTCGTCGCGGTCGTCGACGCCGCGGGGCTCCTCCCCGAAGAGGACTCGGCCGGAGCCGACGTCCTCAACGGCATCGCCGCCGCCGAGGAGGAAGGCGCCTTCTACCTCACCGGCAAGCACTGGCCCAAGCTCTTCCTGGTGCGCTTCACACCCGCATAAAACAGTTTCGCGACCGGCCGGGACTGCGGTAGCGTCCCGGCCGTGACTCCCGTACTCCGCACCGAACGACTCGTCCTCGAACCCTATGTCCGCGAGGACGAAGCGGACTTCGTCGCCCTCTTCCAGGACACCCGCGTCTCGCAGTGGATGGGCGAGGGCCCCGACACCGAGGAGAACGACCGCGCCCTGTTCGGCCGCGTCTTCACCAAGGTCTACGCCACGAACGCCTTCGACGTGTGGGCCGTGCGCGAGAACGGCCTCTACGTCGGCCACGCCGAGATCAAGCACACCGAGGACGCCGGCGGCCACGAGCTCATCTACGCCCTCGCCGCGGACGCCTGGGGCCGCGGCCTCGGCACCGAACTCGCCCAAGGGATCATCGACTACGGCTTCGACGCGCTCGGACTCGCCGAAGTCCACGCCACCATCGCCGAACCGAACACCGCCTCGATCGCGGTCATGGAGAAACTCGGATTCGCGCACCTCCGCGACATTCCCGAAGCAGACGGCAGCACCACCAAACACATGGTGCTGAAGCGCCCCGGCGCGTAGGGGACCGCGCACGCACCGTCCTGAGTGAACAGATCCGGGGCGAATGCGGGAATTGCGCGGAGGGTTCGGGTAGGCCATGATGAGGTCATGGCCATCACACCCCTGGACCGATTGCTGGAGTACAAGATGCACCTCTTGACCGACTCCCGGCAGCCCCGCGCCTACGCCACCTGGTGGCAGGACCTCACCACCGCGGCCTTCTCCGCGTGGTTCTTCGGCGGCCTCATCCTCGACGTCAACGCCCACGCCCGCGGCTGGGCCGAGTCGTTCTTCACCTGGTGGCACCTGGCGTTCTACACCGGCTTCTTCGCCACCGCCGCCTGGATCGCCTGGATGTTCCTCCGCGCCCACCGAGCCGACGGCCGCACCGGCATGGCCGCCGTCCCGCACGGCTACGGCCCCGCCGTCGTCGGCGTGCCGCTCTTCCTCGTCTCCGGCATCGCCGACATGATCTGGCACGAGGTGCTCGGCGTCGAGACCAGCCTCGCGATCCTCTTCAGCCCTTCGCATCTGACGCTCGCGGCGGGCGGCGTGCTCATCGTCGCCGCGCCCCTGCTCTCGGCCTGGCGGCGGGCCGCGCTCAACGCCGAACCCGAGCCGATCCCGCTGGAAGCCCGCATGGCCGCGCCCGCGCTCTCCCTCGGCTACATCACGACCGCGCTCGTGCTCTTCCTCGCCTACCTCGTGCCCCACACGAACCCGCCCGCCGCGGTCGCCGCCGCCCTGCAGGGCCCGAACGTCTTCGAGGGCTTCCCGGTGGCGGGCATCGTGTTCACGACGGTGCTCGTGCTCGCGCTGGCGGTGCTCATGACCGGCCGGTTCCGGCTCCCGCTGGGGTTCTTCACCGTCGCGTTCGCGTACCCGGCGGTCATGGCCGGGGCCTACACGGGCTTCGAGTACGGCGGGTACGTCTGGATCTTCCTGCTCTCGGGCGCGTGGCTGGACTTCCTGATCTGGCTGGTACGGCCCGAACTGCGCCGCCGCCGCGACCTGCTCGTGCTCGCCGGGGCCTGGGCGGTGCCGATCTGGGCCGCGTTCCTCATCAGTACTGGAGCGGCGACCGGGGTCTGGCCCGCCGCCGAGATCGGGCTGGGCGCGCCTGTCGTCGCGGCCGTGGTCGGCGGGCTGTTCATGCTCGTGGTCCAGCCCGAGCGGCGTGACTACGTGCCGCCGGTCCCGGTCGAGCCGTCGCCGTTCGACGACGTGATCGCCCGCGCGAAGGCCATGACCGCCAACAAGCCCGCCGAATAGCGGACGGCCCCGGCGCGGAGCCGGGGCCGATCGTTCTACTGCTGCAGCGCCGCGAGGCTGGCGGTCATCAGCGCCTCGTCGATGAGCGCGGTGCTCGTGCCCTTCGTGCGGCACGCGTACGCGCCCGAGACGCGGCCCGCGTCGATCGCGGCGGCGAGGTCGCCGCCCTTGGCCCGCGCCCACAGGAGGCCCGAGACGAACGCGTCGCCCGCGCCGTTGGAGTCGACCGGCGCCCAGTCGGCCCAGGCCGGGACTGTCGGGGCGAGCTCGGCGACCGGGTCGATCGCGTCGTAGCGCTCGAGGGAGCCGCCGCGTTCGAGGACGTACCCGCCGTGCTCGCCGTCGGTGGCGATGACGACCGAGGCGCGGCCGTTGTCGAGGATCCAGCGCATGGCCTTTTCGGGGTCCCCGCCGAGCTTCGTGGCGGACAGGGTCACGAGGTCGGCGCGAAGGGCGAACTCCTTCTGGTGCTCGGCCTCGCCGTCCCAGGCGTGCAGGTCGGTCGAGACGGTGACGCCTTCGGGGATGGCGGTGAGCACGTCGCGGGTGTGGTTGGGGATCGAGACGTGGACGTGCTTCGCCTCGGCCACATGGGGTCCGAAGAACTCGGCGGGCATCCGCAGGTCGCCGTCGTGTCGGTAGTCGTAGAAGGAGTAGCGGCGCCCGCCCGCGTCGACGAGGTTCACCGACCGCGAGGTGCCGTTGGGGGAGACGAGGTGCCGGAAGTCGAGGCCGTGCTCCTCGTAGTGGCGCAGGACGAGGCGGCCCTGCTCGTCGTCGCCGATGTAGTCGATGAAGCGGGTGGCGAGCCCGAGGTGGAGGCAGCCGAGCGCGACGCCGTTCCCGGTGTGCGCCACGTAGTCGTAGATCGGTTCCACGCCGAGGGAGTCGCCTTCGCCGATCGCGATCTCGGGGACGCGCACGATGGTGTCGACGCCGACGCCGCCGACGACCAGGATGTCGAGCATATGTTTGCTTCCTTTGCAAGAAATTGCAGAATGGAACGGAAATGATTGCAGGACTCGACCTTAGGCCGGGTCCCGCAATCGGTCAAGTCCGATCCTCTACCGGATCGCGACCTTCCCGCGCCGGATCGCGTAGGCGAGGGTCGCCGCGCCGAGCGCCGGGCCCCAGATGTAGAACGGGAAGCCCCAGACGATGTCGAGCGCGTCCTGCCGGATGCCCAGCGCCACTGTGGGCACCGCCATGAACGTGAACATCGCGGCCATGATCGAGGCGGGGACGATCGCGACCATCGGCGGCACCGGGCGGCCCTTGACCGCGAACATCCAGAACGGCCAGCGCTCGCCCCACTTCTGGGTCAGGCCCAGGCACAGCACGCCGCCGCCGAGCGCGGCGAAGCCGAGCAGCAGGCCCCAGACCCGGATCTCGAGCGGGAACGCCGCGTCGTCGTCGATCGGGCCGCCCACCCACGGCCACGGGGTCAGCCAGGTCATCCGGACCAGGCCGTAGGGGAGCGCGCACGCGAACGCGGTCCAGGCGGCGGCCCGGCCCCACTTGGCGGCGTTCTCCGGTGCGAGGCAGGCGGGCGCGGGCTCGCCCTCGCGGCGTGTCAGGACCAGCTGTAGGGTCAGCGCCGCCCAGATCGCGCCGCCGGCGAACGTCCAGACCTGCGTGAAGAGGTAGCCGCTGAGCCCGGCCATGGTGCCGCCCAGCTCTTTCGCGAACCCGCCGACTGCCGCGTAGTCGACGGTGCCGGTGACGCCGAGTCCGATGAGGACCGCCGCGATCACGAATGCGGTGGCGATCCTGGCGGCCGCGCCGCGCGCGAGCAGGACCGGCACGGTGACGGCCCCGATCGGGATCAGGAACGCCGCCAGGTACCCGGCGAACGAGATCGGCGAGATGGTCGTCAGCAGCATCCCGAAGACCACGGCGTAGAGCGCCGTCAGCGGCCACAGCCGCGGCTTGGCGCGGGCGATGAGGAGCCCGCCGAGCCCGGCCGCGAGGAGCGCGGCGGGCGCGATCCAGTCGGGAACCGAAGCGGGGAGCGGGATCGTCGGGTCGTGCAGGTCGTGCGAGTACGGACCCCCTTCAGGGTCCAGCAGCTGCCACAGCCCGATCGGGAGGGCCATGAGCGACCAGAGGAAGGCGGCGAGCACGGTCGCCCTGACGAGTCGGGTGGGCCGCATCTGCGGCGTTGTCGTTGTCATGCTTACAGATTCGCGGTTTCGCGGGCCGAATCCCTCCCGCGAGCGGGCGAGCGGGCTCCCCTGGCGGGGGCGTTCGCGCTCCCCCGGGCGGGGGAGCGGATGTCGTCTGGCCGCAACACCGCAGACCTGCGATTGCAATACCTGTACGAGAAGGTCACGGACTCATCACAAACAGGATGGGGTGTGGTCACGACCTCTGCCATCGCCACTCTGACTGCCATAGTGTGTAACTCGGATCACGCAAACCTCCAAGTCTTTGCCGCGTGTCCTCTCGAACAAAACCTAGGAGCAACCATGTCTCGCTTTCCCCGAGCACTGCTGGCAGCCGCCACAGCGGGTATCACAGCGCTCTCGCTCACCGCTTGCGGCGACGATTCCGGATCCGGCAGCACCGACTGCGAAAGCGACGCGTTGAAGATCGGCACGATCCTGCCGCAGACCGGCTCGCTCGCGTTCCTCGGCCCGCCCGAGTTCGCCGGCGTCGACCTGGCCATCAAGGAGATCAACGAGGCGGGCGGCGTCCTCGGCTGCGACGCCTCGGTCATCCACCAGGACTCCGGCGACACCACCTCGCCGATCGCCAGCGAATCGGCCGACGCGCTCATCCGCCAGGGCGTCCACACCGTCATCGGCGCCGCCTCCTCCAGCGTGTCGCTCAGCTTCATCGACAAGCTCTACCAGGAGGGGATCGTCCAGATCTCCCCGGCGAACACCTCGCCCGAGTTCACCACCTACGCCAACGGCGACTACTACTTCCGCACCGCGCCCTCGGACGTCCTGCAGGGCCGCGTCCTCGCCGACACGATCATCCAGGACGGCCACGAGAAGATCGTCATCCTGGCGCTCCAGGACTCCTACGGCACCGGCCTCGCCACCGCCGTCGAGGAGAACTTCACCGAGTTCGGCGGCGAAGTGATCGACACGATCATCTACGACCCGGCCGCGACCGAGTTCTCCGCCGAAGCCGGCCAGGTCGCCGACTCCGGCGCCGACGCCGTCGTCCTCATCACCTTCAACGAGATCGTGAACCTCGCCCCGGCCCTCGCCGAAGAAGGCATGGGCGCGCAGGACCTCGGCTGGTACTTCGTCGACGGCAACCTCTCCAACTACGGCGACCAGTTCCCCGCCGGCTTCCTGGAGGGCGCCAAGGGCACCTACCCGGGCGCCGACACCGCCGGCATCCAGGAGCGCCTCCTCGAGGTCGACCCCGAGCTGACCGACTTCACCTACGGCCCCGAGTCCTACGACGCCACCGTGCTCGCGGCCCTCGCCGCCGTCCAGGGCGGCAAGGTCGACTCCGAGACCATCAAGGACAACCTGATCGACGTCAGCCGCGAGGGCACCAAGTGCAGCGGCTTCACCGAGTGCGCCGCGCTCCTCGAAGACGGCGAGGACATCGACTACGAGGGCTACTCCGGGCCCATCGAGTTCTCCCCTGAAGGCGACGTGTCCGCCGCGACCATCGGCGTCTTCCAGTACAAGGCCGACAACACCTTCGAGAACCTCACCTACACCTTCGGCGACCTCGAAGAATAAGCACCACCAGTAGAAACGGCGATGCCCCTCGGGACCACAGGACCCGAGGGGCATCGCCTTATCCGTGTTCTAGCGAGCCTTCCCCAGCGTGCCCAGGTACAGCTCGACCACCTTCGGATCGTCGATGAGGCTCGCACCCGGACCCGTGTAGGCACTGCGGCCCTGGTCCAGGACGTAACCCCGGTCGCAGATCTGGAGGCACCGCCGAGCGTTCTGCTCGACCATGACCACCGTGACACCCGTCTGGTTGATCTGCTTGGTATTGAAGAACACCTCGTCCTGCATCGCCGGGGACAGCCCCGCCGACGGCTCGTCGAGCAGCAGCACCGACGGCTCCATCATGAGCGCCCGGCCCATCGCCACCATCTGCCGCTCCCCGCCCGAGAGCGAACCCGCTCGCTGCGAGCGCCGCTCCCCGAGGATCGGGAACAGGTCCGTCACGAACGCGAACCGCTCCCTGAAGGCCCTGGGCCGCAAGAATACCCCCATCTCGAGGTTCTCCTCCACGGTGAGGGTCGGGAAGACGTTGTTCGTCTGCGGCACGAAGCCCACGCCCAGCGGCACCAGCTGGTGCGCCTTCCGGTTCGTGATCTCCTTCCCCCGCAGCGTCACCGTGCCCGAGGTGATCCCCACGAGCCCGAACATCGCCTTCAGCAGCGTCGACTTCCCGGCCCCGTTCGGACCGATGATGCCGACCAGCTCGCCTTCCTTCGCGTACAGGTCGGTGCCGTTCAGGATCGACACGCCCGGCAGGTACCCGGCCTGGACCTCGTCGACGCGCAGCAGCGCGTCCCCCGAAGCCGCCAGGTGCCCCTCCCGGGAGCACACCTCCGTGTCCGACTCCGGCGTGTCCTCAAGCGGCACGCCGGTCGGGCCGATACCGGCCCCGGTCTCGTTGTCGCTCATGTCGTCTCCTAACGCTGAGCCGCGTCGTGGTGGGCGCCCAGGTACGCGTCGATGACCCGCCGGTCCGCCGAGATCTGGTCCGGCGTGCCCTCCGTGATCAGCTGACCGGCCGCCATCACCGCCACCCAGTCCGCGATCTCGTGCACCATGTCCATGTCGTGCTCCACGAACAGGACCGTCATCCCGTCCTCGCGCAGGTCCTTGATGTGCTCCAGCAGCGACTGCTTCAACGCCGGGTTCACACCGGCCATCGGCTCGTCGAGCATCACCATCTTCGGATCCAGCATGAGCGCCCGCGCCATCTCCAGCAGCTTGCGCTGGCCGCCCGAGAGCTCCCCGGCGTAGTCGTCGCGCTTGTCGACGAGCTTGAACCGCTCCAGCAGCTCCATGGCCTTGGCGCGGTTCGCCGCCTCCTGCGACTTCCACAGCGGCGGAATGAGACCGGCCCAGAACTTCTCGCCGAGCTGCTCGCCCGCGCCGATGAGCATGTTGTCCATGACGGTCATGCGGGTGAGCGCCTTCGTCAGCTGGAACGTGCGGACCATGCCCGCCCGCGCCACCTGGTACGAGCGCATCCGGTCCGCGCGGCGGCCGTCGAACACCCACTCGCCCTTGCTCGGCCGGTCGAAACCGGTGAGCAGGTTGAAGAACGTCGTCTTGCCCGCGCCGTTCGGCCCGATGAGCGCCGTGATCGTGCCCCGCTGGACCTCCAGGTGCGCCACATCCACGGCCACGAGGCCGCCGAACGCCCGGCGTACGCCCGTCGCGTTCAGGATCGCGTCCTGCTTCGGCGCACCCGGCTCGGGCGGCACGTCCGCGAGTGACGCGCGCGCCGCCGCGATCCCGGCCCTGGTCTGCTCCGGCTGCTCGCCGTTGTCGTTATCGGACATCGAGCATCAGCTCCCTTCGGTTGCCGAGGATGCCCTGCGGCCGGAAGATCAGCAGCAGGACCATGCCGAGGCCCAGCAGGAAGAACACGAGCGGCCCCACCTGCGTCTGGCTGAGCGTCTCGGCCGAGATCGCCCCGGACGTGATCGCCTGGCTCAGGCCCTGCGCCAAGACGTTGTACAGGAACCAGAACAGCGCCGCGCCGAGCACGGGCCCGAACAGCCGGGCCGCGCCGCCGAGGATGAGGACCACGTAGAAGTAGAACGTGAAGTCCGTCGAGAACGTGTCCGGCTGGACGTTCGCGCGGCTGAACGCGAACACGAAACCCGCCACCGCACCGATGAGACCGCCGATGACCAGCGCCTGCATCTTGTACGAGAACACGTTCTTGCCCAGGCTCCGCACCGCTTCCTCGTCCTCGCGGATGCCCTTGAGCACACGCCCCCACGGGCTGTGCACGAGCAGGCCGAGGATCACCAGGAACACCGCGATGAGCGCCCAGCCCACCGTCATGACCCACAGGTCGCGGCTCGAGTACTGGAGGTCGAACAGTCCGAAGTCGACGTACAGGCGGCCGCTCTCCATCGAGACGAAGCCGAACGTCCACGTCGCATCGGGCGGGAACGGGCTCATCGCGAAGAACGGGTCCGAGAACTCCCGCAGACCGTCCGAGCCGCCCGTCGTGTCCGACCACACCGTGGCCCGGAACAGCCGCCGCACGATCTCGGCCGCCGCGATCGTGACGATCGCCAGATAGTCCGCCCTGAGGCGCAGCGTCGGAATACCCATCAAGAGCGCCAACACCACAGCCGCACCGAGGCCGATGACGATGCCCCACCAGAACGGCAGGCCGAACGACGCCACCGACAGCGCGAGGCCGTACGCCCCGACCGCCGCGAACGCCGCCTGACCGAAGTTGAGCAGGCCCGTGTACCCGAACTGCAGGTTGAGGCCGATCGCGCCGAGCGCGTACACGACCATGGTCGGGCCGATGGCCTGCGTGAGCGCCTGGCTGAAGACGAAGTGCCAATCCATTTCGCTCTCCTAGCCGATTCGCTCGCGGCGGCCCAGGATGCCCTGGGGCCGGGTGAGCATGATGATGATGAGGACCGCCAGCGCGCCGACGTACTTCAGCTCGGGCGCGACCACGAGGGTCGACATCTGCACGAACACGCCGATGAGCATCGCGCCGACGAACGCGCCGAACGCCGTGCCGAGCCCGCCGAGGACCACCGCGGCGAACACCAGGAGCAGCAGGTGCTGGCCCATGTCGAACTTGACGCCGTCGCTGATCGACAGGAACACGCCCGACATGGCCGCGAGCCCGCCGCCGATCGTCCACACCAGGCGCACGACCTGGTTCACGTCGATGCCAGTGGAAGAGGCCAGCGAGGGGTTGTCGGCGACGGCCCTGGTGGCCTTGCCGAGCCGCGTGTACACCAGGCCGATGCCCACCGCGATGCAGACGACGAGCGCGATCGAGCCGGTGATGACCTCCTTGGGGGTGACCACGAGCCAGCCGAAGTCCCAGGGCTGCTGGCCCACGTACTCGTTGTAGCGCTGGCGTTCGCCGCCGACGAAGAAGAGGATCGCGTTGCGGATGAGCAGGGCCACGCCGATGGAGATGATCATCATCGAGACGAGGCCGGTGCCGCGCTTGCGCAGCCGCGACCACAGGCCCCAGTCCTGGACCCAGCCGAAGGCGGCGCCGAGGATGACGGCGGCGATGGCCGCGATCCACACTGGCAGGCCGAAGGTGATGTTGAACAGGAGGGCCATGACCCCGCCGAAGGTGACGAGGTCGCCGTGGGCGAAGTTGGTGAGTCCGGTCGTGCCGAACACCATCGAGAGGCCGACGGCCGCGAGGGCGATCATGAGTCCGAAGTGGAGGCCTGAGACGAGGAGGCTGACCGCGCGGGTCGCGCCGCCCTCGTCCTCGATCTCGCCGAGGTTCTCGCCGTTCTCGGCCGTATCGGCGCCGGTGCTCGACTCGTCGCCTTCGGGCTCCTCACTCGCGTCGCCGCCGGAGGACGGCTCGTCCCCGCCGGGGTCGCCGCCGACGACCTGCACGTCGAGCGGGAACAGGACGGTCCTGTCGGAGTTGATGGTGACTTCCAGCTCGGGCTTGCCGTTGCGCACGACCAGCCCGTCGGGGAGGGTGGACTCGTCGAGGGTGACGACGTAGTCCCCGGCCGCTTCGACCGGGACGGCCCAGGTGCCGTCCTCGGCGCTCTGGACCGTGGCGATCTCGGTCCCGGCCGCGTCGGTCACGGTGATCGAGACCCCGGCGACCGGTTCGTCTTGCTGGTTCTCCAGCGTGCCGTGGACGCCGAAGGCGTCCTGGGCGGTGGCGCTGCTGTTCACCCCCAACCCCAGCAACAGGCCGGCGAACGCAGCCGACAGCAACAACACTGCACGTCTCAATGGGCCCCCTCGGGAGGTTTGGGCGTCGGAACCCGCGCGTCGTGGATTGTTCGAGAAACACGACGCGACAGGAGTGAGTCAGATCGTATGGAGACCTGCGCAACAACCGCATCGGTCGTTATCGAACCGTTGCAATTGTGGCCCAGATGTTACCGGCGGGCAGCTTCGTACCAACCGGTTGTTCCCTACGTCCGTTGCGGCCGCATTCGCGAACGATGACGTTCCCGGGAAGATCTCCCGCCCCGCCGCCATCCCCTCCGGACACCACCCGGCCACAAGGTGTGAGAGGATATTGCCCGCTCGGGGCAGTAGCTCAGCTGGTTAGAGCAGGGGACTCATAATCCCTGGGTCGCGGGTTCAAGTCCTGCCTGCCCTACAGGGCCAGAAGGCCCCGCCGCAGGCGGGGCCTTCCCCTTTTCCCTTGTCCCGCAGCGGAAATGCGCTACCCGCGCCCAATCCGGGCCCGAACGGCCTCAAGCTCGGCAAAGCTGGTCGCGCCACTGACGGTCGAACCGGGCTTCCGGCTGAGGAGCGCGAAGGCGGAGCTGTCGAACGCCCGCCCGAGATTGGCGTAGGAGGCCGCGCCGCAGTGCCGATCGGCGATCTCCGAGACGATCTGGTGGGCGAGGGTATCCGCCTCGCGGTGGCTTAGGCCCGCAGGGAGATTGAAGCGGAGCATGTAGCTCTCGTGCTCCCAGATCTCACCCAGTTGCTGCGCACTGAATTCGAGATCGGTCTCGTAGAAGTCCCCGGTCGGTTCGGTCGTGTCCATCGCGGTCCCCTTTGTTCGCCGGACGTAGACTGAGTTTCACGTGACCTAGACGATAGCTCATAACTTAGGTAATGTAAATTAGGCTACAGAGAATTTTTCCGGACGGAGCTCTCAATGACCGCACTTGGTGGACCGACTGCATTGCGCCGCATCATCGGAGCCGAGATGCGACGCCTCCGAACCGCACGCGGACTGACCCAGCGGGAGGTCGCCGATCAGGCCGGCATCGAACAGACTTCCTTGCCGCGATATGAAGGCGGCATCTCCTCGATGTCGAATCCGGTGGCGGAGAAGCTGCTCACCATCTACGGCGTCGATGCGGAACGCCAGGCCGAGCTTCTGGATCTGGTAAAGCGGTCTCGCAAGCGACGGCCCCGAGGGTATGAGCGGACTGTTGTCTGGGAACCGGTCGAGGATCTGATCTCCCTAGAGCGTGACGCGGCGACGATTCAGGCCGTAGTCCTCCAGGCGGTACCGGGGGTTCTGCAAACCGAGGCTTATGCCCGCGCCATGCTCAGTCACGGAGCGCTCGGCGCTGATGTCGTCGAAGACCATGTTCAGGCACGCCTCGGCCGAGCGACGATCTTCGATCGCGAGGACCTTCGGTACTGGGTCGTGGTGCATGAGGCCGCGCTTCGATGCGCGGTCGGCGGCAAAGCGGTCATGCAAGCCCAGCTCGACCACCTCTGCGAGATGGCCAAGCGCCGCAATGTGACTGTGCAGGTTCTCCCCGACAGTGCGGGTGAACATCCGGCGGTGGCCGGGTCGTTCACAATCCTGCGGTTCACAATCGCGCCGGAGTACGGGCTCGTCTACCACGACTACCTGACCGGGGCGCTTTACCTCGATGAACCCGAGGAGGTCGCGCAGTATGATGACGCCTATCTGCACCTGATCAAGATGGCCTTGTCGGAAAAGGCCAGCTTGGCGTTCATCAACAAGCTATCGCGGGAGCTGTATTCATGACGGTCGTGGAGTTCGGGGACCAGCGCACTTGGCGAAAGGCCGATCGCTCGGCGAACCAAGGTGGCGACTGCGTCTGCGTGGCCGCCGATGGCGACCAGGCAGGTATCCGCGACTCCAAGGAAGGCCCGACCGGCCCCGCGATCTGGATCGACACCGCCGACTGGGCGGCGCTCAGCGCCTACCTGACACGCTGATCGCCCGAAATGCGAAAGGGCGGCCCGTTTCGGGCCGCCCGTTTTTTGTGGCTACCAGGGGACTGTGGTGTCCGCGTGGTAGTCGAGGCCTTCTTGGAAGAAGCCGCCGTGCGGGCCGTCTTCGTTGAGGGTGGCGAGGTCGACTGCGACCTTGGCGGAGATCTCGGGGGCTCGCCAGCCCTTGTTCTCGTTCAGGTCGGTCTTGGTGAAACCGGGGGTCATCGCGTTGATCTTGATCGGCGTCTCCTTCAGCTCGATCGCGTACGAGGTCGTGAGCATGTTCAGCGCGGCCTTCGAAGCTCCGTAAGCGCCGACCTGCATGCCTGCGAACGGCTGGTTCGGGTCGGTGGTGAAGCCGAAGGAGCCGACCTCGCTGGAGACGTTCACGATCCGGCCCGCCGCCGACTCGCGGATCAGCGGGAGGAACGCGTTCGTCACTGAGACGACGCCGATCACGTTGGTCTCGAAGACCTTTCGGGTGGTCTCGACGGTCAGTTCGCTGGTGTTCCAGCCGCCGTCCGCGAGGGCGATGCCCGCGTTGTTCACGAGGGCGTCGAGGCTGCCGAACTCGTCCTTGACGTGCTTGGCGGCCGCGTTGACCACGGCCGGGTCGGTGACGTCGAGGTGGAGGAAGCGGGCGTCGAGGCCTTCTTCGCGGAGCTGGGTGGCGGCCTGCTCGCCGCGCTCCTCGGAGCGGGCGCCCACGAAGACGGTGTAGCCCTGCTCGCCGAGGGCGCGGGCGATGTGGAAGCCGATGCCTTTGTTGGCGCCGGTGACGAGTACGGTCTTGGTGGTGTTGTTCTCGGTCATGCCCACGAGACTGCTCGCGATTGCGGGCCTTGCAAAGAGGACCGTTTATGGTGGTACCGCCTGTACCTGGTTCCGGGCGGCGATTCGGAGCAGGATTGACGGCATGGACCGACAGCAGCTCGCCGACTTCCTCAAGATCCGCCGCGCCGCGCTCAAGCCGCGCGATGTGGGCCTCCCTGATGGGGCGCGGCGGCGCACGCCCGGGTTGCGGCGGCAAGAGGTCGCGCAGCTCGCGGGGATCTCGGTCGAGTACTACATCCGACTGGAGCAGGCGCGGGGCCCGAAGCCGTCGCGGCAGGTGCTCGGGGCTCTGGCGCGGGCGCTCATGCTCGTCCACGACGAGCGCGCTCACCTCTACCACCTGGTCGATGAGCGGCCGGACACGAGCGCCGCCGTCCGGGAGGTGCCGCAGACCATCCTGAACCTCCTGGCGGGACTCGACGACTACCCGGCGTACGTCGTCAACGCCGCCTACGACATGGTCGCCTGGAACCCGCTGGCCGACCGGCTCATGGGCTGGCTCTCGCAGCTGACGCCGAACCAGCGGAACATCCTGCGCACCAACTTCTCCGGTCCGCACGCTGCTGCGGCGCTGGCCGATGCCGACTATTCGGGGTTCCTGCGCCAGTGCGTGGCGGATGTGCGGGCCTCGCTCGCCCGCGACCCCGGCGACGCGGTGTTGCGCAAGCTCGTGGACGACCTCCTGCGCACCAGCCCCGAGTTCGGCGAGGTGTGGTCCGACCACGAGGTCGGAGTGAGGACCGTCCAGACCAAGCGGGTGGTGCACGAGGAGTACGGGCCGCTCGAGTTCGACTGCCAGGTCTTGGAGGTGCCCGGGAGCTGCTACCGGCTCATCGTCTATGTGCCGCAACCGGATTCGCGGACGGCCGAGGTCTTCGCGACGATGGCGGCATTGACGCCGGTCACTACGGCAACCCCCGGTTCACCGGCGTAACGCGGCGGCGACGGACATCACGCTCAGATTTCACCTCAGGGACTTTTACTCCGCGGGCGAGTGTATTTATAGTTAGTGCAGAGGCGCAAGCCTCCCGCTTCTGACAGCGACCGGACGGCAAGGAAGCAGCCGGTGACAGCCTCAGCGTTCTCACCCTCCTTCTCTTCCCCACGGAGCTGCTCTCATGCGCATGCCCCTGTTCGCCATGTCAATCGGCGCGTTCGGCATCGGCACTGCCGAGTTCGTCATCATGGGCATCCTGCCCCAGGTCGCTGCCTCCTCCGGCGTCTCGCTCGCCGAGGCCGGCCTCGCCGTCTCCGCTTACGCCATCGGCGTGGTCCTCGGCGCCCCGCTGCTCACCGTCGCCACCACCCGCGTCCCCCGCAAGCCGCTGCTCATCGCTCTGATGGGGTGGTTCGCGGTCGCCAACCTCGTCACCGCCCTGGCCCCCGACTTCGGGACCCTGCTCGCCTCCCGGTTCTTCGCCGGGCTCCCGCACGGTGCGTTCTTCGGCGCGGCCGCGGTGGTCGGCGCGAGCCTGGTCTCCTACGAGCGGCGCGCCCGCGCGATCTCGGGGATCATGTCCGGCCTCACGGTCGCGACGATCGTCGGCGTCCCCGTGAGCGCCCTGCTCATCGGCCAGTTCTCCTGGCGCTGGATCTTCGCCGCCGTCGCCGCGCTCGGCCTCGTGGCCGCCGCCGCGATCTGGGCCACGGTGCCCGACACCCGCGGCGTCATCGTGCCCACCAAGGCCTCCGACGAGATCCGGGCGATCCGCTCCAAGCGCGTCCTGCTCCCGCTCATCACCGGCGCCATCGGCTTCGGCGGCATGTTCGCGGCCTACACCTACCTGACGCCGATCCTCGAAGACGTCACCGGCCTCGGCACGGTCGCCGTCGCGATCACCCTCGCGGTGTTCGGCCTCGGCCTCACGGCCGGGAACGTCGTCGGCGGCCACGTCGCCGACCGCGCCCCGATCCAGGGCCTGTT
This sequence comes from Glycomyces sp. NPDC048151, assembly GCF_043202775.1. NCBI lineage: Bacteria > Bacillati > Actinomycetota > Actinomycetes > Glycomycetales > Glycomycetaceae > Glycomyces > Glycomyces sp. NPDC048151. The sequence goes on along the minus strand of NZ_JBIDBB010000002.1, from coordinate 241,043 downwards.
CGCCTCGTTCACCACCATCGCCGCCGTGCTGCTGATGATGTACTTCACGATGTCGAACCCGGTCCTGGCGATCACGGGCGTGTTCCTGATGGCCCTCTCGTCCTCGCTGGTCGGGCCGATCATGCAGCGCCTGCTGCTGGACGGCGCCCACGCCGCCCCGTCGCTCGCCTCCTCCCTGCACCACGCGGCCTTCAACCTCGCCAACGCGAACGGCGCCTGGCTCGGCGGCCTTGCCCTCTCGGCCGGGCTGAGCCTGACCGCGCCGATCCTCGTCGGCGTCGCGCTGGCCCTGGCGGGCCTAGCCCTCTCGGTCCCGCTCGCCCGGGCCCACGCCGAGGCCGAGCCGGTCGCGGTGGTTCCGAACCACCTGACCACCGCCGAACTCGCCCGCGCCTCCTAAGGCCCGATCGAGCGTCGGGACCAGATGGTCCCGGCGAACCGCCCGGCTCCCAGCCGAGCGACCCGATCACCGACCGCCGCTCCGGCCCACCGCCGGGGCGGCGGCTTCGTACCCGGATCAAGCAGGGCCGTAACGGAACCTGCTACGGGATCAGGACCACCTTTCCTGTGGTGCCTCGGTTCTCAAGGGCGCGATGGGCTTCGGCGGCTTCGCTCAGCTTGAAGGTGTGGACCGCGGGGCGCAGGCGCCCGGCCGCGAGCTCGGCGAGGGACCGTTCTTCGAGGGCGCGGAGGCCGCCCAGCTTCTCCAGGAGCTTCGGGCCCAGGGCGCCGGAGACCGTGAGGCCCCTGCCGACGATGTCTTCGACCGTGGCTTCGGTGGCCTTTCCGGCGGACCAGCCGAAGACGACCATGCGGCCGCCGAATCCCAGCCTGTCGAAGGCCGCGCGGCCGGTGTCGCCGCCGACCGAGTCGAACAGGAGGGTCGCCTCGCGGCCCTCGAGTGCCTTGTCGAGCACCGAGGTCCAGTCTGCGGCCTTGTAGTCGATCGCCGCGTCAGCGCCGTTCTCGGCGACCTGGCGGACTTTGTCGGGGCCGCCCGCGAGGCCGACCACGTAGGCGCCGGCGTTCTTCGCGGCCTGGACCAGGAGCGTGCCGATGCCGCCTGCGGCGGCGGGCACGATCACGACGTCGTCGGCGTTGACCGGGCCGACGGACAGGACCATGAGCGCGGTGCGGCCGGTGCCGATCATCGCGATGGCCTCGGCGAACCCGGCGTCGCCCGGGATCTCGTGGACGTTCGCGACCTCGCGGACGGCCTTCTCGGCGTAACCGGCGGAGGCGAACCCGAGGTGGGCGACGACGCGTTTGCCGATCCAGGAGGGGTCGACGCCCTCGCCGACCGCGTCGACGATCCCAGCGGCTTCGCGGCCGGGGATCATCGGCAGGGGCGGGAGCGGGTAGGGGCCGTTCTTGTCGCCGCTGCGGAAGGTCGTGTCGAGCAGGTGGACTCCCGCTGCGCGGCTGTCGATGCGGAGCTGGCCGGGGCCGGGCTCGGGGTCGGCCACCTCCTCGTACAGGAGGACCTCGGGGCCGCCGAATTCGTGCTGCCTGATCGCGTGCATCTCTTCCCTCGTCTCATCCGGTGGGTGTGGACTCAACTGTAGGAATCGGGCGACTGGTGGCGCATCTGTCGAACGACCTGAGTTGGCCCTGACGAAAGTCAGGGGCGGAATCGGCGCTTCAGCCCATGAGTCCGAGGTACCTGACCACGGCGTACTCGATCTGCTCCATGTCTTCCCGGTTGAGGAAGTCGACCAGGTCGCCGGTGAAGTACCGGGTGTCGATCGTCCGCATCTGGTCGACCAGCATGCGCGTCGGCCTGCCCGCGACGATCGCCTCCGGTCGGAAGGCGGAGGCTTGGGCGCTCGTCGAGGTCGGGACGACCGTGACGGTGCTCCAGGATTCGTGGTGTGTGCTCAAGACCAGGCCGAGGCGGCGACCGCGTTGTTCATGGCCGCGTTTGGCATCGCCGAGGTCGATGGGGTAGACCGCGCCTCGGATCACCGCTCGGTTCCCTTGCGGGGCGGCACGACGATGTCGGTCCCGATGACGCGCACGTTGCCGTCCTGGTCGTACTCCCAGGCATCCGGTTCGTCCGAGAGGTCTTCGAGTGCGAGGCGGGCCATGTCGGCTCGGGCTTCTTCCTCCCAGGCGAGTCGTTCGAGGCTGCGGAGCCCGCGCCGGATCACGTCCGAGGTGCTTTCGCCCTCGCGTTTGAAGCTTTCGATGATCCGTTCGTCGTCGTCCGTGGGACGGAAGCCAATCGCCATCCACCAAGTGTACAACATTTGTCGAACGTCGACCGTTATGAATATAGAACACCTGGTAGGGGCGGCTCACCCGCGCGCTGGTACGAGCTGACTTGCGGCGGTAATCCGGGGTCGATGCCCAGGCCTGCCAGGAGGGTGCGGGCCTCTTCGCGGCGGTCGTCGGCTTCTTCGGGGTGGCCTGCGGCCTGGTAGGCGTTGGCGAGGGCGAGGAGGCTGCGGGCCTGGCGCAGCGGGTCGGGCATCGCCGCGAAGACGTCGCAGGCCTGGCGGCCCATGCGGATCGCCCGCGGCAGGTCGCCTTCGGCTGTATGGAGTTTGCACATCACGCGGGCCTTGACAGCGAGCGACTCCGAGGTCTCGTACCGGGCCAGGTGCGCGACCCGGCCCAGCGTGTCCCGCACCTGCTCGAACTGCTCGGTGTCGACGTACAGGTCCGCGAGCCAGTACGTGTAGATGAGCAGGTGCCGCCAGTTGTTGAACTGCTCGACCAGTTCGAGGCTGCGCAGCAGCGCTGCCTCGGCCCGCGGGTTGTCCTCGTCGGCGCGGTGGACCGCGAACTGCCGGAAGTACAGCCGCGACTGGTAGTACTTCGACGGGTGGTCGCGCAGCATCTCGGCGATCTCGCGGCTCAGGTTCTCGGCGGCGCTGATGCGCCCCTGGTCGACGTACAGCTCCGAGAGCGACAGCAGCGGGTAGACGGTGGTCGGCCCGTCGTCTGCCGCCGCGTCCAGGTCGCGGGCCTTCAACAGGAGCGCTTCGGCCTCGGCGAAGATCCCCATGCGGCGAAGGACGGTCCCCAGCGAGGTGAGGACCTCGACGCGTACTTTGCGGTTGCCGCTGCGTTCGGCCGCGACCACCGCCTCGCGCAGCAGCGACACCGCCTCCCGGTACCGGCCGAGCTGTGTCAGCGTGGTCGCGAGGTCGTTGCGGGCCTTGCCCGTGCGGTCGCCGTGCGGGGTCAGGCGCAGGTATTCGAGGGTCTTCTCCGCGTACGCCTTTGACTTGTGGAGGTCCCCGGACGCGAACGCGACCGCGTCGGCCAGCGCGTACGCGCGCACGGCGTCCATCGGCTCGTCCGAGCGCGTGCCGGTCTCGATGCCGCGTTCGGCGACGTAGGCGAGTTCGGGCAGCTCGTAGAGGGAGTCCGAGAGCGCCCGCCGGTTCGCGGCGTCGTCGCGGTAGCCCGCGTCGGCGAAGGAGATGAGGCGCGCGAGCAGCCGGGAGACGTGCGGGTGGCCGTTCCATTCGAGGAAGGTGGCCACGATGTTGCGGTACTCCAGGACGGGCAGCCGGGTGGAGCCCTGCGCGTACCAGGCGACGGCCTGTTCGCGGAGCCGTTGCAGCGCAGCGGGGTCGAACGCGGATTCGGCTTTCTGGCGGGCGTATTCGCGGACGAGGTCGTGGAAGCGGTAGCGGCCGGGCCGGTACTCGTCGATGCGGTGGGCGGCGACGAGGTTGGCCAGGAGGCGTTCGGCCGCTTCGGGTTCCCAGGTGACGAGGGCGCACGCGAGGCCTTTGGAGAAGTCCGTGCCCGGCAGGTACGCGAGGTTGAGGTAGAGGAGTTCCTCTTCGGGTTCGAGGGCCTGGTAGGAGAGGTCGAACGCGGCGGCGACGGTGGTGGTGGGGTCGCCTTCGACGGCGAGGCGGGAGAGCCGGTCGTGTCCGGCGAGGGCGGTGGCGGTCTCGGCGAGGGTGGTGCCGGGCTGGGCGTCGAGGTTGGTGCCGACGATGCGCAGGGCGAGGGGGAGGCCGCCGCATAGTTCGGCGACCCGGTGGGCCGCTTCGGGTTCGCTGGTGACGCGGTCGGCGCCGATGAGGCCTTCGAGGAGGCGGACGGCGTCGGTGTCGTCGAGGGCGCCGACGGTGAGCTGGCGGATGTCGTGGGCGGCGGCGAGGTCGGGGAGGCGGCCGCGGCTGGTGACGACGGCGACGCAGCCGTTGGTGGCGGGCAGGAGCGGCAGGACCTGGGTCGAGTTGCGGGCGTTGTCGAGGATGAGGAGGGTGCGGGTGTCGGCGAGGCGGGAGCGCAGGAGCGCGGCGGCTTCGTCGAGGTCGGAGGGGATGGCCTCGGTGGGGACGCGCAGGGCCCGCAGGAACCCGGCGAGGGCGTCGAGCGGCGCGAGCGAGGGAGTGCGGTCGAAGCCGCGGAGGTTGACGTACAGCTGCCCGTCGGGGAACCGCTCGCGGACGCGGTGCGCCCAGTGGAGGGCGAGGGTGGTCTTCCCGGAGCCGCCGATGCCGGAGATGACGGCGACCTGCGGGCCGCCTTCGAGGAGCCGGTCGAGGGTGTCGAGCTGGGCGGTGCGGCCGGTGAAGTGGATGCTGTCGGAGGGCAGCTGCGCGGGCGCGGGGAGCGCGACGCGGGCCTTGGGGGCGGCGGGTCTGGGTGCGGCCCTGAGGGACGGGTCGTCGCGGAGGATCGCGGTGTGGAGGTGCTTGAGGCGCTGGCCGGGGTCGATGCCGAGTTCTTCGGCGAGCTGGCTGCGGATGGACTCGTACACGTCGAGGGCTTCGGCGGGCCGGTCCTCGCGGTAGAGGGCGGTCATGAGCAGTTCGGCGGTGTGCTGGCGGTAGGGGTGGGCTTCGAGGACGCGGCGCAGGTCGGCCACGACGGAGACGCCGGTGGCGAGCGCGAGTTCGAGTTCGGCGCGGGACTCCTCGGCGGCGGCGCGCTCCTCGTCCCAGCGGCGCGCCCCGGATTCGATGACGCGGCCGCCGAGCCCGGCCAGGGTCGGGCCGCGCCACAGTTCGAGGGCTTCGCGCAGGCTCAACAGGGCCGCTTCGGGTTCGGAGGCGGCCTCCTGCTCGCGGGCGATGCGGACGGCGCGCTGGAACCGCAGCGAGTCGAGCTTCTCGGTGCGCACGCGCAGGCGGTAGCCGTCGCCGACGGTCTCGATCTCGCTGGTGCCCATGGGGAGGAGGAGGCCGCGGGCGCTGGCGACGGTGTTCTGGATCTGGCGGCGGGCGGTGGCGGGCGGCGTCTCCTCCCAGAGGGCGTCGACGAGTTTCGGGAGGGGCACGACATGCCCGGCTTCCAGGAGCAGCACGGCGAGCAGCCTTGGCAGGGTCCGCCCGGGCAGCGCCACGGGCAGGCCCTCCCAGGCCAGCTGCAGGGGCCCGAGGATGCCGAAGTCCACGGTCCACCTCCCGGGGAGTCGAGGTGCGGCCGTCAAAACATGGGGACGATTCCAGTCTATGGGCAGATCATGATCAATTGGGAACGGTTGCAAGGGGTTTCCGCAGAGTGACCGTGCAGGTACCGGTTTGTGTCTCATGAACGACTCGTGAAGGTCTTGACGGGGCCGAGACGATGCTCGGGTTATCGAGCGAAGGAGGAGCGATGTTCACGAGACAGCGTCCCGAGTCCCAGACCAAGCCGCAGGAGGCCCGCGCCCGGTTCCGGGGCGGCCTGGTCGCCGTCACGAGCGGCTGGTCGCAGGGGTACGTGCAGGCCAACCTGGTGTCGGTTCCCGCCCGGCACGCGATCGCGTTGCGGCGCTTCGCGGTGCGCAATCCGCGGGCGTGCCCGCTGCTGGACGTGGTCGCGCCCGGCCGGTACTGGACCGAGCTGGCGTTCGGCGCGGACCTGCGCCGGGACCTGCCGGCCTACCGGGTGTGGCGCAAGGGCGAGCTGGTCGCCGAGCGCACTGACGTGGCCGACCTCTGGCACTCGGATCTGGTGACCTTCCTGACCGGGTGCACGTTCACGTTCGAGCCGTTCCTGGAGCGGGCGGGCATCCCGCTGCGCCACCTGGAGCAGGGCGTCAACGTGCCGATGTACCGCACGAACCTGAAGGCCCTGGGCGCCAGGCGCTTCCGGGGCCCGGTGGTGGTCTCGATGCGGCCGATGCCGCGGGCGATGGCCGACCACGCGGCGGCGATCACGGCCGAAATGCCGTACGCCCACGGCGCGCCCGTCCACATCGGACGACCGGCGGCGATCGGCATCCGCGACCTCGCCAAGCCCGACTTCGGCGACCCGGTGCGCCTCCACGACGGCGACGTGCCCGTGTTCTGGGCCTGCGGCGTGACGCTTCAGGAAGCGGTCGTCAAGGCCAGGCTGCCGTTCGCGATCACCCACGCGCCCGGGCACATGCTCATCACCGACCGCCGCGCCAAGGTCAGCGGCACCGGTGAGATCCGCGTGCTTCGCTAGACCGGGCCCGGCCCCGCGGAGGCGGGCGCCGGTTCCGGCAGGCGGAACAGGCCCAGGAAGCGTTCGGCCATGGCCTGGTCGCCCTGGACGGTGACGCGGCCCGCGTGCAGCGACACGTCGAGGCTGCGGCCGCCGAGGGTGAGGCGCTTGAGCGTCTCGGCGTCGGTGCGGATCACCGCGTGCGGGTGCTCGGGGCGGCCCGGGGCCAGGAGCAGCTGCGCGTCGATGATCTCGGCGATGAACGGCCGGTCGTCGACCCACAGCTCGAAGGCCGCGTCGAAACCGCGGGCGGCCACGGGCATGAACAGCGACCGCATCGAGAGGATCAGCGCGTCCGCGCCCATCGGCGCGTCGAGCGGGATCGCGGCCGAGCGGGCGCCCCAGCGCAGCAGGAACACGATGACCGGTTCGAGGTCGCGGCCCCACTCGGTGAGCTCGTACACCTTGGACGCGGCCGGGGGCGGCAGCCGCCGCTTCGACACGACGCCGTGGGCTTCGAGCTCGCGCAGGCGCTGGGACAGGACGTTGGCGCTGGCCCCGTGGAGGCCGGCCCGGAGGTCGGTGAAACGCTTCGGTCCCAGCAGCAGTTCGCGGACGATGAGGAGCGACCAGCGCTCGCCGACGAGGTCGAGCGCGTGGGCGGCAGGGCAGCCGTCGCCATAGGTGCGCACGGTTCCTCCAGAAACTGGTGGGGTGGTGAAACCGCTGGTAAATGCCATTGCGGTAGTACGTATTCATCATAGAGTCGCGTAAGGCGAGCTTCAAGTCCTGGTTAATGACCAACACATCTCGAAACGGTAACGTGCGCTCTGTAAAAGGTGCGTGTCCGGCGGCCCGTCCGCCTTGCGCCGGGCGGCATCGTGCGGCACCATTCAGTGCGTGCCAGAACTGACCGCCTCCTCGCTGATGGAGCACCACCAAGCCGCCAACACGCTCGTCGCCCTCCTCGAGGGCAACGGACGATTCGTGGCGGGCGAGCCCCGGTACAAGCGCGACATCGTCGCGGCCCGCGAGGCCGCCCCGGGCCAGACCCCCAGCGCCGCCGTGTTCACCTGCATCGACTCGCGTGTGACCGCCGAGAGCGTGTTCGACTGCGACTTCGGGCAGCTCCTGGTCGTGCGCACCGCCGGGCACGTCCCGGACCGGGCCGCCGTCGGCTCTCTGGAGTTCGGCGCGGCCGAACTCGGCGTCTCCCTCGTCGTCGTGCTCGGCCACGAGCGGTGCGGCGCGATCAACGCGGCCCTGCACGCGGTCGAGGACGCCACCCACGACCCGCGCACCGGCTACCTCGTCGAGCAGCTGTGGCAGCCCGCGTCCCAGGCGTGGGAGGAGACGAAGGACCCCGAGGAGGCCGCCTCGCGCGCGCTGCGCCTCCAGGTGCGCCGCACCGTCGCCGACCTGAGCCGCCGCGAGAACCTCGACGGCGTCCTCGTCGTCGGCGCCGTCTACGACCTGGACACGGGCAAAGTAAGCCTCATCGACGAGAACTGATCGCGAAGAGCTGTCAGAATCGGGGTATGAGCGACCAACCCTTGACCGAGGCCGAGATCGAGCTCGCGCTGTCGGAACTGCCCGGCTGGACCCACGTCGGCGACAAGCTCGAGCAGACCTGGACCTTCGACGGCCACCTCCGGGCCCTCGCCGCCGCGAGCGCCGTCGGCTTCCTCAACGAGCAGCGCAACCACCACGCTGATCTGACCATCAACTACAACAAGCTGCGCGTCTCCACCACCACCCACTCGGCGGGGAACAAGGTCTCCGCGAAGGACACCGACCTCGCCAGGGCGGTCAGCGCCCTCCTGGAGTGAGGCCCGAGAGGCTGCCGCGTCCCGTGTTGCGCCTGTGCTCCCGATGCTTACGACCTGCGAAAACAGGGCATGCAAAGGGCCTTCGTCTCTGCGATGATGAAGAAAGCACAGGTGGGAGCATGTCATGGACGCATATGCCGCTCGGGCCTCCAGGACCGACAAGCGCATCGCCCTCGACCGCCTCGCCAGGGCCCGGCGCAAGGGCATGATCGACGCCCGGGAGTACCGTCTGCGGCGGCGGCTGGCCGAACAGGCCGACAGCATCGCCGACCTCCAGACCCTCCTGCTCGACGTGGGCGACGACGAGCTCGGCCGGGACCACTGGCGTTACGGCCGCTGGCGCGGGCCGGTCAAGGACGGGCGCGAACTCGAGATCCAGCGCGTGGTGGGCGCGCTGTTCCTCTCCGCCGCGCTCGTCGTGGTCGTCGTCTGCGTGTGGGTCGCGATCGTCGTCTACGAGCACTTCCACGCGTAGCCGCTAGGCGACGAGCGCTTTCAGCTTGTCCCGCAGGCCGTCCAGGTTCTCGGCGATCCACGGCATCTCCAGCGGGTCGTCTGAGAGCAGGGCCGCGATCCGCTCGGAGTCGTTGTCGCCGTAGATGCCCGTGACGGCGACGCGGATCGTCAGCGCCGCCGGGTCGTCCCCGAACGCGTCGCCGGCGATGACCACGATCCCGAACTCGTAGAGCAGGACCCGGACGAGGTCGGCGCTGGTGCGCACGCCCCAGCGCTCGGCCAGCGCCGCGCGCAGCGGCCCGAACTCCGGCCACACGTAGAACCCGCCCTGCGGGACGCGCACGTCGCAGCCGACGGACGCGAAGACCTCGGCGACGGCGTTCGCGACCGCGCCGTGGAGGCGGCGGGCCATGGCGACCCGGTCGACGAGCTCGGCCGGGTCAGACCAGGCGTACGCGGCGGCGTGCTGCATCGGCAGCGGCGCGGAGGACCACAGCTCGGAGGCGATGCCCCGCACCGTCTCCTGCAACCGCTGCCCGAGTTCCGAGTCGGGGAAGCGGGCCGCGCCGATGCGCCAGCCGCCGAGCGCGTAGTTCTTCGACAACGCGGTGGTCGTCACCGTCCGCTCGGGCGCCCACCGGCTCGGGGAGGGGAACGGCCCGTCCTTGAACACGAGGTCCCGGTAGATCTCGTCGGCGACGATGACCAGGTCGAGCTCGCGCGCGGCCTCGCACAGCTCCTTCACCGACGCCTCGGAGGCGAGGCGGCCGGTCGGGTTGTCCGGCAAGGTGACCACGACCAGGCGCGGGTCCCGACCCGCCGCCCGCGCCTCGCGCACCGCGTCGCGCATGAGCGCCGCGTCGGGCACGCCGCCCTCGCCGTGCGGGACGGGCACGCGGATCGGCTCGCGGCCGAGCAGCTGCGACTGGGCCGCGTACGACACCCACGCGGGCTGGGGAAGGACCACGTCGCCGCCGACGGCGTGCTGCAGCGCGAACAAGAGCGGCTTCGAGCCGGGGCCGAGGAGCACCTGCGACGCCTCGGTCGGGTTGTCGCGGCGGGTCCAGTACCCGGCGGCGGCCTCGCGGGCCTCGTCGGTCCCGGCGACGGGCCCGTACGCGATCTTCCCGGCGGCCTTCGCGAGGCGCTGGCTCAGCAAGGGGTGCACCGGGATCCCTGCTTCACCGAAGCCGAGCGCGAGCACCTCCAGTCCGGCGGCGCGGCGAGCGGCGATGGCTTCGTTGGCGGCGAGGGTGGCGGAGACGGTCACGGGTGACTCCTTGGTGGATGGTCGCTGACGGCCCCCAATCTCCCCCAGACGGAGCATCAACGCAAGTATTTCTACCTTTCGCCGAGGGTAAGATTTCCTTATGCTCGACGTGCGCCGCCTGCGGCTTCTCTACGAATTCGCGGCCCAGGGATCGATAGCCGCCACTGCCGTCGCGACCGGCCAGACCGCCTCCGCCGTCTCACAGCAGTTGGCCGCCTTGGAGAAGGAGACCGGCGTGTCCCTCCTCGAACGCACCGCCCGCTCCGCCCAGCTGACCGACGCCGGACGCCGCCTCGTCGCCCACACCGCCCGCATCCTCGAAGCGATCGACGCCGCCGAGACCGACCTCGCCGCCGAGTCCGCCGAACCGCGTGGCCGCGTCACCCTCACCGCGTTCCCCACCGTCGCCGTCGCCCTCGCCGGCCCGATCGTGCGCCGCCTGCGCCGCTACCCCGAACTCCAGATGGTCCTGCTCCAGCAGCACACCGTCTCCGAGTCGCTCGCCCGCGTCCGCTCCGGCGAGATCGACCTGGCCCTCATCGACGACTGGTCCGCCCAGCGCCGCCCCGCCCAGAGCGGCCCGCTCACCTTCCACCACCTCGTCAACGACCCGCTCGTGGCCGTCCTCCCGACCAAGCATCCGCTGGCGGTCAGGGAGGTCCTGTCGGCGCACGCGCTGGCGGCCGAGTCCTGGATCGCCTCCCCCGAGGGCGAGCCCTCGCGGATGGCGCTGGCGCGGCTGTGGCGGACCGAGGGCATCAGCGCGCCGGTCTCGGAGTTCGAGGGCCTCGACACGATCCTCACGCTCGTCGCGAAGGGCCTGGGGGTGACCGTCGCGCCGTGGATGGCGGCGGCCGAACGCAAGGACGTGGCGGTGCGCAAAGTGGCCGAGGATCTGCCCGGGCGGGACGTCTACGTGGTTCACCGGACGGCCTCCACGGGCCGCCCGGCGGTCATGACCGTGCTCCAGGCTTTGCACCAGGCCGCCAAGAAGCTCATGACGGCCGCCGAGCGGTTCTTACCGGAGCTGGGACGGCGGGAACTTCTCGTCCTCGTCCCAGGCGCCCTCCGCGGGCTTCGGCTTCGGGCCCGGCTTCTCCTTGGGGGCCTTGGGCTCCTTCGGCTTCGGCTGCCACCGAGCCAGGTACGACGCGAGCCACGTCGTGATCGGCACGGCCGCGATGAGGCCGAGCGTGCCCGCGACCGACCGCACGATCTCGGTGGCGATCGTCTGGCTCGTGAGCACCTGCTCCAGGGGCCGGTTCGCGGCGGCGATGAGCACCAGCAGCGGCAGTGAGGCGCCCGCGTACGCGAGCACCAGCGTGTTCACCACCGAGGTGAGGTGGTCGCGCCCGACCCGCATCCCCGACTTGTACAGCCGCGCGGTGCCCCACCGCGGGTTGGCCTTCGCGACCTCGTCCACCGTGGCGGCCTGCGAGACCGTCACGTCGTCGATCACGCCGAGCGCGCCGATGAGGATGCCCGCCAGGAGCAGGCCGGACATGTCGATCGGGTACTGCAGCGCCAGGTTCGTGGTGTTCTCGTCCAGGACCCCGTTGAGCTGCGCGAGGTTCACGGCCGCCTCGGCGAGCAGCACCGTCACGACGAGCGACGCGAGCGTCCCGACCACCGCCACCGTCGTCGTCCGGTTCCAGCCGTGCCCCAGGTACAGCGAGACGAGCATGATCGCGGCCGAGCCGACCACCGCGACGAGGATCGGCGAGGACCCGTCCAGGATCGCCGGGACCATGAACAGGAGCACCACCGCGAACGTGATGGCTAGGCTCACGAGCGAACGCACGCCCTTCCACCGACCGAACGCCACCACCGCCAGCGCGAACGCGATCGCCAGCGCCCACAGCGCGCTCGCCCGGTCGTGGTCGATGATGTGGTACTGCTGGCCCGAGACTGAGTCGGGCGTGTAGAGGACGATGACGTCGTCCCCGGGCTCGACGACGGGAGCGCCTGGGCCGCTGGGGATGTCGACGATCGCCTCCTCGCCCTCGTGCTCGCCCGAGAGGAGCCGCACGACCACGTCGCCGCAGACCGTGGCCTGCAGCTGCTCGTTCAGCTCCGCGTCGGCCTCTTCGCACTCGGTCTCGTTCACGGTGAGCACCTGCCCGTCGACTTCGGTGCCGTACGCCTCGACCGAGGAGGCGTCCTCGACCCCCGAGGGCCACATGAGGATCAGGCCGAGGATCGTCGCGGCCGCCGCCGGGACCAGGATCCACAGGGCCGCGCGGGGGACGGCGTCGTTCGGGACCGAATGGCTGTGGTGCAGAGAATCCTGGTTCACGACCGTGAGCTTACGATCCCCGCTCCCCGTTGGCGCGCAGCAGCGCGCGCCACGTGACCGCAAACCAGCTCCGTCCAGACAAATCGGACCGTTAGCGGTCGACTACCTGCGGTTCCCGACTGTAGCGCTCCAGTAGCCCACAGTCAGGACCGTCAGACGTCCACCGGATCGACCCAGCGGACCGCGGAGTAATTGCGCCACAAGTGGAGCAGTGCCGGGTCCCCGCGGACCAGCAGGTCGTCGAACGGCAGCCGGTTCCACAGCGCCAGGTACAACAGCTCCACCGGGCCTTCGATGACGCAGTGCGGGGTCTCGACCTCGCTGAACGTCACGAGCGGACCCGTGTCGGTGGGATGGATGTACCAGTCGCCGCGCCCCGGCGGCAGATCGGAGGCGTGGATGTGGAGCACTGACGGACGCAGCGCCCGCACCCGGCTCGACGGCCTGCCGTGGAACCCCAGCAGCAGCTCGTCGATGCCGTCGGCCGCGAACTCGGGGCCGACCGGTGAGATCTCGTCGCCCCGGGCCTGCTCGGCGTCGACGCGGTGGATGGTGGTCTCGTGGGCCTGCCTGCGGACCCAGAAGCGGCGCGACGACTCGGAGGGGAACATCTGCCAGCACTGGAGCCCGCTCGGAGCGGCCTCCAGTGCGGCCGCAAGCCGCAAGAGCCCTTCGCGGACCCAGTCGACCAGCAGGTCGTCGTGCGGCATGGGCCCCACGATGTGCTGGAACTCCTGTTTCCGTGGATCGTAAGGCAACGCTTCGCCCACGATCGCCGCCGCCCACCGATGGACGGTCCCGATGTGGGTCAAGAGCTCCTTGACGTTCCAGCCCGGGCAGGTGGGCACACTCGCGGTCAGCGCGAGCTCTCCACCAGCGACAGCGATCCGCTCCCCTTCGGTGCGCAGCACGTTGATTTGATCGCCGATGTTCATCTACTGAAGTTTCGCACCTGTGTCGCGAATTACGCAAGCTCGCGCGGTGGACCGATACACAAGTGTTAAACCGGTGGAGCAGTGGCGAGTCGGACGCCAGCAGACACATGGCACTTCCGCCACTCCAGCCGTAGCATCGGGACGTGCTCCACCGGCTCATCGTCGTCACCGACCTCCCCGGCAGCCCGCGGCTGCTCGCCGAGCAGGTCGCGCTGGCCCTGCGCGGCGGCCCCTTCGCGCTCGTCCTGCGCGACAAGCACCTGCGGTGGGAGGAACGCCTCGCCCTGGCAGGGGAGCTCCAGCCGATACTGGACGACGCGGGCGGCGTCCTCATCGTCTCCGACCCCGCCGGACCCGTTGCGGCAGCGCACCTTTCGAGGAAATTCCCGATTCCATCGCCGCGCCCGGCGCTCCTGGGCCGCTCCGTCCACGCGGGGGAGCCCATCGACCCCGGACTCGACTACTGCACCCTCTCGCCGGTCTGGCCCACCGACTCCAAACCCGGCTACGGGCCCGCGATCGGGCCCGCCGCGCTGCGGGAGGCGTGCGCGGCGAGCCCGGTCCCGGTGTACGCGCTCGGCGGCGTCCACAGCCCTGAAAGGGCCCGCGCCGCAAGGGAGGCGGGTGCGGCGGGGGTCGCTGTCATGGGCGCGGTCATGCGCGCCGCCGACCCGGAGCGCGCGGTGCGCGGACTCCGGAGCGCGCTGGCCTAGCGGTCGACGCCGTTGTCGGCGATGACCTTCGAGTAGAACTTGGCGCTGTCCTTCGGGGTGCGCTTCTGGGTCGCGTAGTCGACGTGGACGATCCCGAAGCGCTTGTCGTAGCCGAAGGCCCACTCGAAGTTGTCCATGAGCGACCAGGCGGTGTAGCCGCGCACGTCCGCGCCGGCCTCGATCGCGTCGTGGACGGCCGCGATGTGCGCGCGCAGGTACGCGACCCGCTCGGCGTCGTGGACCTCGCCGTCCTCGCCCGGCCCGGTCGGGTAGGCCGCGCCGTTCTCGGTGATCATCGTCGGGATCCCGTAGTCCTTGTGGATGCGCACCAGGAGCTCCGTGAGGCCCGTGGCGTCGATCTTCCAGCCCATGTCGGTGACCGGGAGCTCCTCGGGCGCCCAGCCCTCGATGCCGGCCGAACCGGGGTTGACGTCGCTCTCAGGCGCGCCGGGCGCGTTCTTGAGCCAGGTCGGCGAGTAGTAGTTGACGCCGATGAGGTCGATCGGCTGGTTGATCCGCTCGAGGTCGCCGTCCTGGACGAAGGACCAGTCGGTGTGGTGGACGGTCCGCTCGAGCAGCTCGGCCGGGTACTCGCCGCGCAGCAGCGGGTCGAAGAAGATCCGGTTGGCGACCGCGTCGACGTACTGGACCGCCTCTTCGTCGCCGCGGCACACGGTCGGGTTGAGCGCGATCGAGACCCGCTCGGCGCCCGCGGCGCGCAGGGCCAGGACCGCGTTGCCGTGGGCCAGGTTCAGGTGGTGGGCCGCCGCCAGCGCCGCGCCGGGCTCGGTGCGGCCGGGCGCGTGGTGGCCGTTGCCGTAGCCGAGGAACGCCGAGCACCACGGCTCGTTGAGGGTCCACCAGGTGTGGACGCGGTCGGACAGGCGCGAGGCGACGATGGCGGCGTAGTCGCCGAAGCGCTCGGCGGTCTCGCGCTCGGGCCAGCCGCCGCGGTCCTCGAAGGACTGCGGGAGGTCCCAGTGGTAGAGCGTCGGCATCGGCTTGATCCCGGCCGCGACGAGCTTGTCGACGAGCCGGTCGTAGAAGTCCAGGCCCTTGGGGTTGGCCGGGCCGGTGCCGTCGGGCTGGATGCGCGGCCACGCGATGGAGAACCGGTAGGTGTCGACGCCGAGCGACTGCATCAACGCGACGTCGTCGTCGACGCGGTGGTAGTGGTCGCAGGCCACGGCGCCGGACTGGCCGCGCCAGGTCTTGCCGGGGGTCGCCGAGAACGTGTCCCAGATGGACTGGCCCCGGCCGTCCTCGGTCGCCGCGCCCTCGATTTGATAGGAGGCCGTGGCGGTTCCCCACAGGAATCCCTGGGGGAAGGTCAGCTGCGTCATCGATCGCACCTTTCGCGAACTATCGGAAACAGTTTGCCGGGCCCCGGAATGATACGTCATTGGAATCGCTCCCATGAATCGGGTGCTGACAGATATCGATCCAATGCCACCCGGTAACGATTCGGCAATGCACACTTGACAATCAGTGTTACCCAGAGCACCATTGCCAGCGTCGCCCCAACGGCGGGTGAGGCAGTCCCCACCTGGGGTGGAACTCGTGAGAGCGGTTCCCATCGGGCGGGGACAGGGAGGCAGTCGGACTCGCCGGGCGCACCACACCTGCGAAGAGAGGGAAACCCCGATGAGCAAGACACGAAGAATCTCCTGCCTTGCGGCTGCCACCAGTGCCATCGCGCTCGCCGTGGCGGCCTGCGGCGCCCCCGACGAGGAGGGCGACGACCGCGGCGCCGTCCCGGAGGAAGCCCAGGACTGCGCCAACTACGAGAGCTTCGGCTCCTTCGACGGCGAAGCCGTCACCATCTTCGGCTCCATCCGCGACCAGGAGGCCGCGGAGATGGAAGAAGGCTGGGCCTTCTTCGAGGAATGCACCAAGATCGACATCCAGTACGAGCCCAGCGGCGAGTTCGAAGCCGACATGAAGGTCCGCGTCGACGGCGGCAACGCCCCCGACATCGCGCTGTTCCCGCAGCCGGGCCTCATGAACAACTTCAAGGACAGCCTCGTCCCGGCCTCCGAAGAGCTCAACGCGCTCGCCACCGAGGGCTGGAGCCAGGACTGGCTCAACTACGGCACCATCGACGGCACCTTCTACGCGCCGCCGCACTCGGGCAACGCCAAGTCCCTCGTCTGGTACTCGCCGTCCTTCTTCTCGGAGAACGGGTACGAGATCCCCGCGACCTGGGATGAGCTCATCGCGCTTTCCGACACCATCGCGGCCGACGGCGTCATGCCCTGGTGCGTCGGGTTCGAGTCCGGCGGCGCCACCGGCTGGCCCGGCACCGACTGGATCGAGGACATCGTCCTCCGCGAAGGCACCGACCTCTACGACCAGTGGGTCAACCACGAGATCGCGTTCAACGACCCGCAGATCGTCAGCGCCATCGAGAAGGCCGGCACCATCCTCACCAACGAGGAGTACGTCTACGGCGGCCCGGACACCATCAGCTCCACCGCCTTCCAGGAGGCCGGCTGGCCCGTGAAGACCGGCGAATGCGCCATGCACCGCCAGGCCTCCTTCTACGGCGCCATGTGGGAGCCGGGCACGAACGTGGCCGAGGACGGCGACGTCTTCGCGTTCCGCTTCCCCGAGTCCAACGCTGGTGACAACACCATGCTCGTCGGCGGCGAGTTCGTGGCAGCCTTCGCGGACCGCCCCGAGGTCGAGGCCACCCGCCAGTTCCTGGCCAGCGAGCTCTACCACAACGCCCGTCTCCAGACCGGCCCATGGAGCACCGCCCACCAGGGCGTCGACCCGAACAACGCCACCACGCCGATCAACGTGCTCGCCACCGAGATCCTGACCGACCCCGAGGTCACCGTCCGCTTCGACGGCTCCGACCTCATGCCCGGTGAAGTCGGCGCCTCCTCCTTCTGGACCGGCATGGTCCAGTGGGTCGACGGCTCCAAGGACGCCCAGCAGATCGCGACGGACATCGAGAACTCCTGGCCGTAACCCGGACCTCTAGCCGAAGGCGCCGAGCGGGCCGGAATCCGGTCCGCTCGGCGCCTCTGCCCGATCCACTGGAGCCGCACTCACCGTGAACATCTCCGATCTGACCGACCGCTTCGGCCTCCTGGCCGTCGGCCTGCTCGCCTTCGCAGCGATCCTGCTGGCGCTCTACGGCATCGCCGAAGCCGCGTCCCGCGCCAACCGCAGCCGCATCGTGGCCGCGGTCTTCCTGCTCCCGGCCGTCCTGATGCTCGGCATCGGACTGGTCTACCCGGCCCTGCGCACCGTCGCCATGTCCTTCTTCTCAGGAGACGGCAGCGAGTTCGTAGGCCTCGAGAACTACGGATGGGCCGTCACCGACCCCGACGCCCTCCAGACCCTCGTCAACACCGCCATGTGGATCATCGTCGTCCCGGCGGTCTCGACCGCGCTCGGCCTCGTCTACGCCGTCCTCATCGACGGCCGCCGCGGCGAGCGCGTCTACAAGGCACTCGTATTCCTGCCCATGGGCATCTCGTTCGTCGGCGCCTCCATCATCTGGAAGTTCATCTACCAGTACAAGGGCTCCGGTGTCCAGATCGGCCTGCTCAACCAGGTCCTCGTCTGGTTCGGCGCCGATCCGGTCAACTGGCTGAACACCAACGTGCTCAACAACTTCCTGCTGATGGTCGTCCTCATCTGGATCGAAGTCGGCTTCGCCACGGTGGTCCTCTCGGCCGCGCTCAAAGGCGTGCCCACCGAGATCATCGAGGCCGCCCGCATCGACGGCGCCAGCCCGGCCGAGATCTTCTGGAACGTCACCGTCCCGTCGATCCGCTCGGCCATCATCGTCGTCGCGGTCACCGTCTTCATCGCCACGCTGAAGCTCTTCGACATCGTGCGGGCCATGACCGGCGGCCACCACGGCACGGACGTCCTCGCACACAACATGTGGGACCAGGCCTTCCGCCTCGGCAACGACGGGCGCGGCGCCACCATGGCCGTCCTGCTGTTCCTGCTGGTCATCCCCGTCGTCATCTACCAGGTCCGCAACGTCCGGCGCCAGGAAGCGGAGGCTCGATGAGCACGCAGACCGAACCCCGGCCCAGCACCATCGGCGAGAGCCGCGGCGACCGCGCCCGACGCATGCTCACCAGCCGCGTCGCCAGCTTCGTCGCCGTCCTCATCGCGGTGCTGTGGACGATCCCCACCGCAGGGCTCTTCATCTCCTCCCTGCGGCCCGAGTCCGACATCCGCACGTCGGGCTGGTGGACGATCTTCACCGACCCGGCGTTCACACTGGACACCTACAACTACGTCCTGTACGCCTCCGGCGACGGCGGCGGCCTGATCACCAACCTGGTGAACACCGTCGTCATCACCATCCCCGGCGTGCTCATCCCCGTCGCGTTCGCCGCCATGGCCGCCTACGCGCTCGCCTGGATCGACTTCAAGGGACGCAGCCTCCTGTACATCGCGATCTTCGCGCTCCAGGTCGTGCCGCTCCAGATGGCGCTCATCCCGCTGCTGTCGATGTTCAGCCGGGGCCTGCACGCCGGGCCGGTCACGATCATCCCCGAGTTCGACCTGACGGGAGTGCAGCCGATCATCCAGGTCTGGATCGCGCACACGATCTTCGGCCTGCCGTTGGCGATCTTCCTGCTGCACAACTTCATGCGGGAACTCCCGCACGACGTCATGGAGGCCGCTCGCATCGACGGCGCCAGCCACTCGCAGATCTTCCGCTCTGTGGTGCTGCCGCTGGTGACCCCGGCGCTGGCGTCGATCGCGATCTTCCAGTTCCTCTGGGTCTGGAACGACTTCCTCGTCGGCCGCACCTTCGCGCCCGGCGAGGCGACCCGGCCGCTCACGGCCGTGCTCGGCGACATGGCCGGCACGTGGGGCTTCGGCTGGACGCGGCTCCCGGCGGCGGCGTTCATCGCGATCGTCATTCCGCTCCTGGTGTTTCTGCTGCTCCAGCGCTACTTCGTGCGCGGACTGCTGGCGGGCTCCGTCAAGGGCTAAGCGAGGATACGACTGAGGGGAGGGGCCGCGGGCCCTCCCCTCAGTCGCGTTCTCGGGTCGGACCTCTTGCGAGACTGAGACATTGACGCGGACTTGTACCATGTGTACTGTCCTATTTCGGATATGGTTCCTCCTTGCCGGAACTCGACCCCACCCCTTCGAGGAAGGAACGAACATGAAACAGACCTGGCTGACTCGTGCCGCCGTCATCGGCAGCACCGCTTTTGCCGCTGTCGTCATCGCGGCTGCGCCCGCCGCAGCGGCAGACCGACTGATCTCCACCAGCTGGGGCAAGATGACGTATACCGATAGCGGTGACAGCTTCCAAGTCTGCGACACCACGGCGGACGGGCACGGTGTCATCGGAAAGCTTCAATGGAAGAGCTCGACCGGGTCCATTCACACCGTGCTCGCAATCGACGACGGCGGCGACAGCGGCTGCGACACCGGATCGTACGACGTCGTCGCCGAGTTTCAATACCGGATGGTCCTCAGCTCCGAGGGCCGCACCACCGTGTACTCCACGTGGTTCACCGAATAGCACCATGCCGCTTTGCGACTGATCCGAGTGAATTCGCGCAGCGAACCACAAGGAAGTGATGAGGAGTGGCCTCCATCAAGCGGATGGAGGCCACTCCTGCCACATCAGGTGTCGTCCGCTTCGGCACACCCCAAGGGCAGCAGATCGACCGTAAAGCTCAATCGGCGCCGTTCCACAGGGCCTGGAAGTGCTCCAGGTACCGGTCCGCCACGGACTGGTTCATCACCCGCATCATGTTGTCGTCGGAGTGCTTGAGCCCGTTGCCGTTGAGATTGTGGGTCCCGGTCCACACCACCGCGCGGTGCGTGGAGCCGAACTGCGCCTCGGCGACGAGGTACTTGTTGCGGTGCGCGTCGTGCACCCGCACGTTGCTCGACCCGAGCTTGTCCTCGATCCACCCCGGGCTCGCGGTCGGCCCGGTGCGCACCACGACGCGCACCTGGCAGCCGAGCCCCTGGATCCGGTCGAGCTGGGCCCGCGTCTCGGGCCGGTTGGACTGGAAGTTGGCGTGGCCGACCCAGACCCGGTCGCCGTCGTGGCACGCGGTGATCTGGGCGAGCTCCGCCGCGACCGGGTCGGCCGAGCGCGGGAACACCCACGCTTTCGCGAGCGAACCGGTCCTGCCCTTGTTCGCGTCGGTCCAGCCGTCCCAGCTCTTCGCGTACAGCCGGTTCCAGTAAGCGTTGTAGAAGTCGTAGACCGCTTGGTCGCCGTGGACGCCGAGCAGGTTGTGCGCCTGCGTCAGCTGCGAGCCGACGAAGCTGAGGCTCGTCACGAGCACGGTGGGCGAACCGCCCTTCTCGATGAGGAAGAACCGGTTGTGCATGGGGCCCTTGCGGGTGCCGTCCGCGTTCGGCAGGCATCCGGCGGAGCACTGGCGGACCGCGGCCCCGGCGCTCTTCAGCTTCGCGATCACCGCGTCGTTGAGCGAGGGCTTGTCGCTGCGGGTGCCGAAGACGGCCTTGACGTCCACGCCGCGCTTCTTGGCCGCGACCAGGGCGTCCGCTAGCGGCGCGACCTGCTTGTCGAGCGAGAAGTAGTACACGGCGAGCCGGATCGTGTCGCCGTCGCCGGTCGCCTGGACCTGCTTGGTGATCTCGTTGACGATCGCGGTGTCCTTGGTGCCGTTCGGGTTCGTCGTGCACACCGTGAAGCTGCCGGTGCGCCCGCACCCGGTGGCGGCCGCGTCCGCCTCGGTGGCGACGCTTGCGGTCAGGGCCACGAGCAGCACGCCCGCCGCCACGACGGCGAGGATTCTCCGGTTCATGCCGACCCTCCTCAGATCTGCCTTGAGACATGAACATGGCACGGGTTCGGGGCTCTGGCGGGCTTTCGGGCGGCTACCGGACGTTTCGCAAGGTAGGGCGCTCACCGCCTTGTAATTTCCACGAGGGTGAAATGCGGCGGTTGTCAGGCGGATTCCTGGAAACGTCCGTCGGATAGCCGACGTTCTCTCAACAATCAAGGGAGAGGTCCCCACCGCAGTACCGCTTCGACCAGTGCCACCGGGAGTCGTCATGAGCATGAGTGCCGCAGAAGACCTGCCAGAGGAGTTCCGCACGACCCTTTCCGAGCAGGCCAGGCAGGACCCGGACCACCTGGAGCCCAAGGTCCTCGCCGAGGAGCAGCCCCGGCTCGCCGAGCCCGCCAGCACCGGATGGCTGTTCATCGGGATGCTCCTGGTGGTGGCCGTCGGCGTGCTCCTGCTGCTCATCTTCGCCTCAGGCGGCAACGCGGACCAGTCGCTGATGCTCTAGCGCCGCCGGAACACGCTTGCATCACTGCCGCCCCATCACGATGCCGCCCGGCTTGCGGGAGTGGCAAGATCTGGACCGTGGAAACCTGGCGTGGAATAGACGCGACCCCCGAGGGCTGGCCCGCCTCCGTCGTAGCCATCGGCGTGTTCGACGGGGTGCACCGCGGCCACGCGGCCCTCGTCCGCACCGCAGTGAAGGCCGCGGCCGAACGCGACGCCCGCTGCGTCGTCGTCACCTTCGACCCGCATCCGACCGCCGTCGTCGCGCCGCACGCGATGCCCGCGCAGCTCACCAGTATCGACCGGCGTATCGAGCTGCTCGGCGCGCTCGGCGTCGACGCGGTGTGCGTGCTGCCGTTCACCAAGGAGCTCTCGCAGCTGAGCCCCGACTACTTCGTGCGGCACGTCCTCGTCGGCGGCCTGCACGCCAAGGCCGTCGTCGTGGGCGAGAACTGGCGCTTCGGCCACAAGGCCTCCGGCGACGTCAAGAAGCTCGCCGAACTCGGCGAGGAGTTCGACTTCGAGGTGCTCCCGCAGACCCTCACCGCCGACGATGAAGCGTTCTCCTCGACGCGCGTGCGCGGCCTCATCGCCGAAGGCGACGTCGCGGGCGCCGCCGACGTGCTCGGGCGCGACTACGGCGTCGAAGGCGTCATCGTCCACGGCGCGGGCCGCGGCGGCACCGCCCTCGGGTTCCCGACCGCGAACCTCGACATCGCCGCCGGGACCGCGATCCCGGCCGACGGCGTCTACGCGGGCTGGCTCCACCGCGACTCGCACCGCCACGCGGCCGCGATCAGCGTCGGCACCAACCCCACCTTCGACGGCACCGAGCGGACCGTCGAGGCCTACCTCCTGGACTTCTCCGGCGACCTCTACGGCGAGGCCGTCCGGCTCGACTTCACGGCGCGCCTGCGCGGCCAGATCGCCTTCGACGGGATCGAGCCGCTGATCAAGCAGATCGAGACGGACGTCGCAGACACCCGCCGGGCTTTGGACCTGGGCTGACGCCCTGTTAGCCTGGACAGGTTGTTCAATCGACCAGCCTGCACGACACCGCGGGTTGGCCGCAATCACGAAAGGGTGTTCGACATGGCGCTTGACGCTGAAAAGAAGGCCGCGATCATCAAGGAATACGCGACCAGCGAGGGCGACTCGGGTTCCACCGACGTCCAGGTCGCGATCCTGACGACCCGCATCCGCGAGCTCACCGCTCACGTCCAGGTGCACAAGCACGACCACCACTCGCGTCGTGGTCTGCTCCTCCTGGTCGGCAAGCGCCGCCGCCTTCTCAAGTACCTGAAGAAGGAAGACATCGCGCGCTACCGCGGCCTCATCGAGCGCCTCGGCATCCGCGACAACGCCTAACCAAGGCTTGCAGAGGGAGCGTCCCGACAGGGGCGCTCCCTTTCGCGTACCCCGCCGCCTTCCAGCGGCGGGGTGCCGGTCCCGGCTCACTTTTGCTTCGCCTGTGCCGTCACGTCGGCCGGATAACGTAAGGTGGGTTTCGAGCAACACGCTCGACCGCAGCGCCTCCCAGCGGGGCGCCGCGCGGCACGCCAGAGACCGCCCCGGTCCTCGGTAGTGGCATCCGGAACGTCCCGCACGAAGCGGGGCCGAGCTTCCGAGTGCTTCGATCGAAGACCGGAAAAGCGCGCAGGCGAGCCGCATTCCGAACTACGCAGCTCACTGAACTGCATAAGGAGATCGACACTCTATGTCCGATAACGAACGGACACCCGAGGCCTACAACCTCGGGGAGCACCACGCCACGGCCGTCATCGACAACGGCGCGTACGGCACCCGCAAGATCGTCTTCAGCACCGGCCGCCTGGCCAAGCTGGCCCAGGGCTCCGCGATCGTCCAGATGGACGACACCGTGGTCCTCTCCACCACCGCGGCGTCGAAGAACCCGAAGGACCACTTCGACTTCTTCCCGCTCACCGTCGACATCGAGGAGCGGATGTACGCCGCCGGGCGCATCCCCGGCTCGTTCTTCCGCCGCGAGGGCCGCCCGAGCGAGAACGCCATCCTCACCTGCCGCCTCATCGACCGCGGCCTGCGTCCGTCCTTCGTGTCGGGTCTGCGCAACGAGGTCCAGGTCATCGGCACGATCCTCGCGGTCGACGCCAAGGACGAGTACGACGTGGTCGCCATGAACGGCGCCTCCATGTCGACCCAGCTCGCCGGCCTGCCCTTCTCGGGCCCGCTCGGCTCCACCCGCATCGTCCTCATCGACGGCACCTGGGTCGCGTTCCCGACCCTGGAGCAGATCGAGAAGGCCACCTTCGACATGGTCATCACCGGCCGCGTCCTGGAGTCCGGCGACGTCGCGATCATGATGGTCGAGGCCGAGGCCACCGAGAACACCATCAACCTCATCGCCTCCGGCGGCACCAAGCCGACCGAGGAGATCGTCGCGGGCGGCCTCGAGGCCGTCAAGCCGGTCATCGCCGAGCTCGTGCGCGCCCAGGCCGAACTGGCCGCGGTCGCCGCGAAGCCCGTCGCCGACTACCCGCGCTTCCTCGACTACCAGGACGACGCGTACGCGGCCGTCGAGGCGGCCGTCACGGCCGAGCTCGACCAGGCCCTGCAGATCGCCGACAAGACCGAGCGCCAGGACGAGCTCGACCGCGTCAAGTCGCTCATGCTCGAGAAGCTCGGCGCCGACTTCGAGGGCCGCGAGAACGAGCTCGGCAACTCGCTGCGCTCGCTCACCAAGAAGCTGGTCCGCAAGCGCGTCCTCACCGAGGGCGTCCGCATCGACGGCCGCCTGGCGGCGTACATCCGGCCGCTCGCGGCCGAGGCGGGCATCCTCCCGCGCGTCCACGGCTCGGCCCTGTTCGAGCGCGGCGAGACCCAGATCATGGGCGTCACCACGCTGAACATGCTGCGCATGGAGCAGGCCATCGACACGCTGTCGCCGGTCAGCAAGAAGCGCTACATGCACAACTACAACTTCCCGCCGTACTCGACCGGTGAGACCGGCCGCGTGGGCTCGCCCAAGCGCCGCGAGATCGGCCACGGCGCGCTCGCCGAGCGCGCCCTCGTGCCGGTGCTGCCGAGCCGCGAGGAGTTCCCGTACGCGATCCGCCAGGTCTCCGAGGCGCTCGCGTCGAACGGCTCGACCTCGATGGGCTCGGTCTGCGCGTCCACGATGTCGCTCATGAACGCCGGCGTGCCGATCAAGGCCCCCGTCGCGGGCATCGCGATGGGCCTCATCTCCGAGGAGGTCGACGGCGAGACCAAGTACGTCACGCTGACCGACATCCTCGGCGCCGAGGACGCCTACGGCGACATGGACTTCAAGGTCGCCGGCACGCCCGAGTTCGTGACGGCCCTGCAGCTGGACACCAAGCTCGACGGCCTGCCGTCGGACGTGCTGGCCCAGGCGCTGCAGCAGGCCAACGACGCCCGCCACGCGATCCTCGACGTCATGCTCGACGCGATCAGCGAGCCGGGCGAGCTGGCCGCGACCGCGCCGCGCATCACGACCCTGAAGATCCCGGTCGACAAGATCGGCGCGATCATCGGCCCGAAGGGCCAGACGATCAACCAGATCCAGGACGACACGGGCGCGGACATCACCGTCGAGGACGACGGCACGATCTACGTGTCGGCGGAGAACGGCGAGGCCGCGGCCGCCGCGGTCGAGACCATCAACTCGATCGCGAACCCGACCCTCCCGAACGTGGGGGACCGGTTCCTGGGCACCGTCGTCAAGACGACCGACTTCGGCGCGTTCATCTCGCTGACGCCGGGCCGCGACGGCCTCCTGCACATCTCGAAGGTCGGCGACGGCAAGCGCGTCGAGCGGGTCGAGGACGTGCTCAGCGTCGGCGACAAGATCGAGGTCGAGATCGGCGACATCGACAACCGCGGCAAGATCTACCTGGACAAGGTGTACCCGGAGGGCCAGGAGCCCGAGGGGTACAAGAAGGGCCGTCCGGCCGAGCGCAAGGAGTCGCGCGGTGACCGGGGCGACCGCGGTGACCGCGGCCCGCGCCGCGACCGCGAGCGCGGCGAAGGCCGCGGCGGCGACCGCGGTGAGCGCGGCGGCGACCGGGGCGAGCGCGGTTCGGGCGACGGCGAGCGCCGCCGCCGCCGCACCCGCCGCAGCGACGAAGGCGGAGGCTCGGAAGAGTAGATGAGTCGTCCCCAGACTCACACGCTGATTGACGATCCGCTGGGCGGCACGGTCCGAGTGACCGTGCTGCCCGGCGGTTTGCGTGTGCTCACCGAATCCGTCCCGACCATGCGCTCCGCTTCGGTGGGCGTGTGGGTCGGCGTGGGCTCCCGCGACGAGTCCCCCGAGCTCGCCGGCGTCTCGCACTTCTTGGAGCACCTGCTGTTCAAGGGCACTGAGAAGCGCACGGCCACCGAGATCGCCGAGGCCGTCGAGGCCGTCGGCGGCGAGTCGAACGCGTACACGGCGCGGGAGCTGACCTGCTTCTACGCGCGCGTGCTCGACGACGACCTGCCGATGGCGGTCGACGTCTTGGGCGACGCGATGTGCAACTCGCTGGTGACCCCGGCCGACGTCGAGGTCGAGCGCGACGTGATCCTCGAGGAGATCGCCGCGTCCGCCGACGAGCCGTCCGACGTGGTGCACGAGCTGTTCTCCCTGGCGCTGTTCGGCGACGGGGCCCTGGGCCGCGACATCGCGGGCGACCCGGACACGGTCCGGGCGCTCACGCGCGACCAGATCCACGACTTCTACCGGCGGCACTACTCGGCCCCGAACCTGACGGTGTGCGCCGCGGGCGGGGTCGACCACGCCGAGACCGTGAAGCTCGTGGCGGAGGCGTTCGCGCCGATCCTGGGCGGCGCCGAGGTGCCGCGCCAGCGCCGCCACGACGAGGACCTGCTGCCCGAGCCGGTGCCGCTCATGGTCGAGCACCACGACACCGAGCAGGCGCACCTGGTGGTGGGCTGCCGGCTGTTCTCGCGGCACGACCCGCGCAAGGACGCGTTCGAGGTGCTCAACAACATCCTCGGGGGCGGCATGTCCTCGCGGCTGTTCCAGTCGGTGCGCGAGCAGCGCGGCCTGGCGTACACGGTGTACTCGTTCTCGACGTACTTCGCGGACACGGGCATGTTCGGCGTCTACGCCGGGTCGAACCCGGACAAGGTCCACCAGGTCCGGGACCTGGTGCTGGCCGAGCTCGCGAAGGTGGCGGCCGAGGGCGTGACCGAGGCGGAGCTGCGGCGCGGGCAGGGCATGAGCAAGGGCGGCATGGTCCTCGCGATGGAGGACTCCGGTTCGCGCATGAACGCGCTGGGCCGCTCGGAGCTTCTGTACGGGGAGCACACGAGCCTGGAGAAGGACATCGCCGACATCGAGGCGGTCACGGTCGAGCAGATCAGGGCCGTCGCCGCGGAGATCCTGTCGCAGCCGATGACGACCGTGGCCGTGGGGCCGTTCGACCAGAAGGACTTCGCATGATCAAGGTGGGTGTGCTCGGCGCGCACGGGCGCATGGGCACGGCCGTGTGCGAGGCGGTCGACGCCGCTTCGGACATGGAGCTGGCAGCGACCGTGGGCCGCGACGAGGCCCTGGACAAGCTGGTCGGGGTCGACGTGGTCGTGGACTTCACGCTGCCCGACGTCGTGATGGGCAACCTGGAGTGGTGCGTCGAGCGGGGTATCCACACCGTGGTCGGCGTGTCGGGTTTCGACGCGAAGCGTCTTGACGCGGCGCGGGAGATCCTGGCGGCGGACCCCGAGGTCGGTTCGGTGATCGCGCCGAACTTCGGGATCGGCGCGGTGCTGATGATGCAGTTCGCGGCGAAGGCCGCGAAGCACTTCGACCACGCGGAGATCATCGAGTCGCACCACCCGCGCAAGGTCGACGCGCCTTCGGGTACGGCCGTGCACACGGCGCGGATGATCGCGGCGGCGCGCGCGGAGGCCGGGCTGGCGGACATGCCGGACGCGACGGAGTCGGACCCGCTGGGTGCGCGCGGCGCGGAGGTCGACGGGGTGCGGGTGCACGCGGTCCGCTCGGCCGGGTACGTGGCGAGCCAGGAGGTGCGCTTCGGCGGTCCTGGCGAGCGGTTCGCGATCAGCCACGACTCGCTCGACCGGGCGTCGTTCATGCCGGGCGTGCTCTTGGCGGTGCGCGCGGTCGTGCAGCGGCCGGGTTTGACCGTCGGCATCGACGACCTGCTGGATTAGACGAGATCGCGAAGAGGGCCCGCCGGAAGGCGGGCCTTTTCTTCTATCCCGCGGAGGGGCTCTCGGTGACGGTGTCGTTCTGCGGGGTGGGGCTGGCGCTCTCCTCGGAGCCGCCGGTGCCCGCTTCGGGGGTGGGCGACTCGCTGGGCGTCTCGGTGGTCGCCGTTTCGCTGGGGGAGGTGCCTGCGGACGGCGACTCGGAGGTGGCTTCGTCGCTGGGGCTCTCGGATTCGCTGGGCGCCACGGAGGTCGAGGTGCTGTCGGGGGTGTCGCTCTCGACGGTGGTCTCGATGATCGTGGTCGCGGGGTCGTTGGAGATGAACTTGTCGGGTTCGCCGGTGAGCGCGCCGAGGAGGTAGAGCGTGCCGACGGTGATGCCGAAGACGAGGACGCTGGAGACGAGGATCGCGATGAGGGTCCGCTTGTTGGACTGGGTCCTGGTGACGTGGCCTTCGGGGGCGGGTTCGGCGGGGACCACGATCTCGTCGGTGTTCGCCGCGTCGAGGGCGACGGTCTCGTCGTCGTCCCGGAGCGCTTGCAGCCGTTCGGTGTCGGGGATCTTCGCGGTGGCGGTGGCGTGCCCCGGTTCGAGCTCGACCGTGACCGCCGGGGCCTTGCCTCTGGCGACCGGGGTGAGGGCGGTGATCTGCTCTTTGATCTTCTCGCCGGTGCGGCGCATGGCGCGGAGGATGAGGACGGCGCCGATGGAGGAGCAGACGCTGAGGACGGCGGTGCCGGCGAGGGTGCCCCAGAGGCCGAGGAGTTTCGCGAGGACCGCGCCGAGGACGGTGGCGCCGGCCGCGGCGAGCACCTGGCCGATGCTCAGCTCCATGTTGGGGTCGTGTTGCTTCTGCCCCTTGCTCTTCGACTCGTACTGGGTCACCGGCCCTCCCCCCTGGCGTTATGGATCCGTTATGCCGACAGGCTCACCAGAATACGGGCCGTATGGGAGACGGCTACGGTTTGTGCTGGAGCCAACAGCTCAAGCGGACGGGTTGCCGATGGAGTAGCGGCGCAAACGCCCCCACTGCCACAACCACAGGAGCCCGCACACGACCAGCGTGAACGCGATCCCGGCGAGCAGGAACGCGAGACCGTCGTTCTCGACGGCGGTCGCGGTGAGGTCGTACTCCTCGCCGGGGGTCATGGTCCAGGTGACGGTGCGGCCGTCGAGGGTGCCGTTGTGCTCGGTGACGCGGGCGGGGAAGTCGACGCTGAGGAGGATCTCGGCGTCGTCGAACGCGGCCGGGTCGAGGAATCCGGCGGCGCGCAGGTCCCAGTGGCTCTCGAGGGTGTACTTGCGGTCGGTGTGGTCGAGGCGGAGGTAGCCCCATTCGTCGCCGCCGAACTCGGCGAAGTCGGTGAGCGGGCGGTCGGTGAAGGTGGCGGTGGCGCCGGTGTAGCCGTCCTCGGCGTAGGGGGTGCGCTCGGTGCCGGGGACGCCGTCGAGCAGGGCGTCGAGGAACGCGTCGAGCTGCGCCTGGTCGAGGCCGGCGTCGTCGGCTTCGGCGACGAACGCGTCGCTCCACGCGGCGGTGAACTCGCCGCCCACGGTGTCGTCGGGGCGGACCTGGAGTCCCAAGTTGAGCCGGAGGCACCCGGACGTCGCGAAGAGCAGCCCGAGCGCGGCGACGGCGACGAGCACCCGGCGAGAAAGCAGACCCAGCATGCCCCGAGCCTAGGCCCGGAAAAGCGCCCATTCGGCGCTTTCGACCGAGTCGAGCGGGATCCGGAGTGTCGCGGGTTCCCGATAGGCTGTCAGGGAGGAGGCGATGTGTGCGCAGTCGATGAAGCCGCTCTGGCGAACGAGCCCGGTCAGGCCCCGCCGGAGCCGAAGCGCCGCAACCCGGTCCAGCGCTGGGTCGCCGGGGTCACCGGGCATCCCGCGTTCGCGCCGCTGGCGATCCTCGGCTGCTTCTCGGTCGCGGCCGCCGGGATCGTCGTCACGAACCCGACCGACAACACCGGCCCGAGCACCTGCCTGTTCAAGATGGCCACCGGCTTCGACTGCCCCGGCTGCGGCGGCACCCGCGCGTTCTACTACCTCCTCACCATGAACCTGTCCGAAGCCGCCCGCCACCACGTCATGGCCGTCTTCGCCGCCCCGTTCATCGTCTGGATGTACCTCGCCTGGGCCCTGCCGCGCCTCGTCACGCGCCGCACCTGGCGCCTCCCCACCTTCCACCTCACGCCCGGCGCGCTCACCGGGTTCCTCATCGTCTGGGGCGTCTTCTTCATCGCCCGGAACCTGCCGTGGGAGCCGTTCAGCTTCTTCTACGTATGAGAAAAGACCCGGCCGCCGCGGCGACCGGGTCCTCTCGTGGGTGTTGCGTTCAGGCTTTACGCGTAAGCGCTCGCGCGGTGCAGGTAGATGTCGCCCGACACCGAGCGCGCCCGCACCTCGAGGCTCGTGCCCGTGCTCGACGGCGCGGGCGACGTGTCGCCCGTGGCCAGCTCTGAGGTCACCGAGCCCGCTTTGGCGTCCAGGTCGACCCAGATGTCGGTGCCCGGCACGACGCCGAGGCTGATCCGGCCCGAGACCGTGTTCGCCCGCACCGAGCCCGAGCGCAGCGCGCTCAGCTCGATCCCGCCCGAGAGCGTGTTGACGTTCGCGTTCGAGTCGACCCGCTCGGCCGTGATCGAACCGGCCACCGTCTTCGCGGAGAAGTCCCCGCCGACGTGGTCGGCCCTGACCTGGCCCGAAGCGGTGTTGGCCCGGAAGTCCTCGACCGCGTCGATGACGCTGATCGAGCCCGAGACGGTGTTCGCGCGGACGCTGGTCGCGTTCTCCACGGTCGCCGACCCGGCGACCGTGTTGATCGAGACCGCGCCGAGCTTGCCGTGCAGGCTGATCGGCGCCGAGGTCGTCTTGACCGAGATCTCCGAGCGGATCGGCACCTTCACCGCCAGGTGCACGCCGATCTCCTTGCGGAAGAACCAGTTCTGCGCCTTCTCGGGAGCGATCACGCGCAGGTGGCCGTTCTCGAACTCGACGCGCGCCAGGTCGGCGGCGTCGGCGTCGCCCTCGGAGCGGCGCTGCGCGGGCTTGACCTCCACGAGCACCGTGTTCAGCTCGTGGGCGGTGACGGTGACCGAGCCGTCGGCGAGGGTGATCGCCGCCGTGACCGGCCCGTCATGGGTGAATTCGGTGTACTCGTTCATGCTCGGTGCTCCTAAGCCCTGGCGTAGCCGGTGATGCGCTGGCTGTACTTCGCGCCGGCGGGCTGGCCCGAGGTGCGCGAGGCGTGGACGGCGTTGTTGATCGCGCGCACCAGCCAGGCGTTGACCGAGGCGCCGTCCGAAGAGGCCGCCTTCTCGACGTCCTCCTTCAGCGACTCGGGAAGACGCAGCGTGATGCGGGCGACGTCGTCGTCCACCGGCGGGGCCGGAGGCGGCGCGACTTCGGCGGTCTCGCCGCCGCTCACCCGCAGGTCCACTTCCCGGCCGCGCACGCGCAGGTCGACCGACGCCGGCGAGCCGGCCTGGTCGAGCCCCGCGGTGATCTCTGCGGCGGCCTCGGAGAGTGCTTCCATGAGCGCCAGGCGAGCCCCCGCGTCGAGCGCCTCGGACAGCAGTTCAGCGGTCCGCGCGGCTTCCTCGCCACCGGGCGCGGCGGCAGCGGTGAGGCTCCGGCGGAGCGATTCGATATACGGCGTCAAGTCCATGACACCATCATGACATCATCTTTGACGTCTGTCAACCGGCGTCGTGAAACCAGACAGTGCGATCCGAACCACCACCCCCACCCGCACGCCGCCGCGACACCGCCCGCGCCGGGCGCGTGCCGGGCCACACTCCGCAGCCGAGTACCCTCAGGGAGTCGAGAACCAGCACTAACAGGCACCGAACACGAAACGAGGGGGAGCGGGGATGCCCGAAATCGTACCGATGGACGTCCGACTCATCGCCTGGACGCACTTCGAGTCCCCGGCCGACGTCCCCTGGGAGACGGACGCCGACGGCGGCCAAGCCCTCGCCGAATTCGCCGGCCGCGCCTGTTACCAGTCCTGGACCAAGCCGAACCCCAAGACCGCCACCAACGCCGGCTACCTCGAGCACATCCTCCAGGTCGGACACCTCTCCGTCCTCGAGCACGGCACCGTCAGCTTCTACATGAGCGGCATCTCCCGCTCCCTCACCCACGAGCTGATCCGCCACCGCCACTTCTCCTACTCCCAGCTCTCCCAGCGCTACGTGCCCGAGCGCGACGCCGCCATGGTCGAACCCGAGGTCATCGCCAACGACCCCGAACTCCACCAGCGCTTCCTCGCCGCCGCCGAAGCCGCCCAGAGCGCCTACAACGACCTCCTCGAAGGCCTGGAGAAGCAGTTCGCCGACGTCGCCAACCCCACGCTGCGCCGAAAGCAAGCGCGCCAAGCGGCGCGTTCAGTACTCCCCAACGCCACCGAGACCCGCATCGTCGTGACCGGCAACTACCGCGCCTGGCGGCACTTCATCGCCATGCGCGCCTCCGAGCACGCCGACGTCGAGATCCGGGCGCTGGCCATCGAATGCCTCAAGCAGCTCAAAGAGAAGGCCGCCAACGTCTTCGCCGACTTCCAGATCACGAAGCTCGACGACGGCACCGAGGTCGCCTCCAGCCCCTACGTCACCGAGGGCTAGAGCCAGCAGGCGCATATCCCCGCACCGCCCCCCAGGCGCCCACGCGAGCCGTGAGTGCCGTTTCGAGGCGGCGCGGCGGAAAAACTTGAGACAGTTACAAACGCAGCGAGCGGCCGGGCGCAGGCGCCCCGGCCGCCGGAACCAGCATTGGTGAAAGCAACATGCGCAACGCAACGCGCCCCTTCGGGCGAACACTCGCGGCCATGATCACGCCGTTCACGCCCTCGGGCGAACTCGACGTCCCCGGCACCGCCGCCCTCGCCCGCCACCTCGTCGACGAGCAGGGCTGCGAAGGCCTCGTCGTCAACGGCACCACCGGCGAATCCCCCACCACCACCGACGCCGAGAAGACCCAGGTCCTCGAGACCGTGCTCGAGGCCGTCGGCGAGCGCGCCCGCGTCATCGCCGGGGCCTCCACGTACGACACCCGCCACTCGGTCCGCCTCGCCCAGGAGGCCGCGAAGACCGGCGCCCACGGGCTCCTCCTCGTCACCCCCTACTACAACAAGCCCACCCAGGGCGGCGTCGCCGCCCACTTCGAGGCCATCGCCGACGCCACCGAGCTGCCGGTCATGCTCTACGACATCCCGCCGCGCTCGGTCATCGGCATCAGCGACGCGACCTACGAGCGCCTCGCCCGCCACGAGCGCATCATCGCCGTCAAGGACGCCACCGGCGACGTCGTCAGGGGCCAGCGCATCCGCCTCAGCACCGGCCTCGCCGTCTACTGCGGCGTCGACGAGATCAACCTCGCCGCCTACGCCACCGGGCAGGTCGGCATCGTCTCCGTGACCGCGCACCTCATCGGCAAGCAGATCAACGCCATGTTCGACGCCTACGACGACGGCGACGTCGCCAAGGCCTCCGCGATCAACGACGCGCTCCTGCCCGTCACCGAAGTCCTCTTCGAAGGGCCCGGCCTCGTCGGCGTCAAGGCCGGCCTCAAGGGCCTCGGCCTGCCGGCCGGCGACCCGCGCCTGCCGCACGTCCCCGCCGACGCCGAGCTCAGCGCCCGCATCGCCACCGCCCTCGCCGACCTGAAGGAGGCCTGATGGGCCTGACCAGACCCAAGAACCTCGGCGCGCCCGGCGCCCTCCCCGAAGGGGCGCTGCGCGTCATCCCCCTCGGCGGACTCGGCGCCATCGGCCGCAACATGACGCTCTTCGAATACGAAGGGCGCCTGCTCATCGTCGACTGCGGGGTGCTCTTCCCCGACGTCGACCAGCCCGGCGTCGACCTGATCCTGCCGGACTTCACGCAGATCCTCGACCGCCTTGATGACATCGAGGCCATCGTCGTCACGCACGGCCACGAGGACCACATCGGCGCGATCCCCTTCCTCCTGGAGCACAAGAACGACATCCCTGTCGTCGGCTCCAAGTTCTCCGTCGCCCTCGTCGAGGCGAAGCTGCGCGAGCGCCGCATCAAGCCCGCCGGGATCGTCGTCGCCGAGAACGAGACCCTGCAGCTCGGGCCGTTCGGCCTGGAGTTCCTGGCCGTCAACCACTCCATCCCGGACGCGCTCGCCGTCGCGATCCGCACCGAGGCCGGCCTGGTGCTCCACACCGGCGACTTCAAGATGGACCAGCTGCCGCTCGACGGCCGCATCACCGACCTCGCCGGGTTCGCGCGCCTGGGCGACCAGGGCGTCGACCTGCTCCTCTCGGACTCCACGAACGCCGAGATCCCCGGTTTCGTGACCTCCGAGCGCCAGATCGGGCCCGTCCTCGACAAGCTCTTCGAGGACGTCAAGGGCCGCATCATCGTCGCGTCCTTCGCCAGCCACGTGCACCGCGTGCAGCAGGTCATGGACGCCGCCCACGCGCACGGCCGCAAGGTCGCCTTCGTCGGCCGCTCCATGGTCCGCAACATGGCGATCGCCCGGGACCTCGGCCTCATGCAGGTCCCCGACGGCCTGCTCGTGAGCATGGACGAGGCGGTGCGCCTGCCCGCCGACGAGATCGTCTACATGTCCACCGGCTCCCAGGGCGAGCCGATGAGCGCCTTGGGCCGCATGGCCTCCGGCGACCACCGGCACATCGCCGTGGAGCCCGAGGACACGATCATCCTCGCCTCGTCCCTGGTGCCCGGCAACGAGACCGCCGTGTACGGCGTCATCAACCGCCTCGCGCGCACCGGCGCGACGGTGATCCACAAGGACGTCGCGAAGGTCCACGTCTCCGGCCACGCCCCGGCGGGCGAGCTGCTGTACGTGCTCAACGTCGTCAAGCCGTCGAACATGATCCCGGTCCACGGCGAGGCCCGGCACCTGCAGGCGCACGCGCGCCTCGCGATCGAGTCCGGCGTCCCGGCCGACCAGGTCATCGTTATCGAGAACGGTGACGTGGTCGACCTGGTCGACGGTGTATGCCGCCTCGTCGGGCACGTCCCGAACAACCTGATCTACGTGGACGGCCTCTCCGTGGGCGACGTCGGCGAGCCGGTGCTCAACGAGCGCCGCGTCCTCGGCGACGGCGGCTTCATCGCCGCCACCGTCGTGATCGACTCCGAGAACGGCAAGGTCGTCGGCGGCCCCACCGTCTCCGCCCGCGGGTTCTCCGAGGACCCCAAGGCCTTCGACGGGGTCCTGCCGCTCATCGACGATGCCATGGAGCGCGCCGCGCAGGACGGCATCACCGACCCGCACCAGCTCCAGCAGATCCTGCGGCGCACGGTCGGCAAGTGGGTCAACGACACCTACCGCCGCCGCCCGATGATCGTCCCGCACGTCCTCGAGGTCTGAGGCACGAGCACCAAGCGGCGGGGCCGCACCCGGAACGGGCGCGGCCCCGCCGCATTCATGGGTCTCCCACCGGAAGTGGTGCGAGAGCTCACTATTTTTGTCCGTTTCGCGTATGCGTACCTCCGCCAGTCTCGCGCGGTATACTTCACGGTATGACCATGACGACGATCAAAGTACCGAAGGTGCTCCGCGACCGTCTTCACCGATTGGCGGTCGAAGACGGGCTCACGCTCGCACAGGAAATCGAGCTCCTGATGGAGCGCAACGCCCCCAAGCCCAAGCCGACCATGGGCGGATTCCGAAGCGGCAAGCCGTGGTCTGCTGTCGATGCCGACGACGAACTGCTGGAAGGGTTCGGCGAGTGGTAGGGGTGATCATCGATTCCAGCGCGGTCATCGCCGTGCTCGATGAGGACTGCGCTGAGCACGAGATCGTCGCGACGGCCATCGAGGGCCTGGAGGGCCCTCTCGTCGTCTCGCCGCTGGTCGTGGCCGAGCTCGACTTCATGCTCTCGAAGAAGCTCGGCCGCCGAGCGGCTGAGAAGTTCAACGACGACGTCGTACTCGGCGCCTACGAACTCGCCTCCTGGACTCCCGCAGACCATGCAGAAGCGCTGCAAGTCGCGCGGTCCTTCAACGGCGACGACTACATCGGAGTCACCGATGCGTCCAATGTCGTCCTTGCCGATCGCTACCGGACCACCCGGATCGCGACCCTCGACCAACGACACTTCCGCAAACTTCAGCCGATCTGGGGGCCGGACTACTTCACGCTTATCCCGTTCGATCCGATTCCGTAAATGTATAAGGGCCGCAACCGATCCGGCTGCGGCCCTTGCATGTTTCGGGGGCTACTGCTGGGGGTTGTGGCCCGGCCAGGCGTTCGGCTGCTGCTGCGGCGGGGCCTGCTGGACGGTCAGCTGGGTGGTCTGCGGCGGCGCCTGCTGGTAGGGCTGCTGCGGGTACTGCGGCTGGGCGGGCTGCTTCGCGGGCGCCCAGCGCATCATGAAGATGCTGACGGCCAGGAGCGCGGCGGCGAGGATGTACAGCCAGATGCCGCCTCCGGCGCTGGCCTCGATGTCGGCGTCTTCCCAGATGTCGCCGCCGAAGACGCTGTTGAGCTCGATGACGGGGTGGAGCGCGGCGGCCGCGGTGAGCGCGGCCAGGCCGATGCCGCCGAGCTTCGCGGCCCACTGGAGGCCGGGCTTGACGCCGGCGGCGGCCCAGCCGACGAGGACCACGAGGACGAGCGCGGGCGCGAGGCCGGGCAGGCTGACGCCCGCGGTCTCGAGGCCGTAGCCGCCGATCTCGTCGGCGTCGCTGCCGCCCAGGGAGATCTGGGGGATCAGCGATCCGACCGCGAGGAGCAGGAGCCCGGCTCCGGCGAGGCCGAGGCCGACCGGGGTCGGGCGGTCGGGGCCGCTGGGGAGGAGCTGCTGGTAGGCGGGCTGCTGCGGCTGGCTCGGCTGGGGCTGGGAAGGATACTGGGCTCCGGGGACGCTCAAGAGAGGATCACACCTAACTGCGCTTCACGGTGATGGGTCACCTTGTCGGACATGGGGCATGCGAAACGCATCCTAAAGGGTCCCTGCCAGTCGGCTAGGGCCTCTCGCGGATCGGCAGCGGGTTCGGCGGCTCGACGCGCAGTTCGTTGACGACCACGTCCTCAGGCGTGTTGAGGAGGCCGACGATGCTCGCCGCGATCGACTCGGGGCTCGTGGCCCGGGACGGGTCGTACTCCGCGCCGTACTGCTCGCGCACGCTGCGCTGCATGTCCGTGGCGAAATGCGAGGGGTACACGCTGGTGACGCGCAGGCCGTTCGGCTGCTCCTCGGCGCGCAGCGAGTCCGCGAGCGCGCGCAGCGCGTGCTTGCTCGCAGCGTAAGAGCCCCACTTCGGGCCGGCGCTGATGCCCGCGCCGGAGTTGACGAAGACGACGTGGCCGCGCGCGGCGCGCAGCGCCGGGAGCAGGGCCCGGGTCAGTTCGGCCGGGGCGGTCACGTTGATCGTGAGGGTCTGCTCCCACAGCTCCAGGCTCTGGTCGGCGATCGCGCCGATGTGGGCGATCCCGGCATTGTGGATCACGCCGTCGAGCTGTTCCAGGCCGAGCGCGGCCACCGCGTCCGCAACGGAGGCCGGGTCGGCGAGGTCGAACACGAGCTTCCGGTCGTGCGGCACACCGTCCAGAGCGGACTCGCTGCGGGCGTGCGCGATCACCTTGTCACCACGGGCGCTGAGCTGCTCGGCAAGGGTTCTCCCGAGGCCGCGGCCCGCGCCCGTCACCAGAATCGTTTTCGACATGCCGTCACATTAACCGCTTTCATGGTTGCCTTCGGGCCGACTCCGCTCAGCATGAGGGCGGTAACGTATGGGGCATGATGGCCAGGACGAGCGGCGGTTCAGGCGGTGCCGCCCGCAAGAGCGGCACGGCCCGCAAGAGCAGCGCGCCGGCGGCGCGCCGCAAGCCCGCCGCCTCAGCCGCCAGATCGCCCGCGAAGCCGCCCGCCCGCAAGGCGGCCAAGAAGGCCGCCAAGAAGACCACCGCCAAGCGCGCCGCCAAGAAGGCCGCGCCCAAGCGCAAGGGCATGGATGCGGTCCCCGGGCCGCTCGAGGCGCTCGGCCTCGGCCTGCGCGGCCTGTGGGTCGGCACCGCGCGCTCCACGGGCTGGATGGCCCGCTCCGTAAGCAAGGAGGCCGCCACGGCCCGCGACATCGACCCCGCGCACCGCAGAGACGGCCTCGGGCTCTTCATCATCGCCATCGCGATCGTCCTGGCCTGCGCGGTCTGGTTCGACGTGGCCGGGCCGATCGGGGAGCGCCTCGCGTTCATCCTCGACTGGCTCCTGGGCCTCGCCACGCGCGCGCTCCCGGTGCTGCTGGTCCTGTGGGGACTGCGCGTCATGCGCCAGGTCCCCGAGGAGGACACGCACGGCCGCTCGCTCGTGGGCTGGACCTCGATCTGGCTCTCGAGCCTCGGCCTGCTGCACCTCATCTCGGGCCTGCCGTCCGACATGGGCGAGCGCATGGTCGCTGGCGGCCAGATCGGCTGGCTCGTCGGCGGCGGCCTCGCGCTGGGCGTCTCGGCGTACGTCGCGTTCCCATTGCTGATCCTCCTGCTGCTCTTCGGGGTCCTTGTCGTGACGGCGACGCCGCTGAACCAGGTGCCGTACAAGCTCGGCCGCCTCTGGGACCTGGCCACCGGCAAGGTCGACTCCTACGAGGACGACGACGAGACGGACGAGGAGGAGCCGAAGGCGAAGGCCCGCAAGCCCAGCCGCGAGGCCAAGAAGCTCCAGGAGGAGGAGGCCCGCCGGGCCCACCACCCCACGACCGTGCTGCCGCGCCTCGCGCCCGAGGAGGTGCCGGAGCTCAACACGCACGTCCCGGCCCGCGATTCGACGCCGATCGCCGAGCCCGAGCCGGTGCGCGAACCGCCGAAGCACTCGCCGCCGCCCAAGCGGATCGAGCAGCCGACTCTTTCGGACGGCTCGGCCGCCGTCGAGGGCGAGTACCAGCGCCCGTCCTTGAAGATCCTCGGCACCGGTCCGGCGGCGAAGGCCCGCTCGAAGGCCAACGACACGGTGATCGCCGCCCTCCAGGAGGTGTTCGCGCAGTTCCAGGTGGACGCGGCCGTCACCGGTTTCACGCGCGGCCCCACAGTGACCCGCTACGAGGTCGAGCTGGGTCCGGCGGTGAAGGTGGAGCGGATCATCCAGCTCTCCAAGAACATCGCGTACGCGGTGAAGAGCTCGGACATCCGCATCATCAACCCGATCCCGGGCAAGAGCGCGGTCGGCGTCGAGATCCCGAACACCGACCGCGAGGACGTCGCGCTCGGTGACGTGCTGCGTTCCAAAGTGGCCGAGTCCGACGACCATCCGATGATCGTGGCCCTCGGCAAGGACATCGAGGGCGGGTACGTCCTCACGAACCTGACGAAGACCCCGCACCTGCTCATCGCCGGCGCCACCGGCAGCGGTAAATCGAGCTGCATCAATGCCTTGCTGGTGTCGATGCTCATGCGCGCCACGCCCGAGCAGGTCCGCCTGCTGCTCATCGACCCCAAGCGCGTCGAGCTCTCGAACTACGAGGGCATCCCGCACCTGGTCCACCCGATCGTGACGAACCCGAAGAAGGCCTCCGACGCCCTCCAATGGGTCGTCAAGGAGATGGACATGCGCTACGAGGACCTTGCGGCGGCCGGGGTCCGGCACGTGGACGACTTCAACCGCAAGGTCCGCAAGGGCGAGGTGAAGACCCACCCCGCTTCCGGGCGCGAGTTCAGGCCCCACCCGTACCTGCTCGTCATCGTGGACGAGCTGGCCGACCTCATGATGGTCGCCGCGCGGGACGTCGAGGACTCGGTCGTGCGCATCACGCAGCTCGCCCGCGCCGCGGGCATCCACCTGGTGCTCGCGACCCAGCGTCCTTCAGTGGACGTCGTCACCGGCCTCATCAAGGCCAACGTGCCCTCCCGTCTGGCGTTCTCGACGTCCTCGCTCGCCGACTCGCGGGTCATCCTCGACCAGCCCGGCGCCGAGAAGCTCGTCGGACGCGGCGACGGCCTGTTCCTGCCGATGGGCGCGGCGAAACCGGAGCGCATCCAGGGCGCGTGGGTCTCCGACGACGAGATCGAAGCGGCGGTCGAGCACGCGAAGTCGCAGATGGACCCGCAGTTCATCGAGGAGGTCACCGCGACGCCGGGCTCGACCCGCGAGATCGACCCGGACATCGGCGACGACCTCGAACTGCTCATCCAGGCGATCGAGCAGGTCGTGACCACCCAGTTCGGCTCGACCTCGATGCTGCAGCGCAAGCTGCGCGTCGGCTTCGCCAAGGCCGGGCGGCTCATGGACCTCATGGAGACGCGCGGCGTCGTCGGCCCCTCGGAGGGCACGAAGGCCCGCGACGTCCTCGTCAAGCCCGAGGAGCTGGACGGCGTGATCGCCTCGCTCCAGGGATAGCGAAGAAGGGCCGGTCCGAACGGACCGGCCCTTTCGCCTCACTCGAAGCTGACGGCTATCTCGTGGTTCTTGTCGCCGGTGATCGGCAGCGAGATGCCCTCCTCAGGCCACTTGACCGGGCCCTTGGGGTGGAAGTTCAAGGTGAACGCGAGCGCGTCGGCGGGCACGTCGTACGTGAGCGTGAAGGTCCGCCAGACCGCGTCGGTCAGGTCCTCGTCGGAGGACTCCGCGCTGAGCGGCGCGAGCTCGCCGTCGGGCCCGGAGACCTTCAGCGCCTCCTTGGCCTCGATGTTCCATTCGAGCCCGCTCGCGGAGTGGAGCCACCCGAACTCGACGGTGAGCAGCGCCCGGTCCGGCTCGGCGACCCAGCCCGTGCCGGGCTCGAACACGTCGCGGCTCAGGTAGAACTCGGTCTGGTACTTCCAGTCGTCGAACCAGTACTCGTAGCTGCCCTCGGTCGTGTAGCCGTCGACCGAGCCCTCGACCATGTCGGTCGTGACCTCCGCGGTGCCGGTGTACAGCGCCTGGATGAGGCCTTCGCGGGTGCGTTCGCGCAGGTCCATGGTCTGGGCGCGCTCGACGTCGACCACTTCGAGGGTGATCGGGGCGTCCTTCTTCGCGACGGTGAAGAACACCTCGCCGGGCGCGGGCACCTCGCCGTCGAAGTCCCAGGTCTGGTCGCCGATCTTCAGCGTCGCGGCCAGCTCCCCGGGCTCGGCGTCGAACGGCGCCTCCGCTCCCGGGTCGGGCGCGAACTGCACGACCGTGAACTCGTACCCGGGCTCGGGGGAGTACAGGCTCGCGTGCTCGCCGAACAGGTAGTCGAGCTGGAATCCCTCGGGCAGGGCGTCGAAGGACGCGACGCACTCGACGCGGAGCGCGAAGTGGGCGCCGAGGAGCAGGCCCTCGTCGTCGGCGAACCGCGACTCGTCGCCCGCGGGGCACACCGAGACCGGGATCTCGTCGCTCGTGAGCGTGTACCCGGCGCGCGTGTGCAGCGTGCCGGTGGGCGTGGCGCCGCAGGCGGCGACCGTCAGGACGGCACTGGTCGCGAGCAGCGAAAGCGCGGTCCGTTTGAAGGCAGGGCGATGGGCTGGGGCGATGTCTTTGGGGGACATAGGACAAGCCTAGGGTATGGCCGCCACGTGCGGTGATCCACTGTTGCCCCTGCGCAGACGCGCTGTGAATGGACCGGAATGTCCACCGCGTAATCGCCGCATAACCGCCCTATCCGCGCTTTCGGAGTAAGCCCGGTCACCCCTCCGACCAGTGTCACTGTGGCCCGCCCCGCCGCCGGGGGCACTCGCGGCCCGCCGGTAGGTACGCTTTCCTGGTGTCTGCAGCTCATTCGACCCGTTCCGAGGAATCGACCGCACGCGAAGCCGGTAAGTCCGTCGCGCTCTTGACGCTCGGCTGCGCCCGCAACGAGACCGACTCCGAGGAGCTGGCCGCCCGCCTCGCCGCCGGCGGCTGGCGCATCAGCGACGACGGCGAGAACGCCGACGTCGTCATGGTCAACACCTGCGGTTTCATCGAGCAGGCCAAGGCCGAGTCGATCGACGTCCTCCTCGACGCCTCCGCGACCGGCGCGAAGGTCGTCGCGACCGGCTGCATGGCCGAGCGCTACGGCCGCGAACTGGCCGAGAGCCTGCCCGAGGCCGACGCCGTGCTCGGCTTCGACCACTACCCGGACATGGCCGCCCGCCTCGACGACATCCTCGCCGGACGCACGGTCGAGTCCCACCAGCCCTCCGACCGCCGCAAGCTCCTGCCGCTGGCCCCGGCCGCGCGCCAGAGCGCCGCCGCCGTCGTCCCCGGCCACTCGCGCGCCTCGCAGGCCGACGGCGCCGCCCTCGGCGCGGGCGCCCCGCAGCACCTCGCGGTCGTGCGCAAGCGCCTCACGAGCGGCCCCGTCGCCAACCTCAAGCTCGCCTCCGGCTGCGACCGCCGCTGCACCTTCTGCGCGATCCCGTCCTTCCGCGGCTCGTTCGTCTCCCGCACCCCCGAGGAGATCCTCGCCGAGGCCGCCTGGCTCGCCTCCGAAGGCGTCAAGGAGCTCAACCTCGTCTCCGAGAACACGACCTCCTACGGCAAGGACCTCGCCGACTCCCAGGCGCTGGAGCACCTCCTGGAGGGCATGGCCGCCATCGACGGCATCGAGTGGATCCGCCTCTCGTACCTCCAGCCCGCCGAACTGCGCCCGAGCCTCATCGAGGCGATGCACCGCACCGAGAAGGTCGTCCCGTACTTCGACCTGTCCTTCCAGCACTCCTCGGCGAAGGTCCTGCGCCGGATGCGCCGCTTCGGCTCCACCGAGAACTTCCTCGCGCTGCTCAAGCAGATCCGCGACGTCGCCCCGCTCGCGGGCGCCCGCACCAACGTCATCGTCGGCTTCCCCGGCGAGACCGAGGAGGACGTGCAGGAGCTCATGGGCTTCCTCGAAGAGGCCCGCCTCGACTCCACCGGCGTGTTCGCCTACTCCGACGAGGACGGCACCGAAGCGGTGGACCTCGACGGCCACGTCGACGAGGACGTCGTCTCCGAGCGCCACACCCGCGTCTCGATGCTCGTCGACGAGCTCGTGAGCCAGCGCGCCGCCGACCGCGTCGGCGAGGTCATGCGGGTCCTCGTCGAGTCCGTGGAGGACGACGGCGTGGACGGCCGCGGCGCCCACCAGGCCCCCGAGGTCGACGGCACGATCGCGCTGGTCGGCGAGGTCGACGGCCTGGAGCCGGGCGACTTCGTGACGGCGAAGGTCGTCGACTCCCACGGCGTCGACCTCGTGGCGGAGATCGTCGAGGAGGCCTGGTGACCACTCAGGACCAGCCGGTCTCACCGTGGAACATCGCGAACGTGGTGACGGTGGCCCGGATCTTCCTGGTGCCCGTCTTCGCGGTGTTCGTGGTCCTCTCGGGCATGGAGCACTCGGGCTGGCGGATGGCCGCCTGCGCGCTGTTCGTGTTCATCTCGGCGACCGACTTCGTCGACGGCTGGCTGGCGCGCTCGCGCGGCCTCGTCACGGATTTCGGGAAGCTCGCCGACCCGATCGCCGACAAGGTCCTCATCGGCACGTCGCTGATCCTGCTGAGCTACTACGACGCGCTGCCGTGGTGGGTGACCGTCGTCATCCTTGCGCGTGAACTCGGGATCACGGCGCTGCGCATGGCGGTGCTGCGCCGCACGGTGATCGCCGCCGACCGGGGCGGGAAGCTCAAGACGGTCCTGCAGATCACGGCCGTGGCCTGGTACCTGTGGCCGTGGCCGTCCCCGCTCGACGCGGTGGGCCCGTGGCTCATGGGCGGTGCGCTGGTGCTCACGGTGCTGACGGGAATGGATTACCTCTGGAAAGCATTCAAAACGAAGAAGAGCGAGCCGAACCGGACGAGATAGGCTTGCGGAACCCACCTAAGCTCGTTTGAGCTATCGCGGCGCGGAGGAGAGTCCTATGGTCTTGTTGCGGGAACTGCTGGGAGAGACCCTGCGGCGCCGCCGCCGCGCGCAGAAGCGGACGCTGCGGGACGTGTCGAAGCAGGCCAACGTGAGCCTCGGCTACCTCTCCGAGATCGAGCGCGGCCACAAGGAGCCGTCGAGCGAGCTGCTGGCCTCGGTGTGCGGGGCGCTCCAGGTGCGCCTCTCCGAGGTGCTGGCGGAGGTCTCGCGCGAGGTCGCCATCCACGAGCGCGGGGAGGAGACTCCCCAGGGCCGCCAGGTCGCGGTGCTGCCGCTGCCTCGCGACAAGGCCGCGAGCTCCAGCGAGGCGCAGGAGGAGGTGCTGCGCCGTCGGCGCGCGCTGTCGGCCGCGCCCGCTTCCATCGCCCAGGTCCGGTCGCGGCACCGCCGTGGCGAGGTGACCGATTCGGTGGTCCGCGCAGCGGCCTGAAACCAGCCGATGCTGTAGTTTTGGCGATTGAAGCGTCACCCTGTCCCACGCATGTGGCGCGGATGTCCGACACTAGAGGCATGTCGGCGTTGCAATCTCCGAAAGGACCCCGATAATGGCCAATCCGTTCGTCAAGGGCTGGAAATACATGATGGCGCTCTTCGGTGCCAAGATCGATGAGCACGCCGACCCGAAGATCCAGATCCAGCAGGCGATCGAGGAAGCGCAGAAGCAGCACCAGGCGCTGGTGGGGCAGGCGGCTTCTGTGATCGGGAACCAGCGCCAGCTGGAGATGAAGCTCAACCGCTCGATGGCCGAAGTGGAGCGTCTGCAGGCGCAGGCGCGCCAGGCTCTGGTGCTGGCCGACAAGGCGCGCGCCGAGGGCGACGAGCAGAAGGCGCAGCAGTTCGAGTCCACCGCTGAGATCCTGGCGGGCCAGCTGGTCTCCACCGAACAGTCCCTTGAGGACATGAAGGTGATGCACGACCAGGCGCTCACCGCTGCCGACCAGGCCAAGAAGGCCGTTGAGAACAACCAGATGATCCTGCAGCAGAAGCTCCAGGAGCGCACGAAGCTCCTGGGCCAACTGGAGCAGGCGAAGATGCAGGAGACCATCGCCTCCTCGCTGGAGTCGATGTCGCAGACCGCCGCCCCGGGCAACGTGCCGAACTTCGACGAGATCCGCGACAAGATCGAGGGCCGCTACGCGAGCGCCATGGGCCGCGCCGAGCTGGCCTCGAACTCCGTTGAGGGCCGCCTCCTCGAGGTCAACCGCGCCACCCGCGACATGGCCGGGGCCTCGCGTCTGGACCAGATCCGCGCGTCGCTCGAGGGCGAGCAGCTCTCAGGCGGCACGAAGAGCCCGGCGATCGAGTCGAAGGAGTCGGTCACGAACGCCCGCCTCGCCGACATCCGCGCGTCCCTGGGCAACGACGAAGGCACGGCCGAGCCCGAGGCCGACAAGACCAAGAGCTGATCCGGAAGGACCCGACGGTGGACGCGAAGGACCGCAAGCGCGCGCTCAAGCGCCTGCGCTCCCGGTTGTCCGCCGCCAAGTCCTGGACCGCGACCGCAGGAGGCGCTGCCGCCGGCAGCGCCTTCTTCGTGCCCTACGCCGGTCTCGGCGCGCCCGACGGCGTCTGGGTGACGATCGCGGGGTTCTCGACCGCGATGGCGGTCGTCCGCTGGCTCGACTACCGGCGCCTGGCCCGCGCGATCCCGGCCGCCGAGCGCGATTCCCTCGAACTGCACGGCCCCGCGCAGCTGTCGAAGGAGGCGCGCGGCCTGTTCGGCGAGACGGCCGACGCGATCCGGCGCGGGCGCATCCGTGCCCAGTTCCGCCGCAGTCGCGCGCTGCATCCGTACGAGCGGCTCGAGCGCGCGTCGGTCGCGGCCGAGCAGATGGCCAAGCGCCTCGAAGGGAACGCGGAGGCGGTCGCGATCC
Organism: Glycomyces sp. NPDC048151; assembly: GCF_043202775.1. NCBI lineage: Bacteria > Bacillati > Actinomycetota > Actinomycetes > Glycomycetales > Glycomycetaceae > Glycomyces > Glycomyces sp. NPDC048151. The sequence goes on along the minus strand of NZ_JBIDBB010000002.1, from coordinate 196,074 downwards.
TCGCGGGGGCCGCGAAGGCCGGGCAGGAGCTGTACCGGCTCGCCTTGGGCGTCAAGGACGTCGAAGAGGCGATCGCGATCGCGCCCGAGGTGAAGCGCGCCGGGATGGGCGCGAACCTCGACCGGATGGTCGAGCGCCTGGAGACCGGCGTCGCCGCGTACGAGGACATGGTGAGCGCGGCGGGGGAGTGCCTGGCCGGTTCGATCGGTCTGCAGCAGGCGCTGACGGCGCACTCGGACGAGACCCTCGAACTGCTCACCGACGCGGCCGACCGGCTGCGGGCGGCCGGCGACGCGGCGAGCGAGATCCGCGGGAGCGTCGGCCCGAAAACCACTGGGTGACAGAAGGTTGCACGCCGTGACGAGGGAGACGCGTTCCGGAGCGACGTGATGCGAATATGTCTCATTTGATCTAATTCACAGGTGAAATCCCTGCTGTTTCGAGCAATTTCGCTCGCTCTGGTGTTCCTTGCGCTTCCGGCCCGGCCCGCCTTCGCCCAGGACGGGATCCCCTCGGGGGCCACGCTCATGTTCCTCAAGGACCACGAGGACTTCCAGCTCGCCTGGAGCGAGGGCGAAGGCGTGCACCTCACCGCCGAGGGCGGCGACCGTTGGCGCATCGAGCCGGTGCGCGAAGAGGCGCTGACGGAGATCGGCGAGTTCCACGTGGTGCACGACGACTCGGGGCAGTGCATGGACGCAGGGCCGCTCGACCCCGACGGCGTCCACGCGCACCTGGACCTGGTCGACTGCGCCGACGCCGAGCCGTGGAGCGTGGTGTACGACGACGTGCCCTCCAACGCGGACTTCCGCTTCGCCACGCCCGAGGGCTACCTCCTCGGGCTGGAGCACCCGGAGTCGAAGGAGGAGCACAGCGCGGTGCCGACGGAAGGCGCGGAGGTGTTCGCGCTCGACGTCCCCATGAGCCTGCACTCGCACGAGTGGCTGTTCGCGGAAGCGATGGCGCCGAACCCGCCGACGACGCCGCCCGCGACCACGCAGCCGCCCGGCGAGACCCCGTCGTCACCAGAGGCGCCCGAGACCTCCGCGTCGCCGAAGCCGACCCTGCCGACCACCGGGACCGCCCTCGGTCTCGGCATCGGCGCGGGTGCCGCGGCGCTCGTCGGCGGCGCGGTCCTCGTCCTGTGGTGGCAGCGCCGCCGCGCCCTGCGCGCCGACTGGTGACCGGCCGGAACAAGGCGCGACACACTGAATCCCACGATGCGGGAAATGGTGGTTCGCGCCGGAGGCCGGTGGCATACTACTTTTCGTGACCTTCCAGCTCATGATTAGCTGCGGGCGTTCCGCGGAGCATCGTCGTTAGATGCACCCGCCGAACGCCAGACCTCCTGCCGCCCGCAGGGGGTCTTTTTCGTTCAGGGCAAACGAACGTTCAGGTAGGCCCCGCAGCGGCCGGACCAAAAAAGTAGAAAACTGGAGCACCAAGTGACGCAACCAGACCCGCAAACCGGCAGCGAATCTGCGAGCAGCGGCGGGGACTTCCACGTCTTCGACACCACGCTCCGTGACGGCGCACAGATGGAGGGCCTGCGGTACTCCGTCGCCGACAAGCTCGCCGTCGCCGAGCTCCTCGACGAACTCGGCGTCGACTACATCGAGGGCGGCTGGCCCGGCGCGATCCCCTCGGACACGGAGTTCTTCGCCCGCGCGGCCGAGGAGCTGAACTTCAAGCACGCCAAGCTCGTCGCGTTCGGCATGACCCGCCGCGCCGGGACCAGCGCCGCCGAGGACCCGGGCTTCCAGGCGCTCCTCGACTCGCGCGCCCCCGTCCTCTGCCTCGTCGCCAAGTCCGACATGCGCCACGTCGAGCAGGCGCTGAAGACCACGCCCGAAGAGAACCTGGCGATGATCGCCGACTCGGTGCGCACCGGCCGCGAGCACGACCGCCAGGTCTTCATCGACTGCGAGCACTTCTTCGACGGCTTCCGCCACGACCCCGAGTACGCGACCCTGGTGGTGCGCACCGCGCTCGAGGCCGGGGCCGAAGCGGTCGTCCTGTGCGACACCAACGGCGGCAGCATCCCCTCGGACATCACCGCCGTCGTCACCGACCTGCGCCACCGCCTCGAAGCGGTCCTCGCCGCCGATCGCGTACGCCTGGGCATGCACGCCCAGAACGACACCGGCTGCGCCGTCGCCAACACCCTCGCGGCCGTCCAGGCCGGCGTCATGCACGTCCAGGGCACCGCGAACGGCTACGGCGAGCGCCCCGGCAACGCGAACCTGTTCAGCGTCATCGCGAACCTGGAGACCAAGCTCGGCCTCAAGGTCCTCCCCGACGGCGGCCTCGAGCAGCTCACCCGCATCTCCCACGCGATCGCCGAGATCGCGAACATGATCCCCGACGAGCACGCCCCCTACACCGGGCACGCCGCGTTCGCGCACAAGGCGGGCATCCACGCCTCCGCAATCAAGGCCGACCCGGCCCTGTACAACCACGTCGACCCCCAGGTCGTGGGCAACGACATGCGCATCCTCGTCACCGAGATGGCCGGTCGCGCGTCCGTGGAGCTCAAGGGCCGCGAGCTCGGCATCGACCTCTCCGGAGACAAGGACGCGCTCGACCGGATCACCAAGCGCGTCAAGGAGCTCGAGTCCAAGGGCTGGTCCTTCGAGGCGGCCGACGCGTCCTTCGAGCTGCTCGTGCGCGACGAGGTCGAAGGCGGCCTGCCCCGGCCGTTCAAGCTCGACACCTACCGCGTCATCGTCGACCACGACCCGACCTCGTCCACGGTCGCGGAGGCCACCGTGCGCCTCGACGTCGACGGCGAGCGCGTCATCGCCACCGCGCAGGGCAACGGCCCGGTCAACGCCCTCGACGCGGCCCTGCGCAGCGCCCTCGCGGCCCGCCACCCGCGCCTGGCCGAGCTCACGCTCTCCGACTTCAAGGTCCGCATCCTCGCCGGGTCCAAGGGCACCGACGCGGTCACGCGCGTGCTCATCTCCATGAGCGACGGCGAGGCCGAGTGGACCACCGTGGGGGTGGCCCCCAACCTCATCGAGGCCTCCTGGAACGCCCTCGCCGACGGCCTCGCGTACGGCCTCAACCGGCGCGGCACCAAGTCCTGACTCCTACCTGCGACACGCGCGGCGCCCCATGAACGGCCCGCGCGGCGACGACACGGCCCGGTCCACGAGACCGGGTCCGCGCCCGGACCGCGCCGATCGTGCGGAGGGCAAGTGAAAAGGGCCCGATCCTCGGATCGGGCCCTTTGCTTCTCGCTCTTGCTAGTCGAAGACCGCGAGGCGCTTCTGCTCCTGCGTGCCGCCCCCGAAGGTCGTGAACGAGCCGCCGACCGTCAGGTTCGTGCCCGACGGGTGCGCGGTCGCGTCCCAGGCGCCGACGACGCCGTTCGCGGCCGGGTTCCAGTCAAGGAGCTTCCCGTTCATGTCGACCGCGAGGAGCTTCCCGCGCTCGGCGCGCACCCCGTCGACGCACTGGCCGAGGGGCCCGGCGTGGTTGGTGACGCAGGCCTTGTCGAAGTGGCCGCCGCCGATGACGGAGTCGCCCCACACCTCGACGGTCTGCATGCCGCCGTCGACGGCCTGGTACCAGAGCGTCTCGCCGCTGCGGGTGAACGCCCGGATCTCGCCGCCGCGCCCGTCCAGGGCCGCGTACACGCGCTCCCCGGCGACCTCGACCTCGCGGGTCAGGACGTACACCTTGGACACGAACGTCGAGTCCGGTACGCCGGTGGTCGGGTTGACCGCGCCGAGCTTGCCGTACTGCTTCTCGCCGCCGATCGTGGCGAACGCCCCGGCGACGTACAGGCGGCCGTGGCCGTACTGCAGGTCCCGGACCGCGCCTTCGGCGACCGCCGGCTTGAACGTGGTGACCGGCGCGCCGTTGGCGGTGCTGACGGCGGCGAGGGTCGGCTGCGCGAAGCCGCCGACGGACGTGAACGTGCCGCCCAGGTAGACCGTGGAGCCGACCGGCTCGATCGAGTACACGGTGGCGGACGGCTTCGGGTTCCAGGTCGTGTCGAGCTTCCCTGTGCCGGTCCAGAAGCGGGCCACGCGCGAGCGGGCGACGCCGTCGACCTGGGTGAACTTCCCGGCGACGTACACGTGGTCGCCGCTGACCTTGACCTCGTGGACCGGTCCGTCGAGGACCGGCGCGAACGGCAGGAGCGCCCCCGTGGCCGAGTTCACGGCCGCGAGGTACGTGCGGTTGGAGAACGTGCCGTCGGTGTTGCGGGCGCGGGTGAAGACCCCGCCCGAGTAGACGATGTCGCCGTCGTAGTCGACCTTGTAGACCTGGTCGTTGAACGAAGCGGAAGCCTGCGGAAGGCTGGAGTCGATCGCTCCGGCGGGCGCCTGCGCCATGAACAGGGCCCCGAGCAATACGAAGAGTGTGATCAAACGGCGCATACGGCAGTTTTGCACGCGGTGCGCGACTCTCCACGCATTCGCGGCGGCGCGTCACGGTGGCGCGCGGGCCGGTCAAAGCGGATCGGCGTTTTCCAATGGAGACACCCGCCGGGCCACGCCTGCAGGGGCCCGCCGCGGTGCTTGCCGTCACCGCACCGCTGGTGCGGCCGTACTAGAGTTGACTTGTGACTTCCTACAAGACCGATCGTGCCCGCGCGGCGGCCATGGCCGCGGATTCGGCCGTGTATGGGCGCCGCCGCTTCGTGTCCGGCTTCTTCCTCGGCCTCGTCCTCGTCGTGCTCCTCGCGTTCGCGTTCGGCTTCGCGCTCGTGGGCGACCTGGGGGAGACCCTCAAGGTCCGCTTCGGCGCCACCGCCATCTCCCTCCTCGTCGCCGCGCCGCTGACCTGCGTGCTCGGCTTCTTCATCGGCCTGTTCGGGAAGGTCCGCCGCCTCGGCATGGGCGTCGTCGTCGGCGCGCTCGCCGGAGCCGTCCTCATCGGCGGGATCTTCCTGCTCGTCCGCTAGCGCCCCGCGCCAGTGATCCGCCCGCGCGGCGCACGATAGTGCCTCGAACCGGCTCCGACTCCGAACTAAGCTGAGGCCGCAAGGTTTCGAACCAGTCTCAGAGAGGGGCCGACTGTGCGGATCGCGCGGATCGCTCAACCCACCGGCATGTCCTTCGCCGTCCTCGAAGGCGAGGGCCCCGGCGCCACCGCCGCCGAGATCGAGGGCCACCCGTTCGCGCAGATCAAGTTCACCGGCCAGCGCTGGGCCCTGGACGACGTGCGGCTGCTCGCCCCGATCCTCCCGTCCAAAGTGGTGTGCGTCGGGCGCAACTACGCCGACCACGCCGCCGAGCTCGGCAACGAGGTCCCCAAGGAACCGCTGATCTTCCTCAAGCCCTCCACGTCGGTGATCGGCCCGAGCGAGGCCGTCCGGCTCCCGGCCGTGTCCGACCAGGTCGAGCACGAGGCCGAGCTGGCCGTCGTGATCGGCCTGCACGGGGCGCGCGGGCTCGACCGCGAGGCCGCGAAGGGCGCGATCTTCGGGTACACGTGCGCCAACGACGTGACCGCCCGCGACCTCCAGCAGCAGGACGTGCAGTTCACGCGCGCCAAGGGCTTCGACTCGTTCTGCCCGATCGGGCCGTGGATCGAGACCAGCCCCGAGGTCGACATGGCCGACGCGGAGGTCCGCTGCGAGGTCAACGGCGAAGTGCGTCAGCTCGGTTCGACCAAGGACATGGTCTTCGACCCGGCCGCGATCGTCGCCTACGTGTCGCAGGTGATGACGCTCCTGCCGGGCGACGTGGTGCTCACCGGCACCCCCGCCGGGGTGGGCCCGCTCCAGGCCGGGGAGACCGTCTCCGTTTCCATCGCCGGTATCGGCACGCTGTCCAACAAGGTGGTTCCCAGTGAGTAACGTCCGCACCCGCTTCTGCCCCAGCCCGACCGGGACCCCGCACGTGGGCCTGGTGCGCACCTGCCTGTTCTCGTGGGGCTACGCCCGGGCCAAGGGCGGCGAGTTCGTGTTCCGCATCGAGGACACCGACGCGGCCCGCGACACCGAGGAGTCCTACAACCAGCTGCTCGAGGCGCTCTCGTGGCTGGGCATGACCTGGGACGAGGGGCCCGACATCGGCGGGCCGTTCGCCCCCTACCGGCAGTCGCAGCGCCTCGACGTCTACGCCGACGTGATCAAGCGGCTCCTCGACGGCGGGTACGCCTACGAGGCGTTCTCGACGAACGAGGAGGTCGAGGCCCGCCACCGCGCCGCCGGGCGCGACCCGAAGCTCGGCTACGACAACTTCGACCGCGACCTCACCGACGAGCAGAAGGCCGCCTTCCGCGCGGAGGGCCGCAACCCCGTCTACCGGATGCGGATGCCCAACGAGGACATCACGTTCCGCGACGCGGTGCGCGGCGAGGTCACGACCCCGGCCGGGACGGTGCCGGACTACGTGATCGCGCGCGGCGACGGCTCGCCGCTGTACACGCTCACCAACCCGGTGGACGACGCGATCATGAAGGTCAACATGGTGACCCGCGGCGAGGACCTGATGCCCTCGACGCCCCGCCAGATCGTCATGTGGCGTGCGCTCGTGGAGCTGGGCATCGCCGACGCCGAGCCCGAGTACGCGCACCTGCCGCTCATCGTGGACGAGCGCGGCAAGAAGATGTCGAAGCGCGACCCGCGCTCGAACCTCCTGCAGTACAAGGAGGCCGGGTACCTGCCGGAGGGCGTGCTCAACTACGTGGCGACCCTCGGCTGGTCGATCTCGGGCGACCGCGACGTGTTCACCGTGGCGGAGTTCCTGGAGGCCTTCGACCTGCACGACGTGAAGTCGAACCCGGCGAGGTTCGACGAGAAGAAGTTCGACGCGATCTGCTCGGACCACTTCCGGGCGGTCGACTCCGAGGAGCTGATCGGCATGCTCGTGCCGCGCCTCCAGGACGCCGGCCTGCTCGGCGCGGAGGTCACGGCGGAGCAGTCGCACGTGCTCGACGTGGCCGTCCCGCTCGTGCAGGAGCGCTGCACGACGCTCTCGCAGGCCGTGGAGATGCTGCGGTTCCTGTTCTGCGGCACCGAGGTCGAACTCGACGAGGACAGCGCGAAGAAGACCTTCAAGGACGACGCGGCGCAGGTGCTCGACGCCTCCATCGCGGCCGTCGAGGGCATCGACTGGACCACCGAGGCGATCGAGGAGGCCCTGAAGGCCGCCCTCGTCGACGGCCTGGGCCTCAAGCCCCGCAGGGCCTTCGGCCCGGTGCGGGTGGCGATCAGCGGCAAGACCGTGTCGCCGCCGCTGTACGAGTCGATGGAGCTCCTGGGCAAGGACGTGAGCCTCGCCCGCCTCCGTGCGGCCCGCGCGACACTCTAAGCGCACCAGGCACAACGGCCCCGTCTTCTATGGACGGGGCCGTTCGCGTTTGCGGGCGTCCACTACTGTGCATTGCATGGTACTGTGGATTGCGTGGACAGATCGCAACTGCTCAAGGGCCTCCTCGACATCATCGTCCTGCGCGTGCTCGAACGCCAGGACGGCTACGGGTACGAGATCCTCAACCGGTTGCGCGCGGCGGGCTTCGACGACCTCGGCGACGCCTCGGTCTACGGCACGCTCCGGCGGCTCTACCGCGCGGGCTACCTGTCCACCTACGTGCAGCCCAGCGACTCCGGACCGCACCGCAAGTACTACGCGCTCACCGAACCGGGCCGGAAGTACCTCCGCCAGGCCCGCGAGGCCTGGGAGGACGTGAGCGCCAAGATGCGAGTGCTGTTCGACGCGCCCATGAAAGGCTGACCATGACCGACACCCCCGCGCGCCGCGACCAGGTCGCCGCCTACCGCGACACGGCCGAGCGCCACCTCGCCGACCTGCTCGAGGAGATCCGCCTCGACCTCGTCGCCGGACTGCGCGCCCACCTCGCCGACGTCGCCGCCGACCTGCGTCCCGGAGAGACCCTGGAACGCCGCCTCGGCAGCCCCGAGGAGTGCGCCGCCGCGGCCCTCGGCTACAGCACCGTCCTCGAATCCTTCCAGCACGACCATGCAACGGCGACGCCGCCGAGACCGGTCTACACAGCATGAGCACCACGGCACTGACAACCGCAGCAGCGCTTCGAGCAACGCAGTCGAGAAGGACGGCACCATGACGACCACACCCGACCGGTCCACCGAGATCGCGTCCTACCTGACCGCGGTCGAGCGGCACCTGAACGACCTGCCCACGCACATCAGGCAGGACCTCATGTCGGAGCTCGACGCCCATCTCACCGAGGTCGCCGCCGACCTCGAACCCGGCGCGTCGCTCCGCGACCTCCTCGGCAGCCCCGAGGCCTACGCCCGCGAACTGCGCGACACCGCCGAGGTCGACAAGGAGCGCGTCGGAACCAGACTCCGCCGCACAGTGGCGACGGCCGTCGCTCCGGCCGCCGCCAAGCTCAAGGCCGCCGCTGACCGTTTCGCCGTGAGTACAGGACACACCGACTCGGTCGAACTCGCCGAGCGCTTGCGGCCGGGATGGTGGGTGCTGCGCGGTGCACTGGCGGGCTTGCTCGCCGTCTACCTGCTCTCGGCCATCCAGTTCGGCGGGCCTGTGGTCTACCCGATCCTCGAATCGGTCCCCTTGACGCTGTTCGCGGCGGGGGCGGTGCTCTTCTTCGTCTGGCTCTCGCTCCGGGTCGGCACCCGATCACGGGGGTGGGGGAGGAGGCGTCGCCAGTGGGTGGCGGTCGCCGGAGCAGGTTTGGTGGTCTATGCGGTGTATGGCCTCGGGTGGCCGTTCGCGTGGATGCTCGGCGCGGACGACTACGTCGAGACGGCTTCGATGGATACGGATCCGTACGCTTACGTCCGCGACGTCTACGCCTATGACGAGAACGGGAACCTGCTCAAGGGCGTCTACCTCTTCGACCAGGACGGCAACCCGCTGTGGATCGGCGACCCGTACTCGTGCGGGATCGCGACCGACGACCCGTTCGCTACGCAGGACCCGTTCGCCGCCCAGGACCCATTCGCGACCGAGTCGACCGTGGACATGGGGCAGGTCTACGAGGAGGAGATCGCGAGCGCGGACGAGAACCTCGGCTACCAGTACCCGCTGTGCGTCCCGTCGGAGACTGAGGCGACCGTGCCGTCCGAGGGTGCGACCACGCCCGAGAGCACCATGTCTCCGGGCGAGGACGAGACCCCGACCGCCGCTGAGACGCCGAGCGAGCCGGAGCCCACGGCCTCCGCCGAGACGGCCACGCCGAGCGAGACCCCGACGAACTAGCCGGCTGAGTATCCGGGAACCCGGGAACCGGCCCTGCCGCGAGGCAGGGCCGGTTCCGCCTATTCCGGACAAGACGGGCAGCTTCACCGTCCTCTATGACATTGATCTCAGTGGACCTCCGTTGGAGAAGGTCTGCCGGGGCGGCGGGGTGTCAATGGGCCGTTCGGGGGAGGCCTCACGTCCGGGCCTCAGGAGGCCTGGGGCATCCGGCGCGATACCGTCGCTATCGGGCGAGACGGGCACTCGATGTGAACGCGCGCAGCGAGCAATGTGCCGTATTGGTGTGATTACTCAGTGGTACTGACTCTCGGGTTTGAGCCCCTAGGGTTGCCCCGATGTTTACCCGCATGAAGCCTTCCAGCGCGAAGCACCGCGCCGAGGACCCCCAGCGGCACCCCGCCCGCAAACGGGTCCTCGTGTCCGCAGCCGCCGTGCTCTTCGCAGTCGGCTCCGCCAGCAGCGCGAGTGCCGCGATCATCAACACGGACGACCCGACCGCCGAGGACCTCCTCGCCGCCGAGATCGTCGCCGCCTCCGGCAGCACCGAGCGCCAGTGGGACCAGGTCGCCCCGATGGAGAGCATCCTCCCCGTCACGCAGACCCCCGAGGCGACCGCCGAGAAGGCCGAGCCCGCCGAGGTCCCCGAGCCCGTGGTCGAGGAGGAGCCCGCCGCAGAGGAGAGCACCGAGTCCTCCGACAGCGGCTCGAGCGTCGACATCGCCGCGGACTGCTCCGAGTACTCCGGCAACCAGGCCATCGGCTGCACCATGACCCTCGACGCGGGCTGGGACATGAACGAGGTCGGCTGCCTCGTCAACCTGTGGGACAAGGAGTCCGGCTGGGACGAGACCGCCTACAACTCCGGTTCGGGCGCCTACGGCATCCCGCAGTCCCTCCCCGGCGACAAGATGGCCGCCAACGGCGACGACTGGGAGACCAACCCGGCCACCCAGATCGCCTGGGGCCTCGACTACATCGACGGCCGCTACGGGAGCCCGTGCAGCGCCTGGTCGCACAGCGAGTCCAACGGCTGGTACTAGCCCGCACCTAAGCTCGAATCCAAGCGGACCCGGAGTTCGCTGACCCATCGGCCCCGGCGCCCCCCGCGCCGGGGCCGCTCACGTCCCCAGGGCCGCTTCGAGCCGGTTGAACAGGAACAGCAGGCTGCCCTTGAGGTGCTTCTCGTCCTGCGAGCCGTCCCCGGTCAGCGCCGTGATCGCGTACTGCTCCGTGTAGTCGACCCGGGTTCCCGCACCCTCGGGACCGAGTTCCACGGTCACCAGCGACACCGTGCGCCGCACGCGGTCGACCTGCAGCTCGTACCCGAACACGAGACGGCGCGGCTCCACCAGGTCGAAGAAGTGCGACCGCCACTCCACCAGCTCGGGCGTGCCCGAAGGCGCGAACAGCGCGCTCGCGGTCTCGCCGCCGCCGACCCGGAAGTCCAGTTCGTGCACGGCGTCCTCGCCGGGGATGCGGAACCAGCGGTCGCGCAGCGGCAGCTCCGCGAACGCCGACCACACCCGCCCCGGGGCCGCCCCGAGCACCCGCGAATGCGTCGCGGTCCCGTGCACGACCTTGTCGATGCCGTTGCCCGCCAAGGCGTCAGATGTCATTTCCAGATCCTAGAACGGATCGTTCGTCGTCTCCGCCGAAGCCGCCCGCACCGAGCGCAGCAGCAGGCGCGGGTCGCCGAGCATCCGCTTCAGGCGGCGCTCCAGGCCCGCGATCGGGGTGAGGTTCTGCGGGGCCCGCGCGTCCTTGTGCGCGGCCGAGCCCAGCTGCGGCAGGGCGGCGGCCGTGGCGTCGGCGAGCGCGATCGCGGCCTCCTCGCTCAGGTCGTCGGCGGCCTCGAGCCGCGCGACGCCCGCCCAGCCCCGCGACGACGTGCCCGGCAGCCGCAGGTACCACGTGTAGCGCGGCCAGCCCGACATGAGGTGGAAGACCGGCGTGCGCTGGCCCGGCCGCAGCTGCTCGACGACCGCGTTCAGCTCGCCTTGGAGGTAGGAGCGGTGGTGGCTCTTGATGTAGCCCACCGAGTGCGGCAGGCGGGTGCGCCCGCGCAGGGGGCCGTCGAGGACCGACAGCTCGGCGTCCATGGTCACCAGCGAGGAGACCTTCGCCTCGAGCTCGGCCATGGCGGCCTGGGCGGTGGCGATGAGCTCGCCCGGGTCGGCGGACTCGGCCTTGCGGAACGGGTAGCGGCCGAAGTCCGAGCCGGGGTCGACGGCCGCGAACAGGCCGCGCTCGACCGCGACCTCCACGACGGACGCCTCGGGGGACGCGTGCCCGTCGAGGTTGCAGGCGACCGCTCCGGCCGCCCACGAGACGCACACGCCCGGCCAGCGCTCGCCGTCCTCGAACAGCTCGACGCGGGCGTCGATGCGGCGCACGCCGTCGACGACGACGATGCGGCGCGGCCCGGAGGCGGGCGCGTCGACCGGGCGCCAGTCGGCGGGTTCGAGCTCGACGCCCGCGTTCACGATCGCCTGATTGGCCCGCGAGGGCGACTCGGGGTTGTCCGCGAAGGACGGGTCCCAGGCGTCGACGGTGATCTGCAAGGCGCACCTGCTTTCCACAACGATTGCGGCCCAGACTACTGCTCCCCGTCGACGCCTTGCCCGCGCTAGGAGATCTCGGTGACGAGCCCGGTCTCGAGCGAGTACACGCCGCCGACCACCGTCAGCTCGCCGTCGGCGACGAGTTCGGCGAGGTTCGGGTGCTCCTTGAGCGCCTGCACGGTCAGCAGGACGTTCGCCTTGATCATGGCGTCGACCGGGTCGCCGGACTCGCCCTTGGCCGCCTCGTAGGCGGGGCGCAGGGCCTCGACGGTCTCGGGGAGCGCGTAGTCGTGCTCTTCGAGCTCGGTGCCCTCCTCGGCGGCCAGGAGCGCGTCGTGGGCGGCCGTGACGGCCCCGCACTTCTGGTGGCCGAGCACGACCAGGAGCGGTGCTTCGAGGGCGGCCGGACCGTAGGACACGGACTCGGAGACGAGCGGGTCGAAGACGTTCCCGGCGGTGCGGGTGACCATGAGGTCGCCGACGCCGGTGTCGAAGACGAGCTCGGGGCCGACGCGGGAGTCGACGCAGCTGAAGACGGCGGCGACGGGTTCCTGGCCTTCGGCGAGGGACTCGCGCCATTCGGCGTCGGTGTGGGGGTGGACGGGCGCGCCGTCGGCCCAGCGCTGGTTGCCGTCGAGGAGGGCGTCCCAGATGTCGGCGGCCGAGTCGAGCTCGTGGAGGTCGGGGACCTCGGGGGTCTGCGCGGCGGCGTCTTCGCCGCCCATACCGCCGCCGTCGGCGCTGCACGCGTCGAGGGCGAGGACGGAGAGGGAACCGAGGCCGATGGCACCGGCGCCGGTGAGGAGTTTGCGGCGGTTGCCGCGAATGTGCAATGTACTCATGTCGAATAAATACTTGAACCTTCAAGTTTAACGACGGGTGAACGATGCTCGTGTGGCTTGCGACATACTCGGACATCGCGACCAATTCGCTTCGCGCGCAAGGGAACAGCACGCGACCGGCCCACGGCTGGTCGCGTCGCGTCGGCGACAGCGAATCGAACGTACTCCTCGCCGCGGGCAGGTGCCACGAAGCGGGCGCGCGGAACCCCGAAAGGGGCGTCAAGAATTCGTCAAGAGGCCCTGACCTGCGCTAAGAGAAGGTCTTCTCCACATGGGACCCTTTGGCGTCCTTGGTGACCCGGAACCGCACGGGCACCCGTTCTGCGAGTTCCGCCACATGCGTGACCAGGCCGACGGTGCGCCCGGCCGAGAGCGTCAGGGCCTCCAGCGTCGTCGCGACCGCATCGAGCGTCTCGGGGTCGAGCGTCCCGAAGCCCTCGTCGAGGATGATCGACTCCAGGCTCGCCCCGTGCCGCGACAGGCTCGCGAGCTGGTCGCTCAACGCCAGTGCCAGCGAGAGCGAGGCCGCGAAGGTCTCGCCGCCCGACAGGCTCCGCGCCGGGCGCGGCATGTCGGCGTCGTGGTGGTCGACCACCCAGAAGTCCTGCTCGCGGTAGACCAGGTCGTACTGGCCGCCGGTGATGCGGTTGAGCATCACGGTCGCGCCTTCGACGAGCTCGTCGAGCGCCTCGCTGAGGAGCCACTCCATGAACTTGCGGGCGTCGAGGTGCCGGGCGAGCTCCTTGGCCACCAGCGCTTCTCCCGCGAAGCGCCGCATCTCGGCGTCGAGGTCGATGCGCCGCTTGCGGGCCTCGGTGAGCGCGGCGGCGTCGGCGCGCGCGATCTCCACCGCCGTCGCGTGGCGGGCCACGTAGTCGCCGCCGGTGCCGTTGCGGGGGACCTCGACATTGAACTCGCCCAGCGCGAACCGGAGTTCCTTGCGCAGCGTCTCGGCGCGGCCGTCGAGCCCCGCGAGCTCGGTGCGGGCGGCCTCGCGCTCGGATCCGGCGCGCTCCAGCGATGCCTCGGCCCACGCGACGAGCTGGCCCCAGCTCGCAGCGAGGTCGTCCCCGGCGGCGGGCGGGCCGAGCACGGCCACCTGGTCGCGGGCGTGCTGGAACTCCTTCCAGGCCCGCTGCTGCCGCTCGTCGGCGACGGCCTTGCGCTTCTCGGCCTCCCGCAGCGCCCGCCGCGCGGCCTTGAGCGCGGCCCCGGTGCCCGCGAGCTGCTGCCGGGCGTCCTCGGAGTTCGCCCGCTGCTGCTGGAGCACGGCCGGTTCGGGGACGTTCTCGAGCTTCTTCTTCAGCCGCCGCTCGGCGAGCTGCAGTTCGGTGAGCCGCTCCTCGTAGCTCTCCAGCTTCGTCTGGAGCGCGACCACGGCGGCCTGCGCGTCCCGGAACTCCACTGTGGCCGTTCGGGAGGCCTCTTCGGCCTGCTGCATCGACTCCGACAGGTCGTGCTCGGGCACGTCCGCGACGGGACGGTCGCAGACCGGGCACTCGTCGCCCACTTCCAGCCCGGCCCTGAGGGTCCCGGCCAGTTCGGCCATGCGGACCTTGTGGAGCACCGCGTGCTGGATCTCGACCTCCTCCGAGGCCGCCTCCTCCAGTTCCTTGGCCTCGGCGAACTGGTCGCGCAGCTCCTCGGTGAGCTCCTGCCCGGTCTTGAGCTTCGACTCGGTCTCGCCGAGTTCCGCCCACGCCTTGAGGTCCCGTTCGAGCTTCGCCAGGTCCAGGCCGTCCAGTTCGGAGCGCAGCCGCTCGTCCTCGGCCTCGGTCGCCTCGACCTCGGTGCCCTTCTCCGCGACCGACGCCGCGGCGGCGGCGACCTGCGCGGCGATGTCGGCGACCCCCGACGGCTGCTTGATGTACGTGAGCGAGGCGAGGTTCGCCTCCGCCTCGGTGAGCCTGCGCCGCGCCGTCTCGACGGCGGCCGCGAGCCCGTCGAGCGCGTTCGACTTGTCCCGCACCGGCTCCGAGAGCTTCTCCAGGCGCTCGACGCGTTCGGCGGCGTGCGCGATCTGCTCCTCCGTCACCGGGGCGATCCCGGCCAGCTGCGTCTCGTACGCCTGCCGCTTCGCGTCGGCGTCGACGAACCTGGTGCGGGCCCGCTGCTGGATCGCGCGGTACACGCTGTGGCCCAGCAGGTTCTCCAGGATGTTCCGCCGGTCCGCCGAAGAGGCGCGCAGGAACTCCGCGAACTCGCCCTGCGGCAGCAGCACGCACTTGGTGAACTGCTCGAACGGCAGGCCGATGATCCGCTCGGCGGCGGCGTTGACCTCGTTCGGGCTGCCGCCCAAGGCCTTCCCGAGCCCTTCGACGAGCTCGGTGTCCTCGGCCGGGTTCACGCCCTCGGGCAGCTGCTCCATCGCGGCCGTGGTGGTCTTGACCTTGCCGTTCCTGTCGCGCCGCAGGATCCGCGTCGCCACGTAGTGCTGGCCCGCCGCGCCGAACACCAGCCGCACCCGTCCCTCCACAGCGGACGGAGCGAGCGAGTTCTGCGTCGCCGACTTCGGCCAGCGCGGCGTCCTGCCGTACAGCGCGAAGCAGATCGCGTCGAGCACTGTGGACTTCCCCGCCCCGGTGGGCCCGGTGAGCGCGAAGAACTCGGCGTCGGTGAAGTCGAAGGTCTCGCTCCCGGTGTAGGAGCCGAAGCCCTGGAGGTCCAGTCGGACGGGCCGCATCAGGCCTCCTCGGTGACGGTCTGGGTGTCTTCGTAGAGCTGGGCGAAGAGCTTGGTCACGGCGGGGTCGTCGTGCTGGTGCTCGTGGAGGTACGCGGCGAACAGGTCGCCGGGGCTGCGCCCGGAGCGGCGTTCGCGCGGCTTCGCGTCCTCGGCGCGCATGACGGGGTCGATGTGGATCTGGACGGCGCGCGGGAAGAGGTCGGCGACCTCGCCGCGCAGCCCGGCGCGGGCGGGCTCGGTGACGAAGACCCGCAGCCACGCCCGTTCGTCCACTTTCGCGGATGCGAGCTGCTCCAGGGTGCCTCGCACGGTCTGCAGCGGCACGGCGGCCGTCAGCGGCACGGTGCGCGGCCGGGCGGGCACGCCGGGCGCGACGTCGACGATCGCGACGCTCGGCGTGTGGTCCTCCTCGCCGAAGTCGACGGCGAGCGGCCCGCCGGAGTACCGGATCGGGCAGGGCCCCTGGATCGCCTGTGCCTTGTGCAGGTGGCCCAGGGCCACATACGAAGTGGTGGGCGGGAAGATCGCGGCGGGAACCGCGTAGTCGGCCACGGTGTGGACCTCGCGCTCGCCGCCGCCCACCTTGCCGCCGACGACGGTGAGGTGCCCGGTGAAGAGGTTCACGGTGTCGGCGGTGAAGTCGTGGGTGAGCGCGGAGACGAGCCGCCGCAGGTGGTCGGCGTAGTTCGCTTCGGCTCCGGCCGCGCCGAGCTCGAACAGCTCTGCGGCCCTGACGGCGTGCCGCTGGGCGATGAACGGAAGCGCGGCGCAGCGCCACCGCTCGCCGCTCTCGGTCTCCCCGGTGATGAGGTGGTCGGCGGCCTTGCCGAGCGACCCGCGCAGGTGGATCCCGGCGGCGTGCGCCCAGTGCCGAAGGGCCTCAAGGGCTTTGCCGTTGTCGTGGTTCCCGGCGATGACGACGACCTCGGCCCCGGTGCCGCGCAGCGCGGACAGCGCCGAGAACAGGAGCCGCTGCGACTCGGCCGAAGGCGAGGCGGTGTCGAAGAGGTCCCCGGCGACGATCACGAGGTCGACCGCTTCTTCACGGGCGACGTCGACCATCTGCTTGAAGACGGTGCGCTGCTCGTCGAGGCGCGAGCGTCCCTTCATGGTGACGCCGACGTGCCAGTCGGACGTGTGGAGAATCCGCAAGGCCTGCTCCTCTTGGCTCTGGGCCCGTGTCTAGAACGGGATGTCGTCTTCGTCGTCCCCGGCGAGGTCGAACGGGTCGACCTTCGCGGTGGGGGACATGGCGCGGCCGGACCGCGCGGTGGGTGCCGGGGCGGACCCGGCCTCGGCGGGGCGGGTGGCCCAGGCCGGGAACGGGAAGTTCACCACCAGCGGGACCGGCAGTTCGGGCTGGGCCACGAACATGGTGCCGGGCTTGGCCATGAGCACGCGCATGCGCTGCGCCTGCGTCAGGAACCCGTACTCGGGGCGCGTGGCCTCGGCGGCGTCGAGGCGGCCGACGACCCGGATCGCGGAGTTCGACGCGATGCGCCGTTCCACTTCGGACGCGGTCTGCTGCGCGCCGATGAGGATGACCCCGAGGGAGCGCCCGCGCTCGGCGATGTCGAGCAGGATGTCCTTGATCGGGCTGGTGCCCTCGCGCGGCGCGTACTTGTTGAGCTCGTCGAGGACGACGAACTGGAGCGGCCGGGCGGTGCCCGCCTTCTCCTTGCGCTCGAACTCGGTGCGGAGCACGACGCCGACGACGAAGCGCTGCGCCCGGTCGGGCAGGTTGTGCAGGTCCACGACGGTGACCTGCGCGTCCGAGGTGAGCACCGCGCCCTTGGGCGGCAGGTCGCCGCGGATGAGCCGCCCGATGTCGCGCCCGGAGGCGATGAGGCGGCGGATGAACGCGTTCACCGTGCCCAGGCCGATCGCAGAACCGGCCCACTCCGTGCGGGTCTCGTCGTCCGAAAGCCGCTCGCAGACGAGGTCGACGAGGTCCCGGTAGCTCGTGAGCAGCTGCCCGTCGACCGCGACCGCGCCGTTGTCCTTGGGGCGGGCCTCCTTCCGCAGCCGGGCGGCGACCTGGTGGACGACCATTGTGTACTGCTGGCGGTCGTCGTCGCCGTCGGCGAACACGAACGGCAGCAGGCTGAGCTGGCAGAACTCGGCGAGCGTCCAGTAGAACGCGTCGACGCCCGTGGACCGGCACGCCACGTCCGGCACCCCGTTGGCGTCGCCCTCGCGCGGCGGCGCGAGCACCTCCACCGACTTGAACGCGCCGGGCTCCATGCCCAGGCGGCGGTACGAGTCGCGCACCGTCTCGTCGATCTTGGTGTTGTCGTGGTCCAGGAGCAGCAGGTCCTCGCCCTTGACGTTGAAGATGAGCGCCTTCGTGTTCGCGGCCTCCGCGCCGAGCGCGCCGGAGTGCAGCAGCGAGTAGAGCATCCACGTCGCGAACGAGGTCTTCGTGGCGACACCCGAGATGCCCGAGATCGAGACGTGCGCGCCGCGCGTGCCGTCGAGGAAGTCCGGGTTGAGGAACACCGGCTGGCCGTCGCGTGAGAACCCAAGGGGCACTTGGCGGGCCATGCCGTCGAAGTACAGGGCCCGGTCGCGGTCCTCGCCGGAGGCGCGCTGCACCTCCGCGCCGGGGCGCGGCGGCACGAACACCTCGGGCTCGACGCGGGTCACGGTGACCTCGGCGGCCTCCTGCACCTGCGCGGGGAGCAGGCCCCCGGCGATGTCGAAGACGTCCGAGTCGAACTGGGCCCCTTCGTGGCGCGAGCGCACGGCGGTGACGACGCCGGAGATGCGGACCGTGCCGACCCCGGGCACCTGCCGCTCGGTGGTGAGCACGTCGTCGAGCTGGGCGTACGCCTCGGGGCCGACGCCGACCCAGAACGCCAGGGGCGTCGCGTCCTCAGTGCCGAGCACGCGGCCGACCGATTCACTCATCAACAGATCCTCGCAGATACCGCAGGATGAGGTTCCCCCCGGCTTCGAGGACGTGTCGCAGCTCCAGAGGCCGCGCCGCCGGCGCCTCGGGGCCTTCGGCGATACGCATCGGACCGGCCCCGACCAGCAGCGGCGAGAGCGTCAGGTCGAGCTCGTCCACGAGGTCGGCCGCGATGAGGTCGCCGAACACGCGCGGCCCGCCCTCGCACAGGATCTGCCGCAGCCCCCGTTCCCGCAGCGCTTCGACCGCGGCGGGGTAGTCGACCTCGCCGGTGCCGACCGCGATGACGTCCGCGACCTTCCGGAACGGCCCGACCTGCGTCTCCGGCAGGTCTGCAGGGACGACGACGATCGGGCGCCGCGGCGCGAGCGTGAAGATCCCCATGGCCGGGTCGAGCCCGGCGAGGCTGCGCGAGGCGACCGCCATGACGGGCACCTCCGGCAGGCCCTGCGCCTTGCGCCAGGCCTTCCGCTCGGGGGAGAGGACCAGCGGCCCGTACCCCTCGGCCTTCACCGTCCCCGACCCGGTCAGGAGCACGTCACAGCGCGCCCTCAGGACCTTGAACACCCGCTTGTCCTCTTCACCCGAAAGTGGACCGGACAGGCCCTCCAGGGCCGCCGCGCCGTCGGCGCTGGAGACGAAGTTGACCCGCAGCCAGTCGGGCGCAGGCGGCGCGTACGCCGCGTAGACCTCGTATTCGGTCAGTTCATCGAGTTTTCGGTACAGCACCTCTGCCACGGCTGAAAGGTAGCCCACGGCCCCGACAACCGCGCGCAGGGGAACTTCCCCGATTCCGGCCCCGCCCGCCGGTGAAAACAGTAATGTCGTTCGCGTTGTGTCGCTGCATCGTCACCACAAGTGATCGATCGTCTTCGGCCGCAACACCACCCAACGAAGGAGACAACGATGTCCGCACCATGGAGCCGCCGCGTCACGACCGGGTTCGCGGCCGCAGGAGCCGCAATCCTCGCCGGCACGGCCTTCACGGCGGGAGCCGCCGCGGCCGAGCCGGTCCCCGAAGCGGGGACCTGCGAAGAGAACCACGTCTGCATGTGGGAGGACGCCGGGTACGGCGGCGACAAGTGGGTGAACTGGCAGCCCGGCGGCACCGGCCAGATCTTCGAGATCGGCGGCTGGAACGGCGACAACGAGATCAGCTCGGCCCTCAACCGCACCGGCTACGCCGTCGTGGTCTACGCCGACGACGGCGCCCAGGGCGACTCCTACTGCATCCACGCGTACCAGCCCATCCAGAACTTCAAGGAAGTGGGCTTCAACGACGACGCGGAGAGCCTCATGACCCAGGCTTCTTGCTAGACCTGCCAGTGCGCCCCGGCCGCCCGGCCGGGGCGTTCGCGCGCTCAGTCGCCGAGGACCCGCTCCAGGTACGGGTTCGAGAAGCGCCGGTCGGGGTCGACCTCCTTGCGCACCGCAAGGAAGTCGTCGAAGTGCTCGTACAGCTCGCCCAGGCGCTCGGCGTCGAGCGAGTGCATCTTGCCCCAGTGCGGGCGCCCGTTCGCGGCGTCGAAGATCGCCGCGCAGTCCTTGAAGTACGCCTCGTGGTCGTGCCGGTGGTACTGGTGCACCGCGATGTACGCCGTCCGCCGCCCCTGCGCCGTCGAGAGCCAGATGTCGTCGGCGGCCGCGAACCGCACCTCGACCGGGAACGACACGAGGTGCCGCCGCCGCTCGACCGTGGCGTCCAGCTCCCGCAGTACGTCGGGCAGCGCCTCGCGCGGCAGCGCGTATTCCATCTCGCGGAACACGACCGAGCGCGGGGACGCGAATACCCGGTGCGACACGTCCGTGTACTCCCTGGCGCTCCACACCCGCCCGGCGATCCGGTTCAGGCCCGGGACCATGCCCGGGAACCTCGCCCCGACCCGGTTGCTCGCCTCGAACAGGGTGTTCTCGGTGAAGGCCTCGCTCCACCAGTACGACAGGCGGCTCGGCGCGCGGCTCGGCTCCGACATCGCGTACCGGTTGTTGCGCTTCGTGAGCGTCCGCGCGGTGTGCGGGAACCAGTAGAACTCGAAATGGTCGTTCTCGGACACCAGCTCGTCGAGGTTGTCGAGCACCGCGTCGAGCCGCTCCGGCTTCTCGACGGCCTTCAGCCGAAACGCCGGGACGCACTGCAGCGTCACCTCGGCGATCACCCCGAGCGCCCCGAGCCCGAGCCGCGCCGCCGCGAACAACTCCGGCCGCTCGAACTCCGTACAACGCACGACAGAACCGTCCGCTAGAACCAGCTTCAAGCCCTTGACCTGCCACGCGAACCCCCGGTACCGGTCCCCGGTGCCGTGCGTCCCCGTCGAGATCGCCCCGGAGATCGTCTGCCGGTCGATGTCGCCCATGTTCTCCAGTGCCAGCCCGTGCGCGTCGAGGACCTCGTTCAGCCGCCACAGCGGCATCCCCGCCTCCACCGTCACCAGGCCCGATCGCGCCTCGACCTCCACGACCTGGTCGAGACCGCCCATGTCGACCTGCACGCCGTCGGCGACCGCGATCCCGCTGAACGAGTGCCCTGCCCCGACCGCCTTCACGCGCAGCCCGTCCGCGGCCGCCGCGGTGACCGCCGCGGCCAGCTCCTCGGTGCCCGCGGGCCTGACGGTGCGGGCGGGGTCGGCGTTCTCGGTGCCCGACCAGTTCTGCCAGATCGAGGGTTTCATCGCGGCAGTTCCCATAACGGCAGCTCCCTTACCGACTCTGGTTGAAGATGAGGTGTATTTCACTAGGCTCCCACAGGTCGTGTCAACTTTGATCGCAGGCCGGTGTCCTGGTGGAGGGGAATCTGAACCGAGGAATATCGCCGTAAATGAGAATGTCGTACCCCTCGGCTATGGTTTCGGTGATGCTGCTTCGCTACCGCTTCCGGGTGTATCCGACTGCGCCGCAACGCCAGGCGTTGGCGCGCACGTTCGGATCGGTGCGCACGGTCTACAACGACGCGGTCGCAGTCCGCCGGGAGGCTCATGCCGCCGGGCTCCCGTTCCCGAAGACGGCGGCACTGGACAGGCAGCTCATCACCGAAGCGAAGCGGACTCCGGAGCGATCCTGGCTGGCTGAGGTGTCCACGGTGCCGTTGCAGCAAGCCCTACGGGATTGTCACGCTGCATACCAGAGCTTCTTCAACTCGCTCAAGGGCCGACGGGCGGGTGCGCGAGTAGGGCCGCCGCGGTTCAAGCGGCGCTCGCATACTCAGGCCGCGCGATTCACCCGCAACGGATTCGTGATGCGTTCAAACGGCCGGGTCTACATCGCCAAAATCGGAGAGGTGCGGGTCGCCTGGTCCCGCACGCTTCCGGGCGAACCCGGCTCGGTGACAGTTGTCAAGTCCTCAACGGGTAAGTACTTCGCCAGCTTCGTCGTCGCTGTCGACGACGACGCCGAGGAGTTGGCGCCAGTGGAACTGGAGACCGGGATCGACCTGGGCCTGAAGGACTTCGCGGTGCTGCGGGGCGGGAAGGTGATCGAATCCCAGAAGCTCTTTCGAAAAATGGAGCGGAGGATCGCCAAGGCCCAGCGGGCCCTTTCCCGCAAGCAGCGGGGGAGCGCCAACAGCGCGAAGGCGCGGCTGAAGGTGGCGAGACTTCACGAGCAGACGAGAAACCGGCGGGACGACTGGCTGAACAAGCAGGTTGCGGCGATCATCGGCGAGAACCAAGCCGTGCACGTCGAAGACCTGAATGTAAAAGGCCTCGCCCGCGGACACGCCGCGAAATCGATGCACGACCAAGCGCTGGGATTGTTCCTCAGCAGGCTTCGGTCGAAAGCGCGCCGTGCGGGTCGGACGTTTGCGCGGGTGGACCGGTACTTGCCGTCCACTCAGCTGTGCTCGACCTGTGGGGCACTGACCGGGCCGAAAGGCAGGGAAGGGCTTTCGATTCGGGAGTGGGCCTGCCCCTGTGGAGCGGTGCACGACCGGGATGCCAACGCCGAGATCAACATCAGGCGTGAAGGACAGCGCCTCGTCGCCGCAGGACTTGCGGAGACTCAAAACGCCTGTGGACAGGGTGTAAGACCAGGGACACCTGGCGGACCTGGGCAAACCCGAAAGGGTCAGAAGCAGGAACCCGCCCGTACCCGGCTCGCTCCGACGAGCCGCCAGCCGGGAACCTTCTCCAGTTGAGGAGGAGGGGAAGTCAAGGTAGCTTTCATCTAACCCCCAATTGAGCTGCCGAAGGGAAGTCGGATGGGCTACCAGCGAGTTACCGGGGTCGATGTCCCCGCCGCGCTCGAACACCGGTTCGCCGAACTGGGCCGCGCCACCGCCGGGCTCCAGCCGCCGTTCGCGGTCGTCGACCTCAACGCCTTCGACACCAACGCGGCCATCCTGCGCCGCAACGCCATCGGAAAACCCCTGCGCCTCGCCAGCAAATCGCTGCGCTGCCGCCCCCTCATGCGCCGCGCCCTCGCCCAGCCAGGCTTCAAAGGCATCCTCGGCTTCACCCTCCCCGAGGCGATCTGGCTCGCACAGGAATTCGAGGACATCGTCGTCGCCTATCCGACAGCCGACACCGACGCCCTCCGCGCCCTCGCCGCCGACGAGGAGCTCGCCCGCCGCATCACGCTCATGGTCGACTCCGTCGAGCACCTCGACTTCCTGCGCCGCCACGTCGAACCCGACCCCAGCCGGACCCTCCGCGTCTGCCTCGAACTCGACGTCTCCCTCGAACTCCTCGGCGGCCGCATCCACATCGGCGCCCACCGCTCCCCGGTCCGCACCCCCGAGCACGCCCTCGACATGGCCCACGAGATCGACAAGCGCCCCGGCGTCGACCTCGTCGGCATCATGGCCTACGAAGGCCAGATCGCCGGCGTCCAGGACGCCTACTCCGCCGCCGCCCTCAAATACCCGCTCGTGCGGCTCATGCAGCGCGTCTCCCGCCTCGAACTCGCCGAACGCCGCGCCGAGGCCGTCGCCGCCGTCCGCAGCGTCGCCGACCTCGAATTCGTCAACGGCGGCGGCACCGGCTCGGTCGTCTCCACCGCCGCCGACCCCTCCGTCACCGAGATCGCCGCGGGCTCGGGCCTCTACTCGCCCGCCCTCTTCGACGGCTACCGCTCGATCCGGCCCATCCCCGCCGCGTTCTTCGCGCTACCGGTGGTCCGCCGCCCCCGCCCCGGCATCGTCACCGCCCTCGGCGGCGGCTGGGTCGCCTCCGGCGTGCCCGGCCCCGACCGCCTCCCGAAGCCGACCTTCCCGGCCGGGATGCGCTACTCCAAGACCGAAGGCGCCGGCGAAGTCCAGACCCCGCTCAAAGGCCGCGTCGCCGACGCCCTCGCCATCGGCGACCGCGTCTGGATGCGCCACGCCAAAGCGGGCGAGCTCGCCGAACGCGTCAACACCATCTACCTCGTCAAAGGCGGCGAACTCGTCGACGAGGCCCCGACCTACCGCGGCGAAGGCCACGCCTTCGCCTGACACGCGACGCGAAAAGGCCCGGCGGGAAAACCCGCCGGGCCCTTCACGCTGCATCAATCAGTCGTCTTCGCCGCGACCGTTGTTGTTCCCGTTGTTCTGACCCGGCTGGCACAGCCCCAGCGCCTGCGAGATCGGATCGCACGTCTCCTGCCCCGGCGGCGGCGTCGCCTGGACGCACAACGAGTCGCCCGGGTTCGCCACGCAGTACGCGCTGCTCGCGTCGATCTTCCCCTGGTCGTTCAGGATGTCGTCGACCATCTCCCTGCCCGCGTGCGAGGCGTCCGACCAGTTCTGCGACTCGTACCCCTCGGACTCGATCGCCTTGTTCATGAACTTGATCCACACCGGATAGCTCAGCTTCGAACCGTAGACGCCGTCCGTGCCGCCCCACTCGTTCAGCAGCGGCGCCGACTCGGCGGTCGCGTTGCCGACCCACGCGGCGATGCTCAGCTGCGGGATCGCGCCCACGTACCAGGTGTGCGCGTTCGCGTCCCCGTACTCGTCGGCCGCCTGCCACGTACCGGTCTTACCGGTGAGCTGACGGCCCCCGTCGATCGTGTCGCCGTCACCGGTGATCGTCGAACCCACCCACTGCAGGTTCCTGGCGATCGTCGAGTCGAGCGCCTGGTACGACTCCAGGTTCCGCTGCTCCGGCACCGGGTTCCCGTCGCGGTCGTACACGGCCTCGACGTAGTGCATCTCGTTGTACACGCCGTCCGCCGCGATCGTCGCGTACACGCTCGCCATGTACGCCACCGAAGTCGGGTACTGCCCGAAGCTGATGTGGTAGTAGAACGGCGAGTTCTTCGACTCCAGGTCGAGCTCGGTCTTGATCGGCGTCACGCCGTCGCCCTCGTACCCGTCCAGCGATGCGTCGAGGTCGATGTTGCCCGTGACCGGGTCGGTCACGAACGAGCCGTCCTCGTTCTCGATGATGCCGTGGCGCGAGTACGTGATGTTCCCGTCGCCGTCGCGGTAGAACCGGTACGTGACCTCCTCGCCGTCCTCGGTCTGCGTCATCTGCCGCATGCCCATGTTGACCGCGGTCTCGAGGATCGCGGTCGCGCCCCACTTCTCGGCGATCGCGTACATCGGCGTGTTCTTCGACTGCCGGACCGCCTCGGTGAGGGTCATGTGGTCCGCGCCGCCCGTGTTCGACCCCGAGTTCGAGATCGTCGGGTCGTCGAACCCTTCGAGCGAATCGAACTCGCGCGGCGACTCGGCGTTCCACCACGAGTCGATCGAAGCGCCGTTCTCGATCGCCGTCGCCGCCGTCACCATCTTGAACGTCGACGACGGCGGGTGCGGGTTCTCCAGCCCGGCCTTGTCGATGCCGAGGCCGTTCTCGCCGCCGTAGTAGCCGAGGACCCGGCCGGTGCCCGGCTCGACCGCGACGACCGCGCTGGCCATCGACTTGTTGTAGTTGTAGAGCGCCGCGTCCTCGTTGCTGTTGACGAACTCGAAGTAGCCGTCCTCGTTCACGTACTCCGCGGCTGCGGCGGCGTTCTCCTCGGAGACGACCTCGCCGTTGTCGTCGATGAGCTCGTCGTTCTCGTTCCTCATCCGCTCGAGGTCGCCGCGCGAGGCGGTGCTCTGGGCCGCGGCCTGGACGTCGGGGTCGAGGGTCAGCTCGACGGTGTAGCCGCCGGTGTCCGCCTTCTTGCCGTAGAAGTCGTCCTTGGTGAGGCCGTAGCGGCTCTCCAGTTCGGCCCAGATGTAGCCGTCGGTCGGGTTGGTGATGAATCCGGTGGGGGTGTCGTGGCCCCACGTGCCCGGGTTCTTCAGCGCCTCGAGGGTCGCGGGCATCCCGGCGTCGAGATCGGCCTGGACCTTGGCGAGGTCCTCCTCGCTGATCTTGTCGGTCATCGTGAGCAGGGTGTTCATGCCGTGCGTCCAGCGGTCGAGCGGGGCGGTGCTGCCCTCCTCGGCGATACGCGGGTCGAACGAGCCGTCACCGGCCTTGACCTGCATGACCAGCATCATGCCCTCACCCCAGGTGAGGTCCTCGACGTGCTTGCCGAACCAGACCTCGGCGGCGGCCTCGATCCCGTAGGCGCCGCGGCCGTAGAAGTTGAGGTTGAGGTAGTGGAGCAGGATCGTGTCCTTGTCGTTCTCCTGCTCGAGCTTCATGGCCATGACGGCTTCCTTGGCCTTGCGGCCGTAGGAGATGTCGCCGCGGATATCGGAGACCATGCCCGCGTACTGCTGGCTGATGGTCGAGGCGCCCTGGGTGTCGCCGCCCTTGAGGTTGTTGACCAGGGCGCGCATGGTGCCCTTGTAGTCCACGCCCTCGTGCTCGAAGTAGTCCTTGTCCTCCAAGGCGAGCAGCGACCAGACGACCGAGTCGGGGAGCTGCTCGTAGTCGTCCACGAGCTTGCGCGTGTACTCGCCGTAGCCCGCGATCGGGGTCTCGCTGCCGGCCAGCGTGAACGTGGTGGACTCGCCGAACTCCAGGTCCTCGGGGGCGGGCACGTCGTTGAAGAACCACGCTCCGGCCACGGTGATGGCGCCGAGGAACATCAGGCACGCCATGATGAGCGCCGCGTAGACGCGGCGGCGGCGCACCGACATGCGCTTCTTCTTGCGGCCCTTCTTCGCGGCGCCGGGGACCGGCTTGGGCTTGGCGGCGCCGACGACCGACGCGCGGCCCATGTTGCCGCCGCCCGAGACGGAAGGCTGCCCGACCGGGGCACTGCCCATCGGCGGGCCCGCCGGAGGGCCGCCCATCGGCGGGCCTGCCGGGGAGCCGCCCATAGGGGGACCTGCCGGGGGGCCGACCGGGGGTCGCATCGGCGGACCCATCGGCGGGCCTGCTGGGGGTCCGGCCTGGTGGCGCGGGGCAGGGTGCTGAAAGTCGCTCATGCTCAACCATCCACGAGTTGTGAGGTGCCGGCCCGCGGCGTGTGGCCTGCGTCCGGCTTCGGCGAGCGCTGCTGAGGAGCAGTACGGCTGGCGCCCGCAGAACCTTGGATGTTAGCGGACCACGCCCGGTAGGCGAGGAGTGCTCGGTTTCGCGGGTGAGGAAGGCCGCTTATCGACCACCTTAGACCTCCACTGCCACATCGCAACGGGCATGCCGGGGACGAACCGGCACACACCGTCACGTCTCGGCGACTCAGCCTGCGACGCCGCGCGCGGCCTGCCTCCCCGAGAACAGGCATCCGCCCAGGAACGTCCCCTCCAGCGACCGGTACCCGTGCATCCCGCCGCCCCCGAACCCGGCCGCCTCGCCTGCCGCGTACAGCCCCGGCAGCGGCTCGCCGTCCGCCCGCAGGACCCGGCCGTCCAAGTCGGTCTGCAAGCCGCCCAACGTCTTCCGGGTCAACAGGTTCAGGCGTACCCCGATGAGCGGCCCGGCCTTCGGGTCGAGCAGCCGGTGCGGGGTCGCGACCCGGATGAGCTTGTCGCCCCGGTAGTTCCTCGCTCCCCGCAATGCTGTGACCTGCAGGTCCTTCGTGAACTTGTTGTCCATCTCGGCGTCCCGCGCCTCCACGGCCGCCCGCACGGTCTCGTAGTCCAGCAGGCCCTCGCCGGTGATCCCGTTCATCTTCGCGACCAGCTCGGGCAGCGTCGCCGCGACGGCGAAGTCCGCACCGTTCTTCTTGAACGCCTCCACCGGCCCCGGCGCGCCCGGCAGCACCCGCTTGAGCAGCAGCTTCCAGTCCTTGCCCGTCAGGTCGGGGTTCTGCTCGGACCCGGAGAGCGCGAACTCCTTCTCCAGGATCTTCTGCGTGAGCACGAACCACGTGTACTCGTGGCCCGTGGTCATGATGTGCTCCAACGTGCCCAGGGTGTCGAACCCGGGGAACAGCGGCGCGGGGAGACGCTTGCCGGTCGCGTCCAGCCACAGCGACGACGGCCCGGGGAGGATCCGGATGCCGTGGTGCGGCCAGATCGGGTCCCAGTTCTCGATGCCCTCGGTGTAGTGCCACATCCGGTCGCGGTTGATCAGGTTCGCCCCGGCCGACTCGGCGATCCCGAGCATCCGCCCGTCCACGTGCGCAGGCACGCCCGAGATGAGCCGCTTCGGCGCCGTCCCCAGCCGCTCCGGCCAGTTCTGCCGCACGAGGTCGAAGTTCCCGCCGATCCCGCCCGACGTCACGACGACCGCCTCGGCGCTGAGTGTGAACTCGCCGAGCGGCTCCCGCGTGGTCGCCACCCCGCGCTTGGATCCGTCCGGGGAGAGCAGTGTCCCCGACACCCCGGTCACGACCCCGTCGGTCACGATCAGGTCGTCGACCCGGTGCCGGAACTTGAGCTTGACCTTCCCTTCATGGGCCGCCTGGCGGACCCGGAGCGCGAACGGCTCGACGATCCCCGGACCGGTGCCCCACGTGATGTGGAAGCGCGGCACCGAGTTCCCGTGCCCCTGCGCGGTGTAGCCCCCGCGCTCGGCCCACCCGACGACCGGGAAGAACCGGACCCCCAAGGCGTGCAGCCAGGTCCGCTTCTCACCGGCTGCGAAGTCCACGTACGCCTCGGCCCACTTGCGCGGCCACTCGTCCTCGGGCCGGTCGAACCCGGCCGTACCGAGCCAGTCCTGCCACGCGAGGTCGTGCGAGTCCTTGATGCCCATCCGCCGCTGCTCGGGGGAGTCGACCAGGAACAGGCCGCCGAACGACCAGAACGCCTGGCCGCCGAGCGACTGCTCGCCCTCCTGCTCCAGCAGCGTCACGCTCTTCCCGAGCCTGACGAGCTCCGCAGCAGCGGCCAATCCGGCCAACCCCGCACCGACCACGATGACGTCACTGTCCATCGCCCGCGCCTCCCCAGCAGCATTCCCGACGCCTACTGGCGCGTAGCGTCAATATGCCAGTACGGCGACCCGCGGTCAACTGATCGGCGCAGCCGCCTTCACGAGCCCCTGATGCGGCATCCGCCAAGCCGAGGCGAGCGTCGACGGCCGCAGGTTCTCCGCGCCCCCGAAGAACTCGCAGAACTTCATGATCAGCGGATCCCACCCGACCGGGTCCACATAGTCCGTACCAGGCACGAGCAACCGCTCCTCGATATGCGCCCGGACAACCCGGACCTCGAACGCCGTGGAAGTGCCCGAGAAGTCATGCGCCTGTTCAACCACACACTCCAGCTGAATCGGGCTCTCCAACACCCGGGGCGCTCCGACGACTTCCGACGCCTGCGGGGTCAACCCGGCCGCGCCGAACTTGTCCGCCTCGAACCGGTACCCCTTGGCGGCCTTCCGCTCCGGAACCGGGTCGGTTCCAGTCAGCGGCGCCAGCAAGTCCACGGCATCCACCATCGTCGAAGGCACCATGTTCAGGACGCACTCCCGCTCCCGCAGCATGTTCTCCGTCGTCTTCGACCGGTTCCCCATCCCGAGCATCGCCGACTGCCCCAGCCACCACGCCGAAGACATGGGCGCCACATTCCCGGTCCCATCAGCATTCCGACTGCTGATGAGCACCACCGGGGTCCCGAAGTACAGCACCTTCAAATCCGCGTTCACATGCACAACAACACTCCAATCCAACAACTCCGACCCCCCAACTAAACCCGCCCCACCCCCACGAACGCTGGCCAAAAACCGACCTCGCGCTGCTGGACCCCGGCGAGTGCCGCACGGACCTAGACTGACTTTTCTGCTTTTCAAGGCGCACAAGGAGGTACGACCCATTGGACGAGGAACAGCAGCTACAGCTCGGTAGCACCTACACCCGAGCCGAGCTGGAAGCCGTCTTCGGTGGTCGCCGCATGCACGGAATCGCTCGCACATCCATTGGCGACCACGTGCTCCTGTATGCGGACCCTTCGAAAGGAAGGGGGCATGGGTACTACGACAGCTTGGATGCCGAAGAAGACGAGATAGGAGCCGTTGCGTATTACAGCGGTGAGGGTCAACGGGATCAGGGCACGCAGAGCCTGAGCGCAGGGAACACTGCGATCCTCAATCATCGTGAGGAAGGACGAGACCTGCTGCTGTTCTGGGCCGTCGGGAGGGTCAACGGTAGCCGAGGCCCAAAGCGCCAACACTATGTTGGCAAGTTTGCAATCGACCAGACGAGGCCGTACTTCCTTCGCGCTGACCCGGGCAGCGATGACGAACGGGAGGTCTATGTCTTCCGGCTTCGTCCAGTTGGTCAGATCGTGAGGCCGCCGATCGACTACATGCCGGTAGCCATCGAGACGACCTACACCGAGACCCATCCGGGCCCCTTGCTACTTCCGATTGACGAAGCTTCGAGCAAGCTGATCGAGCTTGAGCAGAACTCAGCGAAGGACTTCATCCGCAGGGCAACCTCCGAGGTAGTGGTCGAACGCCGCGAAGGCGCGCTTGTCGACCGTTTTCAAGACTTCCTTGCCACGAAACAACACGTCGCCAAGCGGTGGTATGTCAATCCTCGCGGTCATCGGAGGGGTTTTCAGACAGACCTGTTCGATGTCACTGCACATGTCTTGTACGAGGCAAAAGGCAAGGCTGATAGGAACTCCGTGAGGATGGCGATCGGACAGCTATTCGATTACCGTCGTTCAATCGAACCGCCACCACTGTTGGCGATCTTGCTGCCCGAAGCGCCCAACCCGGATCTTCGGAACCTCATCGAGTCTGTGGACATTTCCCTGGTCTACGAGGAGGACGGAACCTTCGTAGGTTGGCCGGTCGAGCCTCACGGAGCTGATGCTACTGTCGAGTAACAAAGCTTCCTTGGGTGAGGCTGTTGAGGCTCGGTGGTGGTCAGATGAACCTATACTTTCGGCTCCTGCTGCTCTGGCTGCGGTTGCGGCGGCGAGGGGCGATTGGGCTGTGGGATACGGCGGTGACTCCCTTCCGGGTCGTGCCGACCGACCTTGATCCGTTCGGGCATATGACCAACAGCCGGTACCTGACGATCATGGATGTCGGGCGCATCGACCTCATGATGCGATCCGGGTTCTGGTCGAAGATGAAGGACAAGGGCTGGTACCCGGTCGTGGCCGGGCAGACCATCACTTACAAGAAGTCCCTGCAGCCCTGGCAGCGGTTCGAGCTGCGGACGCGGGTCCTCGGATTCGATGAACGATGGGGATACACCGAGCAAACGTTCTGCGTTGGCGATGTCGTCTACGCCCAGGCCTTCGTACGGACACGGTTCCTCAAGCGGTCCGGGGGATCGGTTGAGCACGATGCGCTGGAGAAGGTCGCTGGAGGGTTCCCGGTTGATCGGGAGGTGCCGAATTGGCTGGTGGAGCTGACGGCCGCGACCCGCATCGAGGGTTCCGCGAAGTGAGCCGCGGCCTCCGCTTACAGGTTGCTTGGCGGATCAATCGGCGGTGGCGACGGGTCGGGCGGTGAAGGCGACTCGATCGGGCCTGGGATTGGGAGTTCCCATGAAGCGTGGCGCAGTTGGGTGATCAGGTGGTCCGTGGCTGACTCGATCTCCTCGCGGCGGAGCCGGTCTTCGAGACGGTTCGACGCGATGCGGGAGAGGATCAGAATGTTCAGCGCGACCTCGCGGATCAGTTGATCGACCGGGATGCGTTTGCGGGCTCCGGCGAGCGCGGTTATGGATTCGGCGAGGTTGTCGAGTTCGGGTGTCGAGGTTGGTGCGGACATCGATGCCTCCGGTTGTTGTGAAGTTGTCGGGGCGAAGCGCCTCGTTGCAGGAAGTGTAGAGGCGACCACCGACAGTTTCTTGCTGCGCGAGTCGTGTGGGTCGGGTTCTCGGCGGCGCTGGAGGGTTTGGGGTGGCCGCGCCCGGGACCCACCATCGCGGGCGCGGCCAGTCGGTGCCGGGCGCTAGCTGCCTGGGAAGAGCGCGCTCCGTGGCACCGATTCGGGTTAGGTCTGAGTCGGTGGGTGTTGTAGTTGGTAAGTGGCGCACGGGAACTTGATCGGGCAGTTGTAGTGCGCGCTGCAGGTCTGGCACCAGGGCGGATTGCCGCCGTCTGACTTGTGCTCGCCCGGGATCGGGGTCGGAGCGGTGTTCGGGTTGGCGCTCATTGGCTAGCCCGCCAGCTCTGGTAGAGGGTGTAGACGGATTGCCGAAGTCCTTCGCGGAGTTCGGGAGTCGGGAAGCGCCAACGGGATTCCGACACGAGGTGGAGGTTGGGGGAGTCGGTGTCGGGTCCGGTGAGGACACCGAGGTAGTCGGAGAGCTCGCCAGGCGCGATCCGGAAGCACATCACCGAGCCCCAATCGGGATCGAGGATGCAGCGCACTCGAGTCGAGCCGACCAGGACGATGCCGATTTCCTGGTCCTGGGGAACTGGCGATGGTGGATTCTCGCGCTTCACGCTTGGGTAGTACATCCTGCCTCCGATTCGCTCAAGCCCCGGTTCGGGCACTTGCGATGCATCGAAGGTAGGTCCTAAAGTGCCCGCGGCTCAAGAGCAAAGCACCAGGTCAGAGACCGGCGGGAAAGCTGCGCGAAAATGCTCAGCGGCCTTGGTCGGCGTACTGCCGACCAAAACTGCCGACCGTTTCGTGGTGGTTGTGCGGCAAGGGATTCGTGTGATACTCAGTGGATGGCAGATGCAAGAGCGCTTCGCCGCGAGATCGGGCGCGAACTTGACAAGATGCGTGCTGCGGTGGGCATCCCCGCGAACGAAATTCGGATCATCAAGATCTGTGGCTCTGCACGGACATACTCGCGGTTGGTGAAAGGTGAACGAACCAACCTGACGTATCCGGTCATCGGCTCGCTGTGCGACTTGTTCGAAGCACTCCCGCAGAAGAAGTTCGAGATGCAACGGCTCTGGGATGTCCTTGATGACACGAGCTTTGCCGACTCGGTAGAAGCCTGGGTGAAGGCAGGTTTCAGCCCCTACCTCGGCTTTGAGCGGATCGCCGTGAAGCTCGACCTCCACGAGATGATCTTTGTGCCGGGCCTGTTCCAGACCGAGCGGTACATGCGGCAGCTTCATGAGCGGAACTCACTGGTGCCGCACGCAGAAGCCAAAAAAATGGTCGAGCTTCGACTGCGGAGGCAGTCGGAAATCGAGGACCGGGGAGAAGACGTGCAGATCCGGGTGCTGCTGCAGGAGGGGGTGCTGCAGAGCAGATGGTGTGATCGTGAGCAGCTTGAGCGCCTGAGAGAGGCTGATGACCGACCGAATGTCTCGATCGCCTACGTGCCCTTCGATGAGGGCCCGCATCCTCTGCTGAGCGCGTCGTTCAACCTACTATCGTTCCTTGACAAGAATGATCCCGACCTTGCGTACTTCGAGGCACCAGGCGAGTCGCGTTTCTTGGAGGCTGCTGAGCCGGTGCGGGCCTGTCGGCTGGTATTCGAGTCGGGGTGGGAGCAGGCGAGGACGATCAAGGAGTTCAGACAATGAGTCAGAACGGGTGGCGGAAGTCCAGCCGAAGCGGCGGAGATGGTGACAACTGCGTAGAGGCGCGCGTTGCGGTGGCTGGATTTCAGGTCCGTGACAGCAAGCTCGGTGAGGAGTCGCCGGTTTTCTCATTGGCGGCCGCTGACTTCACTGGATTGCTTCGGGCGGCGGACCGGGCCTAATGCCTGGTTGGTGCTGACACACTGACATGCGTAAGCCCGTGGGGCGGAAGGCTTTGCCTTCCGCCCCACGGGCTTGTGTGTGCTCAGGCCCTTGCCAGGACTTCACCGTGGGGGATCATCAGCCAGCCTTCCGGGTTCTCTCCCCAGGACTTCCATGACTGCGAGATCGCTTGCAGCTCATCCTGGGTGCCGTGGCCCCCTGCGACAGCCTGCTTGGCGAAGTCGGAGTGCAATGCCCGGTCGGCCCACAGGCCGCCCCACCACTCCCGCTCCGCATCGCTGCTGAAGGTCCAGGTTGTGGAGGTGGCGCGGATCGACTTTTCATCGAACCCGGCTCGCAGTGCCCAGGCCTTGAGCATCCGGCCGGCGTCAGGCTCGCCGCCGCCTGCTCGGGCGACCTCCTCGTAGAGATCCAGCCACTTGGTCAATCCCTCGGCTTCCGGGAACCATGTGAACGCCCGATAGTCGCTGTCGCGCACCGCGACCACACCGCCGGGCTTGGCAACGCGCCGCATCTCTCGCAAAGCCTGGACCGGGTCGCCTACATGCTGGAGGACCTGGTGGGCGTGCACCACATCAAAGGTGTTGTCCTCGTACTGCAGGTCGTGGACATCAGCCACCGCGAAGCTCATGTTCGCGACGCCGCGAGACTCGGCCTCCTTC
Organism: Glycomyces sp. NPDC048151; assembly: GCF_043202775.1. Lineage (NCBI taxonomy): Bacteria > Bacillati > Actinomycetota > Actinomycetes > Glycomycetales > Glycomycetaceae > Glycomyces > Glycomyces sp. NPDC048151. The sequence continues at coordinate 162,362 of NZ_JBIDBB010000002.1, read as the reverse complement.
TCGGCCTGTTCGACGATGCCAGGTGCGTAGTCGACCGCGGTGACGTGTCCCTTCGGCACGAGCGCGGCGAAGTCGGCCGAGATAGTGCCTGGGCCGCAGCCGATGTCGAGGATCGTGCTGTCCGCCTGCAGCTCGGGCAGCAGGTAGGCCGCCGAGTTCTCGGCGGTTCGCCATGCGTGGGACCGCAGTACGGACTCGTGGTGGCCGTGGATGTAGGTAGCTGTTTCTTTCGCCATGGGGAGACCTTAGCGAGCGATGTCTAGAATGTGGGAGAGATTTCCTGAATAGTGGGCCGTGTGGGGTCTCGGGTGTTGATTGTCGTGAACCTGACAAGCGACACTGTGCAGCGTTTCCAGGACCAGGATGGCCTGCCGCCTAACGTGATGGCATGAGGAACATCTCAATGGAACGTCGGGCCGAAGCACGGGCTGCGGGGCGGGAGACGGTCCGAGTCGAGACTCGGGCGCGGCTGGTGCGGGCGGTCCTCGCCTTCCTCGACGGGAACGGCGTGAGGCTCACCGGAGAAGACCGGGAGCGGATCGCCTCGTGCACCGACGACGCACTGGTCGAGTCGTGGCTGTTCAAGGCCCCGTTCGTTTCGAGCGCGTCGGAGCTGTTCGAAGACGATTCACCGCGGCGCTGAGCTAGCTCACCAGCCGCGACGCTGCGCCAGCCAGTCGGCAGCAGCGCCTGCGGCCCAGCGCATGTGCCCGTGGATCGCGGGCGAGACAATTCGGGCTGGAGCCTCGTCCCAGCCGTCGAGCAAAGCGCCCGTGATCGCAGCCAGTGCGGTGTCGAGTTCGTCCGCAGTGACGCCTTCGGCGGTCGAGTGCTGCCAGAAGAGGCGGTCGGCGTCGTGCCCGTCGCCGTTTGCGATGATCAGCACGTTCACTGTGTCGACCCAGGGCGGCGTGTACCGCGGCTTGGTCCAGTCGCAGATCCAGGCCCGGTCGTGGCCGAGGAAGAAGTTGTCGGGCCGCAGGTCGCCGTGGGTGACCTGGTCGGTGACGAAGATCCGTTCGATGCCGGTTTCGATGGCCGCCAGGTCTGCCGTTCGTCCTTGAAGCTTGGGCGGCAAGGGGACTGGTGGCGTGTCGCCGTTCGCGATCTTCTGGAAGACGCTGAGGTTCTCGGCGGTCTTGGGGCGGATGCCGCTCGCGACGAGTGCGGGCGGGGGCGGGTTGAGGGCGTCGGCGGTCAATGCCCATGCGTCGAGCATGCGGTCGAGGTCGTCGGGATGCAGCGGGAGCGTCATCGGTTTGCCGTGGAGGGCTTGGAATCCCGTGACGGTCCAGTCGTCGATGTCGGCGTGGAAGCGGACCTTCGCGGCCGGGATCTCGGGCGGGAGGGCGGCGGTCACGCGCGCTTCGTCGCGGTAGGCGTCGCGGACCTCGGGCGTGAGCGGGCCTGCGGCTTTGATGAAGAGTTCACCGCCTGCGGACCGGACGCGTCCCGCGAAGCCGGTGGTGAAGCCGCCGCCCGCGATCGAGATGGCGGCTGGTTCACCGCCGAGCTCGGCCGCGATGCGGGCCCGGACGGCGTCGGGGAGCGTCTCGTAGGCGGGTCGGATCGCCGTTGCGGCGAAGTCGGGCGGTGCAGCGGGGGCCGCGGCTGAACCCGTGGTTATTGGATGGGGCGTGGCGAGCTGCGGAGGCCTTGCAGCGGCCGTGTCGGGAGGGTTCGGATCGGTCGAGAGGTCGGGCCCGGGGTCGGCGGGCATCGCGGACCCCGGGGCGCTCACGTCCAGCCTCGGCGCTGGGCGAGCCAGTCCGCGGCGGCGCGGCCGCTCCATTGCTGGTGGGCGCGAATGTACGGAGAGACCTGCGGTATCAGCGGCTGGGCGGCCTGGCTGAGGTAGTAGCCGATGATCGAGGCGAGCGCGGTGTCGAGCTCGTCAGGGGTCACGCCTGCAGCGGTGGGGTGGGCCCAGAAGAGCGCGTCGGCGTCGTGGCCGTCGCCGTGGGCCGCAATGAGGAAGCAGACGGTGTCGAACCAGGTGGAGTGGACCTCGACCCAGTTCCAGTCGCAGATCCAGGCCTGGTCGGCGCCGACGATCATGTTGTCGGGGCGCAGGTCGAAGTGCATGACCGAGTCGGCGGTCATGGCCGCGTCGATGCCCTGTTCGAGCTGCGCGAGTTCAGCCCAGTGGGCGTCGAGGACGCGTGGGACGGGGAACTTCTCGATACCGCCGGAGTCGACGAACGCGAACTGGCGCAGCTGGTGGTCCACGGGCCTGGCGGTGACGCCGAGGTCGAGCAGGGCCTGCGGGGCCGGGGTGAGCGCGGCGGCGGCCTTGGCCCAGGCGTCGAGCATGAGGTCGAGGTCGCGGACGCTCATGGGGAGGGTCGGGGCGCGGCCGTCGACGGCTTCGAAGCCGATGACGGTCCAGTCGTCGAAGTCGGCGGCGAACTCGAGGCGCGGGGCCGGGACCTCTTTGGGCAGCGCGGGGTTGATGCGGGCCTCCTGGCGGAAGGCGTTGAGCGCGAAGGAGTTATCGGGCCCGGCGGCCTTGACGAACAGCTCGGCCCCGGATTCGGCGCGGACGCGGGCAGCGAAGCCGCTGCTGAAGCCGCCGCCCGCCATGCGGATGTCGGCGGGCCCGCCGCCGAGTTCGGCGGTGATGCGCTCCTGGACGTAGGTCGGGAGCGTCGGCCAGGTAGCGCGGACGGCGGTGGCGTCGTAGGGGACCGTGGGTCCGAATCGGGACATGGGGATGAGTGTGGACGGGGCGAGGCGCGGTCGCAACGGGTTTAGGCGTGGAGATGGGGCGATTCCGGCGTCAGCCTTCAAATCGGGCGCTGGGAAGGCCCCCCGTTTTCAACGGTCTCATGTGGGTGCGACAACGGACGGTAAGGAGCGGAGCCGATGTGGCGGCGGTGAGTTGGGGGACGCGAGCGGCCCCCGCTGCCGTGGTGGGGACGGCGGCGAGGGCCGGGTTTCATTCTATGCGTTGGCGAGCAGGGAGGGAATCACCACCGGCAGGACGTAGCAGCCGATGTCGCCGACGGCGCTGTAGGTGAGCGCCCAGTTCGCCGTCTTCGCGTCGCGGCACAGCACGACGAACGCCACCATGCAGCTCAGCGTGCGCTGCGCGTCCGTCATGAACCGCAGCCACGACTCGGCCTGCGCCGGGTTGGGCTGCAGCACGGCGTCGAACAGGAGGGCGATCACCCGGTCGTCGCCCTTGGAGTAGGCCGCGGCCACGCAGACGCGGAGGCGGCTCGGCTGTTCGGGAAGGGTGATCGTCCTGCGGGAGACGGTGATGGCGTCGTATTCGGGGAGGTCCGGACCGTCGGTCCAGTTGTACAGTTCGGTCGCGAATTCGGGGCGTGTCTCCATCAACATGGCGAGGAGTTCGTTGTACTCGATCGACATTCGAGTTCCTAACTTCCGCGTGGGGTCACAAAAGGTGGGTTGTAGGAACAACGAGGACACGCTTTGCCGGTTACGGGTAGGTGTCGCGACTTGTGGAGGCCGCCTGCAGATGCAGGAGTGTGGCTTTTGCACACAGAAGGGGCGCGGCGGGATCCTCCCGCCGCGCCCCTTCAGGAGCTTCCAGCCGTCCTTACAGGCCCAGCTGGTGTTCGAAGTTGCCCTCTTCGATGCGCTTCGTGACCGCTTCGAGGTAGCGGGCCGCGTCGGCGCCGTCGATGAGGCGGTGGTCGTAGCTCAGCGTCAGGTGCATGACCGAACGCACCGCGATGACCTCGCCCAGCTCAGGGTCGTTGATCACGCGCGGACGCTTGACGATCGCGGCGGTGCCGAGGATCGCGGACTGTCCGACCGGGACGATCGGCGTGTCGAACAGCGCGCCGACCGAGCCGGTGTTGGTGATCGTGAAGGTAGCGCCGAACAGGTCGTCGGGCGCCAGGCCGCCGTCGCGGGCCTTCTTGGCGATCTCGGCGATCCGCTTGGCCAGACCCGGGATGTTCAGGTCGCCGGCGTTCTTGACGACCGGGACGATGAGGCCCTTCGGCGTGTCCACCGCGAAGCCCACGTGCTCGGCCTCGGGGTAGTTGATCGTCTTCTCCTCCATGTTCATGGTGGCGTTGACGATCGGGTACTGCTGCAGGGCCTCGATGGCGGCGATCGAGAAGAACGGCAGGAAGGAGAGCTTCACGCCGTGGCGGGCGAGGAACTCGTCCTTCTTGGCCGCGCGGAGCTTCGCCACCTTGGTGACGTCCACTTCGCGCACCGTCGTCAGCTGCGCCGTGGTCTGCATCGACTGGAGCAGGGCCTTGGCGGCGGCCTGACGCAGGCGGCTCATCTTCTCGGTGCGTCCGCGCAGCGGGCTCACCTCTGCCGGGGCCGGAGCGGCCTTGGCCGGGGCGGCAGCGGCCGGGGCCGGAGCGGGCTCCGGGGCCTTCTTCGCGTCGATGACGGCCTGGACGTCCTCCTTGCGGATGCGTCCGCCCACACCGGAACCGGAGACCTCGGAGAGGTCCACGCCGTTCTCGGAGGCGAGCTTGCGCACCAGCGGCGTCACATACGAGCCGGACGGCTTCGACGCGGCCGGAGCCACGACGGGGGCCTCGGCGACCTCGGGAGCGGCCGGGGCCGGAGCGGTCGGCGTCGACTCGGCCTTCGGCTCTGCCAATTGACGGCTCGCAAGCGTCGCCGAAGTCGGCTCCGGCTCAGGCTCGGACTTCACAGCCGGGGTCGGCTCGGCGGCAGGCGCGGGCGCGGCCGGAGCGGCCGAACCGGAGCCGATGATCGCCAGCACGGAACCGACCTCGGTGGTCTCGTCCTCGGCGACCCGGATCTCCAGCAGCGTCCCCGCGGCCGGGGACGGGATCTCCGTGTCGACCTTGTCGGTCGAGATCTCCAGCAGCGGCTCGTCCACCTCGACGGTGTCGCCCACGGCCTTCAGCCACGACGTCACCGTGCCCTCGGTGACCGACTCGCCCAGCTCGGGGAGCAGGACCTCGGTCCCCTCGGCAGGACCCGACGCGGCCGGAGCGGCGGCAGGGGCCTCAGCGGCCGGGGCCGGAGCCTCGGTCTTCGCCTCGGGCTCCGGGGTCGGCAGCGGCTCCTGGGCCGGGGCCGGGGCCGGAGCGGACGGCTCGGCGCCCGCCTCGGACGGGTCGCCGATGATCGCCAGCTCGCCGCCGACCTCGACATCCGTGTCCTCGGGGACCACGATCTTCAGCAGCACACCGGCGACCGGCGAAGGCACCTCGGTGTCGACCTTGTCGGTCGACACTTCGAGCAGCGGCTCGTCGACCTCGACGGTGTCGCCTTCCTTCTTGAGCCACTGGGTGACAGTCCCCTCGGTGACCGACTCACCGAGAGCGGGCATCGTTACCGATGTCGGCATCGTTCGTTCAACTCCTGCGGTTGTGGATTAGTCGTGGGCGTGCAGCGGCTTGCCGGCCAGCAGCATCGCCGCTTCGCCGATCGCCTCGTTCTGGGTGGGGTGCATGTGGATGAGGTTCGCGACGTCGGTCGCGTACGCCTCCCAGTTGTAGATCAGCTCCGCTTCGCCGATCTGCTCGGAGATGCGCGCGCCGACCATGTGGACGCCGACGATCGGGCCGTCCTCGACCGCGACGAGCTTGATGAAGCCCTGGGTCTTGAGGATGTTCGACTTGCCGTTGCCCGCGAGGTTGTAGTTGACCGACTTGATCTTGTCGGCCCCGTACTTCTCCTTCGCCTTGTCCTCGTTGAGGCCCATGGAGGCCACCTCGGGCTCGGTGAAGGTCACGCGCGGGATGCCGGTCTCGTCGATCGGGTTGGGGTTCAGGCCCGCGATGTACTCGGCCACGAAGATGCCCTGGAGGAAGCCGCGGTGCGCGAGCTGGATGCCGGGGACGATGTCGCCGACGGCGTACACGCCCGGGATGGCCGTCTGCAGGTTCTCGTTCACCGGGACGAAGCCGCGGTCGAGCGTGATGCCCTGCTCCTCGTAGCCGATGCCGTCCGTGACGGGGCCGCGGCCGACGGCCACGAGCACGAGGTCGCCCTCGACGACCGTGCCGCCCTGGATCGTGACCTGCACGCCCGTGGCGGTCTTCTCGACTTTCTCGAAGAACTTGCCGGTGTGGAACTTGATGCCGCGCTTGCGGAACGCGCGCTCCAGCTGCTTCGACGAGTCGGCGTCCTCGGCCGCGATGAGGCGCGGGAGGCCCTCGATGATCTCGACCTCGACGCCCAGGGACTTCCAGGCGGAGGCGAACTCGACGCCGATGACGCCGCCGCCGATGACGATGGCCTTGTTCGGCAGCTCGGTGAGCTCGAGCGCGTGCTCGGAGGCGATGATCTTCTCGCCGTCGATCTCAAGGCCCGGAAGGGTCTTGGAGTACGAGCCGGTGGCGAGGACGATGTTCTTGCCGGTGACGCGCTGGCCGTTGTCGACCTCGACCGTGTTCGGGCCGACGAGCTTGCCGGTGCCCTGGATGAACTCGACCTTGTGCGCCTTGACCAGGCCCTGGAGGCCCTTGTACAGCTTCGAGACGACGTCGTCCTTGTACTTCTTGACCGCCGGCATGTCGACGCCCTTGAACTCGGCCAGGATGCCGAACTGCTCGGACTCGCGCGCGGTGTCGGCGACCTCGCCGGCGTGGAGCAGCGCCTTGGTGGGGATGCAGCCGCGGTGCAGACACGTGCCGCCGACCTTGTCCTTCTCGATCAAGGCCACCGACAGCCCCAGCTCAGCCGCGCGGAACGCGCTGGCGTAGCCGCCGCTGCCGCCGCCCAGGATTACTACGTCGTATCCTGCGTTCGGGTCGCTCATTGCTCTCCCCACTTAACGATGCTTAGGTTCGGAGCCCATCCTTCCACCGGCGGCGACTCGTGATCGTCCAGACCCGGTGGTTGGAGTGTGCAACACCATTCAACCGCTTGCTGCGAGCATTCGGAAAGTCCCCTTCGTGTGCGGCTGGACACAGGTGTCTTAGGGCATGTGTACGCTTGGAAATCACGCCTCAAGTGGTGCGGGAGGAAAAGGCCGTGGGCTTGTTCGGACGGAAGAAGAAACAGGGCAAGGGGACGCTGGACCGGGCCTCTGACAACGCTGACCAGCGGCATCTCATCGACTTCATCAAGTCGCGCGTGGGGGTCGAGGCCTACCTCGAGCCGAAGACCACGGTGACCGAGACGACGGTCATGCTGATCGCGCACGACGGCGAGTGGACACGGCGGCGCGTGGACGGCCCGGCGGGCGCGTTCGCTCTGGGCCGCAAGTACAACACCCCCGTGTACGAGGTCGCCAAGACCGGGTATCCGCAGCGTAAGCGCGATTACGACGCCAGGCGGAAGCTCGAGCAGCAGCGCCGCCAGTAGCGTTTTCGACCCCTGGAAAGACAACGATTGCGCAATATTCACCGCACTGTCCCGCCACTTGGTGGTGAGGTCCCGGCGGTACGAAAAAAGGGCCCGGCAGCCGCCGGGCCCTCATTACACGGTTGTGATTACGCGGCGAACTCCTCGAGCGCGGCCACGAGGGTGCGCACCGGGAAGCCGGTCGCGCCCTTCGCGATGTAGCCGTAGGTCGAATCGGAGTCGGCCGGGCCCGCGATGTCGAGGTGCGCCCACGGCAGCTCCTCGGGCACGAACTTCGACAGGAAGATCCCGCCCTGGACCATGTGGCCGTCGCGCTTGAGGCCGGTGGCGCACTGCGAGACGTCCGCGATCGGGGACTCCATGAGCTTCACGATGTCCTCGGGGAACGGCATCGGCCAGCCGTGCTCGCCGGTGGTCTCGCCGATGCGGCGCAGCCGCTCGGTCTCGGTGTCGGTGCCCATGAGGCCCATCGTGCGCCGGCCCAGCGCGATGAGCTGGCCGCCGGTGAGCGTGGCCACGTCGTAGAGCGCGTCGGGCTCGTCCTCGAGGGCCCGCGAGATCGCGTCGGCGAGGACCAGGCGGCCCTCGGCGTCGGTGTTGAGCACCTCCACGGTCATGCCGTTGCGGATGGTGATCACGTCGGAGGGGCGGAACGAGGAGCCGGAGAGCATGTTCTCGGCCAGCGCCACGGTGCAGGTGACGTCGACGTTCAGGCCGAGCTTCGCGGCGGCGATCGTGGCGCCGACGACGGCCGCGGCCCCGGCCATGTCGCCCTTCATGTCCCACATGCCCGCGCCGGGCTTGATGTTGATGCCGCCGGAGTCGAACGTGATGCCCTTGCCGACGAGCGCGACGTGCTGCGTCGCGCCTTCGGGCCGGTAGGAGAGGCGCACGAGGCGCGGTTCGGCCGAGGACCCGCCGCCGACGGCGAGGACGCCGCCGTAGCCGCCCGCGGAGAGCGCTTCGGCGTTCAGGATCTCGACTTCGAGGCCCGCGTCGAGGGCGGCCTGCTCGATCTCGACGGCGAACGTCGGCGGGCGCAGGAGGTTCGCGGGGGTGTCGGCCCAGTCCTTGACGAGGGCGACGCTGTCGGCGAGCACGGTGGCCTTGGCGATCGCGGCGTCGCTCGCGCCGTAGACGCGGACCTCGGCGGGGGCGGCGTCGCCGTTGCCGTCGGTCTTGTAGCCCTCGAACCTGTACGCGGCGAGCGCGGCGCCGACGGCGGTGGCCTCGGGGTCGCCCTCGAAGACGATCGCGGCGCTGTCCTTGCCGAACGCGGCGCGGACGGCGGTCCCGGCGGCGCGGCGGAGGGTCTCGTCGTCGAGGTCGTCGGCGTCGCCGAGGCCCACGGCGTAGACGAGCTTCGCGGCGAGCGCGTCGGGCGCGGGCAGGCGGGTGAGGGAGGACGCCGAGCCGGTGTTGCCGAGGACCGCCAGCTGCTCGGCGAGGCGGCCGCCGAAGGCGGCGTCGACGCCCGCGAGGCTCTCGGGGAGCACGGGCGCGTCCTCGCCGGAGAAGACGCCGACGACGAGCACTTCGGCGTCAGCTGCCGTGATGTCGCCGGAGGCGGAGATCAGAGCTGTCACGATCCATCCTTAGCTGTGGTGGGGACCAAATGCTCCGATCCTAATGTCTGGGACGACCGCGATAGTCTCTGTCCCATGTCGGAGACACTGCTCACCTCGCCCCTGCACGAACGCCACCTCGCCCACGAAGCGAAGTTCGCCGAATTCGCCGGATGGGACATGCCCCTCCAGTACCCGAGCGGCGTCCTCGCCGAGCACCAGGCGGTGCGCACCGGCGTCGGCGCGTTCGACGTCTCGCACCTGGGCAAGGTCTGGGTGACCGGTCCGGGCGCGGCCGCGTTCGTGAACCGGTGCCTGGCGAACGACCTCGACCGGATCGGCGCGGGCGGCGCGCAGTACACGCTGTGCCTGGACGAGAACGGCGGCGTGGTCGACGACCTCATCGCGTACCGCTTCGCCGACGACGAGGTCTTCCTGATTCCCAACGCCGCCAACACGGCCGAGGTCGCGCGCCGCCTGGAGGCCGCCGCGCCGGAAGGGATCGAGGTGCGCGACGTGCACCGCGGCTTCGCGGTGATCGCGGTGCAGGGCCCCGAGTCGCCCCGCGTCCTGGAGTACCTGGGCCTGCCGCACGACCACGAGTACATGACCTTCCGCGAGCACCAGGTGGGCACGGCCGACGTGATCGTCTGCCGCTCCGGCTACACCGGCGAGACCGGGTTCGAGCTGGTCGTGCCGAACGAGGCCGCCGTGGACCTGTGGGACGGCATCCTCGTCGCGGGCGCGGCCCCGTGCGGGCTCGGCGCGCGCGACACGCTGCGTCTGGAGATGGGCTACCCGCTGCACGGCCAGGACCTGAGCCTCGACATCACGCCCGTGCAGGCGCGCTTGAACTGGGCGATCGGGTGGGACAAGCCGGAGTTCTGGGGCAAGGCCGCGCTGGAGGCCGAGCGCGCCGAGGGCCCGAAGCGGAAGCTGTGGGGCCTGGAGGCCACCGGCAAGGGCGTGCCGCGCGCCCACATGTCCGTCATGGACGGCGACGCGGTGGTGGGGGAGACCACATCGGGCACACACGCGCCGACCCTGAAGAAGGGCGTCGCGCTGGCGCTGCTCGACGCCGGGTACAAGCCTGGAGCCGAGCTTGAACTCGACGTGCGTGGCCGCCGGTTGCCAATTCGAGTTGTCAAGCCCCCCTTTACGAAAGCCACGCCGAAGTAATCCCAGCGAGACCCGGCTCTTGATTGCGGCAAGTTTCTCCGATAGCGTTTACCAAAACTCGCCGACGAAGGAGTCACATGCCTGGCACGCCGCATCGCTATGCCCTCGTGGGGACCGGTTCACGCGCCACGATGTACCGCAAGGCCATCACCGAGCGGAGTGACAAAGCCCGCCTCGTCGCCCTCGCGGACACCAACCCCAAGCGCATCGCCCACCACCTGGAGGCCGTCGAAGCGGCGGGCCAGCCCGCGCCCGCCGCCTACGCCGCTGCCGACTTCGACAAGCTCCTCGCCGAGACCGACCCCGACACGGTCATCGTCACCTCGGTCGACGCCACGCACCACGAGTACATCCTCGCCGCGCTCGCCGCCGACAAGGACGTCATCTGCGAGAAGCCGCTGACGACCACCGGCGAGCACGCCGCCGCCATCCTCGCGGCCGAAGCGCAGTCGAAGGGCACGGTCACCGTCACCTTCAACTACCGCTACAACCCCCTGCACGAGAAGGTCGCCGAGCTCCTGCGCGACGGCGCGATCGGCGAGATCACCTCCGTCGGCTTCGACTGGCTCCTCGACACCCGCCACGGCGCCGACTACTTCCGGCGCTGGCACCGCGAGGCCGAGCACTCTGGCGGGCTCCTCGTCCACAAGTCCGGCCACCACTTCGACCTCGTCAACTGGTGGCTCGACGCGGCCCCCGTGCGCGCCTTCGCGAAAGGCAAGCTCGCGTTCTACGGCGAGAACGGCAAGCGCACCGGCCACGACCGCGGCTACGACCGCGTCCACGGCTCCGAGGCGGCCGCGGACGACCCGTTCGCGCTCCACATGGCCGACAACCCCGGCCTGAAGGAGATGTACCTCGACGCCGAGGACGAGGACGGCTACATCCGCGACCAGTCCGTGTTCGCGCCCGGCGTCACCATCTACGACGACATGATGGCGCTCGTCGACTACGACTCGGGCGTCACGCTCTCCTACCGGCTCACCGCCTACTCGCCTTGGGAGGGCTACCGCGTGCACTTCAACGGCACGCAGGGCCGCCTCGAACTCCTCGTCGTCGAGAACGACCACGTCAACCCGAAGCTGAAGGGCCCCAACGGCGCCAGCCTCCACGGCACCGACGCCTCGCCGGAGGAGGGCTGGTACGAGCTCACCCTGCACCCCTTCTGGACCAAGCCCGAGAAGATCGACCTCGGCGACTACCAGCGCGCCGGGCACGGCGGCGGCGACGTGCGGATGCTCGGCGTCCTCTTCGACGGCGACACCGACCCGCACGACCGCTCCGCGAACGCCCAGGACGGCGTGAACGCCCTGGCCGCGGGCCTGGCCTCGAACGCCTCGATCGCCACCGGCCAGCCGGTGGAAGTCGCCGACCTCCTGAAGTAGGACACCTCAATGTCATTGCACCCCGACCGGTTGTTCCCGGCCGACGAGCGCACGCGCGCCATCGCCCGGGAACTCCACCAGCGCACCGCCGACCTGCCGCTGGTCAGCCCGCACGGGCACGTCGACCCGCGCCTGATGTCGGAGAACCAGCCGTTCCCCGACCCGGCGCGCCTGTTCGTCGTGCCCGACCACTACCTGACGCGGATGCTCTACAGCCAGGGCGTGACCCCGGCCGAGATGGGCGTCCCGTCCGTCGCGGGCGAACCCTCTGAAGTGGACGGACGCACGATCTGGCGGCGCTTCGCCGAGCACTACCGCCTGTTCCGCGGCACGCCCTCGAAGATGTGGCTCGACTACACCTTCGCGGAGGTCTTCGGGATCTACAAGGAACTCGGCCCCGACACCGCCGACGAGTTCTACGACCACCTCTCCTCGCGCCTGGCCGAGCCGGCCTACCGGCCCCGGGCCCTGTTCGACCGCTTCAACATCGAAGTGCTCGCCACCACTGAGTCTCCTGTGGACTCGCTGGAGCCGCACGCGGCGCTCGCCGGGATGCCCGCCGCGGGCGGCCGCCGGTGGGGCGGCAAGGGCGGCAAGGTCGTCACCACGTTCCGGCCCGACAACATGGTCGAACCGGGCTGGCCCGGCTGGCTCGAACGCGTCGAGGCCCTGGCCGAGATCACCGGCCAGGACACGTCCACGTTCGACGGGTTCCTCGCCGCGCTGCGCAGCCGCCGCCAGGACTTCATCGCGGCCGGGGCCACCTGCACCGACCACGGGAACCTCACGGCCGCAACCGAGGACGACCCGAAGGCCGCCGCCGAGATCTACGCGAAGGCCCTCAAGGGCGAAGCGGACGAGACCGAGATCCTGCGCTTCCCGGCGCTCATGCTCACCGAGTTCGCGCGCATGAGTGTCGACGACGGCTTGGTCATGCAGCTCCACCCGGGCGCGAACCGCAACCACAACCAGTGGCTCTACCAGGGCTGGGGCCGCGACGTCGGCGGCGACATCCCCGACGCCACCGAGTACACGCGGGCGCTCAAGCCGCTCCTGGACGCGTTCGGCAACCACCCGCGCTTCCGCATCGTCCTGTACACACTGGACGAGACGGTCTTCAGCCGCGAGCTCGCCCCGCTCGCGGGCGGCTACTCGTCGGTGTTCCTCGGCGCGCCCTGGTGGTTCCTCGACTCCCCGGAAGGCATGCGCCGCTTCAGGGAGGCCGTCCACGAGACCGCCGGGTTCTACAACACCGCCGGGTTCGTCGACGACACCCGCGCGTTCTGCTCGATCCCCGCCCGGCACGACGTGGCCCGCCGCATCGACGCCGCCTACCTCGCCCGCCTGGTCGCCGAGCACCGGATGACCGAGCAGGAAGCCGCCGAGGTCGCGATCGACCTCGCCTACAACCAGCCCCGCAAGATCTATGGATTGGACAGCTAAGTGACGACTCGGATCGAACGACTCGAAGTCCACGACGTGCGGTTCCCGACCGCGACCGCCGGCGACGGCTCCGACTCGATCAACCGCGCCGACTACTCGGCCTGCTACGTCGAGCTGTTCACCGACGGCGGCCCCACCGGCACCGGCTTCACCTTCACCGGCGGGCGCGGCACCGAGATCGTCGCCTCGGCCGTCCAGGCCTTCAAGCACCTCGTCGTCGGCAAGACGATCGAGGAGATCTTCCAGAACCCGGTCGAGTTCTCCCGCTCGATCATCCAGGAGCCGCAGATCCGCTGGCTCGGCCCCGAGAAGGGCGCCACCCACATGGCCGTCGGCGCGATCGTCAACGCCGTGTGGGACCTGCGCGCCAAGCTCGAAGGCAAGCCCATGTGGCAGCTGCTCGCCGAGATGGACTCCGCCGAGCTCGCCGCCCAGATCGACTACCGGCACATCGAGGACGAGCTCACGCCCGCCGAGGCCGAAGCGATCCTCGACGAGGGCCGCATCGGCTACGAGGACCGCCTCAAGGTCCTCCAGAACGACGGCTTCCCCGCGTACACGACCTCCGTGGGCTGGCTCGGCTACTCCGACGACAAGGTCCGCGCGCTCACCGAGCAGGCCGTCGCCGAAGGCTGGACCGCCGCGAAGATGAAGGTGGGCTCGCCCGACGTCGCCGACGACGTGCGCCGCGCCGGGATCATCCGCGACGTGCTCGGCCCCGACCGCCTGCTCATGATGGACGCCAACCAGATCTGGTCCGTCCCCGAGGCGATCAAGAACATGCAGGAGCTGGCCGCGTTCGACCCGTACTGGATCGAGGAGCCCACCCACCCCGACGACATCCTCGGCCACGCCAAGATCGCCAAAGCCGTCGCGCCGATCCGGGTCGCCACCGGCGAGGTCGCCGCGAACCGCGTCATCTTCAAGCAGCTCTTGCAGGCCGAGGCCATCAAGGTCTGCCAGATCGACGCGTGCCGCGTCGGCGGCATCCCCGAGGTCCTCGCGACCCTCCTCATGGCCGCCAAGCACGGCGTCGACGTCTGCCCGCACTCCGGCGGCGTGGGCCTCTGCGAATACGTGCAGCACCTCGGCATGTTCGAATACCTTCGAGTGGGGAAGACACTGGAGGGCCGCATGATCGAGTACGTCGACCACCTGCACGAGCACTACACCGACCCGGTCACCGTGGTCGACGGCCGCTACCGGCTGCCGACCCAGCCCGGATATTCCGTGGAACTCAAGCCCGAGTCCATCGCCGAGTTCTCGTTCCCGAACGGACCGGCATGGAACGCCTGACCAACTCGGTCGTGAAGCGGCTCCCCGGGGACGTCCAGATCCCCGGGGACCGCCCCCAGACCTCCGGCGTCCTCCACATCGGCGCGGGCGCCTTCCACCGGGCCCACCAGGCCGTCTACACCGACGACACCGACTGGGGCATCACCGTCGTCGCGCCTAGGTCGCGCGGCGTCATCGACGCCCTCGCCGAACAGGACGGGCTCTTCTCGGTCGCGACCCTTGGGCCTGAAGGCGCCTCCATGCGTGTGGTGGGGTCGATCGTCGACACGATCCACGCGTTCACCGAGCGCGAACGCTTCATCGAGACCGTCGCGGCAGATTCCACCCACGTTGTCACCCTTACCATTACCGAGAAGGCTTACGGCGCGATCATCGGCATGGTCGGGCAGCTCGCTCGCGGGATCGCCCTGCGCGCTGAGCGTGGCGGCCCACCACTCACGGTCCTCTGCTGCGACAACCTGCCCGACAACGGAAAGTTCACCAAGGCCGCAGTCGAACGCACGCTAACCGCGGTCACGGCCGTCAACCCCGAGTTCCCGGAGCGGGGCCCCGCCCTGCTGGCGAAGCGGGAAAGGACCCTCGCCTGGATGGCCGAGAACGTCACCTTCCCGTCCTCGATGGTCGACCGCATCGTCCCGGCCTCCACCAAGGCCACCTACGAACGCGCCCTAGGCGAACTCGGCGTCACCGACCTCGCCGCCGTCGAAGCCGAACCGTTCACCCAGTGGGTCATCGAGGACGACTTCGCCGGGCCCCGGCCCCCCTGGGACGCCACCTACACCCACGACGTGGCCGGCTGGGAGCGCTTGAAACTGCGCACCCTCAACGGCGTGCACTCCACCCTCGCCTACCTCGGCGCGCTCGCCGACGTCGAGACGATCAGCGAGACCCTCGCCCTGCCCGGCACCGAGGCGTTCGCGCGCTGGCTCATCAGCGAGCAGATCGCCCCGAGCTTCACGCCGCCCGACGGCCAGGACACCGTCGCGTACGGCGAAGACGTATTGGAGCGCTTCCGGAACCCCGGCATCCGGCACCGGTGCCTCCAGATCGCCATGGACGGCTCCCAGAAGCTCCCGCAGCGGCTCTTCGCCACCATCGGCGACCTCGCCGAAGCGCATGTCGACCTCGACCTCATCGCGCTCCCGCTCGCCGCCTGGACCCGCTTCTGCGCGGGCAAGAGCGACAACGGCAACGACCTGCCGCTCGACGACCCGCTCAAGGACGTCATCCGCCAGAGCCTCGCCGCAGCCGGGACGAACCCCGCCGCCCGTGTAGACGCTATCCTCGGGCTCCACCAGATCGTCCCCGAATCCGTCGCCGACAACCACCAGCTGCGTCGGGCCGCCGCCAAATGGCTGCGCGAACTCGACCGGCACGGCGTCGCCACCACACTGGAGCACTTGTGACCGAGACCCGCACGCCCCGCATCGCCCTCGTCGGCGCCAACGGATACGGCCTGCACCACCGCCACAACCTCGAACCCCGCCGCCGCAGCGGCGAACTCGACTTCGTCGCCCTCTGCGACACCGCCGAGATCTACGAGGACGACGCGATCCCCGTCGGCGACCTCCCCGTCTTCGACGACTACAAGGCGATGCTCGACGCCACCGACCCCGACGTCGTCATCATCGCCACCCCGCCGCCCACGCACCTGCCCATCGCCTCCGCAGCGATGCGCCACGGCGCCGACGTCTACCTCGAGAAGCCCCCGGTCGCGAACCTCGCCGAGTACGCCCAGCTCTACGACGTCATGACCGAGACCGGCCGCAACGTCCAGGTCGGCTTCCAGGCGCTCGGCTCCCACGCGTTCAACGCCCTGCGCGACGCCATCGAGGCCGGGCAGCTCGGCGAGGTCGAGGCCGTCTCCGTCGCCGGGTCCTGGCGCCGCCCCGACTCCTACTACCGCCGCTCCCCGTGGGCCGGCAAGCGCGAGGCGAACGGCACCCTCATCGCCGACGGCGCGCTCGCCAACCCGTTCGCGCACGCCTCCCAGGAGGCCATCGCGCTGGCGGGGGACTGGCCGCTGGACGGCGAGATCGAGCTGGAGCGCCTGCGCACCCGCGAGAGCATCGAAGTGGACGACACCGCCGTCTGGCGCGCCACGAACAAGAACGGCGTGCAGATCACCGTCGCGGTGACCCTCTGCGGCGACAAGAAGCTCGAAGGCGACGTGTACGTGCGCGGCACCGAGGGCGAGGCCTGGTTCGAGTACCCGACCGACAAGCTCCTCCTGCCCGGGGAGTCGGAGCCGAAGCAGTACGGCCGCACCGACCTGCTCGACAACCTGCTCGCGCACCGCAACAAGGGCGTCGGCCTCATCTCGGGCCTGCGCCGCGCGAAGACCTTCACCGGCGTCCTGGAGCGCGTCCTCAACGACCCGATCCCGCGCCTGGTCGACGCCGAGCACCTGGAGCGCGTCGGCGACGACCCCGTCACCATCCTCAAGGGAGCCGACAAGGCCGTCGAGGACGCCGCCAAGCAGGGCAAGCTGTTCAGCGAGCTCGGCCTGCCCTGGGCCTGACCCGTACCCGCCCGCGGCTCCCGGCCGCGGGCGGTCGCGAGTCCGCGGCGATACGCTCGAAGGGACGATCGGACCCCGAGATCGGAAGGCCCCCATGCTCATTCTCGCCAGGATCCTCGCGCTTCCCGTCAGCCTCAACCTCATCTGGCGGCTCTCCACCGACGCCGCCTACCGCGAGGGCAACATCTTCCTCGTCCCCGACCTGTCGTTCTCGATCCTGCTGGTGGCCGCCGCGCTCATGCCGCGCCGCCTCGCCGTCCCGCTGCTGAGCGTCGGCTTCTACCTCGGCGCGGGCGTCGTCTTCGTGGCCGGATTCGACCGCCTCGACCAGGGCCAGACCGGGGCAGCGGCGGTCGACTACGCGATCGCGGCCGTCTACCTCGCGGCGGCGGTCGGCCTGTCGCTGCCGGGCTGGCGCCGCCGGGCGTGAAGCGGGCCCCCGGCGGTGCTCCGGGGGCCCTGGGGTCGTGCTACCGCGCTCCGGCGCCGCCGGTCACGATCGACTTCACCTGCGACGGCGTGTCGAGGGTGAAGCTGTAGGGGACGCCCGCGACGGACCCGCTCGACACCGGCGTCCCGGAGTTGACGAGGTGGTTGTTGCGCGAGACGATCCGCCCGCCGGCGGAGTCGCCCTGGCCGATCTCGGTGGGGGACTCGGTGTTCTCGATGTAGTTGCCCTCGAAGATCACCCCGGCGTTCATCGTGGTCGCGACGCCGTAGTCGCCGATGTCGTAGTAATAGTTGTTGTAGATGTGGACCGGCTCGCCGAAGCGGACCCGCGGGTTGCGCTGCTGGGTGCTGTTGAAGTAGTTGTGGTGATAGGTCACCCGCAGGTTGCCGATGTCGGCGGTGTGGTCGTCGGAGTGGCCGAGCAGCATGTTCTTGTCGCTGTTGTCGAACCGGTTCCAGGAGACGGTGACGAAGTCCGACTCGCGCTTGATGTCGCACGAGCCGTCGTAGCCGGTGCCGAAGGTGTTGTGGTCGACCCAGATGTTGGTCGAGCCGTCCTGGATGTTGATCGCGTCGTCCGACCAGCCGTTGAAGCGCAGGTTCTGGATGATGACGTTCCGCGCGCCGCTGAGGTGGAACCCGCCGCCGGTGATCTGCGCGCCGGAGTTCCCCACGATCGTCGTGTTCGACCCGACGTTGATCATCCCGGAGGCGCTGATGTTGCCGCTGACGCGCACGACCTTCGCCGAGCTGCCCGAGACCGCCGACGCCAGGGCCGAAGCCGAGGTCACGGTGACGGCCGAGGCGCTGCCGCCGCCGGTGGTGCCGCCGTTCTGGGTCGCCCACCCGACCAGCCCGGTCTGCGTGCCGCCGCCCCCGGCGGTGACGAGGCGCCACTGCTGGTTGTACCCGCCGAGCACGTCGTACTGGGAGATGCGGGAGCCGGCCGCGGTGGACCACTCCCACACGTCGAGGGCCTTGCCCGAGAAGCGGTTGACGAACGTCGCGTAGCCGCCGCTCTCGTTCACCTGCCACTGCTGGTTGGTGCCGCCCAGGTCGGTGAACTGCGCGATGGTGGCGCCGTTGGCGGCGTTCCACTCCCACACATCGAGCACCTGGTTGGAATGGCGGGCCTGGATGCGGTAGTAGCCGCTTCCGGCGTCGATGAAACGGAACTGCTGGTGGGTCCCGCCGGTGTTGTTGTACTGGATGATCTGGGCACCGGTTGCGGTGGAGGCGTTGAGGACGTCGAGCACGAGGCCGGAGTGGCGGGACTCGATGAAGTACCAGACGCCGGTCTGGACCGCGTGTGCCGGGCTCGCGGTCCACAGTCCTGCGCTCGCGGCGACGGGGACGGCCGCGGTGAGCCCCGCGACCTTCCAGAAGCGGCGCCGTGAGAACCGGTTGTCGGAGATGTTCCCCATGTGAGCGTTCCTTTCGGGGAGGGGGCGAGAGACCTATATATTGATGGCTCTCGATGTGAGGATGTTAGCGCTCTCCACGGAATCCTGGCAAGCCGTTGCGGCCCCTTCGTCCAAAATAGAAAGAGACGGGGCCGCCGGTCACTCGGCGGCCCCGTCTGACGGGTGATGCGCGCGTGACTACCTCGCCCCGGCGCCCTCGGCCACGATGCCCGGCACCTGGTCGGCCGGGTCCGCCGTGTACGCGTAAGGCAGCGACGTGTCGACCGAGCCGGCCGTGAGGATCTCGCCGGAGCCGTCGAGCACGTTGTCCATCTCGACCAGGCGGCCCGGATCCGAGTCGCCCTCCCCGATGTGGGTGGGCTCGGCGACGTTCTCGAAGTAGTTGCCCTCGACGATCACGCCCGCGTCCATCGTGGTCGCGATGCCGTAGCTCCCCACGTCCCGGTAGTGGTTGTTCAGGACGTGGACCTGCTCGCCGAAGCGCACCCGCGGGTTGCGCTGGTTCGTGCCGTCGAACAGGTTGTGGTGGTAGGTCACCCGCAGGTGGCCCGCATCCTGGCCCCCGTTGTCGTCCGAGTGCCCCAGGAGCATGTTCTTGTCGTGCCCGTTGAACACGTTCCAGCCCACCGTGACGAAGTCGGAGCCGCGCTTGACGTCGAGGCAGCCGTCGTAGCCGACCCCGAAGGTGTTGTGGTGCACCCAGATGTTCTGGGAGCCCTCCTGGATGTTGATCGCGTCGTCGTCCCAGTCGTCGAACTCGAGGTTCGTGATGATGACGTTCGACTGCTCCGAGACGTCGAGGCCGCCTCCGGTGATCCGGGCACCGGAGTCGCCCACGATCGTGGTGTCGGACGCGACGTCGTTCATCCCCGAGACCGCGATCGATCCGGAGACGCGGACGATGAGCCCGCCCTCGCCGATCGCGGCCAGGAACTCGTCGGCGCTGGCGACCGCGACCTCCTCGGAGCCGCCGGTCACGCCACCGTTGTGGGAGGCCCAGCCGAGCGGGCCGTCCTGCTTCGGGGTGGCCTGCGGGGCCTCTTCGGCGCCGGCGTACTGGGCCGCCCAGACGCCTAGGCCGCTGGCGGCCGCAGCCGCGCCCGCGCTGGAGGCCAGGAGCACGCGCCGCTTGACTCGCGGAACTGCCGGGTTGGTGCTCACTCTTTCATTCCTCTCGGTTGTCGGTTCGCTACATTCTCCGCATTTGCAGAGAATGTATGGAAATGAATGGATATGCTAACCCGGCAAGCATGGCAAGGCAAGCGGTTGCGATTGCGGAAGTTCGTTTAGTCGTGCTACAAACTCTCCATGGCTCTTTTCGACCTTCCCCTTGAACAGCTCCGCGAATACCGCCCCGACGTGCCCGAACCCGCCGACTTCGACGAGTTCTGGAAGTCCACGCTCACCGACGCCGCCGCCCACGACCTCGACGTCCGGCTCGAGCCGTACGAGGCGGACCTGGTCACCACGGAAGTGTTCGACGTGACTTTCGCCGGGTTCGGCGGCCACCCCATCAAGGCCTGGCTCCTCAAGCCCAAGGGCGTCGAAGGCCCCCTGCCGTGCGTCGTCGAGTACATCGGCTACTCCGGCGGCCGCTCGCTCCCGATCTCGCACACCACGATCCCCGCCGCAGGCTGGGCCCAGCTCGTCATGGACACCCGCGGCCAGGGCTTCGGCCACTGGCAGCCCGGCGACACCGGTGACCCCTACGGCACCACCGGACCCACCAACAAGGGCTGGATGACCCAGGGCCTCGAAGACCCCGAGCACTACTACTACCGGCGCGTGTTCACCGACGCCTACCGCGCGGTCGACGTCGCCAAGGGCCTCGACGGGATCGACCCCGACCGCATCGTCGTCGCGGGCGGCAGCCAGGGCGGCGGCATCGCCCAGGCCGTCGGCGGCCTGCGCGACGACCTTGCGGGCGCGATGATCGACGTCCCGTTCCTCACCTACTTCCGGCGCGCCACCACCATCACCGACGCATACCCCTACAAGGAGATCGGCGAGTTCCTCTCGGGCCAGCGCCTCAGCGAGGAGCGCACGTTCGCGACCCTCGACTACTTCGACGGCGTCAACTTCGCCGCCCGCGGCACCGCGGCCGCGCTCTACTCGGTCGCCCTCATGGACGACGTCTGCCCGCCCTCGACCGTGTTCGCGGCCTACAACCGCTGGCAGGGCGAGAAGCGGATCACCGTGTGGCCCTGGAACGGCCACGAGGGCGGCGGCATCCTCCAGCGCGCCGAGCAGCTGAAGTTCCTCGCCCAGCGTTAGACACGACGAAAGGGGCGCTGCCGGTTCGGCAGCGCCCCTTCGCATGTCGTCTTACTCGCGGATCTTCAAACGCTCCAGGGCCTGCTCGTGGAGCAGCCCGTTCGTCGCCAGGGCAGTGCCGCCGTCGGGGCCGCGGCGGCCGCGCAGGTCCGTGAAGGTCCCGCCCGCCTCCTCGACGATGAGCGCCAGCGGCGCCAGGTCCCAAAGGGCCACTTCGGGTTCGGCGGCGATGTCCACCGAGCCCTCGGCGAGCAGGCAGTACGAGTAGAAGTCGCCGAAGCCGCGCTCGCGCCACGCCTCGTGGAGCAGCCCGAGCATCGCGCCCTGGCGGTCGAGCTTCGCCCAGCTCGTGATCGACGAGATGCTCACCGACGCGTCGGAGAGCTTGGCGACCTTCGACACGTGGATCCGCTTGCCCGCGCGCTGGTCGCGTCCGGCGAACGCGCCCGCGCCCTTCATGGCCCACCAGCGGCGGCCGAGCGCGGGGGCGCTGACGACGCCGACGACGGGCTCGCCCCGGTCGAACAGGGCGATGAGCGTGGCCCAGACCGGCACGCCGCGAACGTAGTTGCGGGTGGCGTCGATCGGGTCGATGACCCATTTGCGGCCCGAGGCCCCGGGGTTGTCGCCGTACTCCTCGCCGAAGATCCCGTCGCGGGGGCGGGCGCGCGCGAGCGTCGAGCGCAGCACCTCCTCGATCGTGGTGTCCGCGTCGGAGACCTCGGTCATGTCCGGCTTCGAGGAGACCCGCAGGTCGGAGGAGCGGAACCGGCTGTTGCCGATCTGTGCGGCGCTGTCCGCGAGCAGGTGCGCGAGGCCGAGATCGTCGTTGTAGCTGGAGGTGGGCATGCGCTCATCCTACTGAGCCCGCGCAGGGGCCCTCGGGCCAGCGAGGCAACGAGCAGGTGAACGGCCCGGCTAGTTCTTCGAGTCGGCCTCGTGGAGGGAGGCGAGGACGCGCCGGAACGACGCGAGGCGGCCCGCCCGCGGGTCGTCGGGGCCGATCGCGGCGTCGAGCGCACAGTCGCCGATCTCGGGTGTGTGCGTGCACCCGCGCGGGCAGTCCTGCGCGACCTCCTCCAGTTCGGGGAAGGCCTTGAGGATCGAGTCGGCGGTGACGTGCGCGAGCCCGAACGAGCGCACGCCGGGCGTGTCGATGACCCAGCCGCCCGCGGGCAGCTGGAACGACATGGTGCTGGTCGACGTGTGCGAGCCCTTGCCGATCGAGCGGACCTCGCTGACGGCGCGCCCGGCCCCGGGCACGAGCCGGTTCACGAGCGTGGACTTGCCGACGCCGGAGTGCCCGAAGAACACGTTCTCCTTGTCGCGCAGGAGCTCCACGAGGTCGTCGAGCGGCGCGTTCGGTTCGGTCGTGGTGATCGTCAGGTCGAGCTGGGAGTAGTAGGCGCGGGCCTCTTCGACGAGTTCGGGCGCGAGGTCGTGCTTGGTCAGGCACAGGACCGGCGCGACCCCGGCGTCGTAGGCGGCGACGAGGCACCGGTCGACGAACCCGTACCGCAGCGGCGGGTCGGTGAGGCTGGCGACGACCACGAGCTGGTCGACGTTGGCGACGACGACGCGCTCGTTCGCGTTCTCGTCGTCGGCGGAGCGGCGCAGCTCCCCGTGCCGGGGCTCGATCCGCACGGCGCGCGCGAGCGTGCCGGGGTTGCCGGAGCGGTCGCCGACGAGCGCGACGCGGTCGCCGACGACGATCGACTGCTTGCCGAGCTCACGGGCCTTCATGGCGGTGACGGTGACGCCGTCGACCAGGCACGTGTAGCGGCCGCGGTCGACCGCCGTGACGAAGCCCTCCTGCGCGCTCTCGTGCTTGGGGCGGATCTTCGTGCGCGGTCGGGAGCGGCGGGTCGCCCGTACCTTGACGTCGTCCTCGTCCCACTCGTCGTCGTCTTCGTCGACTTCCCAGTCCGGCTGCGGCACTAGGCGTCACCTCGGACCGCGCGCTCCCAGACCTCGGCGAAGTCCGGCCAGGTCTTGGAGACGCACGCGACGTCGTCGAGGACGAGGCCCGGGATGACGAGGCCTGCGACGGCTCCGGCGTGGGCCATGCGGTGGTCGGCGTAGGTCGCCCAGGTGCCGGTGGTGCGGCCGCCGCTGTTGACGCGGAAGCCGTCCTCGAACTCGTCCACGTCGGCGCCGATCTTGCGCAGCTCGGTGACGAGCGCCGAGACGCGGTCGGTCTCGTGGCCGCGGATGTGGGCGACGCCGCGGATGGTGAAGGGGCCCTTGTTGACCCCGAACAGCGCCGCGAGCGTCGGCGTCAGCTCGGCGGCGTCGGCGAGGTCGAGTTCGACCGGCAGGACCGAGGGCGAGCCGACGACGGTGAGGCCGCCGCGGCTCCACTCGACGCGCGAGCCGAGCTGGACGAGCAGGTCCCGGATCTTGTCCCCGGCCTGGGTGGTCTCGGTCGGCCAGCCTTCGACGGTGACCCGGCCGCCGACCGCGGCCGCGGCGATGAGGAACGGCGCGGCGTTCTGCAGGTCCGGTTCGATCACCCATTCGCGGCCCTGGAGCTCGCCGGGCGCGACGCGCCAGCGGTTCGGCTCGGAGTCGTCGACGTCCGCCCCGGCCTGGCGCATCATGTGCACGACCATGTCGAGGTAGGGGCGGCTCGGCACGGGCCTGTCGCCGACGTGGCGCAGGTCCAGGCCGTTCTCGAAGCGCGGCGCGGCCATGAGCAGCGCGCTCACCAGCTGCGAGGTCTTCGACGCGTCGACCTCGAGTTCGCCGCCCTTGACGTTCCCGGTCGCGTTCACGGTGAACGGCAGGGCCATGCGGCCGCCGTCCTCGATCGCGACGCCGAGGTCGCGCAGCGCCTTGATGACGCCGTCGTTCGGGCGCTTGCGGGCGTGCGGGTCGCCGTCGAAGCCGACCGGGCCGTCGGCGAGCGCCGCCACGGGCGGCAGGAACCGCATCACGGTCCCGGCGAGGCCGCAGTCGACCTCGGTGCCGCCCTTGAAAGCACTCTGCGAATCTACGGCTCGCAAGCTTCGCCGAGGGGGAGTCACCACCCAGGCGTCGTCGTCCCCCGTGTCAACGGCGACGCCGATGGACCGCAGCCCTTCGACCATGAGCAGGGTGTCGCGGGCGATGAGGGGCCGCCGGATCGTCGAGGGGCCGGAGGCGAGCGCGGCGAGGATCAGCGCGCGGGCCGTCATCGACTTCGAGCCGGGCACGCGGACGACCGCGTCGAGCTCGGCCTCGGCGTACGGGGCCTCCCAGCGGCGCTCTTTCGGGGCGGCGGTTGCGTTCATGCCGCCATTCTAGAAGCCCGCGAGCTGCGCACCCGAAGGTCGGCGCACCGGGGGTGGCGCGCACGGTGGGCCGTCCCGGAATTGAGGAGCCGGGCTGTCGGTGGCGGGGGTTACCGTGTGGGCATGTGCGGAAGGTACGCCAACAGCAAGTCGAGCCCTGACATGGCCGCGCTCTTCGACGCCGAAGACCTCATCGCGGGAGCCTGGGACCCGAGGTACAACATCGCGCCCACGGTCCCGGCGCCGGTGGTCCGCCGCTCGAAGTCGAAGGACGAGCGCGTGGTCGAACTCGCCCGGTGGGGCCTCGTCCCCCCGTGGGCCTCCGACCCGGGTATCGGCACCCGCATGTTCAACGCCCGGATCGAGACCGTCGCGACCTCGCGCGCCTACAAGCGGCCGTTCGCCTCGCGCCGCGCGCTCGTCCCGGCCGACGGCTGGTACGAGTGGCGCAAGCTCCCCGGCGGCGGCAAGCAGCCCTACTTCTTCACCCGGCCGGGCGGCGTCGTCTTCGCCGGGCTCTGGGACACCTGGAACAAGGGCGACCTGCACCTCATGACCTTCACGGTCCTCACCTGCCCGGCGATGGGCGAGGCGATCGAGACCGTCCACGACCGCATGCCCTACGTCCTCCCGCCCGAGCGGTACGCCGCCTGGCTGGGGGAGGAGGACGCCGACCAGGGCGAACTCCTCGCGGGCCCGGCCCCGTCGCTCCCGGACGACATCGAGATCCGCAAGGTCGGCCGCGCGGTCGGCCGCGCCGACAACGAGGGCCCCGAGCTCATCCGCCCCGTCGACACCGAGGAGGGCCCCACCACCATCCCGGGATTGTGAAGTCAATCACAGTCGTGCAGAGGTATCTGTACCCCAAGTCGTCGGTCTTTCGTGTACAAGCCGCCGAGGCTGAAGGGAATCGCTTCCCGCGCTGAGCCCAATCAAGCGGGAAGAGCCTGCGGTGGAAAGAAAGAGGGAGGCACCAATGCGCCGAATCCGCCCCGATGAAGTAGCCCGAGCCCGAAGAGACCCCCGGCTGCTCGACGCCGCCGAATACCGCGAAGCGATCATCCGAGGCGCCTACCGGATGAGCGGCGACGCCTGGCTCCGCCAGGGCAACTGCGCCGACGCCGAGCCCGACGTGATGTACCCCGAGCCCCGCGAGCCCATCGACGAGGCGCTGGCGATGTGCGCGTCCTGCCCGGTGCGCACGCCCTGCCTGGTCCGGGCCCTCGAAGCCCGCGACCGCCACGGCGTCTGGGGGGCCACCGCGCCCCGCGAGCGCCGCGCGATGATCGAGGTCTGGAAGGACATCAACCCCTTGGCCGTCGGCGCCTAGCCGAACCCGCCGAATCGAAAGCCGCGACCGCTGGCCCCAGCGAAGGTCGCGGCTTTTCGCCGTCCAGGGGAGGTTCGGCGAGGGCGTCATGGGAGAGTTCCAGCCTCCCCGGACCGGCGACGGTGTCATGTTCGCCGGCCCGGGGCAGGTACTGGGAGTTCACGCGCCGGTCTCCCGACGCGATCAGGACCCTTCCGGGTCCACCCACGATAACGACTACGCGCACCGAAAGTTACCGTTTCGATCCATTAAGTAATAATTTCGGGTGATATTCCGAATTTCGTACACTTCACCCGAAATTACAGGCTTACGGCGAGCTCCAGTGCCGGTGTGTCGGATACGACTCCGGTGGTTTCGCCGAGGGCGGAATGAAGCCGCACGCCACGCTGTTGTTCGGGACGAGTCTCCCGCTCCGGAGCGCCGGCCACACGCCGTGCGGGCCGCGGCGGAAGGCCCACGGGCCACGAAGTCTGTCTAGCAAGGAGCCCAACGCATGACCACCACCCTCCGCGGACGCGAAGACGAGCGCGTCGCCGCGCTCCTGAGCGGCCCCGACTGGTCGCCTTCGCCGAACGGCGTCTCCCCGGTCGGCGGCGTCACGACCGCCGGTATTTCCTCCGCCCCCTCCAAGTCCGCTGCCGTAGGCTCGGAACTGGTCGGCTACGAGAGGGAGACGGTGACCGAGGCAGGCAGCGAGAACTCCGAGGAGCGGCGCGAGCGTTTCGAGCGCGACGCGATGCCCCTGATCGACCAGCTGTACGGCGCCGCGCTGCGCATGACGCGCAACCCCGCGGACGCCGAGGACCTGGTGCAGGAGACCTTCCTCAAGGCCTACTCGAAGTTCCACCAGTTCCGCGAGGGCACCAACCTCAAGGCGTGGCTGTACCGGATCCTCACCAACACGTACATCAACTCGTACCGCAAGAAGAAGCGCCAGCCGCTGACCTCGCCCACCGACGAGATCACGGACTGGCAGCTCGCGGACGCCGAGTCGCACTCCGCCTCCGGGCTGCGCTCGGCCGAGACCGAGGCGCTCGACCACCTGCCGGACTCGGACGTCAAGGACGCCCTCCAGCAGCTCGGCGAGGACTTCCGCCTGACGGTCTACCTCGCGGACGTCGAAGGCTTCTCCTACAAGGAGATCGCCGACATCATGGGCACCCCGATCGGCACCGTCATGTCCCGCCTCCACCGGGGCAGGCGGCAGCTGCGCCAGCTGTTGAGCTCGTACGCCGCGGACCGCGGCCTTTCGCCCGCACGGGAGGGACAGCAGTGACCGCCGAACCGGAGAAGCCCAAGCTCGACTGTCGCGAGGTCCTCGAAGAGGTCTACCTCTATCTCGACGAAGAGTGCTCCGACCGCCGCCGCGGCGTGATCCGCGACCACCTCGAAGAGTGCTCGCCCTGCCTCTCGGAATACGGCATCGAGCAGGAAGTGCGCGCGATCGTGCACCGCTGCTGCAGTCAGGAGAAGGCGCCCGACGAGGTGAAGGCGCGCCTGCGCCAGAAGCTCAGCGCCGTCGAGCAGGTCAGCGAGATCTTCAGCGAAGTCGCCGAGCGCGACCGCCGCACCCACTGAGCGCCGATCGGGCCCGCACGAGTCCGGGCCCGACAGCTCGCTTCGAAGACCACCTGAGAGACGCGGACATCCGGGTACCGCGCTCGCCGTGCTGCCTTCAGACGCCCCCTGCCGTCAGGGGGCGGACGCCTCGGCGTCGTTCGCCCGGATC
The DNA here is from genome assembly GCF_043202775.1 of Glycomyces sp. NPDC048151. Taxonomy (NCBI): domain Bacteria; kingdom Bacillati; phylum Actinomycetota; class Actinomycetes; order Glycomycetales; family Glycomycetaceae; genus Glycomyces; species Glycomyces sp. NPDC048151. Next base: position 135,213 of record NZ_JBIDBB010000002.1, on the reverse strand, counting down.
ATCCCGATCGAGATCTGCAGCGACGCTTCGCGCAGGTCGTCCTCGGAGTCGTCCACGCGCGGATAGGTGATCCAGTTGCTGTAGAGCGTCGTGATCGCGTCCCACGCCCGCAGGCGGTGGATGAGCGGCGCGTCCGACTCGACGAGCAGCGCGTGCAGGCGCCGCTGGCGCAGCCTGAAGACCGACATGCGGTCGAGGCGCGTGAGCGCGGCCTGGTTGTTCTGCATGAACCTGAGCACCGGCACGTGCGACCGGATGACCTCCGCGTAGCGGCGCAGCAGTTCGGTGCGGGTGTCGAGCCCCCGCGGCTGGGTGTCGCCCCAGTCGCAGATGCGGTCCAGATCCTCCGCGTAGGAGTCGAAGAAGCTCGCCGCGATGTCTTCTTTGGTCTTGAAGTGGTAGTACAGCGCGGCCTTGGTGACGCCGAGGTGCTCGGCGATCTCCCGTAGAGAGGTGTGCTCGTAGCCGTGCTCGCTGAAGAGCGCGATCGCGGTCTGCTGGATCCGCTCTCGGGTGCTCGGCTGTTGCTGCTCGCGCGCTTCGCGCGGCGCTTCGGTCATGTGGGCAATTCTCGTTCTGCGCCGGGTGTCCAGTGCGATCTGCGGGGCAGTCGCGGCCTCGGCCGCCTGCCCCGCCACGCGCTAGCTGTTCGGGCGCTTCCCGTGGTTAGCGGACTTCTTCTTACGCGACTTGCGCTTGCGGGCTGCTTTCGCCACGGCTCCTCCTTGGTCGTCGGGAATTCAGGGGTCAACCTTACCGGCACCTGCGCGGGTGTAAGGAGGGCAGTGGACACAGTTCATTGACGAGCGACCCGAGTCGTAGCAGGGTTGGAGGCGAGGACACGGGAGCTCGGGAAGGGCCGACTGCGGTGGACGGGCGTGGTGACGGTCGACTACGCTTCATTATAAAGGTTTGTTTAATATTTTAGCGGTACCCGTTTCACAAGGAGCGTCAAGTGAACCAGCCCCAGGTCGGCGCCACCGACAACGCCAGCGCGGAGGACCAGCCCGGCAAGGGCATGGCCGCCGACATCAGCGAGCAGCCCGGCGTCTACGCGGACGTGCTCGACCACGGCGCCGCCGAGATCGCCCGCATCGCCGCGGTCATCGCCGAGCGTCGCCCGCGCTCGGTGGTCTTCACCGCCCGGGGCACCTCCGACCACGCCGCCCTGTACGGCGCCTACCTCACGGAGATCCGCCTCGGCCTGCCCGCGAGCCTCGCCAGCCCCTCCGTCGTCACCGTCTACGACGCCCGGCCCGACTGGTCCGACTCCCTCGTCATCGCCGTCTCCCAGTCCGGCGGCTCGCCCGACCTCGCCCAGGTCGTCGCCGCCGCCCGCGCCTCCGGCGCCCTCACCCTCGCCGTCACCAACAACCCCCACTCCCGCCTCGCCGGCGAAGCCGAACTCCACCTCGACGTGCGCGCCGGGCACGAACGCGCCGTCGCGGCCACCAAGACCTACACGGCCGAGCTCCTCACCCTCCTGCTCCTGGTCGAAGGCATCCGCACCGGCACCGGCCGCCTCGACGCCGCCGAAGCCACCGCGATCGGCAAACTGCCCGAACTCGCCAGCGGCGTCCTCGCCAACACCGGCGCCGCCGAACTCGCCGGCCGGTACCGCTTCGCCTCCCGGTTCGTGACCACCGGCCGCGGCTACGCCTACCCGACCGCCCGCGAGACCGCGCTCAAGCTCATGGAGACCTCCTACCTCCCGTCGCTCGCCTTCTCCGGCGCCGACCTCCTCCACGGGCCCCTCGCCATGGCCGACCCGGGCGTGCCCGTCCTCGCCGTCGTCGGCTCCGGCCCCGGCGGCCATGCGATGTGGAACGTCCTCACGCGACTCGAGAAGCAACGCGCAGACGTGGTCGTCGTCGGCGCCGCCGACGTCCCCGGACAGACCGCCCGACTTGCCACCCCCGCGGTCGACGAACGCTTCGCCGCACTCCTCGACATCCTTCCGCTGCAACAGGTTGCACTACACCTTGCGATCGAGCGGGGCGAGAATCCGGACGCTCCGCGCGGTCTCAAAAAGGTCACGGAGACGGTGTGATCCCAGCTCGGCGGGTGTAGAGAAACGGGTGTTCACCTTCGGTTCACCGAGATGTTCACCCGTTTCCGTAAACTCTCCGTCATGCAGGCACCACCAGCCGCGCCGACCGGCACCACTGAAATCGTCTGGCACGAACGGCGATACCGGGCGCGAGCGATCGCGGGCGGCGCCGCATTCGAGCTCTACTCCGACGTCCGCGAAGACGGATTCCACCCCAGCGGCAGCGGCTTCCACCGCTACGTCCACGCCTCCGAGGTGACCAGCTCCGGCGGCGAACTGCTCCTCACCGGCATTGCGCCCCTGGCGATCCCGATCATGCCCGGCCTCGACGCCGCCACCGTCCACCGGTACAGCCAGAACCCGCGCATCGGCCCCGCCGAACGCGCGCTCGTCTCCGCCGTGCGCGCCACCGCGTTCATCACCGCCGGCACCCGCATGGTCAAACCGCTCAGCCGCCACCAGGTCGCCCGGCAGCTCACCTCCGCGCCCCTCGTCAGCGGCGTCTGCTTCCGCGAATTCGACGTCGCCCACCTGCGCACCCCCGACGACCGGGTGGTCCTCTCCGGCGACCCCGACGACGCCCGCGACACCGCGTTCGCCTTGCGCTGGAAGGCGATCTGCGCCTGCGACTACCAGAGCACCGAGGCCGTCAACTTCCCCGGCCTCGTCGGCGTCCCCGGCCGCGAGCGCCGCGGCTCGATGATCCTCGGCACCGGCTTCCTGCCCAGCGGCACCCACCTCATCCCCGAATTCGCGACCACCGGGTTCGCCGACCTGCCGCTCACCGCGCGCGCCGAGATCCTCGCGTACACGCCCGACGGCGCCGAGATCTCGCTGTTCCAGTACCAGCCGCAGACGAACGTGTGGGACCGCATGGCCGGCGCCCGGCACCGCGACCTCGTCAGCCGCATCCCCGGCCTCGAGACCGGGCGGGCGCTCTTCCGCACCGACCCGTCAGTCCACGCCGGACTCGTGGGCGAGCACGAGGGCGAACGCGTCCCCGTCACCGCCGACCCCGGCCACGGCTTCAGCGTCTACGCCCGCGGCGCCGCGAGCCGCAGCCCGGTCACCCGCCCGCAGCGGTTCCACACGCGGGCGCGCTGGCGCGATGTCGAGGTGCTCGCGCTCGGCCGCAACGAGGACTGGGTCCGCGTGCGGCTGAGCCAGCCCGACCTCGAATCGGTCATGGCCACCGACGCGACTTGCGTCGAACGCGGCATCTACGAATGCTGGGCCCCGCTCGCCGAACTCGAGAACCCGCGCATGGTCGTCGTCGACTACCCGAAGGACGACCACCCCGCCCCCTGCTGACCGGGGGCCCCTCCCCCCCGCCCCCACCCCGCCCACCCATCGATTCGGATGCGGTGCGCACCGCAATGGCAGTTGTGTCGCTTTGATTGCCGTTCAACGGCGGAGCCCGTGCGTGGGTCAGGATTGGCCTCCTCTCGACAGGCGCCAGCGGTTGTCGATGCGGTCGACCCAGCCGGTGTGGAGGAGGCGGTCCAGGGTTTCCGCCGCGATCTCGGCGGGGATGCCCGCTGCGGCAGCAAGGCGCGTCGTTTCGACCACGTAGCCCCTCGGCAGCGACTCGACCAGGCGGGCCTCGATCTCCATGAGCGAGTCGAAGGGCCGGCGCTGCGGCGGCGGAGGCGTCGCCAGAGGGCCGCCGATGCCGGTCAGGTCCTCGATGACCTCCTCGGCGCGGGTGACGAGGCGGGCTTCCCATGGCTCCCTTGCCAGTTGGTGGGCACCTGCCGACATCGAGGAGGTGACGGGGCCCGGTGTGAACATCAAGACTCGTCCCAGTTCCGCCGCGTATCGGGCCGTATTGCGTGCCCCGGAACGGTGCGCGGCCTCGATGACGACGGTGCCGGAGGTCAGGGCGGCGATGACCCTGTTCCGAGTCAGGAAGCGGTGCTTCTGGACCTTGGTCCCAGGCGGCCATTCGCTGACGATCAGGCCCCGCTCAGCGATGAGGTTGAACATCGAGTGGTTTCCCTGGGGGTAGGACACTTCCACCCCGCAGGCCAGGACCGAGACCGTTGACCCGCCCCGCGCCAGCGCGCCCAGATGCGCCGCTTTGTCGATGCCGAAGGCACCGCCCGACACGACGGTCCAGCCCGCCTCTGCCATGTCCGCCGCGAGATCATCGGCGAGGTGCCGGCCGTACTCGGTCGCGGCCCGCGACCCGACGATCGACACCGAGCGGCGGCATATGAGCGCCAGATCCTGCTCGCCTCGGACCCAGAGACAGCGAGGCGGCCGGATGTGCGGCTCGTCGGCGTCGCAGGCGAGCACCAGGTCGCGGAGCTGATCCGGCCAGTCGGGGTCGCCCGGGATCAAGACCCTGGCGCCGCACTCTCGCGTCGACGCGGCGATCTCGAGGGCCCTGGCGGCCGGATCACGGGTGCATTCGATGGCCGTGCTCGTGATGCGCCGCAAGCGTTCGGGGACCTCGCCTTCCCAGAGGCGTTTCACCACTTCGATCGGATCGGACTCGTCCAAGAGGTCGTCGAGGTCGGCGTCGCCCGGCTCGATGATCGAGGACAGCAGCATCAGGGCGAGGCGTGGATCGTCGGGGAGATTCGTCATCGGTCCTCCTCTTATATGGATGTGTGGTTGTGGTCGGGGCTTCGATCGGTGGTATTGGGTTGTCGGTGCGTCGGTGCGTCGGTGCGTCGGTGCGTCGGTGCGTCGGTGCGTCGGTGCGTCGGTGCGTCGGTGCGTCGGTGCGTCGGTGCGTCGGTGCGTCGGTGCGTA
>NZ_JBIDBB010000002.1:0-130310 GCF_043202775.1 Glycomyces sp. NPDC048151 | reverse complement strand
GTGCGTTGGTCGTGGTCGTGGTCGTGGTCGTGGTCGTGGTCGGGAACCCGGACCCGGCCCTTCCCGGCCCTTCCCGGCCCTTCCTGGCCCGGCCGGCCCGACGGCGGTTGGTCGGGTTCGTCCGTGCGGTTCATTTCTGTCAGGTGAGCGTGTAGCCGATTCGCAGCTCGCTGGCGATGGTGATGTCCTCGGCCGTGGGCCGGTCGTGCTCGCGGAGATCGGCAATAGTCCACGCCAGCTTCAGAATCCGGTCATAGCCCCGGGCGGTGATCCGCTCCTTCAGCAGCAGTTCATCGACGCTCTTTCTCACTGGTGGTGGAAGCCGCCAGCGTTCTGACCGCAGCGCCGGGCCGGGCACCTCGCTGTTGCACTGCCAGCCTTCGCCCGATTCGGACCAGCGGGCTGTCGCCGCTTCCCTCGCCCGGGCCACGCGCTTCGCCACCAGTTCGGAGGGCTCGGCCTCGGACAGCTCCGCGAGGATCGCCGAAGGCGGCACCGCCGGGAGGTCCACCCGTAGGTCGATCCGATCCATCAGCGGCCGCGAGATCCTCGGCAGATACCCCCGCTTCACCTGCGGCGTGCAAGTGCAGTCGTACGGCTTGTTCGGTGCACAGGGGCAGGGATTCGCGGCGAGAACCAGGATCACCTTGGCCGGGTAGCAGATCGAGGTGTTGGCCCTCCTGATCCGCACCTCGCCGCTCTCCAGCGGCTGGCGCAACGAGTCCAGGACCGACCGCTTCCATTCGGGCGCTTCATCGACGAACAAGACGCCTCGGTGCGCGAGTGCCAGGGAACCCGGGCCTACGTGACCGCTGCCGCCGCCCACCAAGGCCTGCATGGTGATCGAATGGTGCGGCGCTTCGAACGGCGCGTGGCGCATGAGCGTCGCCGCGCCTCCGGAGAAGCGCCCTCGGAGCGAGTGCAGGGAGGTCACTTCGACCGCCTCGGCGTCGGAGAGCGGAGGCAGGATCGACGGCAGCCGCTCCGCCAGCATCGTCTTGCCTGCCCCCGGGGGTCCGACCATGAGCATGTGGTGGCCTCCGGCCGCCGCGATCTCGAGTGCGCGGCGCGCGGTCGGCTGGCCGCGCACGTCGGCGAGGTCGGGGAGCGGCGGCGGCGTGCCCGGGGCTGTCGGCATGACCGGGTCGAGTGTGGTCTGGTTGAACAGCCAGGCCACGAGCGTGGCCAGGTCACGCGGTGCATAGACCGTGAGGCCGTCGACCAGCGATGCCTCGGCCGCGTTCTCGGGAGAGACGATCGCTGTCCGCATCCCGGACCGGCGGGCCTCCATGAGCGCGGGAAGCGTGCCGGGCACCGCCCTGAGGGTGCCGTCGAGGCCGAGTTCGGACAGCAGGACCGTGTCGTTCAGCTTCTCCATGGGCAGTGTGTCGTCCGCGCACATGATCGTGAGCGCTAGGGCGAGGTCGGCCGCGGACCCGGTGGTCGGCATTGACGCCGGACCGAAGTTGACCGAGACGGACTTGTCCGGGAACCGCAAGGCGGAGTTGGCCATCGCGGAGCGGACCCGGGTCTGCGCCTGATTGACGACGCTGTCGGGCAAGCCCGACATGCGGACGGTGTCAGCGCCTTTCGCCGACGACTTGAAGACCGACGCCTCGACGGTGACCGCTACGGCGGTCGCGCCGATCATGCAGACGGTGTTGGTGCGCGCGTAACCCATGGCGGTTCCCCCGGTGGTGTTCGAGTGCGAGGCGCCGACGGCCGGTGACCGTGAGGGCGAGGCGGTCGATGCGCCAGGGCTGGTCGGTGCGGCAGTGCTGTTTGAGCCAGGCGCGGGCGAGCCGTTCGATGCGGTGGAGTTTCTCGCCGTCGACCGCTCCCAGCGGGCCGCCGTACCGGTTCGAGCGGCGGGTCTTCACCTCGCAGAAGACCACTGTGTCGGCCGAGCGGGCGATGAGGTCGAGTTCGCCGAGGCGGTGCCGCCAGTTGCGGGCGAGGATCTGCATCCGGTCGCGTTGGAGGTGTGTCGCGGCAATCCGCTCGCCGAGGCGGCCGAGCTGCTGCGGCGTGAGGCGCCTCAGGTTCACCGGGTCGGGTGCGGCTGCCCGGGGTGGGAGAGTGCGCGTTGACGGGCGTGAGGTCGGAGCGAGTTGCGGCGGGGTTGTGGCATGGGGCGATGCGAGACGGCTCATGGCCGGGCCTCCTTTCGGCCGGTCGGCTGCGGTGGACGGTTGCGGGTGTGGGAGGGGCCTTGTGCGGCGGGTATCGCGAGGGGTTCGGCGGAGGCGCAACTCGGGTGTGGACAGGCGTGGGGCCTAGGGCGGAAGGCCGTCGGCAGGTCCGGGGATTCGGCTGGCTGATCGGCGCGGATGGTTCGGAGCGCCGGGCCGGTCTGTTCGAGGCTTCGGGCGCCTGAGAGGCGCTCGGGTCGGGCGGGGCGGGGGAGGAGGCGGACCTTGCCCTCGCCGAAGAGGAGCATCGGGTCGAGGTAGAGGGGGCCGCGTTTGAGGCCGAGGTGGAGGCAGGTCTGGCCGGGGCAGGAGGCGTGGCCGGGTTGGAGGTGGCCGATGGTCTGGCCCGCGGTGACCGCGTCTCCTGTGGCGACGAGGGGCTCGAGCGGTTCGTAGGTGGTGCGGAGGCCGTTGGAGTGGAGGACGCTGACTACGCCTCGTCCGGCGAGGTCGTCGGCGAAGACGACTGTGCCCGCGCCTGCTGCGGTGACGGGGAGGTCGGAGCCCGCTGCGAGGTCGACACCGCGGTGGCCCGCGAGCCAGGGCTCGGGCGGCGGGTCGAAGCGGGTGAGGAGGTCGAGGGTTCCGACGGGGGAGCGCCAAGGGCCGGAGTCGGGAGTGTTCGGGGCGGTGGCCTGCTCGGAGGCGGGCGGAGTGGCGGCCAGGTTTGAGGCAGGTGAGGTGGTTGTCGGTACAGGGGCGGCTTCGGCGATGGTGGGTGTGACGATCGCGGCGGCGGCGATGAATGATGCGGTTATGAGACTGATCGTGATGGCGTTGTGTAGTTGTCGCATTACTCAATGGTGAGATGGGTGCCCGGTTTCGTCAACAAGAAGTTTTCTGCCTGTGGATAACTTTGTTCGCGCGGTTGCTGCCTGTGATTCTGGTTGGTCTTGTATCGAACTTTGTGAGTTCTTGCGCGGGGGAGGTTCCGGGCGGGAGTCCATTGCGTCTGTCACTGCGGTCCACCGCGTTCGTGGTGCGCAAGGGGGCCTGAGTACACTGATCGGAGCGGTACGGAGCCCTTGCGCCCCGAACCGACTTCGCGCGCTCGCCGCGGCCCGACCTCCATCGCACGCCCCGCAGGGGTGCACTGCGACGGATGCGGTCCGGCCCTAGCGATCTCCCAGGTCCGGGACTTCCCGGTTGCAGATCGCCGGAGGTGAGCGCCAGGCGCGGGACGCCCGGACTTCGGGCGGCTCCCGCGAATGAACCAGGGAACGAAAGGAATACAACCGTGTCGGTTGTCACTATGCGTCAGCTCCTCGAGAGCGGCGTGCACTTCGGTCACCAGACCCGCCGCTGGAACCCGAAGATGAAGCGGTTCATCCTCACGGACCGCAACGGCATCTACGTCATCGACCTGCGCCAGACCGTCGACTACGCGGTCAAGGCCCACGACTTCGTCAAGAACGTCGTGGCCGAGGGCGGCGAGGTCCTGTTCGTGGGCACCAAGAAGCAGGCCCAGGAAGCCGTGGCCGAGCAGGCCCAGCGCGTCGGCATGCCCTTCGTGAACCACCGCTGGCTCGGCGGCATGCTCACCAACTTCCAGACGATCCAGAAGCGCCTCATGCGCCTCAAGGAACTCGAGATCATCGAGGCCAACGGTGCGGCCAACCGCACCAAGAAGGAAATGCTCCAGCTGATGCGCGAGAAGGACAAGCTCGAGCGCACGCTCGGCGGCCTCCGCGACATGGAGAAGACCCCGGCCGCGATCTGGATCGTCGACACCAAGAAGGAGCACATCGCGGTTGACGAGGCCCGCAAGCTCGGCATCCCCGTCGTCGCGATCCTCGACACCAACTGCGACCCGGACGAGGTCGACTTCCCGATCCCGGGCAACGACGACGCCATCCGCTCCGTCGCCCTCCTGACCAAGATCATCGCCGACGGCGCCGCCGAAGGCCTGCTGGCCCGCTCCGGCGGCCAGGTCGAGAAGGGCGAGGGCGAGCCGCTCGCCGACTGGGAGAAGGACCTCCTCTCCGCAGAGAACACCGAAGACTCCGTGAAGGTCGTCGAGCCGTCCGGCGAGAAGACCGTCGAAGACGAGAAGTAAGAAGGGGAGCAATGGCCAACTTCACGATGGCTGACGTCAAGAAGCTCCGGGAAGCCACCGGCTCCGGGATGATGGACGTCAAGAAGGCCCTCGAAGCGGCTGACGGCGACTACGACACCGCTCTTGAGGCCCTGCGCATCAAGGGCGCCAAGGACGTGGGCAAGCGCGCCGAGCGCACCACCGCCCAGGGCCTGGTCGCGCAGTCCGGCAACACGCTGCTCGAGCTGCTGTGCGAGACCGACTTCGTCGCCAAGAACGGCGCGTTCATCGAACTCGCCCAGACGCTGGTCGAGCTGGCCGACGAGGTCCGCCCCGCGGACTCCGAGGCGTTCGCCAAGGCCGAGCTCAACGGCAAGGCCGTCTCCGAGGTCATCGCCGAGGAGTCGGTGAAGCTCGGCGAGAAGCTCGCCCTCGGCCGCGTCGGCTCGCTCCAGGGCGACGTCGCGGTCTACATGCACCGCAAGGCCGCCGACCTTCCGCCGGCCGTGGGCATCATCGTCGAGTACACCGGTGACGCCGAGGCCGCCCGCCAGGTCGGCATGCAGGCCGCCGCGATGCGTCCGAAGTACCTCACCAGCGACGAGGTCCCCTCGGACATCATCGAGGCCGAGAAGCGCGTGGCCCTCGAGACCGCCAAGGAAGAGGGCAAGCCCGAGCGCGCCTGGGACAAGATCGTGGAAGGCAAGGTCAACGCCTACTACCGCGACTTCGCCCTGCTCTCGCAGAACTCGGTCATCGACAACAAGAAGACCGTGTCCCAGGTGCTCGCCGAGGCGGGCACCGAGGTCACCGGCTTCATCCGCTTCGAAGTCGGCCAGGAGTAGCGAGTAGTCCGCACGCGCGGACTACACTGGCTCCAGCCGTAAGCAGGCTCAGCGAAGCCTGCGAGCTGTAAATTGGCATGGTAAGGGGCGGCGGCGCAGGCCGCCGCCTCGTTCCATGCCCGGAGCAAGACAGCGCCCGGGACGCGCGCGCCGCACGCAGCGGCCGGAGCGCGCCCGCCCGGACGCGGGCAGTACGGTCAACGGCAGCGCAGCCACCGAGGGACACGTCAGAGCAGGGGAGTGCCATGAGTCAAGACACGTACCGCCGGGTCGTGCTGAAACTGTCCGGTGAGGCCTTCGGCGGCGGCGCCGTCGGCGTCGACCCCGATGTCGTGCAAGCGGTCGCGCGCCAGATTGCCGCCGGAGTCGCCGCGGGCGTCCAAGTGGCCATCGTCGTCGGCGGCGGCAACTTCTTCCGCGGGGCCGAACTCCAGCGCCGCGGCATGGACCGTGCCCGCGCCGACTACATGGGCATGCTCGGCACCGTCATGAACTGCCTCGCCCTCCAGGACTTCCTGGAGAAGGAAGGCGTCGACACCCGCGTCCAGACCGCCATCGCCATGGCCCAGGTCGCCGAGGCCTACCTGCCGCTGCGCGCCATCCGCCACCTCGAGAAGGGCCGCGTCGTCATCTTCGGCGCCGGCGCGGGCATGCCCTACTTCTCCACCGACACCGTCGCCGCGCAGCGCGCCCTCGAGATCGGCGCCCAGGAAGTCCTGGTCAGCAAGAACGGCGTCGACGCGGTCTACACCGCCGACCCGCGCACCGACCCCGGCGCCCAGCGCCTCGACGACATCACCTTCGACGAGGCCCTCAAGCGCGAGCTCATGGTCGTCGACCAGGCCGCCTTCAGCCTCTGCAAGGACAACGCCCTGCCGATGCGCGTCTTCGGCGCCGACGACGACGGCAACCTCCGCCGCGCCATCGTCGGCGAGCAGCTCGGCACCCTGATCCACGCCGCCGAGGACTGACCCGCCGGATTCGGCCTCCCGCACGGGAACGGCCGCGTCCGAAGACCTCCACGCCACCAAGCCACGCCGCCGGGACGGTACGGTCAGAAGTGCTGTCAGGCCGCGAGAGAATGTGAGAAAGCCGTGATTGACGACACCCTCCTCGAAGCCGAGGAGAAGATGGAGCGGGCCATCGAGCACGCCAAGGAGGAATTCGCCGCGATCCGCACCGGCCGCGCCTCCTCCGCCATGTTCAACCGGATCACTATCGACTACTACGGCTCGCCCACGGCCATCCCGCAGGTCGCGTCCGTCGCGATCCCCGAGCCCCGCATGGTCATCATCAAGCCCTTCGACGCCTCCCAGATGAAGGCGATCGAAGACGCGATCCGCAACTCGAACCTCGGCGTCAACCCCTCCAACGAGGGCACCCAGCTGCGCCTGAACCTGCCTCCCATGACCGAGGAGCGCCGCCGCGAGATGATCAAGGTGGCCAAGACCAAGGGCGAGGACGCCAAGATCGCCATCCGCAACGTCCGCCGCAAGGCCAAGGACGAGATCGGCAAGTTCGTCAAGGACGGCGAGGTCTCCGAGGACGAAGGGCGTTCGGGCGAGAAGGAGCTCGACGACCTCACCGGCCGCTTCACCGCCAACGTGGACGAGCTCGTGAGCTCCAAAGAGTCTGAGCTGCTCGAAATCTGATGAGCGCCCTTCCCGACGGTTCGCCCGGCCGTCGCCCGCACCCGTCGCCGGACGGGCGAGGGCCCGGCGCCGCCGAGACCGACCCTGACGGCCGGGGGCCCAAGGCCGGCCGCAACCTGCCCGTCGCCATCGGCGCCGGGCTCGGCATGGCCGCGGTCGTCCTCGCGTCGCTGCTGATCTGGCCGACCGCCTTCCTCGGCGTCGCCGTCATCGCCGTCGCCGTCGCCTGCTGGGAGACCGGCACGGCGATGCGCAAGGGCGGCAGGAACGTCCCCGTGATCCCGCTGGCCGCCGCCGGCGCGCTCATCGTGGTCCTCGCCTGGTTCGGCGGGGCCACCGGCCTGCTGCTCGGCACCGCCGTCGGCGTAGCCGCCCTGTTCGTGTGGCGCCTCTCCGAAGGCGCCACCGGCTACCGCACCGACACCGCCGCCGCCGCGCTGCTGCTCGTCCAGGTCCCGTTCCTGGCCGGGTTCATCATGCTGCTGGCGAACGCCGACAACGACTCGGCGCGATGGATCGATGGCGCCGCCGCGCAGGTCATCATCGCGCTGTTCACCGTCGTCTGCTCCGACACGGGCGGCTACACCGCCGGCGTCCTGTTCGGCCGCCACCAGATGACCCCGCGCATCAGCCCCAAGAAGTCCTGGGAGGGCCTCGGCGGATCCGTCGTGGCCGCCGCCATAGGCGGTTCGGTCACCCTCCTGGTGTTCTTCGACGTGCCCCTCCTCATGGGCGTGGCGTTCGGCGTGTGCGTCGCGCTGGCCGCTACGTTGGGGGACTTGTCGGTCTCGCTGCTGAAGCGGGACCTCGGCATCAAGGACATGAGCAATCTCATTCCCGGCCACGGCGGGGTCATGGACCGGCTCGACTCGATCCTCATGGTCGCCCCCGTGGCTTACGTGTGGTTCCGTTACCTGCTCGGGTGATGTGTCCTGATTGGTGTATCCGGTGAAGGAGGGCCCGGGGTGAATTCCATGATCCGGGGTTGGCGGGTTCCGGTCCTGTCATGCGAGACTAGGTCGTGACATGTCTGTAGCACTCACGTTGACCGAACCGCGCCCCCGCAAGGCCGCGCCGCGACACCTCGCCGACCTCGACCTGGCCGGGTGCCAGTCCGTTCTCTCCGAGATCGGGCAGCCCGCCTTCCGCGCCAAGCAGCTGCGCCAGCAGTACTTCGGCCGCCACGTCGGCGACGCGTCGCTCATGACCGACCTTCCCGCCGCCTCGCGCGAGGCCATCGGCGACGCGCTGCTCCCGCAGCTGCTGAAGCCGGTCCGCCTCCAGTCCTGCGACGACGGCAAGACCTTGAAGGCCGTGTGGCGCCTCTACGACGGCGCGCTCGTCGAGAGCGTGATCATGGCCTATCCCGACCGGGTCACCGCGTGCGTGTCGTCCCAGGCGGGGTGCGGCATGGCCTGCCCGTTCTGCGCCACCGGCCAGGGCGGCCTCGACCGCAACCTCACCACCGCCGAGATCGTCGACCAGGTCGTCGCCGCCGCGCGGATCGCCGAGGAGAACGGCCTGGGGCGCCTCTCGAACATCGTGTTCATGGGCATGGGCGAGCCGCTCGCGAACTGGGCCCGCCTCAAGAGCGCCCTGCACCTCATCACTAAGCCCGTGCCCGACGGCATCGGCATCTCGGCCCGGAACGTCACCGTCTCCACGGTCGGACTCGTGCCCACCATCAAGAAGCTCGCGGAGGAGGGCCTGCCAGTGCGGCTGGCGGTCTCGCTCCACGCGCCCGACGACGAGCTCCGCGACGAGCTCGTCCCGATCAACACCCGCTGGAAGGTCGCCGAAGTGCTCGACGCGGCCTGGGAGTACGCTCGGGTGACGAAACGTCGTGTTTCGATCGAGTACGCGATGATCAGGGACGTCAACGACCAGCCTTGGCGGGCGGACCTCCTCGGGAAGCTCCTCGCGGGCAAACTCGTGCACGTCAACCTGATTCCATTGAACCCGACTCCGGGAAGCCGCTGGGACGCCAGTCCCAAGCCGGTCGAGGCGGAGTTCGTACGGCGGCTGCGGGCCGCGGGTGTGTCCACGACGGTGCGCGATACGCGCGGCCAAGAGATCGACGGCGCCTGCGGGCAGCTGGCCGCTTCGGTCCGGGAGGCCGGCACGCCCGGCCGCGCCGGCGCGAAGCCGCTCGGCGCCACCGGCGCCGAGGATTAGGCGGAGAAGGGTGGCTTGGTAGTGGCGAGTCATGGTGACCGGTTCCGGCGCCGGGCGTTGAGCCGGGGCTACAAGGTCGACGAGGTCGACGCGTTCCTCGACCGCGTCGAGGCGACCCTCGCCGGGGAGCCGGTGGGCAGCCCCGTCTCGGCCGACGAGGTGGACGACGTCGTCTTCAGGGTCCGCTTCGGCGGCTACGACGAGTGGCAGGTGGACGTCTACCTCGACCGGGTCGCGCGCCAGCTCGCCGAACTCGAGGAGCGCGGCGTTCTCGGCACCGCCCCCGCCCCCGACTACGGGAAGGCCGAGGTCGGTTCCGCCCCGGCCCCGCCCATGCAGGCGGCCCCCGGGTCGCGACGCGCCCCCGAACCCCAGGCCACGCAGGTCATTCCCGCTGCGACGCAAGCGATCCCCGCGCACGAGATGATGGCCGCCCGCGAGATGGCGCCCCCGCCTCCCGCCCCCGAACCGGTCGGCCGCGGACGCGGCGGCCGCGCCGCCCCGGCCCCCGTCCCCGACAACGAGGGCTTCGGCGACCTGCGCGGCGGCGACGACGAGGGCTTCGGCTTCCTCGCCGGCCCTCCCGGCGACGACTACGACGACCCGTTCGCGAAGCGCGGCGGGGCGAACCACGGGCCCGGCGCGGAGCGCGGCGGCCAGGACTTCGGCCGCGGTCAGGACTTCGGTCCCGGCCAGGGTGACTTCGGCCGCGGCGGGCAGGGCGACTTCGGTCCGCCCCGCGACGACTTCGGCCCGGGCCAGGGCGACTTCGGCGGCCGCGGTGCCAACGGCAGCAACGGCTTCGGCCCGCGCGGCGGCGCCCCTGAGCCGGCGTTCGGCAACGAGTACGGCGCCCCTGAGCCAGCGTTCGGCAACGAGTACGGGGCCCCGCGCGGTCCCGAGCCGGTCCGCAACGACTTCGCGCCGCCCACGCAGGCGGTGCCCCGCGCCGGGATGCCGATGCACGACGGCCCGCAGGCCGGTCCGATCCCGCACGGCGCCACCGAGCAGCTCCCGCTCCAGTCCGATCCGCGTCGAGGCGGTTTCGCCCCCAACGACGTCCCCGGCGGACCGTTCGGGCAGAACGACGGTGGTTTCGGCCAGCAGAGCGCGCCGAACGACGGTCCCGGCTACGGGCCCAACGAGGGTGTCTACGGGCAGGGCCGCCGGTCCGCCCCCGAGCCCGCCCCCGGTTTCGGCGCGGCCTACAACGACGACGAGTTCAGCGACACCGGGAGCCGCCGCGGCATGCCGCAGCAGCCCCCGATGCAGCAGCCGCCCATGCAGGGCGGCCATCAGGGCCCGCCGTCAGGCGCGATCCCGCGCGCCGACCGCTACGGCCAGCCCGAGCCCGAGCCGATGCCGCCCGCGGCGCCGACCCAGGCGATCCCGCAGAGCCTCGTCAACGGCATGGGGCAGAATCCGATGGGTCGCCCTGAACCGCAGCAGTCCGACCCGTACGGGGCCCCGCGCGGCCGCGACTACGGGCCGCAGGGCGGCGGTTTCGGACAGCAGGGCGGCCAGCCCGAGGACACCGGCTACGGCCGCCGCGCCGCCGCGCCGAGCCCGCCCATGCAGCAGCAGGGCTTCGACCGCGGCCCGCAACAGCACGAGCCGACGGGCGGCTTCGGCGGCCCCGCCGGACCGCCTCCCGGTCCCGCCGACGGCGGATTCGCCCCGCCCGCGCCCCCGGTCGACCCGACCGGCGGTTTCGGACAGCAGGGCGCCCCGCGCGGCGCGGCGACCCCGCCGGACTTCGGCCGCCGCAACCCGTACGAGGGCCGCGGCGCGTTCGAGGCCCCCGGCCGCCACGGCCGCGAGGAGATGACGACCGAGATGCGGGCGTCCGACTCCCCGTTCACCCCGGACGACGTGCAGCGGCTTGAGCAGATGCGCCGGGCCTTCCAGCCCCGCCGCTTCGGCTCCGGCTACGACCCCAGCCAGGTGGACCAGATGTTCGACGCGGTCTCCGCGGCGATGACCGGGCGCAACCCGGTCCCGCTCTCGGACCGCGAGCTCGACACGAGCCAGTTCTCCCTGGTCCAGGGCGGGTACTTCGAAGCCGAAGTGGACTCGGCGCTGCGCGAGGTGCGCGAGATGTTCGCCCGCCGCGGCATGATGCACTAGCACGAAGACGCACAGAAGGGGCGGGTCCGCGATCGCGGACCCGCCCCTTCGACGTTCGTTGCCCGAGCGCTGCGCGCTCCGGGCGGGGCCTAGCGCAGGCCGGTCTTGCGCATCCAGGCGTCGGTGACGATGACGCTCAGGAGCACCAGGACGGTGATGCCGATGAAGACGTCCTCGATCCAGCCCTGGTGGTTGCCGAACAGGTACGCCAGGTTGATGACGATGGCGACGCTCAGCGCGGTGTACAGGGCCTTGCGGCTGGTGGGCTTGCGCTGCGCGGGCGAGAGCACCTGCTCTTCTGCGGCCATGTGACTTCCTCCGAGGTCTGCGTTGTTCAGGCACAGTCTCGCACGCCACAAGGACGAACGTCCCAGCCCCGCCGGAGCTGTGACTTGTAGAGTTGAGGCGTCGTCGTCCTCAAGTCCGGAAGGGTCACTGTGCGAATCACCGGTACTGGCCACGCCAGCATGTTCATCGAGACCGCCGCGGGGTCGATCCTGTGCGATCCCTGGGTGAACCCCGCCTACTTCGCCTCCTGGTTCCCCTTCCCCGACAACTCGCAGCTCGACTGGGACACGCTCGGCCAGGCCGACTACCTGTACGTCTCGCACCTGCACCGCGACCACTTCGACGAGGAGAACCTCTCGGAGCACATCAGCAAGGACACGACGGTCCTGCTGCCCGAGTACCCGACCTCGGAGCTGGAGAACGAGCTGCGGGCCCTGGGCTTCCACAAGTTCATCAAGACCGTCTCCGAGGAGATCGTGGAGCTCCCCGGCGGCGTCAAGGTCATGATCCAGGCGCTCACGAGCCCCACAGACGGCCCCATCGGCGACTCGTCGCTGTGGGTCGAGGACGCCGACGGCACTCGCATGCTCAACCAGAACGACGCGCGCCCCACGGACATGAGCGTGTTCCTGCAGCACGGCAAGATCCACGCCCACCTGCTGCAGTTCTCGGGCGCGATCTGGTTCCCGATGGTCTACGAGCTGCCCGACAACGCCAAGCGCGCCTTCGGGAAGCAGAAGCGCGAGCGCGGCTTCGACCGCTCCCTGCGCTACATCGACGACGTCAAGGGCGACTGGGTCTTCCCGATCGCGGGCCCGCCGTGCTTCCTCGACGACTCGCTGTACCAGTTCAACGACGTGTTCGGCGACGAGGGCAACATCTTCCCCGACCAGATGGCCTATGTGGACTGGCTGGAGGAGCAGGGCCGCAAGCAGAACATCATCCTGCTGCCCGGTTCGGTGGCCGAGGTCAGCGCGGACGGCTCCGCTTCGGTCGTGCACCCGGTCGACGACCTGCGCGAGTGGTTCGACAACAAGAAGCAGCACCTCGACGAGTACAAGGAGCGGATGCAGCCGCGCCTCGAAGCGGAGAAGGCCTCCTGGTCGCATCCGGAGATCGACGTCCTCGAGACGCTGCGCGAGCGCATCGAGCCGCTCATGGAGTCGGCCGAGCACATCGCCACCGGCATCGGCGGCCCCGTCCGCTTCGACCTGACCGCGGCCGACTCCGACGAGGTCGTCGAGTCGATCGTGTTCGACTTCCTCGAGCGCAAGATCTACCCCGACGACGGCGCGAAGGTCCGCTACCGCTTCCGCACCGAGCGGCGCCTCATCGAGCACCTGCTGCACATCCGCGAGGTCGACTGGGTCAACTCGCTGTTCCTCTCGTGCCGCTTCACGGCCGCGCGCATCGGCCAGTACAACGAGTACGTGTACGCGTTCTTCAAGTGCCTCTCCGAGGAGCGCCTGCAGTACGCCGAGGGCTGGTACGCCGAGCAGCGCCCCGACGACGAGGACATCACGGTGCAGGGCTGGCAGTTCCAGCGCCGCTGCCCGCACCTCAAGGCCGACCTGTCGGTGTTCGGCAAGGTCGAGGACGGGGTCCTCACCTGCCAGATGCACGGCTGGAAGTGGAACCTCAAGTCCGGCAAGTGCATGACGAGCGTCGGGCACGACATCCGCTCCTGCCCTGCGGAAGAGGCGCCCGCCTCCTAGGACACGGCGAAGGCCCGGACCGGTGCGGTCCGGGCCTTTCGCGTGTCGTCAGTGGAGGCACCTGCCGGCGGCGAAGCCCCACCGCTCGTTGAACCAGAGGCCGAGCCAGACGTCGTCGGTGAAGCCGCACGCCGTGTAGAGCTCGCCGTCGACGTACAGGCAGTTCCACTCGTAGTCGACGCCCGGCTGCATCTTGCCGAGGCTGTCGAACGAGACGCCCGGTCCGTCCCTGACGTGGACGTCGTCTGCCGAAGTGGCCGCCACGCAGTCCTGTTCCGCCGCGGCGGTGCCCGCGGCGGACGCCGACGCCGTGCCGCCGAATACGAGCGCGACCGTTGCGCCGATCGCCAGCGCCGTGTTCCGGTACGCCATCGCGTCCCCCTCCCCGGGCCGGCCCGGCGGCCGGGCCCGGTCTCCAGTGTCGGGTCCGGGCGGGCCGCAGAAGACTGGACGCCGGGAAAGGCGATGTCGGGTTCCGGACCGTTCAGCCTTCGATGCCGAAGTCGCGCATCATGGCGATGATCTGGGTCTTGTAGAACTCGTCGACGTTGTCCTGGACGGGCAGGTTCCCGAAGGCCTCCATGACGACCAGGCCGAAGACGCGCACCCAGGCCGAGGTGAACGTGAACACCCATGCGAGCGGGATCTCCTCGCCGACGATGAACTGGGAGCACTTCTCCATGAGCTCGGTCTTGAGCGATTCGGAGATATCGGGCATCTCGATCGGCCCGGCGGCCTGGACGGCGCCGCTCTCGGTGAGCCTGTAGAACGCGGCCATCTCGCGCCCGCACAGCTGCGAGTGCTCCAGGGACTTCTGGAGCACCGGGTCGAGCACCTCCAGGGTCCCGTCCTGGACGCGGCCGCCGACCGACATGGCGTTGCCGCCCTCGGGGAACGAGATCATGAGCTCGAACTCGCGCCGGTTGGACACCGCCCAGTCCCGGAAGGCCCACACCCAGGCCTTCATCCGTTCGAGGTGCGCCTCAGGCGGCGATGCGTCCATCGCCTTGCGCGTTTCGGCGATAAGTTCGTCGTAGAGGTCGCAGCACAGCTCCATGAGGAGCGCGTCGAGGCTGTCGAAGTAGCGGTAGAGCGCTGCAGCCGTGACGCCGACGTCGCGGGCGATGGCCCGCAGTGAGATACCGCTGGGGCCGTGCTCGAGCAGCTGGCTCCTGGCGCTCGCCTTGATCTCGGCGATCGTCTCGGCGCGCATCCGTTCGCGACGGGACGGGCCTCCCGCGGTGTTCGAAGTCACTGCTCTCCTCAGGCTACAACTTAGTTAACGGTGTTGACTCGTCTATGGGCGTTTATTAAAGTGAACACCGTTAGCTAACTAATCAACGCTCACCATCCTACCGCCGGACGCCCCTCGCGCACCAGCGGTCAGCGCCTCACCATTTTTGGAGAAGCACATGTACTCCCTGCTAGGCAGAGCGGTCATCAAGGCCCGCTGGTTCATCGTCGCCGGGATCGCGGCCGTCTTCGCGATCGGAGCGACCTGGGGGCTTGGCGTGTTCGACGAGTTCACCGACGGAGGATACGTCTCCCAGGAGTCGCAGTCGGTGCTCGACGCCGAGGCGATCGAGGAGGAGTTCGGCTCCACCGGCGCCGAGGTCGTGGTCCTGTACGAGTCCGAGACGCTGACCGCGGACGACCCGGCGTTCGCCGCGGCCGTCGAGAGCGCGGTCGAGGAGATCGACGCGATCGACGAGGTCGAGAGCGTCACCTCCTACTACAGCACCCAGCTGCCGTCGTTCGTGTCCGAGGACGGGCACGCCACCTACGCCGCGGTCTCGCTGGCGGGCTCCTCCGACGAGGCGCAGGCCGAGGTCTTCGAGACGATCGAGGACCAGCTGCGGGACGCGGGGGACACCGACGACCTCACCGTGTCGCTCGGCGGCGGCGCCGCGATCTTCGCCGACCTCAACGAGCAGGTGCAGCACGACCTGGAGATCGCCGAGATGATCTCGATGCCGATCCTGCTGCTCATCATGATCGTGGTCTTCGGCGCGCTCGTGGCCGCCTCGCTGCCGCTGCTCATCGGCGGCATGTCGATCCTCGGCGGCTTCGCGATCACCCGCGTCATCACCGAGTTCACCGACGTCTCGGTCTTCGCGGCCAACGTCATCACCATCATCGGCCTCGGCATGTCGATCGACTACTCGCTCTTCGTGCTGCGCCGGTTCCGTGAGGAACTCGAAAAGTACAGTCGTGAGGAGCTCGCGGCCGGGCCCGCGAAGCGGGTCGCCGTGCTCAACACCGTCGCGACGGCTGGTCGCACCGTCATGGTCTCCGGCGTCATCATCGTCCTGTCGATGGGCGGCCTGCTCCTGGTGGACGTGCCGTTCCTGCACGGCATCGCCTACGGCGTCATGTCGGCCGTCGGCGTCGCGATGCTCTCGGCGCTCGTGGCGCTGCCCGCGCTCCTGTACCTGCTCGGCCACCGCGTCGACAAGGGCCGCCTGCCCTGGCGCAAGGACAAGCAGCCCAAGACCGACACCGGGTTCTGGCACGGCCTCGCGGCCGGCGTGATGCGCCGCCCGGTGCTGGTGCTGCTGCCGGTCCTCGCGTTCATGGCGCTGCTGGCCAGCCCGATCCTCGGCGTCCAGTTCGGCGGCGTGGACGAGCGCGACATGCCGAAGGACTCGGAGTCGCGAGTGGTCACCGAGACGATCGCCGCCGACTTCCCCGGCGGGGACGAGGAACGGTTCCAGGTCATGGTCACCGGTGGCCAAGAAGCGGCCGACGAGGCCGTCGCGGCCCTCCTGGAGCTCGACAACGTCGACGACGTCCTGCCCGCCGCCCCGCCGACCGCCGACGCGTTCCTGTTCGACGTCCTCTACGACCTCGACCCGTTCAGCGCCGACGCCCGCGCCCTCATCGAGGACGCCCGCGCGATCGAGGTCGACGGCGCCGACCTGTACGTGACCGGCGGCGCCTCCGACCGGGTCGACATGCTCGACGCGATCGGCGAGGGCCTGCCCTACATGCTCGGCTACATCGTCATCGTGACGATGGTGGTCCTCTTCCTGGCCTTCGGCTCGATCGTGCTGCCGATCAAGGCGGTCCTGATGAACGCCGTGTCGCTCGGCGCGGCCCTGGGCATCGTGGTGTGGATCTTCCAGGAGGGCCACCTCTCGGACCTGCTGGGCTTCACGCCCTCGGGCTACATCGACCCGTCGAACCTGCTGCTCATGATCGCGCTGCTCTTCGCCCTCGCCACCGACTACGAGGTCTTCCTGCTCTCGCGGGTGCGCGAGGAGTGGGACCGGGGCGCGGACAACCGCACCGCCGTCCTGCGCGGCATGCAGTCCACGGGCTCGATCATCACCGCCGCGGCGCTGATCCTCATCGTGGTGGTGGGCGCGTTCGCGTTCAGCGGCATCACCTTCATGAAGATGATCGGCCTGGGCATGGCCATCGCGATCTTCCTCGACGCGACCGTGGTCCGGATGCTGCTCGTGCCCGCCACGATGCGCCTCCTGGGCCGCGCGAACTGGTGGGTCCCGGGCCCGCTCGGGAAGCTGTACTCCAAGTACGGCCTCAAGGAGGGCGACGACTCGGTCGCCCCCGTCGCGGACCGGCCGCACGCGCACGTCTGAGGCCTGAACCTCCACTAGGGAACCCACGGCCCGCCCGGTCTGCACCGGGCGGGCCGACTCGTGTTGCGGGGGCGGTCAAAGTGCTATGCGGGAACGTTCCCACTCCGCGACCTGAAAGATATCCAGGAATTTAAGTTGAAGCATTGACAAGAGGCAAGCGGTTGCATAGCCTGATGTGATCTAGGAGCCAACCCCCTCCGAAAGGTCCCAAAACCTTATGACCGACAACGATGTCGCTGTGGTGCGCCCGAAGCAGCGCAGCTCGGGAGCACCCCCCGGGCCCGCCGTCTCCGCGCCCCCGCCGAGCCCCCAGCGGGCCCGCAGGAGGACCGGCGCGTCCATCCGCTCCCGCGAGCGATGGGCCGCACTGGGATTCCTCTCCCCGTGGCTGATCGGCCTCCTGGCCATCACCATCGGACCCATGATCGCCTCGTTCTACCTCTCGTTCACCGACTACAGCCTCGGCTACGGCGAATGGGTCGGCGGCGAGAACTACGCGCGGATGTTCGAAGACCCGCGCCTGGCCAACGCCATCAAGGTCACCGCCGTCTACACCTTCGTGTCGGTGCCCCTCCAGCTCGCCGCCGCGCTCCTCCTCGCGATCGTCCTCGACCGCGGCCTGCGCGGCATGGCGTTCTACCGCTCGATCTTCTACCTGCCCTCGCTGCTCGGCGGCTCCGTCGCCATCGCGATCATGTGGCGCCAGGTCTTCGGCACCGAAGGCCTCGTCAACCAGGTGCTCGCCATCTTCGGCATCCAAGGCGAAGGCTGGGTCTCCCACCCCGACTACGCCCTCGGCACCCTGATCATCCTGCACGTGTGGACCTTCGGCTCACCGATGATCATCTTCCTGGCGGGCCTGCGGCAGATCCCCACCATGTACTACGAGGCCGCCAAGATCGACGGCGCCGGCGTCATGCAGCGCTTCGTGAGCGTCACGCTCCCGCTGCTGACCCCCATCATCTTCTTCAACCTCGTGCTGCAGATCATCAACTCGTTCCAGTCCTTCACGCAGGCGTTCATCATCTCCAGCGGCAAGGGCGGCCCGGCCGACTCCACGATGTTCCTCACGCTGTACCTCTACGACCAGGGCTTCACCCAGTTCGACATGGGGTACGCCTCGGCCATCGCCTGGCTCCTGCTGGCCATCATCGCGATCTTCACCGCGCTCAACTTCCTGATGTCGAAATTCTGGGTGTTCTATGGCGACAATGACTGAGACTCCGACCCCCGCGCCGCCCCGGCCGCGCGCCAAGCAGGGCGCGGCCACCGTCGGGCTCAAGCGCTTCGTCTTCCACCTGCTGCTCATCGCCGCCGCGATGGTCATGATCTACCCGCTGCTGTGGATGCTCTCGGCCAGCCTCAAGCCGCTCGACGAGATCTTCTCCGACCCCGGCCTCATCCCCTCCAGCTGGGAGTGGGGCAACTATGCGGACGGCTGGAACGCCCTGCCGCACCCGTTCGAGAAGTACATCTGGAACTCCACGGTCATCGTCGCCGGATCAATCCTCGGCAACCTGGTGTCCTGCTCCATGGCCGCCTACGCCTTCGCACGGCTCCGGTTCCCCATGCGCGGCATGCTCTTCGCGATCATGCTCGGCACCATCATGCTGCCGATCCACGTCGTGATCATCCCGCAGTACATCCTGTTCAACAACCTCGGCTGGGTCGACACCTTCTGGCCCCTCATCGTGCCGAAGCTGCTGGCCACCGACGCGTTCTTCGTCTTCCTCATGGTCCAGTTCATCCGCGGCCTCCCCAAGGAGCTCGACGAGGCCGCCTCGATCGACGGCTGCGGCTACTGGGGCACCTACTTCCGCGTCATCATGCCGCTGTGCATGCCCGCGCTGGCGACCACCGCAATCTTCACGTTCATCTGGACCTGGAACGACTTCTACTCGCAGCTGATCTACCTGCGCGACGTCGACCTCCAGACCGTCCCGCTGGCGCTGCGCCTGTTCATGGACTCGACGGGCACCACCAACTGGGGCGCGCTCTTCGCGATGTCTATTGTGGCACTTGGCCCGATCTTCGGGTTCTTCCTCGCCGGCCAGCGCTACCTCGTCCGGGGTATCGCCACCACCGGCATCAAGTAAATCCGGCAACCAACCCTCACAAAGTCCTGAAAGGACACTGACGATGAAGTCAACCAACCCCTCGGGCGTGTCTCGGAGAACGCTCGCCAAAGCAGGGATCTTCGGCGCCGCCACCGCACCCCTCCTCGCGGCCTGCGGCAACGGCGGCGGCGGAGCCGAGAAGGGCGACGGCGAACTGGACTTCTGGTGGTGGGGCTCCGACCCCCGCCACGAGTACACCCAGAAGATCGTCGACGCCTTCCTCGCCAAGAACGACGGCATCACGATCAAGCCCAGCCCCAACGAGTTCGACTCCTACTGGGACGCCCTGAACGTCTCGGTCTCGGGCGGCAACGCGCCGGACGTCCTCCAGCAGGACGAGCGCTACCTGCGCGACTACGCCGACAAGAACGCCCTCCTGGCGATCGAGGACCTCGACATCGACCTCTCGAACATCGAGGAGGGGACGCTCGCCACCGGCCAGTTCGAAGGCAAGACCTACGGCATCCCCACCGGCGTCAACGCGCTGGCGCTGCTGGTCAACCCGGCCCTCGTCACGGCGGCGGGCGTCGCCATGCCCGACGACAAGACATGGACCTGGGCCGACTTCATGCAGTTCACCACCGACATCTCCAAGTCGGGCGCGGCGATCGGCAACTCGGCCATCACCTACTCGAACGAGTCGCTGTTCAACGTCTTCGCCCGCCAGCGCGGCGAGTCGCTGTACACCGACGACGGCAAGCTCGGCTTCACCGAGCCCACCATGAACGCCTGGTGGCAGATGGTGCTCGACATGCGCGACTCCGGGGCCATCCCGGACGCCAGCACGATCGTCGAGTCGTTCGCGGCGGGCCAGGACCAGGCCCCGCTCGCGACCGGGACCGGCGCCACCGAGTTCTACTGGACCAACCAGATCGGCGCGATCCAGAAGGTGCTCGGCTCCGACCTGGTGCTGCTGCGCGTCCCCGGCGAGTCCGAGAACCAGCCGGGCCTGTACCTGAAGTCGGCCATGTACTGGTCGGTCTCGCGCTCGGTCTCCGACAAGGCGGCCGCGAGCAAGCTCGTGGACTTCCTGCTCAACAGCGACGAGTCGCTCGACCTCATGCTCGGCGACCGGGGCCTGCCCTCGAACACCGCGCAGCGCGAGCGCATCCTGCCGATGCTCCCGCCGGACCAGAAGCTCGGCGCGGACTACATCGCGGCGCTGACCCCGGACCTGGGCGAGGGCCCGGTCGTGCCGCCGATCGGCTCGGGCACCGCCGCGGACATCATGCTCGGCGTGTTCGAGACGCTCATCTTCGACGACACCACGGTGGAGGAGACCACCGCGGCGTTCATGGAGCAGCTGAGCGCGGAAATCGGCGCTTAGAGTGAGTTGACAATCACACAGAGCGAGTTGCAATAGAGGTCGAAGGGCGAACCCGAAAGAGTCCGCCCTTCCTCCTTGCCCGGAGCCTTTCGCGCTTCCACGCGGAGCGGCCGGGACGAAAAGCGACACCCCGTGACAACCCGTCCGTGACGGAAGTCGATTGTCGCCCGTCCCGACCGCTCCGTATCATTGGTAGGATGACCAGCCAGTTCGTGCTCACGCTCTCGTGCCCCGACCGCCTCGGCATCGTGTACGCCGTCTCGGGTTTCCTCACCCGCCGCGACGCCAACATCGAGGACTCCCAGCAGTTCTCCGAGCACGCGTCCGGACGCTTCTTCATGCGAGTGGAGTTCAACACCGCTGCGCAGCGCGACGAACTGGCCGTGGGTTTCGCCGAGATCGCCCGCGAATTCGACATGGACTGGCAGCTCCACGACCGCGCCGTCAAGCGCCGCGTCCTCATCATGGCCTCCAAGCAGGGCCACTGCCTCAACGACCTGCTCTACCGCTTCCGCATCGGGGCTCTCCACGGCGAAGCCGCCGCCGTCGTCTCCAACCACCCCGACTGGGCCGACCTCGCCGCCTCCTCGGGCGTCCCCTTCCACTACCTGCCCGTCGGCCCCGCCGGCAAGGCCGCGCAGGAGCAGCAGATCCTCGACCTCATCGAGGAGGAGCGCATCGACACCGTCGTGCTCGCCCGCTACATGCAGATCCTCTCCTCCGACTTCTGCGCCAAGCTCCCCGGCAAGATCCTCAACATCCACCACTCGTTCCTGCCGAGCTTCAAGGGCGCCAAGCCCTACCACCAGGCCCACGCCCGCGGCGTCAAGCTCATCGGCGCGACCTGCCACTACGTCACCGCCGACCTCGACGAAGGCCCCATCATCGACCAGGAGGTCGCCCGCGTCGACCACGCCCACAGCCCCGACGAGCTGGTGGCCGCCGGACGCGACCTCGAATCGACCTGCCTCGCCCGCGGCCTGGCCGCCCACCTGGACGACCGCGTCATCATCAACGGCACGAAGACCGTCGTATTCCGGTAGCGGATAATGGCGCGCGTGACTGACCAACGCGAGATCGTGCTCCTGGGGTCCACGGGCTCCATCGGGACGCAGGCCATCGACATCGTCCGCGCCAACCCCGACCGCTTCCGCGTCGTCGGCATCGGCGCGGGCGGCGCCAACCCGGCGCTCCTGGCCGAGCAGGCCGTCGAGCTCGGCGTCGACGTCGTCGCGGTCGCCGACGCCACCGCGCTCGAAGCCGTCCAGCTGCGCCTGTTCGCGGCCGCCACCAAGGCGGGCTGGACCTCCGGCGACGCCCGCATGCCGAAGCTCATCGCGGGCCGCAGCGCCATGTCCGACCTCGCCGCCTGGCCCTGCGACACCGTCCTGAACGGCATCAACGGCTCCATCGGCCTCGAGCCGACCCTCGCCGCGCTCAAAGCGGGACGCCAAGTGGCCCTTGCCAACAAGGAGTCCCTCGTCGCGGGCGGCCCGCTCGTGCGGGAGGTCGCCAAGCCCGGTCAGCTCGTGCCCGTCGACTCCGAGCACTCCGCGCTCGCGCAGTGCCTGCGGTCGGGTTCGATGGAGCGGGTCGCGAAGCTCGTGCTCACCGCCTCCGGCGGCCCGTTCCGCGGCAAGTCGCGCGCCGAGCTCGCCGAGGTCACCGTCGACCAGGCGCTCGCGCACCCGACCTGGGCGATGGGCCCGGTCGTCACGATCAACTCCGCGACCATGGTCAACAAGGCCCTCGAGGTGATCGAGGCCCACGAGCTCTTCGACGTCCCCTACGAGGACATCGAGGTGGTCGTGCACCCGCAGTCGGTGATCCACTCGATGGTCGAGTTCGCCGACGGCTCGACGATCGCCCAAGCCTCCCCGCCGGACATGCGCCTGCCCATCGGCCATGCGCTCGCCTGGCCCGACCGCCTCCCCGGTTCCGCGAAGCCCGTCGACTGGACACAGGCGGCCGACTGGCACTTCGAGCCTCTCGACGAGACGGCGTTCCCGGCCGTCGGCCTCGCCAAGGACGCCGGCCGCGCCGGCGGCCTCATGCCCGCCGTCTACAACGCCGCCAACGAGGAAGCCGTCTCGGCCTTCCGCGACGGGCGGCTCCCGTTCCTCGGCATCGTCGACACGATCGAAGCCGTCCTCGCCGCCGCTCCGAAGTTCGAGCGACCCTCCAGTGTCGCAGACGTACTCGAAGCGGAGAAGTGGGCGCGTGCGTGCGCCCGACGGCTAGTGTTGGACGCGTCCGAGCGTTAGAAGGAGACCGACTTGCTGGCCTACATCACCGGGATCGTCCTGTTCGCGTTGGCGATCCTCATCTCCGTGAGCCTGCACGAATTCGGCCACATGCTCACGGCCAAGGGCTTCGGCATGAAGGTCACCCGCTACTTCGTGGGCTTCGGCCCGACCCTGTGGTCCTTCCGCAAGGGCGAGACGGAGTACGGCCTCAAGGGCATCCCGCTCGGCGGCTTCGTCAAGATCGTCGGCATGACCCCGCTCGAGGAGGACGAGGAAGAGCTCGACGATAAGGACAAGAAGCGCGTCTTCTGGCGCAAGCCCCTGTGGCAGCGCACCGTCGTCCTCGCGGCGGGCTCGGTCACGCACTTCATCATCGGCTTCATCGCGCTGTGGATCCTCGTCTCCTTCGTCGGTATCGCCAACCCGGCCGCCGCGGCGTCGTACGAGAAGTCTGAGCAGAACACGATCGTCGACGTCTCGGAATGCGTCCCGCCCGCGGACGCGACCGCGGACTTCGAGTGCTCTGCAGCCGACCAGCCGGGCCCGGCCTATGCCGCCGGAATCCAGAACGGCGACGAGATCGAGTCGGTCGACGGCAAGGCCGTGACCGACTGGACATCGCTGGTCGCCGCCGTCTCCGATCTGACCCCGGAGGAGCCGGTCGACGTCACCGTTGAGCGCGACGGCGCCGAGGAAACGTACTCGGTCACTCCGTACTCTTCTGAGGTCGAGCTGGAGGACGGCACCACGCAGACCGTGGCGCGACTGGGAGTCACCCCCTATGTCGATCCGACCATCAGCCCCGTTCTTGATGTCGGTCCGATCCAGGGGGTCGGTGAAACTATCACCTACACCGGCGACATGTTCAAGGAGACGTTCATCGCGCTCGGGCAGCTGCCCTCGAAGATCGCGCCGCTGTGGGACGCGATCATGGGCGAAGAGCGCAGCGCCGACTCGCCGGTCTCCGTGGTAGGTGCGTCACGGCTCGGAGGCGAGATGGTCCAGCACGACCAGTGGGCGATGTTCTTCATGCTCCTGGTGGTCCTGAACTACTTCATCGGCATCTTCAACCTGCTGCCGCTCCTGCCGATGGACGGCGGGCACATCGCGATCGCCTGGTACGAGAAAGCCCGCTCCTGGATCGCGCTAAAGCGAGGAAAGGTCGACCCTGGGCGTGTCGACTACATGAAGCTCATGCCGCTGACCTACGCTGTCATCGTCCTCCTGGGCGGCTTCATGCTGCTGACGATCACGGCTGACATCGTCAACCCGATCACTATCTTCAACTAACCCGCGAATCAAGGTGGAAACTAGCCACATGACCGCAGTGAACCTCGGTATCCCCACCAAGCGCCACGACCACGACATCGAGCCGCTCGCCCCGCGCCGCAAGACCCGGCAGCTCAACGTCGGCGGCGTCCTCGTGGGCGGCGGCGCGCCCATCAGCGTCCAGTCGATGACCACCACCCGGACCTCGGACATCGGCGCGACGCTGCAGCAGATCGCCGAGCTCACCGCCACCGGCTGCAACATCGTCCGCGTCGCGTGTCCCACCCAGGACGACGCCGACGCGCTCAAGGTCATCGCGAAGCAGTCGCAGATCCCGGTCATCGCGGACATCCACTTCCAGCCGAAGTACGTGTTCGCCGCGATCGACGCCGGATGCGCCGCCGTGCGCGTCAACCCCGGCAACATCAAGCAGTTCGACGACCGCGTCGGCGAGATCGCCAAGGCCGCGAAGGACGCCGGGACGCCGATCCGCATCGGCGTCAACGCCGGCTCGCTCGACAAGCGCCTGCTCAAGAAGTACGGCAAGGCCACCCCGGAGGCGCTGGTCGAGTCCGCGCTGTGGGAGGCCTCGTTGTTCGAGGAGCACGACTTCCGCGACATCAAGATCTCGGTCAAGCACAACGACCCGGTCGTCATGATCAAGGCCTACCGGCTCCTGTCCCAGCAGTGCGAGTACCCGCTGCACCTGGGCGTCACCGAGGCCGGGCCCGCCTTCCAGGGCACCATCAAGTCCGCCGCCGCGTTCGGCGCGCTGCTCGCCGAGGGCATCGGCGACACCATCCGCGTCTCCCTCTCGGCT
Source organism: Glycomyces sp. NPDC048151 (assembly GCF_043202775.1). Taxonomy (NCBI): domain Bacteria; kingdom Bacillati; phylum Actinomycetota; class Actinomycetes; order Glycomycetales; family Glycomycetaceae; genus Glycomyces; species Glycomyces sp. NPDC048151. The sequence goes on along the minus strand of NZ_JBIDBB010000002.1, from coordinate 105,900 downwards.
CCCCCCGTGGAGGAGGTCAAGGTCGGCAACCAGATCCTGGAGTCGATGGGCCTGAAGGAACGCGGCCTGGAGATCGTCTCGTGCCCGTCGTGCGGTCGCGCCCAGGTCGACGTGTACACGCTCGCCGAGCAGGTCACGGCCGGTCTGGAAGGCCTGCCCGTGCCGCTGCGCGTGGCCGTCATGGGCTGCGTCGTCAACGGCCCCGGCGAGGCCCGCGAAGCCGACCTCGGCGTCGCCAGCGGCAACGGCAAGGGCCAGATCTTCGTCAAAGGCGAGGTCATCCGCACCGTGCCCGAGTCGCAGATCGTGGAGACGCTCATCGAAGAGGCGATCAAGCTCGCTGAGGCGATGGGCGCGGACCTCCCCGACGAGCTCAAGGACCTCGCAGGACCGGTCGTCTCGGTTCACTAGCAGAACTGTCGGATCGCCGACTGCACGGTCGGCGATCCTTCTCTACGCTGGTGCATAGCGCCAGCTGAGGCCGTCCCCGAATCAGACAAAGCGATCATATTGTGCGAAATTCCACAAAGATGACTCCAGGGGATTCCGCCGAAGCGCCGTCCGGTGCCGCGCATAATGACTTCCGTGCGTGTCATACGCAGCCCGGAGGCTGCGTCCGCGAAAGGGGAGCGACCGGCATGGGGAAGTTCGAGCGACAGATTTCCGAGGGCGTCACCAAGTACTACTGGTACCCAGGCGAGAAGGTCGACTGGATCAGGGGCGCGCTGACCGTCCTCGGCGGCGGCCTCCTGTTCTTCCTGATCTACGTGGTCACCAAGAACAGCCTCCTCGCCGCCGTCGTCTCCGGCACCGCCGTCCAAGCGGTCGTCGGCGCCTACCTCGGCCGCCGCGACGCCGCCGGCCTCTCCGAGTTCCACGACCCCGCGACCGAGCGCCGCGAAGCGGTCGTCGACGGCACCCGCGCCGCCTGGCGCGGCACGCTGCAGGGCCTGCTGTGCGCCGGCTCGGCGATGCTCGTGCTCAACATGCCGCACTCGGGGTTCCTCGCCGACTGGGTCCTGCCGTTCGTCCCCTCGATCATCGGCGCGCTCGCCCACTCGGGCGGGATGCTGTGGGAGCGCCTGGCGCAGGAGGTCTCCACCGCCGACATGGAAGCGGCGGCCGAAGCCGACGCGGAGGAGCCCACCAAGGAGCTCGAAGCCGCCTGACCTCATCGTTCGCCAAGGCCCGCAGTCGAACCGGCTGCGGGCCTTCGCGTGCTCGGGGGAGGAGCGTTGGTGAGCCGACGCGGGGCGACTGCACGCCGCCTGGGTTGGACAGGCGGGGCGCTCGACCATCGGAGGTGTCGTACACCGCGCGCCCGGCCGGAGCCGGGCCCGCGGATCTCCGGAGGGAGCCGCGCCCCGCGCCGGCTCGGTAGGAAAAGCCTCGCGGGGTCCCGGTCGGCCCCGCTCCGAACAGGTCAGACACGGGTTCGCCGGTGCTCCCAGAATGCTGCCTGGCGCCCCGGAACGCAAGAGGTTTTCACGCCCGACGCCGCGATTTGTACGCGTCGTCTCGGTAACGGAGCACCACCGCGGCACCAAGCCGCGCCCGCCCCCCAAGTTAGGCTTGGCGGATGGAAACCCGTCCCGCGCTGCGCCCAGGCAGGCAGAGCCCCCGCAGGAGCGTCCCCGACGCCATCGAACGCCCCGAGTACGTCGGCAAGCCCGCGCCCTCCCCGTTCACCGGCTCGGAAGTGAAGGACGCCGAGACGATCGAGCGGATGCGCGTCGCCGGGCGCATCGCCGCCGACGCCCTCGAGACCGTCGGCAAGGCCGTCGCTCCGGGCGTCACCACCGACGAGCTCGACCGGATCGTCCACGAATACCTGTGCGACCTCGGCGCGTACCCTTCGACGCTCGGCTACCGCGAGTACCCGAAGTCCTGCTGCACCTCGCTCAACGAGGTCATCTGCCACGGCATCCCCGACTCCACCGTGGTCGAGGACGGCGACATCGTCAACATCGACATCACCGCGTTCATCGGCGGCGTCCACGGCGACTGCAACGCCACGTTCCTCGCCGGGGACGTCTCGCAGGAGGCGCGCGACCTCGTCGAACGCACCTGGACGGCCACGTGGCGCGGCATCAAGGCCGTCAAGCCCGGCCGCCAGCTCAACGTCGTCGGCAAGGTCATCGAGGCCTACGCGAACCGCTTCGGCTACGGCGTGGTCCGCCAGTTCACCGGCCACGGCATCGGCACCGCGTTCCACTCCGGCCTCTATGTGCCGCACTACGACAACCCCGACCTCGACGTCGAGATCGAGACCGGCATGACCTTCACGATCGAGCCGATGATCAACCTCGGCACCGCCGCGCACGAGATGTGGGACGACGGCTGGACCGCCGTCACCCGCGACCGCAAGTGGACCGCCCAGTTCGAGCACACCCTGCTCGTCACCGACGACGGCTTCGAGATCCTCACCATGCCCTCCAGCGGCGTCCCGGCGGGCACGCCCGAGACTCAGCGCTGACAACCATGCGCTGAGCTGTGGCACCGGGCTCCTACCCTGAGCGGGGCGGCGCCGGTCAGTGAGATGCCGATGTCTCCGAGGGGTTGAGCCGGCGCCGCTCCTCAACGGACAGACCAAGGGCCCCAGAGCATTCGCTCTGGGGCCCTCAGCCTTCCTCGGAGAGCGCTACGTCAGCCGCCGCTCGCTCGGGAGCCGCGCCTTCGTGAAGACGAGCGCCCCGACCGCGGCCAGGACCGGCACGGCCACCAGCATGATCGCGAAGCTCGCCCACGGCAGCTCCCAGCCGTACAGCGTCTGGTACGGGTACTGGTTCGTCAGCGGGCGGTTGAGCGCCTCGCGGATCAGCGCGTACCCGATCAGCCCGGCGAACGTGCCGAGGATCGTGCCGAACAGGGCGATCATCGTCGTCTGCCACATCGCGAACCGCTTGCGCAGACCCGGCGCCGCGCCGACCGCGCCGAGCGTGGTCATGTCCTTCTTCTGCTCGGCGATGATGAGCCCGGTGGACACCGCCGTCGACCCGAGGGTGATGAGCGCGCACAGCCCGGCCACCGCCAGCATCATGTAGAACGTGCCCGGGTCGTTGTAGTCGGTGACCTCGAAGCTCGCGAAGACCGAGTCGTCGGAGAGCTCGGCCCGCATGTCAGCCGAGACCGCCTCGTCGAGCGGGCCGTCGATCGCGGTGGAGGTCTCGACCAGGTACCGCTGCGACCACTCGGACGGGACCATGCCGACCTGCTCGGCCGCGCCCGGGCTGAACAGGACCTTGGCGTAGCCCAGCAGGTCCTTGTCGACGGCCATCGCGGGCACCGCAACCTCGTAGCGCTTCGGCTCCGGCTCCGGGCCCTCTTCGACGAATTCCGAGACCTCCTGTGTGAACACCACGGTGCCCTCGTCGGTCACCGCCCACGGGTCGGAGACGAGGACGCCGCCGTCCTCCAGGACCGCCACCGCCGCGTCGAGCTCGTCGCCCTCCAAGCCGGTGTAGGCCGCGACCACCGCCGGATCGGTCGTGGACGGGACGTCGTACATCCCGTACCCGTACGAGTCCCACTGCTCGTCGCAGCGCGGATCCGTCCGGGCCTCCTCCACGGCCGCCGCGATCTCCTCCTCGGTCTCGGGCATGGTCTCCCAGTACGAGCACATGTTCTCGTCCGGGCGGCTGAACTGGATGAAGCAGTAGAGCTCCGCGCCGGCCGCGAAGTCCCCTTCCCGGCCGCACGTCTCCGACTCGCCCACGAGGTTCACCGCGACCAGGTCGACATCGTCGAGATGCTTCTCCAGCCGCGTCTCGGTCTCCGCCAAGGCCGCGTCCCAAGCGGGCTCGCCGACGGGCTCGCCGGTCTCGGGGTCGTACTCGGCATTGTTGTGCAGCAGCAGCGACGCGGTGCCCTGCGGCAGCAGCCGCTCCTGGGCCGCCTCGTTGCGCACGTTGTCGGCGGCCACGGTCAGCGTGAACGCCATGCCGCCCGCGACGACGCCGAGGACGGCGGCGATGGCGGGGGCGGCCGAGCCGCGGTTGCGTCCAGCCTCGCGCAGCGCCATGCGCGGCGCCAGCGGCATCCAGCGGCCGAGCTTCGCCGTCGCCGACAACAGCGCCGGCGTGCACGCGACCAGGCCCAGCTGCAGCATGACGATCGCGGCCGCCATGAGCGGCATGTTCCAGATGGAGATGCCCGCGAAGCCCGCGACGAGCCCGCCCGCGACCATGGCCAGGCCGATGATGAGCCAGACCCGGGAGCTCTTGCGACCCAGCGTGCGCCCCATGAGGGCCGCGACCACGTTGACGCGCGAGGCGCTGACCGCCGCGGCGAGCGCCGAGAGCAGACCCGTGCAGATCGCCGCGACGACGAGCACACCCTGCAGCCACGGCAGCACCTGCACGCCCGGCGTGCGGTACCCGACGAGCTGCTCCAGCCACGGCCTCCCGGCCGCGACCAGACCGACGCCCAGGATCACCGCGGCGAGCGCCGCGAGGATCCCGAACAGGATCCCGCCCGCGAGCACGACCCCGCGGATCTGGCTCGGCGTCGCCCCGTTCGCGCTCATGAGCGCGAACTCACGCGTGCGCCGCTTGGCGCTGATCGCGAACGCCGGTCCGGCGAGGAGCACGACCTCCATGACCACGGTCACGATGATGAGCGCGTAGATGGTGAGCGTGAACTCGTCCATCGAGGTCGAGTAATACGAGTCGTCGGGGGACGAGGGCGGGACGTCGAACAGCGAGGCCGCCCAGACCGTCAGCCCGGACTCGTTGAGCCGCAACGCGTCCTCGTGCGTGATCTGCTCGGGCGTGTCGACCAGCCAGCCCATGGTGGAGTCGGGGAAGAACGAGGCGACCGCGTACCGGTCGTTGATGCCCCACGGGATCTCCACGATCCCGCTGACCTCGTGCTCCTCGGTCGTGATCCCGGTGACGAACGTGACCGAGTCGCCCACGCCCACACCGAGGTACGAGGCCGCGTCCTCGCTGAGGGCAACCTCGTCGCGGATCGGCGCCCCGCCGTCGAGGTACGTGATCCCGGCGGCCTCGTAGGCCGGGTCGGTCAGGTCGTAGCCCAGGACCTCGATCTCGCCGACCCCGTTCGGGGTCTCGACCTCCGCGCGCTCCTCGCCGCCGTTCCAGAAGCCGTACGGCGTGATCCGGGAGCCGACCGGGAGGGCGTTCAGTATTTCCGCCTCGGAGATCCCGGGCGGCTCCTTCCCTTCCTCCCAGTCCGCCTCCCACCACGGGTACTGCTCGCGCCACGTGTACTGGACCAGCGGCTCGCCCGGGTACGCCTCCTCGATGTACCCGTCGTTCTCGCCGACGTACTGGTCGTAGGTCTCCTCCTCGTTCAGCGTCGTCGTGTCGTACGCGGAAGCACCGATCGCGACGCCGAGGAGCGGGAGGCCCAGGAGTGTGATCGACAGCGCCGACCGTCCCTTGTAGCGCAGGGCTTCGCGGCGCGCGATCCTGAAGGCGAGACGCTGGCTCGCCAGGAATCGGCCCACGCTACGAACCCGCGCCTTCGAGCAGGCTGTCCGCACCGGCAAGCGGCGCAGACGAATCCACGATGCGCCCGTCACGCAGGAACACCACCCGGTCGGCCCAGCCCGCATGTCTGGCGTCGTGGGTGACGAGGAGTCCGGCGGCTCCGGCGTCGCAGCGGCGGCGCAGGAGTTTGAGGACTTCTTCGCCGGTGTGGGAGTCGAGGGCGCCGGTGGGTTCGTCGGCGAGGACGAGGCGGCGTTCGCCGATCAACGCGCGGGCGATGGCGACGCGTTGGGCTTGGCCGCCCGAGATCTCGTCGGGGAAGCGGTCGGCCTGTTTGGTGTCGAGGCCGACTTCTTCGAGGGCGGCGAGGGCGAGCTTGCGGGCCTTGCCTGCGGAGAGCCCGTCGAGTTCCAAAGGCAGGGCGGCGTTCTCGGCGGCGGTCAGGGACGGGACGAGGTTGTAGTCCTGGAAGACGTAGCCGACGCTGCGCCTGCGGAGTCCGGCGAGCTTCTTCTTGTTCAACGATGCGAGGACGGTGCCTTCGACGAGGACTTCGCCTGTGGTGGGGGCGTCGAGGCCTCCGGCGAGGTTGAGGAGGGTCGACTTGCCGGACCCGGAGGGGCCCATGATGGCGACGAGTTCACCGGCGTCGATGGTGAGCTCGGCGTCGACGAGGGCGTGGACGAGGTTCTCGCCGGAGCCGTGGGTGCGGCTCACGCCTTTCAAGTGCAGAACGGTCATGGGGGTACCGCGTTCTCTCTCAGATGGTTCGGGAACTGTCGAATTCAGTGTTCGCGTCGGCCGAGTCCGGCTCGCCGACCGCGAAAGGGAACGGCACGGGCAGCTCCGCGCGGGCCACGACGGCCTCGGTGTGGTCGAGCCAGCGGATCTCCGCCTCGGCCCGGAAGATCATCGACTCCAGCACGAGCTTCCAGGCCAGCTCCGCGTCGTCCTCGGCCGCCTTCAGCCGCGTGTACTCCTGCAGCAGCCGCAGCGTCGCGGACCGCTGCCGCTGGATGACGTCGGCGACGTCCACGCCCGGCGTGGTCACCGCCAGCGCCAGCTTGATCGTGAGCTCGTCGCGCGGCCGGTCGGCGGCCTGCACCGGGGACGCGAACCAGCCGGCCAGGTGGCGGCGGCCGGTGTCGGTGATCCGGTACGGGCGCTGGCCGGACTCGTTCTCCGGGAGGGCTTCGACGAGCGCGTCGCGTTCGAGCCGGTTGAGGGTGGTGTAGACCTGTCCGATGTTGAGCGGCCAGGTGTTCCCCGTGGCGCTCTCGAACGCGGCCCGCAGTTGGTAGCCGTAGGCGGGTCCCCGTTCGAGCAGCGCGAGGAGGCTGTGCTTGACACTCATGTGCACCTCGTATCGCTACTAGACCTCTCCACGTGGAGAGATACCGAGTATGGCATAGCTGGTATGCAGCTCGGGGATACGGGGTATTGAATGCTCGGCTGTGGTCGTCTACTCGGGGCGGCCGGGCCAGGGGTCGGCGGCGGACTGGCCGACCGCGAGCCGCCAGCGCGCGAGCGTCACAGCGGAGTCGCCGTACATGCGCAGGCAGAGCTCGCGCTCGTGCGGCTCGGTCGAGACGACTCCGGCGCGCCACGTGCTGGTCACGTTCGTCTCGATCGCGAGGAGCAGGTCCTGCGCGGCGGCGGCGTCGGCGATCGGGTCGATGTCGTAGCCCGCCAGGGACGGGGCCGCTTCGAGGCCGTGCTCGTCGTAGAAGTCCAGGAGCGCGTCGCGGCGGGCGCGGTGCTCGGCCTCGAGCTCTTCGGCGATCCAGCGCGGGTCGCCGTCGAGGTGCACCGTGGCGGCGCTGTAGGCGTAGATGGCCGCGTACTCGGCGGCGAGTCCGGTGTCGACGACGGTCATGCGAGCACCGCCGCGTGGGCGGCGCGGCAGGCCGCGATCTCCCCGAGGACGACGGCGTAGTCCGAGTCCGTGCTGAGGCAGGCCGCGCCCGCCTCTTCGCTTGCGGCCGTTTCGGCTTCGGCGAGCGCGGCGGCGTCCGCCGGGAGCTCGCCGGTCTCGTCGGCGATCGCATTGGGCTTCAGGAGACGCTCCAATGTGGCGGCGTGGGTGCGGTGGTCCTCGGCGAAGTCGCCGAACCCCAGTTCGTCGGCGGCCGCTGCGAGCGTGCGCGCGGTGCGGAGCGCGGCGGTGAGGTCCGCGTCTGCAGTGGTGATGTGCGCCGTCTCCCGGGTGCATCCGGCGGCCGTGATTACGGCCGCCCCGACCAGGAGTCCGCGTCGGGTCGTGAACACACACCCAGTTTCCCAGGCTGCCTTTCCATTCTGTCTCCGGGCGGTTAATCTCGGCCGAACAGGCAACCGGAGGGGGAGTACGCATGGGTTCTGAGCGGCAAGCCGAGGTGGAGGCGATCCTGGCGCCGGCAGTGGCCAAGATCGGTTTCGATCTCGAAGGGCTGCAAGTCACCAAGGCCGGACGGCGGCTGCTCGTCCGCGTCCTGGTCGACAAGGACGGCGGGATCAGTCTGGACGATGTGGCGGTTGTCTCGAAAGCCTGCTCGAAGGCCCTGGACGAGTCGGACTCCACGGGCGGGCCCTTCGCCGACACCGCATATACCCTGGAAGTGTCCTCGCCGGGCGTGGACCGTCCGCTGACCGAGCCTCGGCACTGGCGGCGTAATATTGGGCGCTTGGTAGCCGTGAACATCGGGGAGGAGCCCTTCACTGGGCGCGTCACGGCCGCCAGCGAGCGGGGGATTGAACTAGAAGCCGACGGCGTGCGCCGCTCGGCTACCTATGCCGAGCTGGGGCCCGGCAAGGTGCAGATCGAGCTGAGATGAGCGTCTGCTCGAAGACGCGGCTCGCACGCCTTGAACGGCCGCGGTGAGGACAACTCAAGACTTAAGGAGAACGGGTGCATATCGACCTGGCCGCGCTGCGGTCGCTGGAACGCGAGCGCGACATCCCTTTCGAGACAATCCTCGGCGCTATCGAATCGGCGCTGCTGACCGCCTACAAGCACACCCCCGGGGCCGATGAGCGCGCGCGAGTAGTGGTGAACCGCGACAGCGGCATCGCCAATGTCCTTGTGCCGGTGCTGAACGAAGAGGACGAGGTCGTCTCCGAGCGCGACGACACCCCCGAGGGCTTCGGCCGCATCGCCGCCCAGACCGCGAAGCAGGTCATCCTGCAGCGGCTGCGCGAGGCCGCCGACGAGGTCAACTACGGCGAGTACTCCGGCAAGGAGGGCGACATCGTCACCGGTGTCGTCCAGGCCCACGGCGAGCGCAACGAGCGCGGGATCGTCACCGTCGACCTCGGCAAGATCGAGGCCACCCTGCCCCTCAACGAGCAGGTCCCCGGTGAGAACTACGAGCACGGCAAGCGCATCCGCGCGATCGTCATCCAGGTGAACCGCACCGCCCGCGGCCCCCAGATCACGCTGTCCCGCACCCACCCCGCCCTGGTCAAGAAGCTGTTCGCGTTCGAGGTCCCCGAGATCGACGAGGGCGCCGTGGAGATCCCGGCGATCGCACGTGAGGCCGGTCACCGTTCCAAGATCGCGGTGCGCGCCACAACGAAGGACGTCAACGCGAAGGGCGCTTGCATCGGCCCTATGGGCTCGCGCGTGCGCGCCGTCATGAGCGAACTCGGCGGCGAGAAGATCGACATCGTCGACTGGGACGCCGACCCCGCGCGGTTCGTCGCGAACGCCCTCTCCCCGGCGAAGACCCTGTCGGTGCGGGTGGTGGACGAGGCCACGCGGTCCACTGAGGTGATCGTCCCCGACTATCAGCTTTCGCTCGCGATCGGCCGCGAAGGCCAGAACGCCCGTCTCGCCGCGCGCCTGACGGGGTGGCGGATCGACATCAAGTCCGACGCTCATGTCTCCGGCGGAGCGAAGGAGGAGACCGGCCCGGCCGGTGGCGGTCGGCGGTCCGGGAGGTAGACTGATTAGCGGATCGCAACGTGACGCAGCGGTAGTCCGCACTTGTGTGGGGTGCCGCAGACGCGCATCGGCCGCCGAGCTGCTGCGAGTCGTCGTTCAACGCTCTGAGGGTTCCCCGAACCAGCTGGTTCCGGACCCGCAGCGCCGCCTCAGCGGCCGCGGAGCACATGTGCACCACGACCTGAACTGCCTTGACCAGGCAGTTCGCAAGCGTGCGTTCACCCGAGCCCTCAGAATAGAGGGCGCGGTAGACGTTGAAGCGGTGCGAACCCATGTCGAGTCGGAGTCGGCCGAGAGGCCGACTCCCGCACACGAAGCAGGTAGAGACCGAATGAAGACCACGCGATGAAGTTCTGCGAATGAACGCGTTGCTAGTCGGTAGATAAGGTCGGCGGGCGCTGCCCGTACGACCTCGAATTGAGGAGTGCAGTGGCAGCAAAGCCCCGCGTACATGAACTCGCCAAGGAACTGGGCACGACGAGCAAGGAACTGCTCGCCCGCCTCGGTGACATGGGCGAGTTCGTGAAGTCAGCGTCGAGCACGGTCGAAGCGCCTGTGGCGCGTCGGCTGCGGCAGGAGTACGACGCCGCACAGGGCGCCCCGGCTGCGTCGGCCGGGAAGACTGAGACCCCGACGCCCGAGCCCGTGAAGGCGGCGGCCCCCAAGGGCCCGCGCCCGGCGGCTCCGAGCCCGTCCAAGATCATGCAGGCCAAGGTCGAGGCCAAGGACGCCAAGTCCGAGGCGAAGGCCGAGGCCGAAGCGAAGAAGGCCGTGAAGAAGGCCGCCCCGAAGCCGGGTGCGGCCGCGCCGAAGCCGGGCCCGAAGCCCGCTCCGGCCCCGGCTCCGGCCGCCCAGCCCACGAGCGCCCGCGACATCGAGGTGGCCGCGGAGCAGAAGCGCGCCGAGGAGCTGGTCAAGCGCCAGCAGGAGCAGGCCGAGGCCGCCAAGCGCGCCGCCGCCGCTCCGAAGCCCGGCCCCAAGCCCGCTCCGGCCGCCCGTCCGGGTGCCCCGAAGCCGGGCCCCAAGAACCCGTTCGGCGTCGGCGGTGCCAGCGCCAAGCCGCGCCCGGCCGCCGCTGACGGCGGCGCCGAGCGCCCGGGCGGTCCCCGCCCGAGCCCGCGCATGATGCCTCCGCGCCCGAACCCGGGCATGATGCCCGGTCGTCCGGCCGGCGGCGGCCGTGACGGCGGTCCCCGCGGGGCCCGCGGCGGCGGTCGCGGCGGACCCGGCGGCGGCGCAGGCCGTCCCGGCGGCGGCGGCGGTCGTCCCGGTGGGGGCGGCGGCAACTACCGCGGCACGTTCGGCGGTGCCGGCGGCGGCGGTGGCGCAGCAGGCGGTGCAGGCGGCGGTTCCGGTCCTTCGACCGGTGCGCCCGCGCCTTACCGCGGCGGCGGCGGTCGCGCAGGCGGCGGCGGCAAGGCCCGCGGCGGCGGTGCGGCAGGCGCGTTCGGCCGCGGCGGCCCTCGCGGCAAGTCCCGCAAGTCGCGTCGTCAGCGTCGCCAGGAGTTCGACAACCTCGCAGCGCCGAGGATGCAGTCGGGCGCTCCGCGCGGCAACGGCGAGACCATCCGCCTCGCCCGCGGCGCGTCGCTCGCCGACTTCGCCGACAAGATCGGCACCCTGCCGGGCACTCTCGTCCAGGAGCTGTTCTCCTTGGGCGAGATGGTGACCGCGACGCAGTCCGTGTCCGAGGAGACCTTCGAGCTCCTGGGCGCCCACCTCGACTGGGACATCAAGATCGTGTCCCCCGAGGAAGAGGACCGCGAGCTGCTCTCGCAGTTCGGCATCGACCTCGACGCCGAGGACAAGGACACGTTCGTCGCGCGTCCCCCGGTCGTCACCGTCATGGGCCACGTCGACCACGGTAAGACGAAGCTGCTGGACGCGATCCGCAGCTCCAACGTGGTCGCGGGCGAAGCGGGCGGCATCACCCAGCACATCGGCGCGTACCAGGTGCACGTCGAGCACGAGGGCGAAGACCGCGCGATCACCTTCATCGACACCCCGGGCCACGAGGCGTTCACCGCCATGCGCGCCCGAGGCGCGAACGTCACGGACATCGTGGTGCTCGTGGTCGCGGCCGACGACGGCGTCATGCCGCAGACGGTCGAGGCCCTGAACCACGCGAGCGCCGCCGGCGCTCCGGTCGTGGTGGCGGTCAACAAGACCGACCTCCCCGACGCGAACCCGGGCAAGGTCCGCCAGCAGCTGACCGAGTACGGCCTGGTCGCCGAGGAGTACGGCGGGCAGACCATGTTCGTCGACGTGGCCGCGAAGCCGCGCATCGGCATCGCCGACCTGCTCGAGGCGGTCCTGCTGACCGCCGACGCGTCCCTGGAGCTGGAGGCCTCGGAAGAGGGCAACGCGCAGGGCATCGCCATCGAGGCGCACCTCGACAAGGGCCGCGGCCCGGTCGCCACGGTGCTCGTCCAGAAGGGCACGCTGCGGGTCGGCGACTCGATCGTCGCCGGCGGCGCGCACGGACGCGTCCGTGCGATGCACGACGCCGACGGCCACCGCGTCACCGAGGCGACCCCGTCGTTCCCGGTGCAGGTGCAGGGCCTCGCGTCCGTCCCGATGGCGGGCGACGTGTTCCTCGCCGCCGACGACGACCGCACGGTCCGCCAGATCGCCGAGCAGCGTCAGGCCCGCCGCCGCGCCGCTCAGCAGGCGTCCCGCGTCTCGCGCACCACGCTCGAGAACCTCATGGACAAGATCGCCGAAGGCGAGCGCACCACGCTGTCGCTCATCATCAAGGGCGACGGTGCCGGTTCGGTCGAGGCCCTCGAAGAGGCCCTGGTCGCGCTGGAGATCCCCGAGGAAGTGCACCTGCAGGTCATCCACCGCGGCGTCGGTCCGATCACCGAGTCGGACGTCAACCTCGCGGCGGCCGGCGACGGCGAGCCCGCGACGATCATCGCGTTCAACGTTCGAGCCGAGGGTCGCGTCCGCGACATGGCCGAGCGCGAAGGCGTGGACGTCCGGTACTACACGGTCATCTACCAGGCGATCGAGGAGATCGAGACCGCGCTCAAGGGCATGCTGAAGCCCGAGTACGAGGAAGTGGCGCTCGGCTCCGCCGAGATCCGCGAGGTGTTCCGCTCCTCGAAGCTCGGCAACATCGCCGGTGCGCTGGTCACGAGCGGTTCGATCAAGCGCAACGCGAAGGTCCGCCTCATGCGCGACGGCGCGGTCGTCATCGAGACGACCATCTCGTCGCTGCGCCGGTTCAAGGACGACGCGACCGAGGTCCGCGAGGGCTTCGAGTGCGGTTTCACCTTGAAGAACTACAACAACATCGAAGAGGGCGACGTCATCGAAGCCTTCGAGATGCGCGAGAAGCCGCGCGTTTAGTGCGTCTCCTCGAGACCGAAGCCGCAGCGCGGCTCGGCGAGGCCCTCCGGGGCTTCCGTCGGGCCGCGCTGTCGGCCGTCTACGGCCCGGAGACGACGGCCGCCGCCGACCGCGGCGACTACCGGGCCCTCCTCGCGCGGTGCGGGGACGACGCCCTCGGCGTGTGGACCCGCCTGTTCGTCGTCGGTGTACCGGTGCCCCGGGACGCGGCGTCGAAGGCGTTCGCGCCCTTCGGTATCGACGAGGCGCTCGCCTGCGGCCTCCTCGTCGGCGGCGAAGAGGTATCGGCCGGTTGGGGCGCCCAGTTCGAAGGCGACCGGCTGCTCTTCTCCGACCAGCTGCCGAACACCACGGGCGGCCGCACCCGCGAGCACGTGCTCGGCATCGGCGGCGCCTCGAAGCTCCTCATGGACGCCACGCTCCGCACTCCGGTCGGCAGCGCCCTCGACTTGGGCACCGGCTGCGGCGTGCAGGCCCTGGCCCTGGCCGGGCACGCCTCGACCGTGACCGCCACCGACCTGAGCGAACGCGCGGTGGCCTTCGCGGACCTGAACGCGACCGTCAACGGCGCAGCGCTCGAACTCCTGCGAGGCGACCTGCTCGCACCCGTCGCTGGCCGCCGCTTCGACCTCGTGGTCGCCAACCCGCCGTTCGTGATCGGCACGCCCGGCCCCGGCTGGACCTACCGCGACGGCGGCCGCGAGGCCGACGGCATCGCCGCCGAGCTCGCGGCGGCCTCGGCGGACCTGCTCAACCCGGGCGGCACCATGCAGTTCCTCGCGAACTGGCTGCATGTGGCGGGCGAGGACTGGGCCGAGCGCGTCGCGGGCTGGTTCCCCGACGAAAGCGTCCGGGTCTGGGTCGTCGAACGCGAGAAGCTCGACCCGCTCGACTACGTGCGCACCTGGCTGCGCGACTCCGGCGAGGACCACGACGCCGACCAGGCCGCGGCCTGGCTGGACTGGTTCGAGGCGCAGCGCGTCGAAGGCGTCGGGTTCGGCTTCGTCAGCGTCCGCCGCGTCGAAGGCCCGACCGAGGTCTGCTGCGAGGAGGCCCGCCACTCGGTCGAGACGCCCTGGCGCGACCGCGTCGAGGACTGGTTCGCGGTGCGCGCCAGGGACCTCGAGCCCGAGACCCTGTGGCAGGCGAAGCTCCGCGTCGCCGACGGCGTCGTCCTCCAGCAGACCGCCGCGATCGGCGAGGAAGGCTGGGACGTCGACCGCCAGTGGCTCCAGCAGGCGGACGGCATGCGCTACGCCGAGGAACTGGACCCGCTCGTCGTCCAGTTCATGGGCGGCTGCAACGGCGAAGCCGAAGTGCGCCTTCAGGTCCAGCTCCTCGCCGACACGTACGGGGCAGAACCGGCGATGCTCTACGCCCAGCTCTACCCCGTGATCCGCGGCCTCGTCGAACGCGGCTTCCTCGTCTAGGACCTGAGGTACGCCAGGACCGCCTTGACGCGGCGGTGGTGGTCGCCGTCCTCGCTGCTGAGCGTGAGCTTCGTGAAGATGTTGCGGATGTGCTTCTCCACCGCGCCGTCGGAGATGAAGAGCTTCTTGCCGATCGCCTTGTTGGAGTGCCCTTCTGCCATCAGGCCGAGGACCTCCTTCTCGCGGGGGGTGAGGGTCGCGACCGGGTCGTTCTTCCTGCGGCGCACCATCAACTGCGAGACGACCTCGGGGTCGAAGACCGTGCCGCCGCCCGCGACCCGCTTGAGCGAGTCCATGAAGTCGTCCACGTCGATCACGCGGTCCTTTAGCAGGTAGCCGACCGCGCCCCGGGCGTCGGCGAGGAGGTCGTCCGCGTAGGAGACCTCCACGTACTGGCTGAGGATGAGGATCGGCGCGCCCGGCACCAGCTCCCGGGCGCGGGTCGCCGCCCGCAGCCCCTCGTCGGTGAAGGACGGCGGCATCCGCACGTCCACCACCGACACGTCGGGCCGGTGCTCGGCGACGGCCTCCACGAGGGCGTCGCCGTCGCCGACCTCGGCGACCACTTCGCAGCCGAACTCCTCCAGGAGCTTGACCAGCCCTGAGCGGATGAGCACTGCGTCATCGGCCACCACTACACGCACGGAACCTCCACGACGATCACTGTCGGACCGCCGTCGGGGGAGTCGATGGTCCACTGGCCCTCGACGGCTTTGACCCGGTCGGTGAGACCCGAGAGCCCGTGCCCCTTCGAGACGTGCGCGCCCCCGATCCCGTTGTCGCCGACCGAGAGCACCAGCCTATCTCCCCAGTCCTCGACCGACACGGTCGCTTTCGTCGCCTGGGAGTGCTTCGCGATGTTCGTCAGGCACTCGGCGGTCACGAAGTAGACGGTGCTCTCGACGCTGGCCTTGTAGCGGCCGTTGAGGTTCGTGTCGAGCTCGACCGGGACGAGCGACCGCGCCGCCAGGGCCGCGAGCGCCGCGTCCAGTCCCCGGTCGGTGAGGATCGGCGGGGCGATGCCGCGCGAGAGCGAGCGGAGCTCGTCGATGGTCTCCCTGGTCTGCGCGATCGCCGCCTCCAGGGTCGCCTGCGCCGCTTCAGGATTGGTCGCGAGCTGGCGCTTGACGCGGGCCAGCTCCATGCCCAGGCCCACGAGTCGCTGCTGCGGGCCGTCGTGGATGTCGCGCTCGATCCGGCGCAGCGCGTCGGCCTCGGCGGAGGTCGCGGCGTTGCGGGCCTCGTCGAGCTGGTCGATCCGCTCGTGCAGGCCGCTGATGGAGGTCAGCATGCCCTTCCCGACGTACGCCTGGGCGAGCGCGAGGCCGCGCAGGACCGGGACGAGCGTCAGGGCCATGACGACGCCGCCGATCATCGCGAGGATCGAGCGGGCGGTGTACGAGTCGCCCCAGCCGAGCCACACCGTCGCGTAGTGGAGGCCGTCGTCGCTGTCGCCGCCGGTCGCGGCCTCGATGATCCAGCTGTACAGCGGGTACAGGAGCGTCGCGGCGGTCGCGGTCCACCACGCGATCGCGACGACGAACCCGACGATCGCGATCGGCAGGATCGTCACGGCCCACAGCACGTTCAGCCACGACTGTCCGTCGGTGAGGGGGGTCAGGTACCGGCGCAGCGCCGAGGCGTCCTCGCGGGCGCGCTTGTACCGGGGGCGGGGCAGCTCGCGGCGCAGCACCGCCGGGAGCATCGAGCGGCCCGCGGCGGCCATGCCGCGCATCGCGAAGAGGGTGGCGGCGGCGATGGGCACGCCGATCCAGATGACGGCTGTGCCGACGCCGAGCACGGTGCCGACCACGCCGATGATGAAGGCGGGCAAGGCGATGAAGAACATCGACAGCAGATAGCCGGTGTCGACGCCCAGTTGTCGCAGGGTTGTACGCATGCGTCAACACTAGAAAGGCCGGGTCGCCACCGCGACCCGGCCGTCCTGTGTCTTCAAGGTAGGGACAGCCCTACCTCAACGCACTCCGGCCCCAGGCTGGCGCGGCTCGCGCGTCGCGATCCCGGCCACGGAGTTGAGCAGGCTCAGGATGCAGATCCCGATGACGAGGTTCAGCCCGGCCGTCGCGATCTGCGACTCCAGGTCGGCCACGACGGTGAACGGGATGAGCACGCCCACCGCGATCACCAGCAGCATGATCCACACGAAGAAGCTCATGGGCCTCGGCATGAGCAGCAGCAGCATGTGGACGACGCCGGTGGCGAGGATCGCCACGCCGAACGCGCCGAACGCGTATGTCGTGGTGCTCGCGTCGCCGTACGCTCCCGCGTCCGACGGCGAGAGGATGTTGATGCCGAAGACGCCGCGCACCAGCAGGATGCCGACCAGCGCCACCAGGGCGGCGACCACGGCCGTGCCGAACCCGCCCGCCCAGAGCTTCGCGGCGTCGACCGTCGGGCGCTGTGGTTCCGGCTGCGGCTGCGCCGCCGCCGGGTACCGCCTCGTCGGGTCCTGGTTCCCGGCCCAGCCGTTCTGGGGTGCCGACATGGTTCCTCCTCCTCGGCGAAGCCCGCAGGCCGCACGTGACGGCCCGCTCCTGGGCCCCATGGTGGCAGTAACCCGTGATGAAGGTCGCGAAACCGATGTTTTCGGACTCCCTCGATTTACGTGTCGCCGGCTTCGCCGAGGGTGAAAAGATCTTGGGGATGTCGGAGGCGGCGCGTAATGTAGAGCGGTGTTCACCGGATGCGCAGAATTCGACCTCCTCCTCCCGCCGGACTCCCGCTCACTGAAGGCCAAGCGCTCCTACGTGCGCCCGATCGTCGCCTCGCTGCGGAAGTACGAAGTGGCGGTGGCCGAGGTCGGCGACCAGGACGTCCACGGCCGCACTACCATCGGCGTCGCCGCCGTTGCGAGCGAGAACCGGCACGTCCGAGAGCTCCTGGACGCCTGCGAGCACCACGTCGCGGGCCGTCCCGAAGTGGAGCTCCTGAGCGTCCGGCGGCGCGTCTTCGGCCCAGAAGACGAGTAGCGAGACCAGTAGCGGCCCATCGGGCGGCGGAGTAAGGCGCATCCGAGACGAGATGCGCGAGTAGCGGAAGGCAGGAGTGCGATGGCAGACGCAGCGAAGCGGGCCCAGGTTTCCAAGCGGGTCATGGAGCTGACCGCCCAGGCGGTGCGCAAGCTCAAGGACCCCCGGGTCGGCATGGTCACCATCACTGACGCGCGGGTCACCTCCGACCTGCGCGAAGCGACGGTCTTCTACACCGTCCTCGGCGACGAGGAGCAGGTCAAGGCCTCCGCGGCCGGTCTGGAGCGCGCCACCGGGCACCTGCGCACCACCGTCGGACGCGCCCTCGGGATGCGCCACACGCCGTCCCTCCAGTTCATCGCCGACACCGTCCCGGACCAGGCCAACCGGATCGAGGCGCTCCTCGCGCAGGCCGCCGCGGCCGACGCGGAGGTCCACAAGATCGCCGAGGGCGCCTCCTACGCGGGCGAAGAGAACCCGTACATTGTCAAGGACGAAGAGGACGAGGAGGACTCGGAAGAGTCCACCCGGTGACCCCGGCCGCCTCCGACGCCGCGCCGCGCCCGGCCTCGTACGGGCGCATCGCGTCCCTCGCGATCCCCGCCCTGGTCGTGCTCGCCGCCGAGCCGATCTACCTCCTGATCGACACGGCCGTCGTCGGCCACCTCGGCGCGGTGCCGCTCGGCGGGCTCGCCCTCGGCGGCGTCATCATGGGCCTCGCGCCGTTCATCGGCGCGGTCCTCGCCTACGGCACGACCGCCCGGGCCTCCCGGCGCTACGGCGCCGGCGACCGGCCCGGCGCGGTCGCCGAAGGCGTCCAGGGCACCTGGCTCGCGCTCGCCGCCGGTCTCGTCATGATCGTGGCCTTCCAGTTCCTCGCGGGCCCGGTCGCCGGGCTCATGGGCGACGACCCCGCCGTGGAGGCCGCGGCCGCCGAATGGCTGCGCGTCGCCGTCCTCGGCGCGCCGTTCCTGCTCGCGGCCGGGGCCGGTCAGGGCTGGATGCGCGCGGTGCAGGACACCAAGCGGCCCATGTGGTTCGTGACCGCGTCGTTCCTGCTCTCGGCGGTGCTCGCGCCGATCCTCGTCTACCCGGTCGGGCTCGGCCTGGTCGGCTCGGCCTGGGCCAACGCGGTCGCGCAGGCCGTCTCGGGCGTGCTGTTCCTGCTCGCGCTGCGCCGCGAGCGCGTGCCGCTGCGCGTCGACTGGCCGCTCATGTCGAAGCAGCTCGTCGCCAACGGCGACCTCATCATCCGCGGCATCGCGTTCCAGGTCAGCTCCTTCTCGGCCACCGCCGTGGCCGCGCGGGTCGGCACGGCCGCGCTCGGCGCGCACCAGATCGGCATGCAGCTGTGGTTCTTCGCGGCGCTCGCCCTCGACGCGGTCGCGATCGCCGCGCAGGCCCTCATCGGCGCCGACCTCGGCGCGGGCAGGCCCGCGGCCGCTCGCGCCACCGCAAAGCGCCTGACGATCGTCGGCCTCGGGTACGGCCTCGTCTTCCTCCTCGTCGTGCTCGCGTCGCTGCCGGTCCTGCCCGACCTGTTCACCGCCTCGGCCGACGTCCACGACCAGCTCGGCTTCATCTGGCCGTGGCTCGTGCTGCTCCTGCCTGTCGCCGGGGTCGTGTTCGCGCTCGACGGCGTGCTCATCGGCGCGGGCGACCTGCGGTTCATGCGCAACATGACCGTCATCTCGATCGCGAGCGGGCTGCCCTTCACGTGGCTCACGCTCGTGTTCGGGTGGGGCCTCACCGGCATCTGGGGCGGCATCGCGGTGTTCATGCTCGTGCGCCTCGGCATGATCCTCTGGCGCCTGCGCTCGGGCGACTGGGCCGTCACCGGGGCCGAGCGCACCTGAGAATTCTTATCCCACTATGTGAATTGTGCGATGAACTTCGCCTGAACCTTCGTTAAGGTGTCGAGGATGAAGACTCATTCATCGACTCGACGGAAGCGCCGCACCCGTCCCGATAATTGGGACGAGGAGAAGGCGGAGGCACTGCGCGCCCTTCAGGAATCGCTCGACCGGCACCAGTAGCCACCCGCGCGGCAGGCGTGCGTCGAGGCGCGGTTAGCCTCTACGACCGTGACCAGATCCGCTAAACCCGAGCCGCTGCCGGGCCTCATCGTCGTCGACAAGCCGCAGGGCATCACCTCGCACGGTGTCGTGTCCCGCATGCGCCGCATCTGCGGCACGCGCAAAGTCGGCCACGGCGGCACGCTCGACCCGATGGCCACGGGCGTCCTCATCGTCGCCGTCGGCAAGGCCACCAAGCTGCTCACCTATGTGTCAGGCCTCGACAAGTCCTACGCGGCGACGATCCGGCTCGGTGAATCCACTGTCACCGACGACGCGGAGGGCGACCTCATCGACTACGTGGTCCCGGATGAAGTGACTGAGGATTCGATCCGTGCGGGCCTCGCAGCCATGGTCGGTGAAATCGACCAGGTGCCGAGTGCCGTGAGTGCGGTGAAGATCGATGGCCAGCGCGCCTACAAGCGGGTGCGCGACGGCGAAGTGGTCGAACTGCAACCGCGTCGAATTACGATCGCTTCGATCGAAGTCGGCGACATCCGCAGCGCGCACGCGGCAAGCGACCCGCATCTGCCGGTCATCGATGTCGACGTGCGGGTGTCGTGCTCGTCCGGCACCTACATCCGCGCGATCGCGCGCGACCTCGGTGCGGCGCTCGGCGTCGGTGGGCATCTGACCGCATTGCGGCGCACCAGGATCGGCGGCTTCGGGCTCGACACGGCCGCGACTCTGGAGGTGCTCGCGGAGCGCTCGGAGGGGGGCGAGCCGCTGGGCGCGCTCGCGATGGGCGAGGCGGCGGCGCGGCTCATGCCGACGCGTACTGCGACCGAGGCGGAGGCCAAGGCGCTGTCGTACGGCAAGCCGCTCGACGCGGCGGGGATCGAGGGCCGATACGCGGTCCTCAGCGAGAGCGGTGACTTGCTGGCGGTCATGACGGAGCAGGGCGGCAAGGCCAAGCCGGAGACGGTGTTCGCGGCGGCGAGCTAGGGGAGCGCCGCGCGGTCGACGCAGCCGCCCGTGCCGCGGCTTGCGCGGCTTCGCCGCGCTCCGCGTCGCGGTGGCTATAGGGCGTGCCCCTTCCCACCCGCATCCACCTCCGACCTACCGAAGAAATGACATGACTGTCCCACATGGGTCCGACAGTCCGGTGTTGTGCCAGTTCAGCGGGTAGGGGACACGGGTTGTGCCTGGGTCGCGGCTCGGAAGGCGATCGGGGTCGTGCCGGTTCGCTGTGCGAAGAATTTGTTGAAGTTGGTGGCGCTGCTGAACCCGAGGCGCTCGCCGATGCGGGCGGCGGGGGTCGGGGAGCAGGCGAGCATGCGCTTGGCCTCGAGGATGACGCGGCGGTCGATGAACTCCTTGGCGGGGATCCCGGCCGCGGCGAGCGTGGCCCGCGAGAGGGTCCTGGGGGAGTAGGCGAGCGCCTCGGCGTAGTCGCTGAGCCGCCTCGAGTTCGCGAAGTCGCGCTCGACGGCGTCGCGGAACGCCAGGTACACCTCGCTCGGCTCCGGTCCCGCCTGCGGCGCAGGGAGACTCGCGACGCGCAGCACCAGGACGGCGAGCAGGTGCCGCAGGACCTGGAGCCGCGTGTCGAGCGGCAGCCGGTCGGCGGAGTGCTCCCACTGCAGCTGCGTGGTCGCCGCGCGCAGGAGCGCGTGGTCCTCGCTCGTGGGGACGCGCACGACGGGGGCGTGCGGGTCGTCGACGCACACGCCGATCGACGTGTCGGGGTCCAGGAACTCGGTCGCGAAGCGGATGACGGTGCCCTCGGCCTGGTCGAGGCCGCTCCACTGCTGCACCTGGCCCGGCCGCGCCCACAGCCACTGGCTGGGGCCGAGCGGGTGCTCGATGAAGTCCACCGAGTGCCGCATGGCGCCCGAGGTGAGGGTGAGCAGGCAGTGCCGGTCGGACCTGAACGGCCGCGTCAGAGCGGGAGCGTCACCGCTCGCGCGCAGCCGCGAGAGCGTGAGGATCTCGATCAGGGGGCCGTCGGTGCGGGACGGTTCCAGGGCGGGCGCGAAAAGGCGGCCCGTTATGTCATCTTGTCGCGTATTCACCAGCATCGACGGCAAGTTTATCCCTTTTATCGTGGTTCCACGTTGTGTCTCGATCATAGGGTCGAGGCGCCTGGACCGAGCCGCCTCGAAATCGTGTTCAAATTTGAAGTAGTCTAGTCGGCATGGCTGAAACCAAGACCGTCGACTTCTGGTTCGACCCCGCCTGCCCGTGGGCGTGGATGACCTCCCGCTGGATCATCGAGGCCGCGAAGCTCCGCCCGATCAACGTCCGCTGGAACGTGATGAGCCTGTACGTGCTCAACGAGCCGAAGATGGACGAGCTACCCGAGTTCTACCAGCAGATGCTGCCGAAGACCCGTGCGGCCGTGCGCGTCGCGACCGCTGTAGCGCAGCAGTACGACAACGAGACCCTCGGCCGCTTCTACACCGCCCTCGGCAACCGCATCCACCTCGGCGGCGAGAAGGACGCCGAGGTCTACATCCCGTCCGCGCTCGAAGCCGCGGGCCTCCCGGTCGAGCTGGCCGACGCCGCCAAGACGGAGGAGTGGGACGCGGCACTGAACGCCTCCCACCAGCGCGGTATCGGCCTCGTGGGCACCGACGTCGGCACTCCGGTGGTCGCCGTCGAGAACGACGAGGGCGTGCAGGTCGGCCTCTTCGGCCCCGTGGTCACCCCCGCCCCGCAGGGCGAGGCCGCCGCGAAGCTGTGGGACGGCGTCTACGCCGTGGCCACCACGCCGGGCTTCTACGAGCTCAAGCGCTCGCGCACCGACGGCCCGAACTTCGACAACCTCACTGCCGACATCTAGGCGGCGAGGCGTCGCGGCAACGCGGCAGCACGACCGACAGCGCAACGCCCGCAACGCATCGCGTTGCGGGCGTTGGTGTGCCCGGGGGCGGGGATCCGCACCCCGGGGTCGGGTGTGTCCGTCTTAGCCGACCTGGGACAGCCAGGACTGCTCGGTGCCGCCAGCGGCCTGGCGGAAGGGCCGCAGTTCGCGGTCCCACTCCAGGCCCAGCAGCTGGTCGAGCCCGTTGCGCAGCGCCTCGGCGCTGGTCGTGGTCGCCAGGAGCGCGCGGATGCGGTCCTCGGCGATCATGATCTCGCCGCCCGCGCTCATCGCGGCGCGGTAGATGCCGCGGCCGGGGACGTGCATGATCCGCTCGCCGTCGACGCCCGCGCTCGGGTCCTCGGTGATCTCGAAGCGCAGCATCGGCCACTGGGCGAGGGCCTTCGCGAACTCGGCGCCCATGCCGGCGTAGCCGGTCCAGGCCCGCTCGGCCCGCATGGTGGCGCGCTCGGCGTGCTGCGGGGTCCAGCCCAGCTTCACGCCCTGGCTCGCGGAGCCGGAGCGCTCCAGGACACGGCCGATCGCCCACTCGACATGCGGGCAGACCGCAGACGGGCTGGAGTGGATGTAGATCACGCCGCGTGTCTGCATCGCGCACCTCCTTGGGAATCGGCGTCTCTGAGTACTGGCTCACTCCTTGTGGTCATTTCGCTACGACTTGAAGCCGTGCATCGAGCATCGGCCGGGATGAGAGTGGGATGAACTCGAACCCGGCGCGCTATTCCGCTCAGTTACATACTGACAGCTTCGAAAGCATCGCGCTAGGCTTAAACCGCTCCGCGGGCTCACTTTTTCGATCATTCGATGCGTCACACCCGGTACGTGTGCTAGTTGCCGCACCCCGCACCTGAGCTACACTTGCGCATGACCGGCGTACTGTCGGTTTTCTTTTGTGGTCCAACCCAGGTTCAGCGCCCGCCATTCGGGCTGCTCTCCCTGTGTCAGGCCGAAGATTCGTCTTACACGACATGGTGAGGAGACCGGCGTGGCAGCCAACACTTCCAAGACAGCACGCGCGTCCGTCAAGGCCGGCCAGGCCAAGGGCGGCGCTGGACTCAGCGTCCTCGGCGAGTTCAAGTACCTGATCCCGCTGAACAACGGGAAGCACGTGTACCTGCGCAACCTGACCGACGGCAAGACCCTGCACCTCGCCACCGGCTCCGAGGCGTTCACCGAGGCCGTCAAGGCTCTCGCCGCCGCCGGTCACGGCGAGAAGATCAAGGCCGAGATCGAGGGTCTCGCCGCCAAGCTCCCCGCGGAGCAGGGCTGGGACACCACCCTCAAGGGTCTCGAAGAGGCCGGCGTGTTCTCCGCCGAAGCCGTCGCCGCCTAGGTCTCGCACCCGCGACTTCGCGCTCCATGCCCGTCAGGGCGTGGGGCGCTTTTTCGTGCTCGGGTTCAGGGGCCCTCGGAATTGCTCGATCGTCTGTTCGAGAATGCGTATGCAGGAATTGCATTCCGTGCAATTGCAGGCACTCTGAATAAGCCCCCTGAAGCGCCGCGCCTCACCCGATCGGACGATCCCCAATGGGGCGAGCGTCTCAGTCCGCCAGATCGGCGGTGCAGACCGGCTCGGACATCGGCACGTCGTCGATGCCCCGCAGCAGTCCCACTGTGAAGCAGTAGTCCTCGCTCGGGATCAGACCCGCTGCGGTGAACTCGGTCTCCAATGTGCCGTCCTTGTTGAGCGGCTCGGCCTTCTCGTCGCCCACCCGCTGGGCGAACACGATGTACCGCAATCCTTCTGCGTCCTCGGGGGCCGTCCAACTCAGCGACACTTCGCCCTCGGCCCACGAATCGATCGTGAGCGTCTGCGCGGCGCCGCCGCCCTCGGTGTTCGCCTGGTCCAGGTCGCCGCCGTCCTTGTTGGGCGTGATGATCCACAGCCACACCGTCATGATCCCGCCGAGCAGCACGGTGATCGCGAGCCCGAGGATCACGTACGACTTGAGGCTCCGCTCGTCCTTCTGCTTCGGCTGGACCTGCTTGGGCGCCTTGTACGCCTTGGTCTTGCGCTGCTTCGTGCCGTCGCGGCCGATCACCGGGGGCGCGAAGACCTGCTCCTGCGGAGCCTGCTGCACCGACTGCTGCTGGGCCTGCCCGTTCCACGGCATCGGCGGCGGCTGCATGCTCACCGGTGCCTGCGGCGGCGCCGAGTACGGTGCGACGTTCGCGGCGTGCTGCTGCGGCGCACCGGAGAACGGCTGGGCGCTCATGGGCGCACCCGAGAACGGCTGCGCGCTCATCGGGGCGCCGGAGAACGGCGCGGCCGAGACCGGGCCTCCCTGCGTGCTCCCGTCGAGCTGGGCGTACCGGGGGTCGACCGCGTGGCCGAGCTCAGCGCCGTACCCGCCGGTGCGGCCGCCGGTCATGCCGCCGCCGAGCGTGCCACCCCGTTCGGGCTGCGGCACCGGCTGCACGGGCGCGAACGGGTCGAGCGGCACCCGGGTGCCCCGCGAGGCGACCTCGGGGCGGTACACCGTCGCCTCGTTGCTGACGTCGCCGATGACGGAAGGCGCGGCGGCCTTGCCGACCCCGCCGCCGTACATGCCCCTCTGGAGCTCCTCGGCGAACGCCTGGCCCGAAGCGGGCCGCCGGGCAGGGTCGCGCGAGAGGCCGCGCACGAGGAGGCTCTCCAGCCACTCGGGCACGTCCTCGCGCGGCAGCTTCGGCGGCGGCGCGTCGGAGGTGACGCGTTCGCGGTGCGTGTCGGGGTCGGTGCCGCCCTCGGGGTTCGCGAACGGCGCGTACCCGGCGAGGAGGTGCCACATGCTCGACGCGAGGCTGAACAGGTCGCTCGAGGGGGTCTGGGCCTGGCGCAGCAGCGCCTCAGGGGAGGCGTGCAGCGGAGTGAGCTTGTCGATCGCGGCCGTGGCGGCGAGCGAGGCGCCGCTGCGGGCGATGCCGAAGTCGGCCAGCGCGGGCCCGTACTGGCCGCGCAGGATGTTCTGGGGCTTGACGTCCCGGTGGAGGATGTCGGCGTTGTGCGCCGCCTGGAGGGCCTGCCCGATCTTCACGCCCACGTCGATCACGTCGTCGACGGGCAAGGGCCCGTTGGCCTTCAGGATCGCCGAGTACGAACCGCCCTCGCAGTACTCCATGACGATGTACGGCTGGCCCGCGTCGGTGTGCCCGGTGTCGATGATCGAGACGATGTGCGGGTGGTTCGAGACCGCGACGGTGGCCTCGAGCTCCTTCTCGACCGAGTCCGCGGTGGTCATGTCGTCGTCGACGAGCAGGACCTTCACCGCGACCGTGCGGTCGAGCCGCTCCTGGACGGCGGTGTAGACGAACGCGGTCGACCCGTGCGCGACCATCGCGAAGTCGCGGTAGCCGGGGATGGCAGGAGTGGGGGAGCTCAAGGCGAGGGCTTCCTGTCAGGAGAGCGTGCTGTCGTCCTGAACAGAGTAGCCCTCGCCTTGAGGGTGACTCAGATGCGTCCGCTTTGGCCGTTCAGCAGGTTCGCGACCCGGATGAGGCCCAGGTGCGAGTACGCCTGCGGGTGGTTGCCCAGGCCGCGCTCGGCGATCGGGTCCCACTGCTCGGGCAGGAGGCCCGTCGGGCCCGCGCACGCGAGGATCTGCTCGAACAGCTCCTCGGCGTCGGTGCGGCGGCCCACCTGCAGGTACGCCTCCGCGAGCCACGCGGCGCAGATGATGAACCCGCCCTCGGTGCCCGGCAGGCCGTCGTCGCGGTGGTAGCGGTACACGGTCGGGCCCGAACGCAGCCCGGCCTCGATCTTGAGCACGGTCTTGAGGTAGCGCGGGTCGTCCGGCGCGAGCAGACCCGAGAGGCCGACCCACAGCGACGCCGCGTCCAGGTCCTCGTGGCCGTACGCGGCCGTGTAGGCCCCGGCCTCGTCGTTCCAGCCCAGCTCCAGCACGTTCTTCGCGATCTGGTCGCGCAGCTCGTGCCAGTCCGGCCCGTACTCCATGCCGAAGTGCTCGGCGACCTTGAGCGCGCGGTCCACCGTCACCCAGCACATGACCTTCGAGTACACGTGGTGGCGGGGGGCCTGGCGGGCCTCCCAGATGCCGTGGTCGGGCTCGTGCCAGCGCTTCGCGACGGCCTCGACCATATTGGCGAGGACCTGCTGCTCGAAGTCCGAGAGGTGCCCGCGGCGCTGCGCGACGGCCTCGACGAGCATCGCCACCGGGCCGAACACGTCCAGCTGGACCTGGTTCGACGCGGCGTTGTTGATGCGCACCGGCCGCGCCCCGGCGTAACCGGGGAGCGTGTCGATGATCGCCTCGGGGCTCGGGGCCATGCCCTCGATGTCGTACAGCGGGGCCAGCCGCTCGGGGTGGCCCGCGGTGCGCTCGAGGATCCCGGCGACCCACGCGAAGTACGCCTCGGCCTCCTGGAGCGAGCCGAGGTCGACGAGCGCGTTCGCGGTCATCGCGGCGTCGCGGATCCAGCAGAACCGGTAGTCCCAGTTGCGGACGCCGCCCAGCTCCTCGGGGAGCGAGGTCGTACCGGCCGCGAGGATCGCGCCCGTCGGCTGGTAGCAGAGGGCCTTGAGCGCCAGTGCGGAACGCGAGACCATCTCGGTCTCGACGCGCGGGAGCTTGAGCGAGTCCGACCAGTTGCGCCAGCCCGCCTCGGTGGTGCGGCGGCGGACGCCGACGACCGGCGACCACTCGTCGAGGCTCGCCGATCCGGCGCGCATCTCGAGGACGAGGCTGCCGCCGACGGCGGCGAGGTCGACGACGGCGACGGCGAGCGAGTGCTGGCCGTCGTACTCGATGTGCCAGTCCACGCCCGGCGAGCGGAGGCTGATGGGCTCGCGGCCGCCCAGGACGTGCAGGCCGTCGTCGCCGACCGGCTGGAGCTGCACGGGCAGCTGCCCGAACTCGGGCCTGGGCGCGAAGGTGAGCTTGACCGGGATCTCGCCGCTGATCTCGCGGACGAGGACGGTGGCGTTGAGGTCGCCCCGGCGCCGCGGCGTGGAGTCGAGCCAGTCGGTGACCGACAGGCCCGGCCAGCGGGTCTCGACGGTCATCGTGCCGGAGACGTAGCGCTGGCCGAGGGGGATGCCGGCGTTGACGGGCTGGACGGTGAAGTGCCCGGCGTGCTCGCCGCCGAGCAGGTCGGCGAAGACCGAGCCGGAGTCCGGACGCGGGTGGCACATCCAGGTGACGCGGCCGTCAGGGGTCAGCAGCGCGTGGTTGGCGCCGTCGGCGAGCATCGTGTGCCGCTCGATGAGCTGGGCCGATTCGCCCTGGAGCCAGGCGCGGCGGGTGTCGACCAGGCGCGCGAGGAGCTTCGCCACGTCCTCGGGGTCGGAGATGCGGAACGAGGCGCGGGTGGGGCCCGGGCCGACGCGGACGCCGACGTCGGGGCCGTGCAGGTGCGCAAACGCATTCTCGTCGGTGACGTCGTCGCCCAGGAAGAGGACCGCGGAGGCCCCCAGCTGGTGGCGCAGCTTGTCGAGCGCGTCACCCTTGTGGGTGGTGACCACGGACAGGTCGATGACGGCCTTGCCCTCGGTCGTCTGCACGCCGTCCCAAGTGGACGGACCCTCGCGGACGTCCTCGACGGCCCGCATCGCGTCCGCGTCGGACGCCTCGCGGACGTGCAGCGCGCAACCGGCGGGCTTGGGCTCGACCCGGGCGCCCTCGTAGCGTTCGGCGATCGCGGACAGCTCGGCCACGAGCTTGTCGCGCAACCGCTGGTCCTCGCTGGAGAGCGCCCGGGTGAAGCCGACGTCGAACTCGGATCCGTGGGACCCGACCAGATGGATCTCGGAAGGCAGGCGGGAGAGCGCCGCCAGGTCGCGCAGCGCGCGGCCCGAGATGACCGCGACCTTCGTCTGCGGCAGGTTCGCCAGCGTCCGCAGGGCCGAGACCGACTCCGGAATCGGCATGGCCTGCGAGGGATCGGTGACGATCGGCGCGAGCGTGCCGTCGTAGTCGCACGCGATCAGCAGCTGCGGAACGCGGGCGAGCAGTGTGAGGGCTGAGCGCAATTCCTCGGAGGAGCTGAAGTCCTCCGGCGCGGGGCCCTCAGGGCGTGGTGCGGTCATCGTGGCGTATCTCTCCAACACCGTCGTTGCGGAAATTCTGGCCTGCCGCCCGACGCCGGGTATCAGACTTCGGCTGTCGGGCTGCCCGGATTGTACGCCGCGCTGCGCTCCGGAACTCCTAGCGCTGTGAGGAAACTGCGCGCCCAGCGACTCACGTCGTGCTTGCGCAGATACCGCCTCATCGCGCGCATCCTCTTCATCTTATCGTCGAGGGGCGCGGTCGCCGCTGTCACAAATCCGTCTTTCAAATCGGTCAAATCATGCGGATTCACCAGGAACGCCTGCCGCAGATCGCCTGCGGCACCGGCGAACTCGCTCAGGACGAGCGCGCCGCGGTTGTCGACGCGGCTCGCCACGTACTCCTTCGCGACCAGGTTCATGCCGTCGCGCAGCGGGGTCACCGCCATGACGTCGGCCGCCTGGTACAGCGCCGCCAGCTCGTACCGGTCGAAGCTCTGGTGCAGGTAGTGCACCGCCGGGAGCCCGACCTGCCCGTACTCGCCGTTGATCCGCCCGACCTCGCGCTCCACGCGCTCGCGCAGCGCCCGGTACTGGTCCACGCGTTCGCGACTGGGGGTTGCGACCTGGACCATGACCGCTTTCGGCACCTCCAGCCGCCCGTCCTCCAGGAGTTCCCGGAAGGCCTTGAGCCGCTGCTCGATGCCCTTCGTGTAGTCGAGCCGGTCGACACCGAGGATGATCGTCTCCGGCTCCCCGAGCTCGGCCCGGATCTCCTTGGCGCGCTGGCGGACCCGTTCGGTGCTCGCGACCTCTTCGTTGTGGGCGGTGTCGATCGAGATGGGGAAGGCGTCCGCGCGCACGAGCCGGTCGTCGACGGTGACGTAGTGGCCCCTGGGCCGGTAGCCGAGGAGGTGGCGGGTGAGCGCGAGGAAGTTCTGCGCCGCGAGGGGCCGCTGGAAGCCGACGAGGTCGGCGCCCAGGAGGCCCTTGAGGATCTCCATCCGGTGGGGGAGCTGCATGAACAGCTCGACCGGCGGGAACGGAATGTGCAGGAAGAACCCGATCCGCAGGTCGGGGCGCCGCTCGCGCAGCATGCCCGGGACGAGCTGGAGCTGGTAGTCCTGGACCCACACGACCGCCCCGGGGGCGGCCTCGCGGGCGGCGACTTCGGCGAAGCGCTCGTTGACCTCGTAGTAGGACTTCCACCAGGAGCGGCGGAAGACGCGCGGTTCGACCGCGTCGTGGTAGAGCGGCCACAGCGAGGCGTTCGAGAACCCCTCGTAGTAGCGCAGGACCTCGTTCTCGCTCAACGGGACCGGCATGAGGGTCACGCCGTCGGACTCGAAGGCGTCAGGGGCTTCGCCGGCGATGCCGGCCCAGCCGATCCAGGTGCCCTGATTGGCCTGGAGTACGGGTTCGAGGGCGGTGACGAGGCCGCCAGGGGATCGGCGCCAGGTTCGGTTTCCCTCTGAGTCGACCACAGCGTCGACGGGGAGGCGGTTGGCGACGACAATGAAGGATGCGTTGCTCAATTCGTATTTCCTCCTTTTCGCAAGCCTACCGGGGAGTGCCGCCGGGCGGTCGCGGTGACGCAGACGGGTCCGGCGACGGCCCGATTGGCGGTCGGCCCCCGGGACTTGACATCATTGACACCGGTCAGTTCAGTACAGCCCGTCGCAAAGCGAAGGATCAGCGTGGCGCAGTTCATCTACACCTTGGAAAAGGCGCGTAAGGCGCACGGTGACAAGGTCGTCCTCGACGACGTCACCTTGTACTTCAACCCGGGTGCGAAGATCGGCGTGGTCGGCCCCAACGGCGCCGGTAAGTCCAGCCTCCTGCGCATCATGGCCGGTCAGGACCAGGTCTCGAACGGCGACGCGAAGCTCGCCGCGGGCGCCACGGTCGGCATGCTCGCGCAGGAGCCGCCGCTGAACGAAGAGAAGACCGTGATGGGCAACGTCATGGAGGCCGTCGCGGACATCCAGGGCAAGCTCGACCGGTTCAACGAGGTCGCCATGGAGATGGCCACCGACTACACCGACGAGCTCATGGCCGAGATGGGCCGCCTGCAGGAGGAGCTCGACGCCGCCAACGCCTGGGAGCTCGACTCCAAGATCGAGCAGGCCATGGACGCGCTGCGCTGCCCGCCCGGCGACTGGCCCGTCACCAACCTCTCCGGCGGCGAGCGCCGCCGCGTGGCGCTCTGCAAGCTGCTGCTCGAGGCTCCCGACCTGCTGCTCCTCGACGAGCCCACCAACCACCTGGACGCCGAGTCCGTCCTCTGGCTGGAGCGCCACCTCGCCACCTACCCGGGCGCGGTCATCGCGATCACGCACGACCGGTACTTCCTCGACAACGTCGCGGAGTGGATCCTCGAGCTCGACCGCGGCCGCACCTACCCTTACGAGGGCAACTACTCCACCTACCTGGAGAAGAAGGCCGAGCGCATGAAGGTGGAGGGCCGCAAGGACTCCAAGCTCCAGAAGCGCCTCAAGGACGAGCTCGAGTGGGTCCGCTCCAACGCCAAGGGCCGCCAGACCAAGTCCAAGGCCCGCCTCGGCCGCTACGAGGAGATGGCCGCCGAAGCCGAGAAGACCCGCAAGCTCGACTTCGAGGAGATCCAGATCCCGCCGGGCCCGCGCCTGGGCTCGACCGTCATCGAGGTCAAGGACCTGGTCAAGGGCTTCGACGGCGAGACGCTCATCAACGGCCTGGACTTCAACCTGCCGCGCAACGGCATCATCGGCATCATCGGCCCGAACGGTGTCGGCAAGACCACCCTGTTCAAGACCATCGTCGGCCTCGAGAAGCCCGACTCCGGCGTCGTGAACATCGGCGGCACGGTCGACATCTCCTATGTGGACCAGAACCGCACGGGCCTCGACGGCGACAAGACCGTCTGGCAGGTCGTCTCCGACGGCCTCGACTACCTCATGGTCGGCAAGGTCGAGATGCCTTCGCGCGCTTACATCGCCGCGTTCGGCTTCAAGGGCCCGGACCAGCAGAAGCCCACCAAGGTCCTCTCGGGCGGCGAGCGCAACCGCCTGAACCTGGCGCTCACCCTCAAGCAGGGCGGCAACGTCCTCCTGCTCGACGAGCCCACCAACGACCTGGACGTCGAGACGCTCTCCAGCCTGGAGAACGCGCTCCTTGAGTTCCCCGGCTGCGCCGTCGTGATCTCCCACGACCGGGCCTTCCTCGACAAGGTCGCCACCCACATCCTCGCCTGGGAGGGCGAGGACGAGGACGGCCTGCCGAAGTGGTTCTGGTTCGAGGGCAACTTCGAGTCGTACGAGAAGAACAAGGCCGAGCGCCTCGGCCCGGAGGCCCTGAACCCGCACCGGGTCACGCACCGGAAGCTCACCCGGGACTAGCCGTGGCGCGCTTCAAGGTCGACGTCCCGCTGCGCTGGTCGGACATGGACGCCTTCGGGCACGTGAACAACAACCAGTTCATGGTCCTCCTCGAGGAGGCCCGGGTCGCCATGATGTTCTCCGCCGCCGCGGAGTCCGGCGTCCCCGGGTTCCGCGAGGGCGTCGTCGTGGCCCGCCACGAGGTCGACTTCCTGCTGCCGGTGACGGTGCCCGCCGAGACCCGCGTGGAGCTCTGGGTCGAGCGGATCGGGAACTCCTCGTTCTCGTTCGCCTACGAGCTCATCGCGAACGACAAGCTCGCGCTGCGCGCCAAGACCGTGATGGTGCCGTACGACATCGTCTCCCAGCGGCCCCGGCGCATCACCGCCGAGGAGCGGGCGTACCTCGAGCAGTGGACCGACTAGTCCGCGAATGACGATCCGTTGAAACCAGAACCGACCACCGCCGGGGACGACGCGGCCTTCGCTGCCCGCGCCGCCAGGCTCGACCCCGACACCCTCGTGCTCGCGCAGGGCGGCCTCCTGTGGGCCGCCCTGCCCTTCGGGGTCCTGGCCGTCCGCGAAGGCGCGACGGCCCTCCCCGAGGGCCTCTACCGCGCCGGAGACCTCGCCGCGGGCTCCCCGGCCGCCCGGCCCGCCGCCGAGTGGCGCGGGCGCCTCCCGAAGCGGCCGTGGACGACCGTCGAGTCCGTCCCGGCCGCCGACATCGCCGACATCGACCAGAAGGCCGCCCAGGCCCTGCGGGAGCGGCGCGGCCAGGGCATCGGCGACCGCCGCCTGCGCGACGCCATGCTCGACCACGTCACGCTCCGCGTCGAGCACGACGGCCGGATCTACCCGGTCGAGCTGCGGCTCGTCGCCGGGCTCTGCCGCATGGGCTTCCTCGGGACGGACCCGGTCCGGGTCCTCAAGTCGGGCCGGCGCATCGGCCTCGCCGCCACCTACGGCACCGTCTGGGACCGGGACCGCGGCCTTCCCTTGTTGTGACCGATTCGGAACACTGAGTGACTGTCACCCCGATCGGTGACGGATACCCGACGTCCGGAGGATGGGACGGCCCTTCCTGTTCTGATACATATGAAACCGGTGACAGTACCCCGTTCGCGCCTGCGAACAAACGCTCGACGGTTCATACTTTTGGTCAGGATTGGTTGACGGTTGTGCCAAGTCGTAGCGAGGTCGTAGCCTGCTCACTGCAACACGACGTAACTTGGCTATGCCCCGCGAAGCACGACCAATCACATCCAATGGTTCAGCTCAGCATGAATGCCAACGTATTACCCAACACTGCCAGTGATTCGCATTTTGGGTGGGAAGGCGGACAACACCATGGCATGGTGGCGCAGCAGAAAACGCGACGCACAGCAAGAGTCGATCGCCGAGGCGGTCGCCGAGGCCGACAGCGAGCTCGGCGGAGCCGCCGAGCGCGCCCAGGCGCGCGGCAGCCAGCCGAGCGCGGTCCCGAACCCGCGCGCCGAACGGCACGAGGACCCCGAGTTCGACACCGAGGAGCTCGAGGTCGACCTCGAGTTCGCCTCCCGCGAGCTGCGTCACGAGCTCACCGCGGAACAGCTCCTGCTCGGCCCCGAGCACGAGCAGATCTCCGAGGTCGACCGCTGGCATCTCATCAAGAAGGACCTCGAGGAGATCGACCCCGACTTCATCACCGACCTGGAGCAGATCGCCGCCGACGCGGTCGCCCAGGAGGTCGACGAGGCCGCTCCGCTCGACTCGGACCGCATCATCGCGGCCCTGAAGAACCTCGACATCCGCTACCTCGTCGACGAGAACGGCGGCATCGTGGCCCTCTGGGAGCGCCACATCGTCCAGGTCCGCGCCGAGGGCCCCGACCGCGACATCCTGGTGCTGCGCGCCCGCGCCTACCAGACCGTGCCGCGCGAGTGGGCCGAGCGCGGCTACGCCGCCATGAACGAGTGGAACCGCACCCGCCGCTTCCTCAAGGCCTACCTCGGCGAGCCGACCGACTCGGGCGCGCTCCCGGTCTTCGGCGAGATCCAGGTCCCCGTCCGCCCCGGCATCACCACCGCCCTGCTCGAAGAGCTCATCGACTGCGGCACCGCGATCTCGGGCACATTCGTCGAGTGGCTGGAAGGCGAACTGCTCTAGAGGCTGCCGGTCTGACCGTTGTGCACCTGTGCAAGACGCCGCCCCGGGTTCCGCGAGGAGCCCGGGGCGCCGCTTTGAGCAGGTGCGTTTCGCTTTGAGCCGGTACGATCATGAGGAACCCCCACCTCCAAATTGGATAGGAGACCCCATGAGCCCCGAACCCCAGCCCCAGCCTCCCGAGCCCGCCCAGACCCCTGACTTCACTTCCGGTCTCGAACCCGAGGCGCCGCAAGCGGCCCAGCCCCAGCCGCCCGCGGTCCCGTCTTCGGCAGCGCCGCAACCGGACTCATCGCCTTCGGTCTTCTCAGGGGAGAACGACGCCACCGTGAAGGTCGTCCCCGGCGCCGCCCCGCAGCCCGCCGCTCCGACGGCCGAGGCCCCGCAGCCCGCCTCCGCGACCGACGACTTCCTCACGGAGGCACAGGCACCCGTCGCCGCGCAGGCTCCGGGATACTCGCCCCCCGCCGTGCCGCCCGCCCCGGCGAGCGCCATGGCACCGGCCGCTACCGCATCGACCGGCGCACTGCCGCAGACGGCGCTCCCCTCGCCGGTCCCGCCGCCCGCCCAGGGCTACGCGATGACCCCGCCGCCGATGGGATCCCCGGCCGCAGCGCCCCCGGGCATGCCGGTCGGAGGACCCGGCGTGCCCCCGCCCGGGATGCCGACCGGCCCGATCCCGATGCCGATGGCCCCGCGCAAGCCCCGCAACAAGGCCGCGATCGCCTTCGCGGTCATCGCGGTCGTGCTGGCCGGCGTCGCGGCGACCTTCGGCATCCTCTACTCGGAGAAGACGAACGACTTCGACGACCAGGCCGGACAGCTCGAGACGACCGAGACCGAACGCGACGACCTCGAGGACGAGGTCGTCGCCCTCCAGTTGGAGCGCGACACCCTCCAGGCCGACTCCGACGCCCGCCAGGCCTGCTCCGACGCGCTCGACGCGTTCATCGCCGACAACTATCCGGGGACGATCGACAGCTTCGAGGATCTCGTCAGTGCCGAGTACCTCGAGTGGGCCGAGGCCCACGACGAGCTCTTCCGCGAGGTCGAGCGCCAGTGCCTCGCCTGACCTGAACGCAGAGAAGAACGGAGCGGCGGGTCTCCCCGCCGCTCCGTTCTCGTCTTCAGTCTCGTTGGCCCGCAGGCCTACTCGTTGCGCATGCTGCGCTCAAGCTTCATTCGTTCCTCATGAAGTCCGCCGCGCGCTCCATGTACTCCCACATGACCTGGTCGTACTCGGCGGGCAGGGCGACCTCGTCCATGGCCGCGCGCATGCACTTCAACCAGGCGTCGCGCTCGCGCTCGCCGATGGTGAACGGATTGTGGCGCATCCGCAGGCGCGGGTGGCCCCGCTCCTCGGAGTACGTGTGCGGCCCGCCCCAGTACTGCTCCAGGAACATCTTCAACCGCCGTGCGGCCGGGGCCAGGTCTTCCTCGGGGTACATCGGCCGCATGATCGGGTCGTCGGCCACGTGCGCGTAGAACGCGTTCGTCAGGCGCTCGAACGTCGCCTCGCCGCCCACGGCCTCATAGAAGGACTGCGTGGGCGCAGGCTGTCCGGTGGGCGTCAGAGCCACTACGGCTCGCGGGCTGTCACTAGGCATCTCCCAATCGTGCCAAGGGCCGGACCGACTGGGAAGGCGATCCGGCACGCGTCACACCGAATGGGCTCTATATCACCTGGAAAGCGCGGTACCTAGGGAGTCGTCCCCGCCGCGCCGGCCGCACCGGCGGCCCCGCCGCCCGCGACCGTGCGCGGCACGTAGATCCGCCCGGTGGCGGCCAGGTCGATGATCCCGGCCGACCGCAGCGCCTCGGAGACGCGGAGCCGCAGCTCACGGCCCGCCGCCCACTGCTGGTCGGAGGTCGTCCGCACGCCCAGGCGCACCTTGATCTCGTCGATGGTGATCGCGATCGGGCCGAGGTACTCGGGCTCCTTGAGGATGTGGTCGCTCCACTCCTCGTCCTGCACGAACTCCTCGGCGACCTGCGTGATGATCTCCCCGGCCCGGTCGATGTCCGTGGTCGGCGGCAGCGGCGTGTCGACCACGACGTACGCCCAGCTCTGGCTGGAGTTGCCGACGCGCAGGATCTGGCCGTTGCGCACGTACCACAGTGTCCCGTCGAGCGACCTGAGCGTCGTGACCCGCAGGCCCATGTCGACCACGGTGCCCTGGGCGTCGCCGACGTCGACGTTGTCGCCCACGCCGTACTGGTCCTCGATGAGGATGAAGATCCCGGCCAGGTAGTCCTGCACCAGGTTCTGCGCGCCGAAGCCGATCGCGATGCCCGCGATGCCCGCGCTGGCGAGTATCGGCGCGAGGTTCACGTTGAAGGCGCTGAGCACCAGCATGAACGCGACGGAGAAGATGACGATCCCGGCGACGTGCTGCAGCACGCCGGTGAGGGTCTCGGCGCGCTTGTCGCTGCGGTCGCCCAGGAGCTCGTCCCGGCGGGCGTTGCCCGAGCCGAGCTTGTCGGCGAGCTCCGCGATCGACTGCGGGCCCTTGATCGAGGTGACCTGCTTGATGATGCGGCCGATGGCGCGGTTGACGAGCCAGCGCAGGAAGAACGCCGCCAAGATGATGAGCAGGACCTGCCCGATCTTGTCGAGCACCACGCCGCCGTCGACGGCGAAGTTGTCGTTCTTGGTGACGCTCCACAGCACTGAACACGAGTTGAAACCCGGGTCGCAGGGCGAGGTCTCCTCGGTGGCGGCTAGCAGTTCCACGTTCGTCCTTCTCAAGGTCATCCAGGCGCGGGCGCAGTGTTCACGCCTCTCCGGCACCCTTACCGACGTCCGTCCGATCCGGTGTCGCGCTGGGCCCGCACAGACGATATTCGCGTGTCATTCAAGATCCCACGGAACCAGGGTGCAATTTTCTGAGATTTAGGTCAAACTTGTGGGGACCGATGGCTTGGAGGTACGTCACCGTGATAGGTCCTCGACATAGGAGCGCTCTCGACAGCGACCCTTCCCCAGGGGTGCTCCCGAATCTCTTCACGCACAACGCGGCCACGCTGGGCTCCGCCCTCGTCCTGAACCAGAGTTACGAGCCGCTGTGCGTGATACCAGTCAAGCGGGCGGCGGTGCTGCTGCTCACTCGAAAGGCCGAAACCGTCACTCCTGGTGACGGTTTTCTGCGCTCCGAAACCATGCACATCCCCGTCCCCTCGGTGGTCAGGCTCAACCGCTACGTGCCGATCCCCAGGCAGGTCGGGTCGAGCCCGTCGCGGCGCGGCGTGTTCGCCCGCGACGACTGGCGGTGCGTGTACTGCAACGCGTCGGCCGAGACCATCGACCACGTGGTGCCCCGCTCGCGCGGCGGGACGCACACGTGGGACAACGTCGTGGCGGCGTGCGCCCCCTGCAACCACCGCAAGAGCGACAAGACCCTGGCCGAGCTCGGCTGGCGCCTGCCCCGGGCGCCCCGGCCGCCTTCGGGCTGGCAGCTGCGCGGCTTCCGCGGCCAGCGCCGCCCCGACCCGGCGTGGGAGGCCTGGCTGCCCCGCCACGGGAAGGAGCGCGCCCGGCTCTCGTAGGAGCCGCCATCGGACGAGCGGGGCCCGTCGACAGTCGCATGACCGTCGGCGGGCCCCGTTCGTGCGCTTGCCTTGCCGCACCAACGCTTTCGGACCCTGTGCGACCGGGTGCACGGAGTTACCACCTGCGGCGATGTGAGGGGCGTAATTGGATTAGTCTGAGGGCCATGGTGACGGCGCCTGCTCGCCAGCCTGCGAGTCCGCCGGGTCACCTGTATCGAAATCTAGGGGAGCAACATGAATTTCCAGGACTGGCTGATACTTTTCGGCGCCCCGATCCTGGTCGTGGTCGCGGTCTTCGCCCTGATCTTCCTTCGGCACCCGAGGCCGCAGTCCCGCTACCGCACGGGCGAGCCCTACAACTTCAAACCGGTGTGGTTCGTCGCCCGCAATGGCGCGGTGGCAGGCGAGTCCGGCTTGGCCGAACTCGAGTCCGGCGCCCACGGCGCCGAGACCGTCGCCAGTGGACCCAAGGGAGGCTCGCATGGCAAGTGGTAACCAGGTGGCGATCGTCGAGGGCGTCGACAAGAGCCCCGAGGACGTCAAGCCCGCGATGCTCGAAGGCCCGTTCGACACCCGCGAGCTGCTGCACATCGACGAGGCCCTCTCCGTGGCCGAGCGCGACGGCGGCGGCCTGCACTACAGCGTCTACGTCGGGCCCCTGCACGACCCGGTCCGCGGCGCGGCCGAGGCGCTGCACGACAAGCTCGCCGACCCGGACCGCTCGATCCTCATCGCCGTCTCGCCCGAGCAGCGGCAGCTGGAGATCGTGACCGGCAAGCTCGCCCAGGAGAAGGTCCCGGACCGCTCCGCCGCGCTCGTGGTCTTCTCCATGGAGGCCGCGTTCGGCGCCGGACAGCTCGCCGGGGGCATCATCACCGGCCTGCGCATGCTCGCGGAGACCGCCGCGAGCCGCTAGACCAGAGACAGCGGAACGGCCCGGAAGCCTCGGCTTCCGGGCCGTTCTCGTGCTCGCTCATTTCCGCTTCGCGTCCTCGGGGAACTGGCGTTTGAGCAGGTCGTCGGCTTCGGTCAGCTCGAGCTTCCCGATGAACTCGACCCACGAGAGGGAATCGGCGACGGTCTCGCGGATCGACAGGATCGTCGTCCCCGGGATGCGCATCGTCAGTGTCGCGGGGGAGCCGATCGCCTTCTGCGCCAGGACCGCCTCGGTCGGCTGGCCGTTGAGGCCCTTCGCGAGCTCGAACACCGCCGACTCGTTCTCCTTGGCCTTCGGCACCCACTCCATGTCGCGCTTGAGGATCAGGGACGCACCGACGGTCTTGCCGCCGGACTCGCCGCTGTAGGTCAGCACGATCCGGTTCGCGTCCCCGCGCGCACTCGACAGGCTCCACGCCGTGTCGGTGACGTCCACGAGCTGCCCCTGGAAACGCCGCACCGAGTTGCGCGCCTGCTTCGCCTGCCGCCGGTCGGCGAGCGGCTTCGCGACCACCCGGAACACCACGACGAGCGCGGCCAGGACGAGCACGCCGATGCCGACGGCCGCGACCTCGTGCAGCCCCGCGTCGACCGTCCAGATGATCGACATCGGCACGAGCACGCCCGCGGCCAGGCCGAGGAGCGGCTTGAGCCAGAACGGCCCGCTCCCGGTCGGCACGCGCAGCGGCGCCATCAGGCCGATCACGCCCGACACGACCAGGCTGATGCCGACGAGCTCGGGCGCGGGCACGTCGTACCGGCGCAGCCAGTCGACCGCCCACCAGGCCAGGAAGCCCGAACCGATGAGCACGGTCGGGATGAGCAGCACGACGGCGAACATCAGCTGCTGCGGCTGGGGCCGGGTGCGCGAGGCGAGCACGGGCCCGAGCAGCAGGAGCGGCAGGACGATCCCGAACAACGCGACCAGGGTGGCGCTCAGGACGACCACCGGCAAAAGCGCGGACAAGACGGCTCTTTCCTCTTAAGGCGGGGGTGTGGAACACGGCGAGCTTATCAACGGCGCGAAAAGCGCTCGGGGCTCCGGGACGCCGATGTGCGCGGCGGTCCCGGAGCCCCGATGAGACTCGATCCGAGTTTAAGCGGACTTGTCCAGTTCCCGGCCCTTCAGTGCACGGGCGATGTCCGCCCGGCCCTCGGCCACGCCGCGCTTGACCGGCGCGGGCCGGTCCTCGGCGAGCCACGCGTCGAGCGTCTCCAGCGTCTCCGCCTCGATCAGGTTCGACGGGAACGCGAGCTTGGAGAACTCGACGGCCTGCTGCGCGCCCAGCTTCTCCCACAGCTCCGGCACCGCGTCCAGGTACGGCCGCAGGTACGGGCGCACCAGGTCGGCCTGGTCGAGCGGCGCGAAACCGAGCATCGAGGACCGGCGCACCCAGTTCTCCGAGTTCGGGTCGGTGATCCGCTCCCAGGCGCGCTGCTTCGCCTCCGCGTTCGGGACGACCGCGCGGGCGATGATCGCCAGGCGCTGGCCGTCCGCCGTGGAGTCGCGGTCGAGCTCGGCGTCGATGGCGTCCTCGGGGACTGCCCCGTTGCCGACGAGCCCGGTGAGCAGGGCCCACCGCAGGTCGGCGTCGACGGCCAGACCCTCAGGGACCTCGTTGCCCTCGAGCCACCCGCCGATGCGGGCCAGGTCCGCTTCGGAGCGCGACGCGGACGCGTAGGCCTTCGCCCACGACCGCTGCGGGTCCGAGCCCGGCGCGGCGGCCTCCATCGCGGCCTTCGCGGCCTGCGCCCAGGACTCGCGCAGCGCGGCGCGGTGGGCCGGGTCGGCGTAGGCGAGCGCCCCGGCGACCTGCCGCTGCGCGACGGTGACGATGTTGATGTCCGTCTCGGTCGTGAGGCTCTTCACGCCGAGCTGTACGAACTGTGTCGCGGTCAGTTCGGCGTCACGGAGCATGTCCCACGCGGCGGCCCAGATGAGCGCCCGCGCGAGCGAGTCCTCGAGCGCCGAGGTGTGCTCGACGGCCGTGGCGAGGCTCCGCTCGTCCAGGCGCAGCTTCGCGTACGTCAGGTCGTCGTCGTTGAGCAGCAGGAAGTCCGGCTGCTTCACGCCCGCGAGCGCGGTGATCTCGGTGGCCTCACCGGTGACGTCCACTTCGATCCGGTCGCGGCGCTTGAGCACGCCCGCTTCCAGGTCGTAGAGGCCGATCGCGATGCGGTGCGTGCGGTGCGTCGGGTGCTCGGCCGGAACCTCTTGCAGCACAGTGACCTTGGTGTAGTTGCCGTCCGCGTCCACGGCCACGTCCGGGCGCAGGGTCGAGACGCCCGCGGTGCGCAGCCACGTGTCCGCGAAGTCCTTGAGCGGCTTGCCGCTCGCGGCCTCCAGCTCGCCCAACAGGTCCGAGAACACCGCGTTGGAGAACTGGTGCTTCTCGAAGTAGGCGCGCAGGCCCGCCAGGAACGGGTCGATGCCGACGTAGGCGACGAGCTGCTTGAGGATCGAGGCGCCCTTGGAGTAGGTGATGCCGTCGAAGTTCGCCTGGATCTCCTCGGTGTCGCCTGCGGCGGTGTACACCGGGTGCGTGGTCGGCTGCTGGTCGGCGCCGTAGCCCCAGTTCTTGCGGGCCGACAGGAACGTCGTCCACGCGCCGTCGAAGCGGGTCGCCTCGACGTTCGCCCAGTGGGAGGCCCACTCGGCGAAGGACTCGTTGAGCCACAGGTCGTCCCACCAGCGCATCGTGACGAGGTCGCCGAACCACATGTGCGCCATCTCGTGCAGGATCACGTTCGCGCGCTGCTCCAGCTCGAAGTCGGTGACCTGCGAGCGGAACAGGAACGAGGCCTCGGCGATGGTGACGCAGCCGAAGTTCTCCATCGCGCCGAAGTTGTACTCGGGGGCGAAGACCTGGTCGTACTTCGGCAGCGGGTACCGCACCCCGAAGTGCTCGTGGAAGTGGTCGAAGCCCTGGCGGGTGACCTCGAAGACGCCCTCGGGGTCCAGGTAGTCCTTCATGGACTGGCGGCAGTACAGGCCCATGTCGATGCCGTCGTGCACCGCGTGCACGCCCACGTACGGGCCCGCGCAGATCGCGGTGATGTACGGGCTCATCCGCACCGACTGCTTGAACAGCGTCACCTTCAGGTTGACGTCCTCGACCACGGTCTCGTGCTCGGCGGGCATGTTCGAGATCACGGTCCAGTGCTTGGGGGTCCGCACCTGGAACGTGAACGCGGCCTTCAGGTCCGGCTGGTCGAAGCACGCGTACACGCGCTGCGCGTCGGCGACCTCGAACTGCGAGTAGAGGTAGGTCTCCTTGTCGACCGGGTCGGTCATGCGGTGCAGGCCCTGCCCGTCGGTCGAGTACGCGAAGACCGCGTTCACGACCAGCTCGTTCTCGGCCGCGAGACCCGTGATCTTCAGCCCGTCCTTGGGGTCGTAGCCGATGAGGCTGACGGGCTCGCCGTTGAGGAAGGCGTCCTCGATGCGTTCGGCGGCGATCTCGATGAACGTCTCCGCACCCGGTTCGGTGCAGGAGAACTTGACGGCGGTGCGCGAGCCGAAGGTGTCGCCCTGCTCGTGCCCGGTGAGGTCGAGCTCCACGGTGTAGGACTCGACGTGGAGCAGCTCAGCGCGACGCTGAGCCTCGTCTCGAGTGAGAATGTGCGTTGCCGCCACAGTGCCTCCAGTCAGGGATTCGGATATGAAAGAAGTGTGTCACATCTCGGGAGTTCACTCGGCGGCCACGTCGGCGATGAACAGGGTCGATTACGCTCGTGGCGTGACTGCTGCACACCCGATCGACCAGGCCTGGCTTTCCACCGGGAGCACTGGTGCGAAGAACTACGACGAGTTCCCCGACGAAACCGAGATCACCCGGATCATCGAGGCGAACCCCGCGTCCATGCTGGGCGTCGAGATGCCCGCGCACACGCCCGAGGCGGTGGCCGCCGGACTGACGTTCGAGCAGGCCCTGCCCGCCGCGGCCGAGCGGCTCTCCGCGCTCAAGGAGGCCGGGCGCTTCGCCGCGTTCGGCGACGTCGCCGTCGCCTACCGGATCTCCGGCGGCGAGGAGCCCACCGCGTACGGCGTGTTCTGCCTCGTCGACACCGCCGAGATCTCCTCCTCCGCCGAGGAGCCCGGCAAGGTCATCCGCAACGAGG
The DNA here is from genome assembly GCF_043202775.1 of Glycomyces sp. NPDC048151. Classification (NCBI taxonomy): domain Bacteria; kingdom Bacillati; phylum Actinomycetota; class Actinomycetes; order Glycomycetales; family Glycomycetaceae; genus Glycomyces; species Glycomyces sp. NPDC048151. The sequence continues at coordinate 63,759 of NZ_JBIDBB010000002.1, read as the reverse complement.
ACGTCTTCATCGAGAAGGTCAAGCAGCGCAACGAGCTCAACCAGCGCCTGCGCCACCTGCTCAGCCCCGTCCTGCTGCTCCAGTCGAGCCGCGGCGAGGAGCTGCACGCCGCGATCGAGACCGCGATCGCCGGTGCCGGCGAGCCCGTCGCGAAGGACGTCGACGAGGCCGGGCGCGCGCACGAGATCTGGGCGATCGGCGGCGAGGCCGGGGAGGCCCTGACCGCGCTGGCCGGGGACGGCGACCTCATCGTGGCCGACGGCAACCACCGCTCGCTGGCCGCGCAGGTCGGCGAGCTCGACCGGTTCCTCGCGGTGATCACCACCCCGCAGTCGGTCGTCATCCGCCCCTACCACCGCCTCGTGAAGGGCCTGCCCGGTTCGGCCGCGCAGCTGGTGGAGCAGATCGGGCAGATCGGCGCCTCGGTCATCGAGGTCGACGACCCGCCCCAGACGCCCGCCGAGGGCGGCACCGTGGTCGTCTACGGCCAGGGCCGCACTTGGGAGATCGCCTTCCCCAGAGTCGAAGGCTCGGTCGTCGACCGCCTCGACCACACGCAGGTCGAGAACGAGGTCTTCACGGGCCTGCTCGGCTGGGACGCGGGGGACAAGCGCATCACGTACGTGGGCGGCGACTACCCGGCGTCGTGGCTCGCCGAGCAGGTGGACGCGGGCAAGGCCGACCTGGCGATCCTCATCGCCCCGGTCACCGTCCCCGACTTCATCGACGTGAACCTCCAGCGGCTGAAGATGCCGCGCAAGTCGACCTGGTTCGTGCCCAAGGCCCGCGCCGGTCTCGCCATCGTCGAGCTTCCGAAAGGCTAAGGTCCCATCGTGCGCATTTATCTCGCCTCCGACCACGCGGGCCTCGAACTCAAGGACCACCTGGTGAAGCACCTGGGCGGCCGCGGCTTCGAGGTCGTCGACGTGGGCCCGCACCAGTACGACGCCGAGGACGACTACCCGCCGTTCTGCCTCAACGCCGCCTCGCAGGTGGTCGCGGACAAGGGGAGCCTCGGCATCGTCATCGGCGGCTCCGGCAACGGCGAGCAGATCGCCGCGAACAAGGTCCCGGGCTGCCGCGCGGCCCTGGCCTGGAGCGTGGAGACCGCGAAGCTCGGCCGCCAGCACAACGACGCGAACGTGGTCGCCATCGGCGGCCGCATGCACTCGCTCGACGAGGCGACCAGCTTCGCCGACGCGTTCGTGGACGAGGCGTTCTCCGGCGCCGAGCGCCACCAGCGCCGCATCGACATGCTCACCGAGTGGGAGTCCACCCACGAGCTGCCCGAACTGCCTTAAGCGGCAACGAAGCAGAGGAAAGGCCCGGGTTTCGGCCCGGGCCTTCTCCGTGGGCGAAAACCAGGAGAATTCGACACATCGGATCTGGAGTAATTGGACGGGTGTTGGTAGCGTCAACCCATGAATAAGGGTTTTCGCGTTCTCCTCCAGGTCTTCCAGGTCATCGGCCTGATCGGCACCTTGCTGTTCATCACCTCCTCCCTGCTCTGGTACATCGCCGACTTCGACCTGACCGGCCTCGCCGAGGACTCGGCCCCGGTCGAGCTGTGGGCCATCAGCTTCGGCATCCTCACCCTGGCGCTCTCACCCGCCTTGTGGTCGCTTTCCCGTGCCGGAGGCCAGGCCGCGCCCGCCTCGACTGGGACGTTCGACCGCGTGCAGGTCACACCCGTCCCGTCGCAGCCGCAGCAGCAGACCGGCGGCGTGTTCGAGCCGATGAACAGCTCGATCGCACCCGCGCCGCCCGCCAGCTCGTACGGGCAGCCGTCCGCGGGCGGGCCGTCGTCGCCGCAGGCCGGGAGCCCGTGGAACTCGGGTCGCTGACCCGCTCCGGGCGGGTAGCGGTTGCTCGCTGAGACGATGCGAACAGCGCCGCCTCTGGGGGCCGTGGAGGGTGGGTTCCGGGCGTTACGCTATTGGCTCGGACTATTCATCGCGAAGGACCACTTCATGTCGAACGCCACCGTCGACCTCGTCTGCGGCCCGGCCGACCCCCTGCCGGGGTCAGAGCAGAGCTACCGGCTGACCGGCCTGCTCGGCTCGGGCGGGCAGGCCGACGTGTACCAGGCCGTTCGCGTCTCCGCCGGGGTCGCCTCGGCGCCCCTGAGCGTCAAGGTCCTCCGGCTCAACCCGCACGACACGCGCGAGCACCAGTTCCGTTCCTGGGACAAGGGCGACGCGGTCCTCATGGACCTCCACGGCCGGAACGTGGGCGCGATCTGCCGCCGCATCGACGCGTTCTACGGCCGCCTGCCGCACCCGCCCGGCCAGGCCCCGACCGGCGAGCCCGTCCCGTTCCAGGTCCTGGAGTACCTGCCCGGGCACGACCTGCGCCAGCTGCTGCAGTGGCGGCTCGGCCGCGTCGACGCCGCCCGCACCCTGAAGTCCGTCGCCGAGGTCATGCAGGCGATGCACCACCCGCCCACGGGCGCGCACCCGGTCCTGCACATGGACCTCAAGCCCGCGAACGTGATCATCGGCCCTGACGGCTCGGCGAAGGTCATCGACTTCACCGGCGCCCGCTACTACACCCCCGCGCACCTGACCACGATCGCGTACACGCGCGAGACCGCCGGTCCCGAAGCGCACCAGGGCACCGTCGGCCCCGCCTACGACGTGCACGGCTTCGGCTCGATCGCGTTCTACCTCGTGACGGGCGCGAGCGCCCGCACCGACTCGCCCGGCCAGGAGCAGTCCGTGCCGTGGGCGCGGCTGCGCAAGCACCCGGCGCTCGAGGCGAACCCGCGCCTGCGCGAGCTGCTCACCGCGACGCTCGACGACAACCCGGAGAACCGGCCCCGCACCGAGGAGCTGCCGCGCTGGATCGGCGAGCTCTGCGCGGTCATGACCCGCTCGAACCTCCCCGACCTCGGCGTCGACTGGAACACCGAGCACACCGCGGGCGTGCACTCGGCCCCGATGGGCCGCCCGATCGACACCGCCGCGACCCGCCGCCTCGACCGGCCGAACGCGCCGCTCGCGGCGCCCACCCAGGTCACGCCCGTCGCCCCGGCCGCGGACAGCACCCGCGTCATGGCCGACGGCACCCGCGTCATGGAGGCCGGCGCCCCGAGCCCGGTGCAGGACAAGCCCGCCGGGCGCGTCCGCGTCCCCAGTCAGAACGAGCGCCCCGACGGCTACTCGCCCGGCCGCTCCGCCGGGCCGCCCCCCGGCCGCGACCCGCTGCCGCGCCTCAAGCTCTCGACAGACCCCGAGGAACCGAGCGAACGCGAGCTCGACAAGGCCGACCGGCCCCCGCTGCTCGGCCCGCCCGGGTCGCTCTCGAAGGGCTTCGAGCTGTCGGTGATCGGCGGCCTGTTCTCCCTGATCATGTGGCTCATCTGGGCCATCCAGCAGGGCATGGACACGCTGCGCAGCCAGGTCTTCAGCTACCTGTTCGTGCTCGCAGTGGCCGTCGGCCTGTTCTTCCTGATCCGCGTCGCGGGCGGCATCCTGTGGGGCCGCTGGCTGCACGCCAAGCGCAAGTCCGCGCGCCTCGCGCACCTGGCGACCGGCGTCTTCCTGTTCATGGTCGGCATGAGCTACCTCGACCAGCTCAGCTGGGACTGGATCTCGCTTGATTTCGGCTGGTTCGACTGGATCACCGACCTCTTCGGAGAGTGACGGCCCGTTCGCTTTCGGTGCGGCATGTTTCGCGACTTCCCATGGAACTTCGAGTCTTTCTCCAGCGCCTGTGAAGTGATGGCCACTACGATTTCCGGTAATGAACACCGCGGGAATCTTGCCTGATTTTCCGACTCCCGCAGTGCAACCGCATTGGGCGGATCAGGCGTCTAGCTAGACGACAAGATCCCCCCTGGAACCCGGAAAGGCATTGAGATGACCGCATTGACATCGGTCGGTGCCGCAGCTCTCACCCCTGAGCAGCGTGAAGCCTTCGATCGCGACGGCTATCTGATGATCCGCGGCGCGCTCGACGCCGACGATCTCAAGCGTTGCAACGACGCTCTGGACCGCGTGTACGAGATCGAGAAGGAAGCGGGGCGGCTCAGCCCCGAAGGCGCGATGCACCGCCTCGACGCCGTCACTTCCTGCCCGGAACTCGCGTTCCTGCTCAACCACCCCAAGACCTTCCACTACGTGTGGTCGATCCTGGGCTGGAACTTCCACGTCTACCACTCGCACGTGGACAAGCACCCGCCGATCGAGGGCAAGCGCCCGTTCCGCTTCGAGTGGCACCAGGACGGCGGCCGCCAGAACCGCGAGACCGAGACCGACCCGCGCCCGCGCCTGTCGGTCAAGCTCGCCTACTTCTTCACCGACCTCGCCGAGGAGGGCCGCGGCAACACCAAGATCATCCCCGGCTCCCACAAGTGGAACCGGATCGACGGCCCGCCGCGCCGCGACATGGAGTGGCCCGACCCCGAAGGCGCCATCGAGGTCACCGGCAACGCCGGCGACGTCATGTTCTTCGACCGCCGCATCTGGCACGCCCGCAGCGACAACTACTCGGACCTGACCCGCAAGGTCGCGTTCTTCGGGTTCACGCCGCGCTGGATCCGCGCCCGCGACATCGTCGAGCACCTGCCCAACGAGCCGTGGTGGAACGACCTCGACCCGGTCCAGCAGCAGATGCTCGGCGGCCACATGCCCACCGGCGACCACGGCTGGGGCCACTGGCCGAAGGAGACGCCGCTGTACAACTGGCTCGCCGAGCGTGACCTCCTCGACCCGGATTACCCGCCGCTGCGCCCGTAAGGGCCCGCACGTGGCAGGCTGACCGCATGAGCACCACTGACGCCGACCTCGCGCGCGACATCTTCAACCGCTCGCACCTGACCGGGGAGTTCACGCTCCGGTCCGGTGTGGTCGCACACGAGTACTTCGACAAGTACCTGTTCGAGTCCGACCCGGTCCTGCTGCGGCGCATCGCCGAGGCGCTGGCACCGCTGGTGCCCGCGCACGGCGTCGACGCCCTGGCGGGCCTGGAGACCGGCGGCATCCCCATCGTCACGATGCTGTCGCAGGTGACGGGCCTTCCGGCCCTGTTCGTGCGCAAGGAGGCCAAGACGTACGGCACGTGCCGTCTGGCCGAGGGCGGCGAGGTCGAGGGTCGGCGGCTGTTCATCGTCGAGGACGTCATCACTTCGGGCGGCGCCGTGCTCGACGCCGTGAAGGAACTGCGGAACCGGGGCGGGATCGTCGAGGGCGGCGTGTGCGTCATCGACCGCGAGTCGGGCGGGCTGAAGAACCTGTCCGACATCGACGTGCAGATCCAGGCGCTGTTCACGATGACCGAGCTGAAGGCCGCCGGAGCGAACTGAGCGAAGAGGAAAGGGGCCGGACGATCACTCGTCCGGCCCCTTTCTCGTCGCCTACCTGGCCCAGAGCCAGATCTCGGACCCCTTCGGGTGCTCGGAGCCCGGGTCGAGGGACTGGTCGAAGACCTTCCCTGTGAACCAGATCTGCGCGGTCTTCACCGCGAACCCGAGGCCTTCGAGCAGTTCGGTGGCCTCGCCGATCTCCATGCCCTCGACGTCCGGCACCTCGACCGGTTCGGGCCCGTCGCTGACCACCAGGTCGACGGTGTCGCCCGGTCCCGCCGGGGCCTCTCCGGCGGGGGTCTGCGAGATGACCTGCCCGGCATCGATCGTGTCGCTGTGGCTGCGGGTGACCTCGCCGATCACGAGCCCCTCCGCTTCGAGCGCGTCGACTGCGGCGTCCTCGTCCTGGCCCACCACATCGGGGACGGTGATCGGCGGGAACCCGTCGGAGACGAAGAGCGTCACCGGCGTCCCGGCCTTGACCTCTTCACCTGCGGCAGGGTCGGTGCGGGTGACCTCGCCCGCCTTGACGTCCACGCTGTACTCGTGCTCGACCTTCACCTCGGCGTCGAACGCAGCGAGTTCCGACAGGGCCTTCTCTTCGGTCATCCCCTTCAGGCTCGGCACCTGGTACCGTTCCGGCCCTTGCGAGATGACGACGGTGATCGTCGAGCCGCGCCTGATCCGGTCGCCCACGCCCGGGTCCTGCGAGACGATCCCGCCCACAGGAACGCTCTCGCTGTAGCCGTCGACGAGTTCGACTTCGAAGCCCTGCTCCTCGGCGTACGCCGCGACGCTCTCGCGGCTCTGGTCCAGCAGCGACGGCGCGGCCGTGTACCGGCCGATCCCGATCCACCACCCGGCTGCGGCGACGCCGACGAGCAGCACCGCGATGAGCCCGAGCGTCGACAGGGCCTTCCACGACCGCTTCGCCTTCGGCGGCTCGACGACCATCGTGGTCTGCACGACCCGGGTCGGCCGCGGGACCTTCCCGGTGCTGCCCTTCGCGGGCCGCACGTCGACCGCCTGGAGCCTGCGCAGGAACGCCCCCGCGTCGACGGGGCGCGCGCCGGGCCGCCGCGAGGCCGCCGCGAGCACCAGCTCCGCGAGGCCGTCGGGCACGTCAGGGGCCTTCTCCTGCGGGGTCGGCACGTCCTCGTCGACGTGCCTGCGCGCCACCGCACCCGAGTCGGGGCCGTCGAACGGCACTTCGCCCGTGAGCAGTTCGTACAGGAGGATCGCGGTCGAGTACACGTCGCTCGCGGTCGTCGCCGGCTTGCCGTTCACCAGCTCGGGCGCGACATACGCGGCGGTGGCGACGAGCGGGCCGCCGGTGTCACGGTCGCCGTGGACCGCTTCGGCCAGACCGAAGTCCACCACCTTGACGCGGTCGCCCCGGCCGCCGTTCTTGAGCAGGATGTTCTCGGGCTTGATGTCGCGGTGCACGAGCCCCGCGTCGTGCGCGGCCTGGAGCCCGTCGAGCACCTGCCCGCACAGCTCCACGGCCTCTTCGAGGCGCAGGCGCCGCCGCCGGTTGAGCAGGTCGCGCAGGGTCGTGCCGGGCACGTACTCCATGACGACGTACGGCAGTCCCTCGTGGACGCCCTGGTCGAACACGGCCACGACGTTCGGGTGCGAGAGCCGCGCGATCGTCTTCGCCTCGTCGGCGAACGCCTTCACGTCGAACCCGGCGACAGCCGCGTTCGTGATGATCTTCACCGCGACAGTGCGGTCGAGGCGCTCGTCCTGCGCCTCGTAGACGTCGGCCATGCCGCCGCGCGCGATGAGCCGCGTGAGCCGGTACCGGCCGTCGACCCGCGCACCGGTCAGGTCCCCTGTCGTCGTTGTCAACCCGCACCTCCTACACCTGCTGATCAGTGTAAGAGCTTGGGGCGACGGTTACAGGACCTCTGCGCCGGGGAACACAGGCTTGTCGGGCGCCACAACGCCGAGCCGCTTGGTCGCCCGCGTCAACGCGACGTACAGGTTCCGCAGACCCGAAGCCGCGATCGCGTCCGGGTCGACCACGATCACGCTGTCGAACTCGAGGCCCTTGGCCTGCTTCACGGTGAGCACCGACGCGTCGGCGATCCCGGCGAGCCCCGCGGCCCTTTCCGCGGTCGTCACGATCGCCACGCTGCCGTCGCCGACCAACGACTTCTCCGCCGCGACGAGCTCTTCGACCCGCCCGTCCAAGTCCTCCTGCGCGATCTCCAGCCAAGGCCGGTGACCCGATTCGCGCACCGAGCGCGGCCGCGCCGCCTCGACGTCGATCGAGTCGAGCACGCGCACCGCGACCTCCATGATCTCGGCCGGGGTCCGGTACGACACCGTCAACTGCTCGGCCCGCCAGTCGAGCCCGGAGTTCCCGAAGACCTCGGCCCAGCTCGTCGGCGCGGTCGGCCCGGCGGCCTGCGCCAGGTCCCCGGCCACGGTGAACGATCGCGTCACGCACCGCCGCAGTAGCGCCCGCCACTCCATAGGGGACAGTTCCTGGGCCTCGTCGACGATCACGTGCCCGAAGATCCAGCGCCGGTCGCGCGCGGCCCGCTCCGCCACGGAGACGAACGCCTCGTCAACCTGCCGGTCGCTCAGCCAGAACTCGTCGATCACGTCGGTGGCCTGCAGGATCTCCGACTCCTCGTCCTCGAAGTCGAACGAGGCCGAACCGGCCGCGATCGTCAGGACGTCCTGCGCGTACGCCACCTGCTCGGCCGTCAGCTCGCTCGCGCGCTGCTTCACCTCGATCTCGCCCAGGTGCTCGGCGGCCTCGTCGAGCAGCGCCACGTCAGCCTCGCTCCAGCCGCCAGGCTGGCGCAGCAGCAGCGCCCTGTCCTCCTTCTTCAGGACAGCAGCCGCCGAAGCGAGCAGCTCCCGGGACGAGAACAGGTCCTCCAGCAGCTCCTTCGCCGTCAACTCCGGCCACAGCACCTCTATCTGCCCCCGGATCACCGGGTCCGACGCGATCTCGACCGCGAACTGCGTCCGGTCCTCCAGGCCCAGCAGGTTCTCCCCGCCGAGCGGGTCCTCGCCGATGATGTCCGCGTACTGGATCGCCAGGTCGGCGATCACCCGCTTGTGGAAGGTCTCACGCGCCTCGTTGTGCGGCAGGCCCGTCTCGCGCGCCGCGTCCCGCGCCGCCGTGATCCGCTCCGGCCGCAGGAACAGCTCATGCCCCTCGTAGTCCACCGGCACCGGCTCGCGCGGCACCACCTGGCGGTCGGCGACCGCGCTGGCGATGACCCCGGCCATCACGGCCCGGCCCTTGAGCGCGGCGACGGCCTCGGTCTCAGGGCGGTCGGCGACGACGCCGGGGAACAGCTGCGCGGGCGTGCGCAGCAGGACGTCGGTCTCGGCCAGGCCCGGCAGGACCTCGGAGATGTACCGCAGGAACTGCTTGCCCGGGCCGATGATGAGGACGCCCTGGCGCTTGAGCCGCTCGCGGTGCTCGTACAGCAGGTACGCGGCGCGGTGGAGCGCGACGGCGGTCTTGCCGGTGCCCGGCGCGCCGTCGACGATCATGACGCCCTCCAAGGGCGCGCGGATGATCCGGTCCTGCTCGGCCTGGATCGTGGCGACGATGTCCTGCATCGTGCCGGTGCGGGCGGCGTCGAGCGCGGCCATGAGCGCGCCCTCGGACCCGATCGTCGAACCGGACTCGCCCGCCGCGTCCAGGTCCAGGACCTCGTCGTTCACGTGCCGCAGGTGGCGGCCTTTGGTGTGGAGGTGGCGCCTGCGGCGGACTCCGGCCGGGGCGGCGGCGGTCGCCAGGTAGAACCGGCGGCCCGCCTCGCTGCGCCAGTCGACGAGCAGCTGCTCGCCGCCTTCAGCGTGGATGCCGATGCGGCCCAAGTACATCGGCACGTCGGAGTCGAGGTAGTCGAGCCGCCCGAAGCACAGGCCCTCCTCGACGGCGTCGAGCTCGGCGATGCGGCGGCGGTACAGGTGCGTCTCGGCGTCGCGCTGCGAGCGCTCCTGGTCGTTCTCGACATGCTTGAGCCGCGACTCGCCGAGCCGCTCGGCGGCGTCGTCGCGGAGCCGGTCGAGGCGGGCGTACAGCTCGTAGAGGCGTTGCTGCTCGAACTGGACGGCCGGAGTGATGGCAGCGGACACGGCTCTCCTCTGATGCGGAGCGGACGGGATTCAAGACGAAGGTGCGCGAAAGGCCCGGGCGCTGCGAAAAAGCGTCGCCAGCGTCGCCGAGGCCTGCAGTAGGGCGCAACTGATCAACCTTACCGCTCTCACCGGGGCCGCGTCTCCTGCCGGATCGAACGCGGAGACCGTGCGCACAGCGGATTTCCCGCACTAGTGCGCTCCATCAAGACGGGCTTCGCTACCGTATAGGCCGATATCTGTGCCCCGACCCCGATGTACTTGGAGAATTTGCTCATGGCGAGAGAACCGAATGTGAGAGAGAACTGGGGATCCAGGATCGGGTTCATCCTGGCCGCCATCGGCTCGGCGGTCGGACTCGGCAACATCTGGCGCTTCCCCGGCGTCGCCTACGAGAACGGCGGCGGTGCGTTCCTCGTGCCCTACCTCGTGGCCCTGACGACCGCGGGCATCCCCCTCCTGATCATGGAGTTCACGATCGGCCGCCGCTACAAGGGCTCCGCCCCGGTCGCGTTCCGCCGGATGAACAAGAACGCCGAGGTCATCGGCTGGTGGCAGGTCGCGATCTCGATCGTCATCGCCGTCTACTACGCCGCCATCATCGCCTGGGCAGGCTGGTACGGCTGGTTCTCGATCTCCCAGCAGTGGGGCGCCGACCCGGCGACGTTCCTGTTCGCTGACTTCCTCAAGGACAGCGGCGGCTTCGGCGACTTCACCACCTGGCTGCCCGACATCGGCATCGCGATGGTCGTGGTCTGGGCGTTCACGCTCCTGGTCATCGGCGCGGGCATCAAGAAGGGCATCGAGACCACCAGCAAGATCTTCATCCCGCTGCTGCTGGTCATGTTCGGCGTCCTCGTCGTCCAGGCCCTGAACCAGGACGGCGCGGTCGAGGGCCTCAACGCCTTCTTCACGCCCGACTGGGACAAGGTCCTCGAACCCGGCGTGTGGCTCGCGGCCTACGGCCAGATCTTCTTCTCGCTGTCGATCGGCTTCGGCATCATGATCACCTACGCGTCCTACCTCAAGCGCAAGTCCGACATCACGACCTCTGCGTTCACCGTGGGCTTCGCGAACTCCTCGTTCGAGATCCTGGCGGGCATCGGCGTGTTCGCGGCGCTCGGCTTCATCGCGTTCCAGACCGGCGTGCCGATCGCGGATCAGTCGTACGCGGGCGTCGGCCTGGCGTTCATCGCGTTCCCGACGATCATCAACACCCTGCCGTACTTGGCCGGGCTGTTCGGCGTCCTGTTCTTCGCCTCGCTCGTCGTCGCGGGCTGGACCTCGATGGTGAGCATCGTCCAGGTCCCGGTCGCGGCCATGGAGGACCGCTTCGGCTGGGGCCGCATCAAGGCCACGGTCGTGGTCGGCGGGCTGATGGCCGTGGTGTCGCTGCTGCTGCTGCCGACGGCCAGCGGCCTGATGTTTCTCGACGTCTCCGACTACTACATCAACCAATACGGCATCGTCGTGGCGGCGCTGGTGAGCATCGTCGTGGTCGTGTGGGTGCTGTGGAAGTGGATGGAGTTGCGCGACAACGCGAACGCCACCTCGACGCTCAAGGTCGGGCCGGTCTGGTTCGTGTGCCTCGGCGTCATCACGCCGGTCATGCTGGCGGGCATCCTGTTCTTCAACGTCCGCGACCTCCTGCGCGCGACGTCCGAGGAGGACGGCCTGTTCACCTACAACCAGTACCAGGCGTACGGATGGGCGCTCGCGGGCGGCGCGCTCGCGTTCGGCGTCATCATGGCGCTGCTCCTGCGGAGCAAGGACGTGCCCGTCCTCGAATCCGAAGAGGACGAAGAGGCCCGAGAGGAGGCGGCCCGATGAGCCCGATCGCGATCACGATGATGATCATCGCCATCGTCATCATCGGCGGGGGACTCGTCGTCTCGGCGTCGGTGCTCATGACGCACCCCGACGAGCCCGAAGACGACTGAGCCGCCCGCAGGCATGAGTCGACAATGGCCGCACACGGTTCGTGTGCGGCCATTGTCGTTGCGTACGAAAAGAGAACGCTTATGCGGGTTCTGGTGATTGGTCAGCGCTTGCCCCTTGTGTGGAGCAGGGTTAACTGTTAGGTTCCTTTTTAATTCGGCTCCCCAAACCGGTTCCACCGGAACGCCGAAGCATTGCTGACCCATCGTCGATAGGAGACGAAGATGCGCACCAAGCGCAAAATCATCCTGTCCATCGCCGGCGCCGGAACCCTCGCGGTCTCGGCGTCCATGGCTGCCCTGGCCTGGGGCCACGGCTACACCTCCGACCCGCCGAGCCGCTCGGCCCTCTGCGCCAGCGGCGAAGTCTCGAACTGCGGCGCCATCTCCTACGAACCCCAGAGCGTCGAGGGCCCCAAGGGCTTCCCGGCGGCCGGTCCCGCCGACGGCGAGATCTGCTCGGGCGGGCACGCCGAGTTCGCCGAACTCGACGACCCGCGCGGCGGCAACTGGCCCACGACCTCGGTGAACTCCGGGTCCCAGACCTTCACCTGGACGATGACCGCCGCGCACTCCACGGCGACCTTCGACTACTACATCACCAACGACAGCTACGACCCGACCAAGCCGCTGACCCGCGCCATGCTCGAGCCGGAGCCCTTCGCGTCCTTCGAGATGGGCGGCGCGAAGCCCGACCACACGATGACCCACGACGTGACCCTGCCCGACCGCAGCGGCCGGCAGCTGATCCTCAGCGTCTGGAACATCGCCGACACCGTGAACGCCTTCTACTCCTGCGTGGACGTCGACTTCGGCGGAGGCGGCGGGACCCCGACTACCGCGCCGACCAGCTCCACCCCGACCTCGACGCCGACGGAGACGCCCACGGGCGGCACCGACTGCGCCGCCTGGGACGCGGCCGCCGTCTACACCGCTGGCGACACGGTGACCCACAACGGGACCACCTACCGCGCCGGCTGGTGGACCACCGGCGAGGAGCCGGGCACCACCGGCGAGTGGGGCGTCTGGAAGCAGACCGCCGCCTGTTAGCCGACCGAACACCCGAACGGCACGGGCCGCCCCGCGTGGAGCGGGGCGGCCCGTGTCGCGTATCTCGCTTGACGCCGTTGCGGCCCTGGCCTACCCTTGACGAGTCCTTGTTCCCGACGTTAGGCACTCACTTGAAGCTCTAGGTCGTAGACATCGCGCCATCACGTCTCTGTGCACGTGACCGGTGTGTCTTCGATCAAGAGGGTGCCCATTTCCGGGAACGATCCCTTTTCGCCGTCTCCGGCGCGATGTCTCTCATCTCGATTCCGTTCCGCATCGACCTGAGAGAGGTCTCATGACCACCTATATCAACGTCCAGCAGCTCCAGTTCATCTGGCCCGAGGGCGAAGCCCGGGTCTTCGACGGCCTCGACGTCGTCTTCTCCGACGGGCGCACCGCGCTCATCGGCGACAACGGCACCGGCAAGTCGACCCTGCTCAAGCTCATCGCAGGCCTCCTGAAACCCGAGTCCGGCACGATCGCGGCCTCCGGGCTCATCGAGTACCTGCCGCAGGAGCTGCCGCTTCGACTGGGCGACACCGTCGCCGACCTCCTCGGCATCGCCGAGAAGCGCAAGGCGTTCCTCGCCATCGAGGCCGGGGACGTGGACGAGGCCCACTTCAACGTGATCGGCGAGGACTGGGACTTCCTGGACCGCTCCCGCGTCGCGCTGGACGAACTCGGCCTCGACCACGTGGACTTCGACCGCACCGTCGCGACCCTGTCCGGCGGCGAGTCGATGCTCGTGGGCCTGGCGGGCCGCCTCGTGCGCCGCCCCGACGTGCTGCTCCTCGACGAGCCCTCGAACAACCTCGACGGTTCGGCGAGAAAGCGCCTGTACCAGGCGATCCGGCGCTTCAACGGCACGCTCGTGGTCGTCAGCCACGACCGGGCCCTGCTGGAGCACGTGGACGCCGTCGCCGAGCTCTACAAGGGGCAGATCCGCACCATCGAAGGCAACTTCAGCGTCTACGAGCAGGTCCTCCAGGCCGAGCAGGAGGTCGCGGCCCGCATGGTCCGCGACGCCAAGCAGGACCTCGCCCGCCAGAAGAAGGAGCTCATCGCGACCCGCATCCAGAACGACAAGGGCGCCTCGTCCTGGCGGCGCGAGCAGCGGCGCGGCGGCACGCCGAAGATCCTGCTCAACGCCAAGAAGAACGCCGGGGAAGCCTCCTCCGCGAAGATCCTCATCGCGAAGCAGGAGGACGTGGCCGAGGCCCGCGAACGCCTCGACGAGGCCGAAGAGGCGCTGCGCGACGGCGACGGCATCAACGTCGACCTGCCCGAGACCAGCGTCTCCTCGCACCGCGACATCGCGATCATCAAGGGGCTCGACGTCAACGGCCTCTACGGCGACGGCCTCGGACTGCACCTGCGCGGTCCCGAGCGCGTCGCGGTCACCGGGGACAACGGCGCGGGCAAGACCACGCTGCTGCGCGCGATCGCCGCGGCCGCCCGCGTCCCGCACGGGTTCCTCACCCAGCGGCTGGAACTGCTCGACGACGACGCGAGCGTGCTCGACAACGTGCGCGCGAGCGCCCCCGAAGCCGACGAGAAGGTCCTGCGGACCCGCTTGGCCCGCTTCGGGATGCGCCGCGACTCGGTGTTCCAGGTCGTCTCCACGCTCTCGGGCGGGCAGCGCCTGCGCGCGGCCCTCGCGACGGTCCTGTCCGCGCAGCCCGCGCCGCAGCTGCTCCTGCTCGACGAGCCGACGAACAACCTCGACATGAGCTCGATCCGGCAGCTCCAGCAGGCGCTGACGGCGTTCCGCGGCGCGCTCGTCGTCGTCAGCCACGACGAGGCGTTCCTCGACGGGCTGGGCCTGACGCGCCGGGTCGAGCTGACGCGCGGGGAGGGGATCGCGGTCGACGTGCCGGTCGCCGCGTAGCGACCGGCGTGGAATACCGGACAGACGGCATCGGCGGACCGATACTGGGTGCGCCCACAGAAGAAGGAGCGCCGATGCCGTCCATCCGAGCACTGTCCGCCGCCGCGGTCGTCCTCGCCGGAGCCCTCGCGGGCTGCGGCGGCGAGGACCCCAAAGACGAGGACCTCGGCGGGGCCTGGACCGCGACGCTCGCGGTCACGAGCACCTGGCAGCAGGTCGCCCCGCACGCGACCGGGACCGCGACGATCTCCTCCACCGGCAGCACCTCCGTGCAGCTCGCCGTGGCGGGCCTCGCGCCGAGCACCGAGTACACCGCGCACGTCCACGACGGCGAATGCGACGAGAACCCGCCCGGCGGCGGCCACTGGCTGAAGGACCCGAACGGCGAGGACGCGGCCGGGAACATCATCGAGCTGTCGTTCACGACCTCCGAGACCGGCATCGGCTCCGCGACCGACTCGAGCGACCTCATCCTCGACGACCGCGCGGAGAGCGTCGTCGTGCACGCGCCCGAAGCGCTCACCACTTCCGAGAGCCTCGACTCCGACCGGGTCCTGTGCGGCGACCTCGAGGACACGTGAGTCGTTCCGACTCCTGACGCAGGCCACTGCTGCCGATAATGCGTGGCGGCCGGGCGCGGTGCCCAAGTATCGTTGACGATCGTCATGCCCAGCAGCGTCCCTGAAACCCGCACCAACCTGCGCGAGCGCGTCTTCGCCCTGCGCGCGGCCGATCAGCGTGCGCTGCGCCGCCGCCTGCGCGAAGCCCGCGAACTCGAAGGCCCGGCCCGCACCGAGGCCTTCGCGAAGCTCGAAGCGGACGTGGAGCGCAAGGAGGCCGCGCTGGCGGCCCGCGCGGCGGGTGTCCCGAAGATCGTCTACCCCGAGGCCCTGCCCGTCTCGCAGCGCAAGGACGACATCCTCGAGGCCATCCGGGACCACCAGGTCGTGATCATCGCCGGCGAGACCGGCTCGGGCAAGACCACGCAGATCCCGAAGATCTGCCTCGAACTCGGCCGCGGGGTGCGCGGCATGATCGGGCACACGCAGCCGCGGCGCATCGCCGCCCGCGCCGTGGCCGAACGGATCGCCGAGGAGCTCGGCTCGCCGCTCGGCGAGGCCGTGGGCTGGAAGGTCCGCTTCACCGACCAGGTCTCGGACAACAGCTACGTCAAGCTCATGACGGACGGCATCCTGCTCACCGAGATCCAGCACGACCGGCTCCTGAGCGCCTACGACACGATCATCATCGACGAGGCGCACGAGCGCAGCCTCAACATCGACTTCATCCTCGGGTGCCTCCGCCAGATCCTCCCCAAGCGCCCGGACCTCAAGGTCATCGTCACCTCCGCGACCATCGACCCCGAGCGGTTCGCGAAGCACTTCGGCACCCCGGAAGCCCCGGCCCCGATCCTCGAGGTGTCCGGCCGCACCTACCCCGTCGAGGTCCGGTACCGGCCGCTGCGCGACGAGGACGGCGAGGAGCAGCGCGACCAGACCGACGGCATCCTCGACGCCGTCAACGAGCTCGGCCGCGAAGGCGACGGCGACATCCTCGTCTTCCTCTCCGGCGAGCAGGAGATCCGCGACACCGCCGACGTCCTCGAACGCGCGAAGCTCCGCCACACCGAGATCGTCCCGCTCTACGCCCGGCTCTCCGCGCAGGAGCAGCACCGCGTGTTCTCCTCCCACACCGGCCGCCGGATCATCCTCTCCACCAACGTCGCCGAGACCTCCCTGACAGTGCCCGGCATCCGGTACGTCATCGACGCCGGATACGCGCGCATCTCCCGTTACTCGGCCCGCACCAAGGTCCAGCGCCTCCCCATCGAGGCGATCAGCCAGGCCAGCGCCAACCAGCGCGCGGGCCGCTGCGGCCGCGTCGCCGAAGGCATCTGCATCCGCCTCTACTCCGAGGACGACTTCAACTCCCGCCCCGAGTTCACCGACGCGGAGATCCTGCGCACCAACCTCGCCAGCGTCATCCTGCAGATGACCGCCGCGAAGC
Organism: Glycomyces sp. NPDC048151; assembly: GCF_043202775.1. Classification (NCBI taxonomy): domain Bacteria; kingdom Bacillati; phylum Actinomycetota; class Actinomycetes; order Glycomycetales; family Glycomycetaceae; genus Glycomyces; species Glycomyces sp. NPDC048151. Next base: position 47,459 of record NZ_JBIDBB010000002.1, on the reverse strand, counting down.
TCGGCCGCGTCGAGTCCTTCCCGTTCGTCGACGCCCCCGACTCGCGGAACATCAAGGACGGCATGGACCTCCTCGTCGAACTAGGGGCGCTTGAGGACGTGCGCAGCGGCGAGCGGCGCCTGACGAGGGCCGGACGCGACATCGCGCGCCTGCCGATCGACCCGCGCCTGGCCCGCATGATCCTCCAGGCCCGCGACGAAGGCTGCGTCCACGCCGTCGCCGTCATCACCGCCGCGATGTCCATCCAGGACCCGAAGGAGCGCCCGGCCGACAAGAAGGCCCAGGCCGACCAGTCCCACGCGCGCTTCAACGACCCCGACTCCGACTTCTCGGCGTACCTGAACCTGTGGCGCTACCTCGAAGAGGAGCGCAAGACCCGCTCGTCGAGCTCCTTCCGCCGCATGTGCAAACAGGAGTACCTGCACTACCTGCGCATCCGCGAATGGCAGGACCTCGTGCGGCAGATCCTCGGCGTCCTCAAGAGCCTGAAGATCCCGGTCGAGTCCCCGGACATCACGCCCGCCCCCAAGAGCGTCCACACCGCGCTCCTCGCCGGGCTCCTCTCCCACATCGGCGTCAAAGAGGCCGACACCCGCGAGTACCTCGGCGGCCGAGGCGCCAAGTTCGCGATCTTCCCCGGCTCGGGCCTCGCCAAGAAGCAGCCGCGCTGGGTCGTCGCCGGTGAACTCGTGGAGACCAGCCGCCTGTGGGGCCGCGTCTGCGCGAAGATCGAACCCGAATGGGTCGAGCCGATCAGCGAGCACCTCAGCAAGCGCACCTACTCCGAACCGCACTGGTCCAAGAAAGCCGGGGCGGTGCTCGCGTTCGAGCGCGTCACGCTCTACGGCGTCCCGATCGTCGCCCGCCGCAAGGTCAACTTCGGACGCATCGACGTCGAGACCAGCCGCGAGCTGTTCATCCGCCACGCCCTCGTCCAGGCCGAATGGGACACCCACCACAAGTTCCTCGCGCAGAACCTCGCCAAGATCAGCGAGGTCGAAGAGCTCGAGAGCCGGGTCCGCCAGCGCGGCCTCCTCGCCGACGAGCAGACCCTCTTCGACTTCTACGACGAGCGCCTCCCCGCCGACATCGTCTCCGGCCGCCACTTCGACTCCTGGTGGAAGAAGCAGAAGGACAAGACCCTCCTCGACTTCGACGAGGCCCTCCTCCTGGGCGACCGCGCCGAAGGCGTCGACGGCGACTCCTACCCCGAGGTCTGGACCTCCGAAGGCGCCGACCTCGAACTCGACTACGAGTTCGAGCCCGGCTCCGCCCGCGACGGCGTCACCGTCGCCGTCCCGCTCCCGGCGCTCCAGCAGCTCGACCAGGATGCCTTCACCTGGCAGGTCCCGGGCCTGCGCGCCGAGTTCGCCGAAGCGCTCATCAAGAGCCTCCCGAAGTCCCTGCGCCGCAGCTTCGTGCCCGCGCCCGACTTCGCGAAGGCCGCCGTCGCCCGCATGGCTCCCGCCCCGGGCCGGCCGATGATGGCCGCGCTCGCCGACACCCTCAAGTCGATGACGAACGTGCACGTCCCCGCCGACGCGTTCGACCTCACCAAGGTCCCCGGGCACCTCCTCGTCACCTTCCAGGTCAAGGACGAGGACGGCACGGTCCTCGCCGAAGGCAAGGAACTCGGCGCGCTGCAGCGCCAGCTCGCCCCCAAGACCCAGGAAGCCGCGCAGGAGGCCTTCGACCTCGAACGCACCGGCCTCAAGACCTGGGACTTCGACGCCCTCCCGAAGCTCCACGAGACCCCGCGCAAGGGCTACACCGCGAAGGCGTACCCGGCGCTGGTCGACGAGGGCGGCTCCGTCGGCGTCAAGGCCTTCCCGGACCCGGCCTCGCAGACCGCGAACATGTGGGCGGGCACGCGCCGCCTGCTGCGCCTGAACACGCCCGACCCCCGGCTCAAGGACGCGCTCACCCGCAACGAGCAGCTCGCGCTGGCGACCGGCCCTTACGCGAACGTGGACGCGCTCCTGGCCGACTGCGTGCGCACGGTGCTCGACAAGGTCCTCATCGAAGGCGGCGGCCCCGCTTGGGACCGCGAGGGTTTCGAGGCGCTGCTCAAGCGCGCGAAGCCCGAGGTCGCGGGCGAGTCCGCGGCGGTGGCCCGCAAGATCGCGGCGGTCCTGACCGAGGCGCGCGAGGCGTCCCGGCTCCTCGAGGGCAAGTTCGATCTGCGGGCGCTCCCTGCTTTGAGCGACATGCGCCGCCAGCTCGAAGGGCTCGTCGGCGCGGACGGCTTCGTCGGCTCGACCGGCTGGTGGCGCCTGGACGACCTGCTGCGCTACGTGAAGGCGATCAGCTTCCGCGCCAAGCGCGCGGTCGCCGACATCGCGGGGGACAAGGGCAAGATGGACGTCATCCAGTCCCTCGAGGCCGAGCGGGACGCGCTCGCCCGCGCCCGGCCCGCCGCGCTGCGCTCCGGCGAGGGGCGCGAGGTCCGCTGGATGCTCGAAGAGCTGCGCGTCAGCTTCTTCGCGCAGCAGCTCGGCACCCGCTACCAGGTGAGCGAGAAGCGGATCAGGAAGCTCCTGCAGACCCTCTGACGTGATTCGCTCCCGGGATGTCACACCCGGGGTGCATGATCGAGTTCCGGCGTACGCCGTTCACGGTACGGCAGATCGCCGCCACAAAGGTGATGTCAAGCACGCATCAATATGACATCATGAGCTTGGGCCCATCGCGCCCGGAAACCAGAACCCTTCCTCGACACCACTCCAAGGAGGACGAAGTGTCGCAAGACAACGCCATCGAAACCGAGGGCCTGACCAAGCACTTCGGCGACCTCGTCGCACTCGACCACGTCGACCTCGCGGCCCGGGCCGGGACCGTGCTCGGCGTCCTCGGACCCAACGGCGCGGGCAAGACCACCATGGTCCGCATGCTCGCCACGCTCTCGCAGCCCACGGCCGGGACCGCCCGCGTCGGCGGCTACGACATCGTCAAGGACGGCGCCCAGGTGCGCACGTTCATCGGCCTCACCGGCCAGTTCGCCGGCGTCGACGAACTGCTCACCGGCGAGGAGAACCTGCGGTTCATCGGCCGCCTCCTCGGCATGCCCACCCGCGACGCCAAGGCCCGCGCCCGCGAACTGCTCGCCCAGTTCAACCTCTCCGACGCCGCCGAGAAGCCCGCCAAGGCCTACTCCGGCGGCATGCGCCGCCGCCTCGACCTCGCCGCGAGCCTCGTCGGACGGCCCCGCATCCTCTTCCTCGACGAGCCCACCACGGGCCTGGACCCGCGTGCGCGCGGCGAACTCTGGGGACTCGTGCGCGGCCTCGTCGCAGACGGCACCACCGTCCTGCTCACCACGCAGTACCTCGAAGAGGCCGACCAGCTCGCCCACGAGATCGCCGTCATCGACCACGGCAAGGTCATCGCCACCGGCACGCCGACCCAGCTCAAAGCCAAGATCGGCGGCCAGAGCCTGCGCATCCAGCCCGAGGACCACGGCATGCTCGACGCCGTGCGCCTCCTCGTCACCGACCGCTTCCCCGACCTCGAACCCGTGGTCGAGGCCGGAGCGATCACCATCGGCGTCAACGACGACGGCATCATGCCCGCCCTCGCCGCCGACCTCCGCGACCGCGGCATCGCGCTCACCGAGTTCCACCTCGGACTCTCCAGCCTCGACGAGGTCTTCCTGACCCTCACCGGCCGCCGCACCGAGACCGAAGACGACGACGACGCGACCGACGAGGAGCCCGCGAAATGACCGCCGCAACCATCGAAGCCCCGGTCGTCCACCGGCCCGGCATCGGCGCCACCGTCAGCCAGACCCTCTCCATGGCCTGGCGGCAGATGGTCCGCATCAAGCACAATCCGTTCGAACTCGTCGACCTCAGCCTCAGCCCGATCATGTTCCTGCTGCTGTTCGTCTACGTCTTCGGCGGCCAGATGGCCGGATCCACCTCGGACTACCTTCAGTACGTCCTCGGCGGCCTCATCGCGCAGAACGCCATCTTCCTGACGATGTACACCGGCACCGGCATCAACGCCGACCTCCGCAAGGGCGTCTACGACCGCTTCCGCTCGCTTCCGATCGCCCGCTCCGCGCCGCTAGCCGGGAAGATCTTCGCCGACATGTTCAAGCAGGTCTGGTCCATCGTGGTCATGCTCGGCCTCGGCCTCCTCATGGGGTTCGAGCTGCGCAGCGTCGCGGGCGCGTTCCTCGCGACCCTCGTCCTCGTCGTCTTCGCGCTCGCCATCTCGTGGATCTCGGTCCTCATGGGCGTGGTCGCCGACTCCGAGGAGAAGGTCCAGATCTACGCGTTCGTCATCATCATGCCGCTGACCTTCACCTCCAGCGCCTTCGTCGACATCAACACGATGCCCGGTTTCATGCAGGCCTGGGCCAAGGTCAACCCGGTCACGCACCTCGCGGACGCGATGCGCGGACTGCTCTCCTTCGGGCCGATCACCGAGCCGCTGATGTGGACGTTCGTCTGGGCCGTCGCGATCTTCGCCGTCACGGCCCCGCTCGCCATGCGCGCCTACAAACGCAAGATGGTCTGACCAGGAAGGGCCGCAACCGAACGGTTGCGGCCCTTCGCCGTTCAGGACTCCTCGTCCCCGCGCTTGTGCAGTATCAGGTGGCCCGCTTCGAAGCCGCGCTTGCTGTGCGGCGACGCCGACTCGATGAGCCGCGCCTTCTCCTGGAACCCGCACTCCCGCAGGACGCCCGCGAGCCGGTTCGTCGAGAGCCGCCACGCCGGTGCGACCGTGTGGTCGAACTGCCAGCCCAGCCTGGAGTCGTCGGTGTGCGCGAAGAACCCCAGCATCAGGACGCCTCCGGGCGCGAGCACCCGGTTGAACTCACTGAAGACCTCGGGCAGCCGCTCCGGCGGCGTGTGGATGATCGACCACCGCGCGAGCACGCCGCCCAACGACGCGTCGGCGAGGTCGAGGCCCGTCATCGTCCCTTCCTCGAACGCCACCCCGGGATACTCGCGGCGCGCGATCGCCAGCAGCTCGGGGGAGAGGTCGATGCCGACCGCGTCGAGACCGAGGCCGCGCAGATGCGCCGTCACATGCCCGGGGCCGCAGCCGATGTCGGCGACCAGAGGCGGATCGACGGCCCGCACGAGGCCCGCGAACACCTCCAGCATCGCCAGGTCGAAGAGGTTCTCGCCCCAGGTCTCGCGCACGAGGTCGTGGTACTCCTCGGCCCGCTTGTCGTACCCGTTTCGGGTGGTGCTCAAGAACTCCGGCTCACTCACAGCCCCAGAGGCTACCCGCCCCGAACGCCCGCAGTCCGGGGGACCGGGCGGCGGGGCCGTGCTCTAGTCGGCGACGGTGAAGCGTGCGCGGCGGTGGTTCGGGTGTTCGAGTTCGTCGACTACCGCGACGGCGAGGTCTTCGACCGAGATCCGCGAGATGCCCTCGGCGTCGACCAGTAGGTCATCTGTTCCCTTGCGGTACTTGCCTGTTCGCTCGCCGGGCTCGAGGATCGCCGGCGGGCTGAGGTACGTCCAGTCGGCGGTCGGCTCGGCGATGCAGCGGTAGTGCTGGGACGCGCTGGCCTCGGCCGCCGTGCGCCATTCCTCGCCGATGTAGCGCGGGTCGTCGATAACGAGCTTGCCGCTGTCGGGGACCTTGAGCGTGGCTGCGCCGCCGACGACGAGGAGGCGCACGCCGGTCTCGGCGACACCCTTCAGCAGGGCGTCGGTGGCAGCGACCTGCTCGTGCTCGCTGGGGGCGCGGACCGCGCCGACGGCCGCGTCGAAGCCCTTGGTCAGCTCGGTTACCCGGACCGGATCGGCGGCGTCGCCGATCGACACCGTGACGCCTTGGGGGAGTTCGCGGTTCGGGCTGCGGACCACGGCGGTGACCTCGTGGCCGCGTGACAGCGCCTCGAGGGTGGTGCGGCGGCCGACGCTTCCGGCGGCTCCGAAGACGATGATGCGCATGGCGATCCTTTAGTAGTAGAACGGTGGCGGCCCGCCGCGGGGCGCGGCGGGCCACCGGTCCGGTCAGACGCGGGCGAGGGTCTTGGGCTCGTCGAGTTGCGGCGCGGCGGGCTTGGGGCGGGCCTGGAGCTGGGCGGTGACCGTCGCAGCGAGGGCCACTGCGAAACCGGCGGTCTGCCAGGGCGTGAAGGTCTCGCCGAGGGCGATCCAGCCCACGGTCGCCGCCGTCAGCGGGGAGAGCAGCCCGAGGAAGCTCAACGGCACCACCGAGAGCCGTCCGATGCCGCGGAACCAGAGCCAGTAGCCGAGCGCGGTGTTCACGAGGCCGAGGTAGAGGTAGCCGAGCACGTTCGTGCCGGTGAACGCCGGGAGGGCGCCTTCAGCCGCGAAGGCCAGGGGGATGAGCAGCAGGCCGCCCGCGGTGAGCTGCCAGCCGGCGAGGGCTGCCGGGCCCGCCTCCTTCGGGATGCCCCAGCGTTTGGTGAGGACGACCGCGACGGCCATCGAGACCGCGCCGCCGATGCCCGCGAGCGCCCCGAGGAGGTCGAGTTCCGCTTCGGCGGTGAGGACGACCATCGCCACGCCCGCGACGCCTGTGATGCCCAGCAGCCACGTGCGGACGCGGACCTTCTGGTGGAGGATCAGCATCGTCGCCGCGGCCGTGACGAGGGGGCCGACGGCCGCGGCCACCGCCGCGACGCCGCCGGGGAGGCGGTAGGTCGCGATGAAGAGCAGCGCGAAGAACGCGGCGATGTTGAGCGTGCCGATGACGGCGGACTTCCACCACCACGAGCCCCTCGGAAGCTTTCGTGACAGGAGTATGAGCAGGAGCCCGGCGGGGAGCGCCCGGAGCAGGGCGGTGAGGAAGGGCCGGTCGGCGGGGAGGAACTCGGTGGTCACCACATAGGTGGTGCCCCACATGACGGGGGCGAGGGCCGTGAGGAGGAGGTCCCTGGTGCTGCGGTTCATCGTGACTCCCTGAGGTAGCTTGATAAGAAGTAGCTTACTCTCAAGCTATTTTTAGTCAAGATGCTTGGGGTTGAGTTAGATCACCCCGAGGTAAGTCAGCGACCGGAAGGCCGGTGGGCCAGAATGACTGCCATGACCGAAGACGCCGTGGAACGCGACGCCGTTGACAGGATCGCCGAGCAGTGGCACCGCGAGCTGCCCGACCTCGAGCTGGAGTCGATGGCCCTCTACGGGCGCATCCACCGCATCTCCCAGAAGCTCGGCGCGCGCCTGCACGAGCTGCGGGCCCGGCAGGGCCTGGGACGCAACGAGTTCGACGTGCTCGCGACCATCCGCCGCTCAGGTGAGCCGTACACGCTCTCGCCCAAGGAGATCGGCGCCGCCATGATGCTCTCCTCCGGCGGGCTCACCGGACGCCTCGACAAGCTGGAGGCCGCCGGGTTCGTCGAGCGCCTGCCCGACCCCGCCGACCGGCGCGGCCTGAAGGTGCGCATGACCGCACTCGGCCGCGAGGTCATCGAGGAGGCCGTGCGCACCGGCGTCGACCTCCAGCTCGAAACCCTCGAAGTGCTCACTCCGCAGGAGCGGTCGCAGCTCAGCGACCTGCTCCGCAAGCTCCACCTCGGTTTCGAGGACCAGCCCTTCGAGGACTAGCCTCACCGCTGCGTCAGGTCGATGTGGTAATCGAAGACGTCGTACACGATCACCGGGGGAGGCGGCGTCTGCGGCCTCGACTCGGGCGCTTCCGGCGGAGGAGGCGGGGTCAGGGCCTTGCACCGGTCCAGCGCCGCACGCATCGTCTTCTCCCCGAACGGGTTGTGCGCCAACGCCTCCTCTTCGGTGAGGAACCCCGACGCCACCTCGGCGCACATCCGCGCCACCTCGGCCATGTCGCGCACCTGCGCACGCGCCCACCAGTAGTCGGCCGGGTCGCCGTGGCCCGGGACCACGATCTGCGGCTTCCAGCTCAGCAGGTACTCGACCGCCTGCGGCCACTCGTACGGGAACGCGCCGTCGTAGGACGGCGGCGCGCCGTTCTCCAAGAGGTCACCGGCGAACAGGACGCCCGCGTCGGGCACCTCGACGACCATGTCGGTGTCGCTGTGCGCCAAGCCGGCCTGGCGAAGCACCACCGTCCGGCCGCCCAGGTTCAGCCCGATCGCGCCGTTCACCCGGCAGTTCGGCGGCACCAGACTCGTCCGCGAGACGCGGCGGGCCGCCTCCTCCCGGCCCTCGCGGCGGTACGACGCGGCCCGGATCTTGCGGGCCTCGTCGCCGACGCGGAGGTAGTGCGCGCCGTCCCCGACCGCCCAGATCGCGGACTCGCCGAACGCGGCCGTCCCGAACCAGTGGTCGAAGTGGTCGTGCGTGTACGCGATCTGCCACGGCAGGTCGGTCTTCTCGCGGATCGCGGTGGCCAGCTCGAACCCCGCCTCGGCGTCGACGCCGGTGTCGATCACCAGGCAGCAGTCGTCGCCGATGACGAGACCCACGGTCTGGTCCAGTTCCTCCAGGCGCCGCACCCACACGCGAGGGGCGACTTCGATCCACCGATCACTCATGGGCGCAATGGTATGCGGTCGCCGCCCGAACATATCGACGGTGATCAGAGTGATTCGTGGGGAGCGAGTCCCGTCGCTTTGCGGAGGGGCCGCTGGAAACCGTGTTTCCGGCAGGTTCTACGTTCGTTGGGCAAGTCCGCCGAATCATCGGGCGCAGTCCTTGAACGCAGCGGGAAGATAAGGCGCGATGCTCCTTTGAATCCCGTTTCGTCACTCCCTCCAGGACACGTTTCGATCACAGAATGACCCGTTTTGGCGAGCTTTCCACTCGTGTAAGTTTCGAGGGTGAAATGAACCCCCTCACCTGTACGAAGGAGTACCGCCCTCATGCACCTCAGTCGTCGCGGCCTGCTGCTCGGAACGGCAGGCGTCGCAGCCGGAGCCCTCACCGCCTGCGGCGCGGGCGAGGACGCGAAGCCGCTCACCGGCTACACGGGCATCGCCATGCCCACCACGACCTCCGACCGGTGGGTGCTGGAGGGCGCCGACCTCGAGAAGCGGCTCCAGGACCTCGGCTACAAGACCATCCTCGAGTACGGCGACGACGACATCCCCGCCCAGATCCAGCAGATCCAGTCGATGATCGACAAGGGCGTGGAGTTCCTCATCGTCGGCGCGATCGGCAACACCTCGCTCGGCGAAGTCCTCAGCAAGGCCAAGGACAAGGGCGTCACGATCATCGCCTACGACCGGCTGATCCTCGACACCCCCGACGTCGACTACTACGCCTCGTTCGACAACCACCAGGTCGGCGTGCTCCAGGCCGAGCACATCATCACGAAGCTCGGCCTCACCCACGAGTCCACCGAGACGTTCAACATCGAGCTGTTCTCGGGCTCCCTGGACGACAACAACTCCCAGTACTTCTTCCAGGGCGCCCTCGACACCTTCGAGCCGTACATCTACGGCGGCCAGATCCTCATCCCCTCCAACCAGACCGAGCAGGAGCAGACCGCCACCCAGCAGTGGGACCGCACGATCGCGCGGACCCGCATGGCCGAGCTCCTCGACGCGCACTACAAGGACGAGCGCCTCCACGCCGTGCTCTCGCCCTACGACGGCATCAGCCGCGGCATCGTCGAGGCCCTGGTCGCCGCCGACATCGAGCCCGGCTCCGACGACTTCCCGGTCATCACCGGCCAGGACGCCGAGCTGCGGTCCCTCAAGGCCATCAAGGAGGGCACCGGCCAGTCCGAGACGGTCTTCAAGGACACTCGCCAGCTCGCCGAGGTCGCGGTGAACATGGTCAAGTCCATCGTCGAGGGCTCCACCCCCGAGGTGAACGACCAGGGCACCTACGACAACGGCTTCAAGTTCATCCCCTCCTACCTCCTCGAGCCGGTCGACGTGACCGCCGAGAACTACAAGGAGATCGTCGTCGACTCCGAGTACACCACCGAGGAGGACATCGACAGCGCCCCCGCCGACGAGGGCTGAGCCGCCTGAGCGGACGAGAACGGCGACGGCCGGGCGCGAGCCCGGCCGTTTCACTGTGTGCACTTGGTTCTCGTTGCGCCACTTCCGGTCGCAACCGCCCCGTTATGCGATCGTTATGCGACCTCTCCTCGAGTCCCGGCGTGTCTCATTTGGTAAGTTGCCGAAGCCGGACGAGCGCTCACACCCTCGGCCGCGCGGCTCCGAATCCCCCCAAAGCAATTGCCATCCTTAGGAGAACCATGAACCGTACCCTCAAGCGGGTGCTGGGACTGAGCGGCAGCGTCGTCCTCGGCCTCGCAGGAGCGGTCACCTTCGCGTCCGCCGCCCAAGCCCACCACCCCACCGTCTCCGGTTTCGCCTCGTGCGCCGAAGACGGCGGCTGGATCGTCACCTGGATGGTCGAGGACTGGGAAGGCACCCAGGACGCGGTCGGCACGATCACCGCCGTCGAGGGCGACCTCGATGAAGGCGGCGACATCGTCGTCGGCGCCGTGCTCCCCGAGTACGGCTCCGACCAGGTCCTGGTCGCCGAGCAGTCCTTCACCGCCGAAGAGACCGCGGAAGTCACCCTTTCGGTCTCCGCCGAGTGGGACAACGGCGCCAAGGGCACCACCGAGAGCCTGCCAGTCGGCCCGCCGGTCGACGGCTGCGAAGGCGAAGAGGGCCCCGTGCCCGGCTGGGGCGGCGACGTCGACTGCGTCGGCATCGCTGTCTGGGCCTGGAACGAGAACTCCGAGGACCTGGCCGAGTTCACCTTCGTGTCGAGCTCTGGCGAAGAGGTCTCCGGCACCCCCGGTACCGATGAGGACCTCTACGAGCACTTCCTCCTCCCTGAGGGCGCCGACGAGCTGAGCGTCGACATCTACGTCAACGACGAGCTGGTCGACACCATCGAATGGGTCGACAACGAGCTGTGCTCCTACGTCGCGGTCGAGGCCGACTGCGAGGGCCTGATCTTCACGCTGACCGTGCCCGCCGACGGCGAGACCACGATCTTCGACCTGTGGACCAGCCTCTCGGAAGAGGGCGAGACCATCGAGCTGAACCCGGGCGAGACCGAGTCCCGCACCTTCAAGGCCGTGGCCGACGAGGAACTCTGGGTCGACTACTACATCGAGACCCCGAAGGACGCCACCAGCGGCGGCGTCCAGTGGATCCCCTGCGACGAGGAGTCCCCCTCGCCCAGCGGCACCCCGTCCGCTCAGCCGCAGCTGCCCACCACCGGTAGCTCGATGACGATCATGATCGGCTCGGCCGCCGCGCTCATCGTGGCCGCCGCCGCGATCTTCCTGATCATGCGCCGCCGCCGCGCCGCGCAGGACTGGTAGACCCCGTCCCGTCGAGGGAACAGGGCTTCTAGCCGAGTAAGACGAAGGGCCGCACCGGCAACGGTGCGGCCCTTTGGCATTGCCCGTCAGGCGATCCCGGCGAGGCGCAGCAGCGCCGTGGTTCCTGCGGCGGCGATGACGACGACGAGGATCGGCGCGCGTCGCCACGCGAGCAGCCCGCCGACGAGGACGCCCGCGGGGAGCGCCCAGCCCGCGAAGCCGCCGTCCGCGAACAGGGCGCCGGTGATGACGAGGGCCGCGAGGACGACGATCGCGCCGCGTTTCATCAGCGTCTCGGTCCGTTCGGACACATCGATGCGGCTGCGCATGAGCGGCCCGGCGAGGCGGACCAGGAAGACGCCGACGGCGAGGGCGAGTACTGCGGTCATGGTCATGCCGCGTCCTCCTTCGGCTTGCGGCGCGGCCAGGTCGCCACGAGCCCGAGCAGGGCCAGCAGGACCGGGACGCCGGTGGGCAGGAACGGCGCGGTCGCGGCGGCGATCCCCGCGCCGACCAGGGCCGCGAGGAGCGTGTCGCGGTCCTTCAACGCGGGCATGACCAGGGCGAGCAGGAGCGCCGGGAAGGCGGCGTCGAGGCCGAACACGTCGGGGTCGGGGATGAAGCCGCCCGCGAGGACGCCGACCACGGTCCCGACGTTCCACGCCACGAACATGACCGACGTGGTGATCCAGTAGGCGGCCTTGGCGCGCCGCCGGTCGTCCCCGGCAGCGAGCGCGAACGCGGTCGACTGGTCGATGAGCATGAACGTGCCGAGGAACCGCGTCCACCACTTGTCCCAGTAGAGGTTCCCGACCGCGAGGCCGTAGGGGACGTGCCGCAGGTGGACGAGCACCCCGGCGGCGAGACCGGCGACGATGCCGCCTCCGGCCGTGACGACGGCGAGCATCGCGAACTGGGAGGTGGCGGCGAAGGTCAGGAACGACATGGCGACCGGGATCCACCAGGGCAGCCCGGCCGAGGTGGCCAGGGCGCCGAAGGAGACGCCGACTATGCAGATGCCGATCGACATGGCGAGGGCGTCGCGCCAGACGTCGCGGTCGCGTTCGGGGAGGAAGCGGGGAGGCACCGGGCGAGTATCCCTCGCGTCCTGCGGGCCGAACAAACGTTCAAGGGGCGCGACCGGTGCGTCACACACCGGCCGCGCCCCTCGCAGCGCTAAAACCCTAGACCTCGTAGTACAGGTCGAACTCGTGCGGGGTCGGGCGGAGGCGGATCGGGTCGATCTCGTTCTCGCGCTTGTACGAGATCCACGTCTCGATCAGGTCCTCGGTGAACACGCCGCCCTCGGTGAGGAAGTCGTGGTCGGCCTCGAGGTTGTCGAGCACGCGGTCCAGCGAGCCCGGGACCTGCTGGATGTCGCCGTACTCCTCCGGGCCGAGCTCGTACAGGTCCTTGTCGACCGGCGCCGGCGGCTCGATCTTGTTCTTGATGCCGTCCAGGCCCGCCATGAGCATGGCCGAGAACGCCAGGTACGGGTTGCTCGACGGGTCCGGCACGCGGAACTCCACGCGCTTGGCCTTCGCGTTCGAACCGGTCACCGGGATGCGGGTGCAAGCGGAGCGGTTGCGCTGCGAGTAGACCAGGTTCACGGGGGCTTCGAAGCCCGGCACGAGGCGGCGGTAGGAGTTCACCGACGGGTTCGTGAACGCGAGCAGGCTCGGGGCGTGGCGCAGCAGGCCGCCGATGTAGTGGCGGGCGGTGTCCGACAGCCCGGCGTAGCCGGTCTCGTCGTAGAACAGCGGCTCGCCGTTCGCCCACAGCGACTGGTGGGTGTGCATGCCCGAGCCGTTGTCGCCGAACAGCGGCTTCGGCATGAACGTGACCGTCTTGCCCGCCTGGGTCGCGGTGTTCTTGATGATGTACTTGAACTTCTGCACGTCGTCGCCCGAGTGGAGCAGCGTGTCGAAGCGGTAGTTGATCTCGGACTGGCCCGCGGTGCCGACCTCGTGGTGGGCGCGCTCGATGGTCAGGCCGCCCTCGATGAGGTTGGTGACCATGCGGTCGCGCAGGTCCGCGAAGTGGTCGACCGGGCCGACCGGGAAGTAGCCGCCCTTGTGGCGCGGCTTGTAGCCCAGGTTGCCGCCCTCTTCCACCGCGCCGGTGTTCCAGGCGCCCTCGACCGAGTCGATGTGGAAGTAGGCCTCGTGGGCGTTCTGGTCGAAGCGGATCGAGTCGAAGATGTAGAACTCGGCCTCGGCCCCGAAGTACGCGGTGTCGGCGATGCCGGAACCGGCCAGGTACTGCTCGGCCTTCTTGGCGACGTTGCGGGGGTCGCGGCTGTAGGCCTCGCGGGTGAAGGGGTCGTGCACGAAGAAGTTCAGGGCGAGCGTCTTCTGCTCGCGGAAGGGGTCGACGAACGCGGTCGCCACGTCGGGCAGGAGCAGCATGTCCGACTCGTGGATCTCTTGGAAGCCGCGGATCGAGGAGCCGTCGAACGCGAGGCCTTCCTCGAGGAGGTCGTCGTCGAAGGACGCGGCCGGGATGTTGAAGTGCTGCATGACGCCGGGCAGGTCGCAGAAGCGGACGTCGATGAACTTCACGTCGTTGTCGCGGACGAAGCCGAGGAGCTCTTCAGGGCTGGAGAACACGAAGGTATTCCTCTCGGTAGGTGAGTGCCGGAGGGCCTGCGGGCAGTCCCCCCGTTCAAGTCAGGCCGACCTCGCTGTCGACGCCTAAGCTTATTAGGCGAAACGCTAACCGCGATCAATTGCCCCACCGTAAATCAAATGTTTCGTGCGTGTTACTTGCGTTGTTCAAGCCTGTTCCACATTGACCGAAACCACTGCTCACGGCGGTGCACAAGGCGCGATTCGGGCCGACCCGTAGACTCGCGCCATGACGAGCGAACGCGGTGCGAACACCCCCCAAACCACCGGCTCCGGCCAGGACCTGGCCACTCTCGGCGCGCGCTTCGTCGCGCTGTTCATCGACTGGATCGCCTGCACGGTCCTCGCGATCGGCCTGAGCTGGGCCGACCTCGTGACCGCCGACCCCTTCGGCCAGGCGCTCGTGCGCGCGGTCCTCTTCGCCGCCTACTGCACGGCCTTCCTCGCCTTCGGTACCCAGACGCTCGGCATGTGGCTCATGCGCATCGCCTGCGTCTCGGCCGACCACGGCGGCCGCATCGGCCTGTGGCGGTCCGCAGTGCGCGCGGTCCTGCTCTCGATCGTGCTCCCGGCCCTGACCGCGCTGGCACACCCGTACCACCGGGGCCTGCACGACCTGGCCGCCGGATCGGTGATGCTGAAGGTCCCGCCGAGGGCCTAGGACCGCCCGCGCCGCCTCAGGTCCGCTGCAGCCAGCGGACGAGCAGCGGCGACGGCACCGGGTAGGCGCCTTCGCGCCGCGCCCGCGTCGCGACCTCCTGGTCCGACGACACGACGATCACGGGCCTGCCCTCCGGTTCGACCCGGGCGAGTTCGACCACGACGTCGTCGGCGATCTGCCCCTTGGCGCTGAACAGGACCCGCACGCCGCGGGCGCTCGGCTTGGCCCCGAAGATCGCGTCGGCCCCGTCGAAGACCACGGTGATCTCGGCGTTCGTCTGCGCCGCGACCGCGCCGAGGCCGTGCACGAGCCGGTTGCGCTGCTGCTCGAGCGTCAGCGTCTCGCCCCAGGCCGAGATCGTGACGTTGTAGCCGTCGACGATCAGGTGCGGGTTCGGCAGCGACAGGAGGTGGTCGAGGCGCTGCGGGTCGGTCTGCTCCAGCCCCCGCGAGCCCTCGGCGGTGCGCTCCTCCGGTTCCGCGCAGAGCTCGTCGGCGATGTAGTCGGCGGGCCGCTCCACGACCGGTTCGAGCCCGAGTTCGCGGCGCAGCCCGGTGGCCGTGCCCGAGAGGGTCTCCAAGAGCAGCCACAGCCGCGCCGACATGAGCCGTTCCTGCTCGCGGTCGGCCTTGCGGACGCGTTCGAGCTGCGTCTTCAGCGACTCCGCCTCGGCTTCGAGGCGGCGGCGCTCCGAGCGCCGCTCGGTCTCCAGGTGCTTGAGGCGGCCGCGTTCGGCGGCGAGGTCCCCGGCGGCCTTCGCGGCCCGGTCCTCGGCGTCCTTCGTCTCGCGGCGGATCCGCCGCAGCTCCTCCTGCAGGGCCGCGGCCGCTGACCGCTGCTCGGCGAGCGCCGCGCGGAGCTTCCCGTTCTCCTTCTCCAACGCCGCCAACCGCTTCGCGTCGCCCTCCGCGGCCGGGGCCTCCTGGACCTCGGGCGGTTCGGCCACGGCCTGCGCGGCGGTGGCGATGAGCTCGCGCCAGCCCTCGGGCCGGATCAGGTAGGCGAGCGCGGCGACTTCGGCCGGGTCGGCCATCGGCGAGACCTCGTCGCCGGTGGCGACGGCCGCGATCAGCGACGAATCGGTCGCCGTGAGCACTTCGGCGAGGCCCTCGCGGAAGGCGCTGTCAGAGGCGAGCGCGACGACGAGCTCGGCCTTCGCGAGCTTCGCCCGCTTGACCGGGCTGAACTTCAGGAAGCGGCGCAGCCGCGCCGGGACCTTCCCCGGGCCGAGCCCCGGCATCGCCACCGCGGCGATCTCGACGGCCCTGCGCCGCACCGGCTCGGTGAGGAACACCGCCGGGCCGTCGCCCTCCGGCGTCCCGGCCCCGGATTCGGCGGGGTCCTCTTCGGACGCCCCGTCCGCGGCCTTGGAGGCCGTCGGTTCAGGGGCTTCGTCGCCGCTTTCCTGGCCGCTCAACATAGGCACCAGTGTGCCACCGCCGTCACAGGCCGGGACTGCCGACCGCAGGTCTTCACCGCCCGGTCATCGCGGATCGCCGCGCACGCCCAGGGACGCGTGTCAGACTGGCGTGATCATGAAGGGGGTCATGGTGAGCAGGACGTTGCTGGTGACGAACGACTTCCCGCCACGCCGGGGCGGCATTCAGACCTTTGTGCACGGCATGGCTTTGCGGCTGCCCTCCGACGACCTGGTCGTCTACACCTCGACGTCGCCCGGGTGGGCCGAGTTCGACGCCGCGCAGCCCTTCACCGTCGTGCGCGACCGCAGCGCGATGCTCGTCCCGACGCCCCGGGTCGCCCGCGCCGTCACCGCCGTCGCCCGCGAGCACCGCTGCGACCGCGTCTGGTTCGGGGCCGCCGCCCCGCTCGGCCTGCTCGCCGCGGGCCTCAAGCACGACACCGGGATCGAGCGGGCCATCGCGCTCACCCACGGCCACGAGGTCGGGTGGGCGATGATGCCCGGCACGCGGGGCGCGCTGCGCCGCATCGCCGGATCGCTCGACGTCATGACCTACCTGGGGGACTACACGCACCGGCGGATCGCGCCGGTCGCCGGGCACCTGACCCGGCTGGAGCAGTTGACGTTCGGCATCGACACCGAGACGTTCCACCCGGGCGTCGACGGCACCACCGTGCGGGCGCGCCACGGCCTCGAAGGCCTCCCGGTGATCGTGTGCGTCTCGCGGCTCGTGCCGCGCAAAGGCCAGGACATGCTCATCGCGGCTCTGCCGCATGTGCGCGAGCAGGTCGGCCAGGACGTGCGGCTTCTCATCGTCGGCCAGGGCCCGTACGAGTCGCGGCTGCGCGCGCTCGCGCGGATGCACGGCGTGGAGCGGGAGGTCGTGTTCACCGGCGGCGTTCCCGAGCACGAGCTGGCGGCGCACTTCGCCGCCGGGGACGTGTTCGCGATGCCGTGCCGGACCCGCCGCCGCGGCCTCGACGTGGAGGGGCTCGGCGCGGTGTTCCTGGAGGCGGCTGCGTGCGGCCTGCCGGTGATCGCGGGGGACTCGGGCGGGGCGCCGGACACGGTGCTGCACGACCAGTCCGGGTGGGTGGTCGACGGCCGCGACCTCGGCGAGATCACGTTCCGGCTCGCGCAGGTCCTCGCCGACCCTTCGCTGGCGCGGAAGCTCGGCGAGGCCAGCCGCGAATGGGCCCTGAGCGAATGGACCTGGGACCGCCAGGCCGAGCGCCTCGAGGGCATGCTCTACGGCGAGACGGTCTAGCGGGGACGCGAAAGCGGGCGGCTCGCGTGAGCCGCCCGAGGGGCGTCCGGGGCGCGGCGGCGGCCGGTCGGCCGCTGCGCGGCGGGCGTAGGGGATGCCCCGTACCCGCCCGCTGTCCGCCTCCGACCAACCGAAAAGGACCACGTTCCCACAAGGGTCCGACAGCGGCCGCTTCGTTCAGAACTTCGGCTGGTCCGGGGCTTCCAGGAGGCCGAGCTTCAGGGCGGTCATGAGGGCCTGGGCGCGGTTGCCCGCGCCGAGCTTCTCGTAGAGCTTCGAGATGTGCGTCTTCGCGGTCGACTCCGATACGTACAGCTGCTTCGCGATCCCGGCGACCGACAGGCCGTCGGCGAGGAGCTTGAGTACCTGCGACTCGCGCGGGGACAGCTGCGGGCCGGTCGGAGTGAGACGCCGCTGCATGGCCTCGGCCAGGTCCGCGGCGCTGAACGCCGTCGGGTTCGCCGCGGCGTGCCGCGCCGCCGAGACCACGTCGTTCGCCGGGGCCGATTTCGGCACGAACGCCGAGGCGCCCGCGTCCAGGGCGCCGAACAGCTGGTCGTCGCCCGCGTACATCGTCAGCACCACGATCCCCATGTTCGGGTGCGCCTTGCGGAGCTTGCGGGTCGCGTCCAGGCCCGAGCCGTCGGGCAGGCGCAGGTCCATGATCACCACCGACGGCATGAGGGAGGCGGCCTGCCGCAGCGCGTCAGCGGCCGTGTCGGCCTCGCCGACCACCTCGAACTCGGGGTCGCGGTCGAAGGCATGCCGGAGACCCTTGCGGATCAGGTCGTGGTCGTCGACGATGAGCACGGTCGTCTGACCGGTCGTCTCCTGCGCCTCAGCGTTCATCTCGTCTCTCTCCTCATCGGCTGCCGCGGCCACTCAGGGCGCAGCTTGCAAGCCTGTTCAATTGTCGTCGCGGTCGGGCCGTCGGGGCGGCTGTCCAGTTCTCGAAGCGGGGTCGGCGGCCGCCCACGCCGCGGAGCCCGGGCGCGGGGTCTCGGCCCGGGGCGTCGGCCGTGCTCCCGCGTTGAGCACCACCGCCACCGTCGTCCCGTGCGGCTGGTGCGGCCGGATCTCCAGAGATCCGCGGATCCGCTCCGCCCGCTCGCTCATGATCGCCAGCCCGTAGCGCCCCTCCGAGGCCTCCCCGGAGAGGCCCTGGCCGTCATCGGTCACCTCGATGCGCGTGTAAGGCGGGTCCACCTCGCACGTCACCCACAGATTCTCGGCCCGGGCGTGCTTGCGGGCGTTGGTGATCGCCTCTTGCGCGATCCGCAGCAGCTCCGCTTCGGTACTCGCGGGCAGCCTCGCCCCGCCCTCGTCGAGCGACAAGTGCACTCTGAGGCCGGCGGAAGCGCCCACAGTACGAGCATAGTCCGCGATCGCGGAGGCGAGCCCGCCCTGACGGTCGACGTTCGACCGCAGTTCGAACAGGGAGAACCGCAGCTCGGTCACGAGCCGCGTCACCTCGGAGCGGAGGTCCTCCAGCTCGCCTTTGGCCTCCCCGGCCTCGGGCGGCAGGATCGCCATGGCGTTGTCGATGCCGTAGCCGAGCATCGCCAGCTCCTGGGCGATGCCGTCGTGGATCTCGCGGGCGAGGCGCTGCCGCTCCTCTGTGGTCGCCATGGACCGCACGTCCTCGAACAGGAGCGCGGTCTCCAGGCGCAGGGCCGCGCCCTTGGTGCGGTCCTCGGCGGCGGTGATGGCCTCGGGGCCGAACGCGGCCGGGTCGTCGGACTCGATGGCGACGAGGCCGACCGTGCGGCCTTCGGCGACGAGCGGGATGACCAGGGACGCGACGGGTCCTTGGGTGGAGCGCGAGAGCGGCACCTGCCCGGCCTGGGGCTTCTGCCCGGCCCAGGCGTCGGCGAGGAGCGAGTTGAGCTGCGGCGACGTCTCCCAGTCGACGCGTTGGTCGGCGTGCTGGGCGAGCACGACGAGCCGCCTGCCGGAGGCCGCGGAGAGCACGGCGGCGCGGGCCACTCCCGGTATGCGCGAAGCGGTGTCGACGATCTCGGTGGCGATCCCGCCCGGGTCCAGTGTGGACCCTGGCAGTTGGCGGGCGACGACGCGCAGCTGCGTGAGCAGGGCCGCGGCCTCGGCGTACGGCAGCTGCGAGTGGTGCAGGTCGGAGGAGCGGGAGCGGCGCAGCCACCAGGCGCCGACGGCCGAGGCGAGCCCGAAGGCGAGCGCCACGGCCACCGTCGTCACGTACGTGCCGCGGTCGTAGGGGGAGACGCGCGGGGTCAGGGCGACGAGCCCGATCGCGGCGACGGCGACGAGGACGGGCGGGACCCAGGTGCGGACCCGCCGGTACCGGTCGTCGTCGCCGGTCTGGTCGGCGGCGTCGAACGCGGCCGTGGCGAACGGCGCGATCAGGTACGGCAGCATCCAGGCCGGGAGGCCGTCCGTGGCGAGGGTGCCGAGGACGACGACGGCGACCTCGGCGAGCTGCCCGGCCGGGGCCAGGAGCCGGTGCCGGGGGAGGACGACGCCGGGGAGCGCCGCGAGCGCGAGGATGCCGCACCAGGTCGCGGCGTCGGCGAGCCCCTGGGAAGCCCATCCGAAGACCGCGACCAGCGCGAACAGCACGCCTCGCAGCGCGACGGCGGGCAGTCGCCACTGGCGCTCCAGCACCGCCTCATCGCCCATGCGGGCACCTCGCTTACTCGTTTCGTCGCGCCTTCGCCGTGTCGTAGAGCGCGTTGATCTCGCTTGAGTATTTTTCCATGACTACGTGACGTTTGACCTTGACTGACGGGGTGATTTCCCCGGCGTCCTCGCTGAGTTCGACCGGCATGACCCGGAACTGCTTGATCTGCTCGGCGCGGGAGACGGTCTGGTTGGCCTCGTCGACCTTCGCCTGGAGCTCGGCGAGCAGCTCGGGGTCCTCGGTGAGGTCGCTGATCGGCGTCTTCGGGTCTTTGCCGTGCCTGGTCAGCCAGTCCTTGATCATCTCGCCGTCGATGGAGATGAGGCAGCCGATGTAGGGGCGGCCCTCGCCGACGACCATGGCGTACGCGATGAGCGGGTGGGCGTCGAGGATCTTCTCGAGCGGGCCGGGGGCGACGTTCTTGCCGCCGGCGGTGACGATGATGTCCTTCTTGCGGCCGGTGATGGTGACGTACCCGTCGTCGTCGATCTCGGCGATGTCGCCGGTGGAGAACCAGCCGTCGGCGTCGAGGACTTCGGCGGTGGCGGCGTCGTTGTTCCAGTACCCGGGGAAGACCTGCGGGCCCTTGGCCTGGAGTTCGCCGTCGTCGGCGACGCGCAGGGCGGTGCCGGGGGTGGGGCGGCCGATGGAGCCGACCTTGATGGCGGTCTGGAGGTTGAGCGAGAGGACCGGGGAGGTCTCGGTGAGGCCGTAGCCCTCGTAGATGGTGACGCCGATGCCGCGGAAGAAGTGGCCGAGCTCGGGGCCGAGCGCCGCGCCGCCGGAGACGGCGGAGTCGCACTCGCCGCCGATGGCGGCCCGGATCTTGCCGTAGACGAGCACGTCCCACAGCTTGTGGCGGAGCTTGAGGCCGAGGCCGGGCCCGCCGGGCTTGTCGAGTGCGCGGCTGTACTCCTTGGCGGTGGCGGTGGCCTTCTCGAACAGGTGGCCCTTGCCGCCGTCGACGGCCTTCTGGTACGCCCCGGCGTAGACCTTCTCGAACACGCGGGGGATCGCGAGGAGGGTGGTCGGCTTGACCACGGGCATGACCGCGGTGAGCTTGGTGCGGTCGGCGTGCGCGATGGTGGTGCGCGATTCCATGCCCGCGAGCTGGAGGATGCGGGCGAGGACGTGGGCGAGGGAGAGGAACAGCAGCATGCGGGCGCCGTCGTAGAGGACGCCGGGTACTTCGGGGATGATGTTGCGGATGTCGGCCAGGAGGTTCCGGTGGGTGAGCATGCAGCCCTTGGGGCGGCCGGTGGTCCCGGAGGTGTAGACGATGGTGGCCAGGTCCTCGGCCTTGCGGGAGGTGCGGCGCTCCTCGATGTCCACGTCGGCGTCGGCGCCCAGGGCGTCGAGGGCGTCGATGGCGCCCTGCTCGGCGTCGATGGTCCACACGTGCTTGACCTGCGTGCCGAGGCCTTCGACCATCGCGGTCATCTCGGTGTCCTCGACGATGACGGCGACCGCTCCGGAGTCTTCGAGGATGAACTTGGCCTGGTCGGCGGAGGAGGTCTCGTAGATGGTGACGGTGACGCCGCCGGCGGCCCAGATCGCGTAGTCGAGGAGGGTCCACTCGTATCGGGTGGCCGACATGATCGCGACCCGGTCGCCGGGCTGGATACCGGCCGCTGCCAGGCCCTTCGCTGCGGAAATCACTTGGGCGCGGAATTCGACTGACGTGACGTCGCGCCAGGTGGCGCCGTCGTCGAAGGTGCGCATGAAGAGGACCGAGGCGGGGTGGTTCTCGGCCGCGTCCCACAGCGCGGTGAGGGTGTTGTCGTCGTCGGGCACAGTCACCACGGGGGGGACGGCGAACTCGCGCATGGAAATGCTCCGTTCAAGACGCCATGTTCACGGCTTTGTAAAGTGGCTCACAGATCATGTTACCGGTGGGTCAACTTCCGACGGAAGAGGGACTGTGAGGCAGACCATGATGCTAAGGGCAGCTTAGCGGAGCAGGGGTGCGACCGGCGAACGACGGCTGCGGACAGTCACCCAAGCGGCCCGATCCGCTTGCAGCCGGTGATACCTTCGCCGAGTGGGACGGAACGGCCGATTTCATCTCCAGGTCATCGCGCTGTAAAGTCCTCGGTGGCCCGCAGCGTCGCGCGGCATCCCACGCCTCAAACCGTGAACCGCTGGAGGGTACAGCAGTGAGTCTGACTATCGGAGTCGACATCGGGGGCACCAAAGTCGGCGGCGGCCTCGTCGACGAGAACGGCAACGTCCTCGCCACGACCCGGCGCCCCACCCCGGCGGACGACACCTCCGGCGTCATCCAGGCAGTCAAGGAGGTCGTCGAGGAGCTGCGCGAAGGCCACGAGGTCGAGGCCGTCGGCATCGGCGCGGCAGGCTGGATCTCCTCCGACCGCTCCACGGTGATGCTCGCCCCCAACCTCTCCTGGAAGGACGAGCCGCTGCGCGACAAGGTCGCCGCGGCCATCGACCTCCCCGTCGTCGTCGAGAACGACGCCAACGTCGCCATCTGGGGCGAGCACCGCTTCGGCGCGGCCAAGGCCCACCGCTCCTCCGTGCTCTACACGATCGGCACCGGCGTCGGCGGCGGCATCGTCGTCAAGGACAACCTGCTGCGCGGCACCCACGGCGTCGCCGCCGAGATCGGCCATATCCGCTCCGTCATGCCCGACGGCCGCAAGTGCGGCTGCGGCCGCAACGGCTGCCTCGAGCAGTACGCCTCCGGCCGGGCCCTCACCCGCGCCGCCCAGGATGGCGCCGCCGAGCACCCCGAGAAGGCCGCGGTCCTCCTCAAGCTCGCGGGCGGCGACCCCGAGTCGATCACCGGCCGCCAGGTCACCGAGGCCGCCCGCCAGGGCGACGAGGTCGCCTTGGGCGCCTTCGACTTCATCGGCTTCTACCTCGGCAACTCCGCCGCGGACATGGTCAACCTCATCGACCCCGGCGTCATCCTCATCGCGGGCGGCGTCGTGGACGCGGGCGACCTCCTCCTCGACCCGATCCGCAAGCACTACAAGGAGGCGCTCGCCTCCCGCGCGCAGATCCCGGTCGCCGAGGTCCGCGCCGCCGAGCTCGGCTCCAAGGCCGGCGTGATCGGCGCGGCCGACCTCGCCCGCCACCGCGAGATCGTCCCCTAAGGACTGAAGACGCGAGCAGGGCCGGAGCTTCCGCTCCGGCCCTGCTGCGTCTACCGCTGTCAGCACACGTTCATCGACGCGTTGCCCGAGATCGTCCAGTTGGTGTTCTCACCGCAGGGCGACTCCCGGACCGACGTGTTGTTCACCGTCATGATCATCCAGATGTCCTTGTTGTTGGGGAACTCCGTGCGGGCCGCGAGGCGCACCTCGCCGCCGCCGTTGACCGTCCCGCCCCTGATCGACACGTTGTAGCAGTTCTCGATCAGGATCGAGTTGTTCCCGTTGCTCGCCAGGTCGACGTTCTTGATGACCACGCCGCCGGACTGCGAGACGCAGAAGATGCCGCGCCCGCCGCCTCGGGAGATCACGTTGTCCACCCAGATGTTCGTCGCGTAGCCGCCGCTCGCGGTCTTCCCGTTGGTGTTCGCCATCCGGAAGGTCGCGTAGCCGGTGCCGGTGGCGACGTTGTTGCCGTCCACGGTGCCGACCCAGCCGTTGCGCGAGTTCTGGATCAGCAGGCCCGACTCGCCGACGTTCCGCGCCGTCACCTTCGTGATGTTGAACCCGTCGATGTTCCAGGTCTCCACGGCGTGACTGCCTGCGCCCGACACGTAGATGTCGTTCATCGTGACGTTGTAGTTCCAGGCGGCGTCGCGGTCGAACCGGATGCCCAGGCCGCCGCTGAGGGTCAGGTCGATGTCGCCGAGCTTGAGGCCGTTGGTGCCGGAGAATCGCAGCCCGAAGTACGGGTTGCCGCTCATCTTCAGGAACGCGATGTTGACGTTCGTGGTGTTGATCGCCTCGATCGCGCCGCGGCCGGACCGGTTGGCGACGTTGATGGTGCCGCAGCCCTCGAAGGTCTTGCCGCTCTGGATGGTGATGGTGCTGGCGCCGATGGAGCCCGAGGCCATGACGGCGACGCGCTGGCCGCTGGAGATGGTGTCGACGCCCGCTTGGACGGCGGCGCGGTAGTCGCTGCCGGAGTAGACGGTGGTCGATCCCTCCTTGGTGACGTAGGCGCCGCTCGAGCCGGTGACGGTGGCGTGCGGGGAGTTCGCGCCGCACGCGGCCTGCGCCACGGCCGCGCCGTCCAGTGCCGGGAGTGCGACGGCGCTGGCGGCGCCCGCGATGAGTGCCGCGGCGGTCGCGACGAGCGTGCGGAGTCTTCGCTTCGGTGCGAGGGACATTGGTGCTCCTGTGCATGGTTCCGATGAAACGATTCAATTGAGACATCGATATGAATCGATCTAACGGGATCATAGCGGGCGCGGCGAGATTTGGAAAGCGCTACCCCGGACAAATCGCATTATCCAAGCACTGCAACCGAATCCCCCGAAACGGGGCAGGAAGCCGAGCTTCCCGCCCCGTCATCGCATCAGCGCAGGGTGCACGTCGGCGTCAGGCGAGCCGGGGTGCTGCCCGGCATCGTCGCCGTGTACCCCACCGTGGCCGAAGCGCCGCTCGCCAGCGACCCGTTCCAGCTCTCGTTGGTCACCGTCACGACCGCGCCCGACTGCGACCACCGGCCGCCCCACAGGCTGCCGACCTGCTCGCCGCCCGGGAACGTCCACGTCAGCGTCCACCCGGTCTTCGCCGAGCCCGAGTCGTTCTTCACGACCACGCTGCCCTGGTACCCGCCGGGCCACGCGTTCGTCGACGACCACGTCGCCGTGCACCCGCCCGAGGGCCCGCCGGTCGTCGGCTGCTCGCTCGGCGTCTGGCTCGACGTGGGCGTGGCCGACCCGGTCGGGGTCGCGCTCGCCGTACCCGTCGGGCCCGGTTCGTAGTCGCTGGACTCGCCCACGATGACGCCGCGCCCGTTCGTGGCGATGTAGACGCGGCCGAACACGTTCGGGTCGCCGGTGATCGCCGCGCCGGTGAAGCCCCATTGATGCTCGTCGTCATTGATCCGCACCCACGTCGCGCCCTGGTCGACCGAACGCCAGATGCCGCGCTCGCCCGAACGCGAGGCGCTGGCGTAGATCGCGGGGTAGGCCTGTCCGGGAGCCGCCGCGCCGAAGCCGACGGTGTCGGCCTCGTCGAATCCGGCGACCTGCGTCCAGGTGGCCCCGCCGTCGGTGGAGCGCCACATGCCGTACGTGCCGTCGTCCGCTCCGCCGGCGAGCCACACGTGCCCGGCCTTGCCCGGGACGGCGCCGAAGCGCACGTTGCCGGTCGCGGGGAATCCCGTGAACGAGGCGGCCGTGAAGGAGGCGCCGCCGTCCGTGCTGGTGTAGAACTTCCCTGCCGAGAAGCCGTACACGCGGTTGGCGTCAGCGCGGTCGGACTCGACGCGCGCCCCGGTCGGCAGCCCGGTCACGGCCGTCCACGTGGAACCGTACGTAGTGGACCGCTGCGGTGCGAGACCGTCCGGGGCCCAGACGATCGCGCCCGCGTTCGCGGTGACGGCGACGGTGCCGCCGCCGGTCGCGCCGCTCGGGAGCTGCCCGGCCCACCACGATCCGCCGCTGTTGGAGGAGATCCCCATGTTGACGGTGCCGTCGAGCTCGCCGACCCGGACCACGACGCTCGCGTTGAGCTCGGCGAAGTCGACCGAGCGGGCGGTGGTCATCCTCGGCGCGTCGTAGAACGCGTCGGGCACGGCGTCGAGGTCGGTGTGCGCGAACCCGCCGACGTCCCCGAGGGCGCTGTACAGCTCGGGCCCGGTGGGCGGCGCGGCGAGGTCCTGCACCGAGGTCTCCTCCAGGCCGTGGACCATCGGCGTCACGTCGAACGTCTGGTTCGCGTCCCAGTTCGTGAGGTTCTCCGAGCCGTAGATGGTCGCGCCGGTGCCCCACATGACCCGGTCGGAGTCGTGCGGGTCGATGGCCATCGAGTCGATCATCCAGCCGTACTTGGGGCTCTTCTCGCCCTGCGCTGGGTTGGTGACGCCCCAGTCGAGCCAGCCCACCGACGAGTGGTCGATGGCGAACCGGTCGACGCGGTTGGGCCAGCCGTCGAACGTCCACGACTGGGTCCAGGTCGCGCCGGAGTCGGTGGAGCGGAACGTGGTCTCGTCGGGCCACCAGGCGTTGACGCTGGTGACCATGAGCGTGCCCGGGTCCTGCGCGTCCAGGGTCAAGCCGCCGAAGCCGAAGCCCTCGTAGGACGCGCCGTTCGGGCCCGGGTGGATCTCGGTCCACGTCCCGGTCGCGATCGCGTACCGCCACACCGATCCGCCGCGGGCGCCTTCGGTGGCCGGGTTGCCGTTGTAGGGGCCGGGGTCCCACGACGTGATGATGTACATGTAGCCGTTCACGGCGTCGATCGCCGCCTGCTTGGGAATGTTGTCGTGGCCGTCGACGGAGCCGATCTGGGAGGCTCCGGCGAGCGGCGCCCAGGTCGCGCCGTCATCGGTCGAGACGTAGACGGGGTTGTCCGGATCGGCAACGCCCACATAGACGTTGTCGCCGTAGAACTCGGTCCAGACCACGCCGACGTTGTCGCCGAGGTAGGAGTCGCCGGGCGTGACGACGAAGTTTCCGGGGTTGGGGAAGCTCGCGACCTCGGCCCAGGTGCGGCCGTAGTCGATGGACTTCCAGAGCCCGTTGCCGCTCGGGGTCCCCAGGTACAGCGTGGAGTTGTCGTTCGGGTCGATCGCGAGGCGCTCGCCCATGCCGCGTCCTGGCATGTTGCCGCCCTGCTTGAACGGCAGTTCGGCGACGCCCCAGGTCTCGCCGTAGTCGTCGGAGTAGAGGACCGCGCCGTTGTTCGGGTCCCAGTCGTTGGTGTAGGTCCCGACGGCGGCGTACACCCGCTCGGGGTCGACGGGGTCGGTCGCGACGGAGACGACGCCGGTGTAGCCCCACTCGTCCCAGCCGACCCAGTCGAGCAGCGGCTTCCAGGTCTCGCTGGACTGCTGCCAGCGGTAGAGGCCGCCGATGTCGGTGCGGGCGTAGATGAGATCGGCCTGGGTCTCGTTGAAGACGATGCCGGGGACGAAGCCGCCGCCGGCGACCTGGGCGTTGCTCCAGGTGTAGGTCTCGGCCTGGGCCTCGACCTCTTGGGAGTGGGCGGTCACGGTGGCGACGGCCGCGGTCGCCAATGTAACCGCTCCCACCGTGAGGAGGCCTATGGCTCTCGTTCGTTTCATGGGACTCGTTTCCTCCTGTGCCGGAACACGGCTGGCGTGCGGCATCGAAGGCGAGAAGGGGAGGACGCCGACCGGGCCGGGCCCTGGGGAGGCGCCGTCGAGGGGCGAGAACCGATGTCGCCGAAGGGGATGCCGGGAGTTAGTTGGTCGCCCAAATATAAACGCTTGTCAATGTGATGTCAATCATCGCCGCTGGTAACGCCAAAGGGCGGCCGGGAGGACCCGACCGCCCCTTTCGGACGTTCAGTCGCGCTTGTAGCCGACCACGAGCTCGCCCGCCAGCTGCTCGCAGAACAGGCCGATGTCGGTGATGACGCCGATCGCCTGCGCCGAGCCCCGGTCGGCGAGCTTGGTCACGGTCGCCGGGTTGATGTCGACGCTCACGAGCGGCACCTTCGCGGGCAGGATGTTCCCGGTCGCGATGGAGTGCAGCATCGTCGCGACCATGATCGCGAAGCCCACGCCCGGCAGCGCCTCGCGCATGGCGCGCTGGCCGTCGATGACGTCGGTGTACACGTCGGGGAGCGGGCCGTCGTCGCGCACGGAGCCGACGAGCACGAACTCCTTCTTGTTCTTGACCATCGCGTGCATGATGCCGCCCTTGAGGACGCCCTGCTCGACCGCTTCCGCGATCGAGCCGCAGGTGCGGATCTTGTTGATGGCGCGGATGTGGTGCTCGTGGCCGTGCGGCACGCCGTGGCCCTTGTCGAGGTCGACGCCCAGCGAGGTGCCGTACAGGTTCGACTCGATGTCGTGCGCGGCGAGGGCGTTGCCCGCGAAGATGACGTCGACGTAGCCCTCGTTGATGAGCGCTTCGAGGGCCTTTCCGGCTCCGGTGTGGACGATCGCGGGGCCGCCTACCCACAGGATCTTCTCGCCGCGGGCCTTGACCTCGCGCATGCGCTCGGCGATCTGGCGCACCTGGAGCGCTTGGGGCCGTTCGGAGGAGACGCCGCCGCTCATGAACTCGAAGTTCGAGGACTCGGGGCTCTTGCGCTCGGGCTCGGGGAGCGGGAGGACCCGGACGCCCTCGCCGCCGCACACGACCAGCTCGCCCGCCTTGACGTCGGAGACCGGGAGGGTCTTGGCGCTGGCGCGGTCGTCGGCGACGATGATGCCGCAGTCCATTTCGGAGGGTTCGACGTCCATCCAGCTGCCGTTGAGGCGGATCTGGGTGTCGAAGTTGGTGGTGGAGTAGAAGTCCTCGGGGAAGACGCCGTCGCGCGGGGCCGGCTTGAGGACGGCGATGCCGGGGTCGAGCGGGTTCGCGCCGTGCGTCTGGAGGCGCATGATGATGCGTTCGACCTGCTCGGGCGTCTCGGCGGAGACGGTGAGCTGGACGTAGGACTCGTCGGTGTGGTGGCGGCCCACGTCGAAGCGGTCGATCGTGTAGGCCCCCGAGTACTCGAGGACGTCGTCCATCACCCGGGCGAAGATGCCCTGGTCGATGAGGTGTCCACGCAGCTCGACGGTCTTCTGGTGTTCCACGTTTGGTGCTCCTGTTGCTCCCGGCCCACTGTGCCAATCCACGGCTCGTCGCCGCGGGCGCCCGCAGCCCGGGGACGCCGAGACGAGCCTAGCTCTCGCCGGCGGGGTTCAGACGGCGGCGGGCGGCGGCGCGGCTGCGGCCTTGGCGGCCTCGATCTCCTCGGGTGTGGGCCAGTTGCGGGTGACCAGGTACTGGATGAGGAAGCCGACGAGTCCCCAGGCGCCCACGACGTACGGCAGGGACGCCCCGAACTCGACGACGAGGCCGATCCCGGCGATGGCGATGCCCTGGCTGAGCTGCAGCCCGGAGTTCGCGGCGGAGACGACGCGGCCGCGCCAGCCGTCGGGGATGCACTGGGCGAGGGTCGCGTTCATCGGGGCCATGATCATGTTGGCGACGCCCGCGCCGACCGCGATGAGCAGGACTCCGGCGATCGGCGGGTCGAGGAACGCGGCCGTCAGGACTATGGGTCCGATGAACGCGAGCGGCCGGATGAGCCTGTCGCGCACCGAGGGCCGCACGAACCGGGTGAACAGGAGGGTCGCTGCGACCGCTCCCGCCGCGTCGACGGCCATGATGAGGCCCTGCGTCGAGGAGTCCCCGCCGAGGTGGGCCGACCACAGGACCGCGACGCCCTCGGGGACGGCGGTGAGCGCGAACAGGCCCCAGATGCCGAAGGACACGGTGCGCAGGACCTTGTTGTCGCGCAGCATCCGCAGGCCGTCGGCGGTCTCGGCGAGGACGTGGCGGCGTTCTTCGCGCTTGTTCACCGAGGGCCGGTGCCGCACGAGCAGGGAGATCGCGACGGCGCTGACCACGAAGAGCACGGCGTTGATCGCCAGCGCGGTGTACGGGTCGATCGCGGCGAGGAGGCCGCCGGCGAGGTAGCCGAGGATCTGGGCGGTGGCGGCGGCGCTGAAGGTGAGCGCGATGGCGACGGAGAGGGCGTCGCCGGTGAGGATCTGGGCGAGGGTGGCGACGCGGGCGGCGTTGTAGGCGGGGGTCACGGAGGCGACGGCGAAGACGATCGCGATCATTGCCGGGACCGGGAGGCCCGGGATGAGCAGGAGCGCGATGAGGGCGGCGCGCAGGACGTCGCACACGATCATGACGTTGCGGTAGGAGTATCGGTCCACAATGGCCCCGAGGACCTGGGCGAGGCCGAGGTAGGGCGCGAAGCTGATGGCGAAGGAGGCGGCGGCGAGCGCGGAGGACCCGGTCTGCTGCCAGACGAGGAAGGTGACGGCGACGCGGTTGAGCATCGCGCCGGCGTTGGAGAGGCAGAACGCGAGGAGGAACCCGGCGGCCTCGCGGTCGCCGAAGACCTGTGAGAAGGACGGCCTGCGGTCGGACTCGGACGCGTCGTCGGCAGGTCCGGCCGGGGCCGTCGGGGGGTTCTGGTTCGACACAGGGCCTTCCTCGTTCTCGGCTCCGCGAGCGTCGGCCTCGGGGCACCGGTCTGCACCGTTGCAGCAGTCCGCCTCGGTCGGTCTGCGGCGCCGCAGGCGTCGGCGACGGTAGGGGCCGTTTCGGCGCAGGGAATCGCCGAGACTCCGATACCTGAAGGGCGGTAAGTGACAATCCTCCGCGATTGCCGCAAGTGTCACTAGTCTGCCCGTGGCGCATGTGGTTGTCAAGCGTCCCACTGTGTTCAAAGTGTAAAAACCCGGACGGAGCCGGAGGGTCCGTTATGACCGCCCAAAACTACGCCTGCCGCCGCAAGAGGACGGCGGCGGCCTCGGTTCGATAACGGTGGAGTCAAGGCCGTCGCACGAGGCGGGCACGGCCGCGCGCCCGTGCCGGGCCCACCGGACCGGGCGCTATCCTCCAACCAGTTTTGTAGGAACCATCTAAGGAGACGAGCGATGTCCGCCAGCGCCGAATGGATCGCCCGCGACGCCTCCGCCGTGTGGCACCCCTTCACGCAGCACTCCACCTGGACCGGCGACCGTCCCGTCGTCGTCGACCGCGCCGAAGGGCCGTGGCTCGTCGACGTCGACGGCCGCCGCTACCTCGACGGCGTCTCCTCACTGTGGACCACCACCCTCGGCCACGGCCACCCCGACATCAACGCCGCGATCGCCGCCCAGCTCGCCAAGCTCGACCACTCCACGTTCCTCGGCACCACCCACACCCCCGGCATCGAGCTCTCCGAAGCCCTGGTCGCCCTGGCCCCCAAGGCGGACGGGCCGCCGCTGACCAAGGTCTTCTACGCCGGGGACGGCTCCTCGGCGGTCGAGGCCGCCCTCAAGATCGCCTACCAGTACTCGACGCAGACCGGCCGCGCGCGGCCCAAGTTCGTGCGCCTCGACCACGCCTACCACGGCGACACCCTCGGCGCGGTCGCCGTCGGCGGGCACGACCTCTTCCACGAGGCCTACAAGCCGCTCCTGCTCGACACGATCGGCGTGGCCTCGCCCGGCGACCGGGCCCTCGGCCCCGACCGCAACGCCGCCGCCGTCGCCGACCTGCGACGCGTCATGGAGGCCTCAGGAGACCAGGTCTGCGCGATCATCCTCGAACCGATGATCCAAGGCGCGGCCGGCATGCTCGACTACGACGCCGCGTTCCTGCGCGCCGCAAGGGAACTCGCCGACACCCATGGTGCGCTGCTCATCTTCGACGAGGTCGCCACCGGCTTCGGCCGCACCGGGAAAATGTGGGCCGCCGAGCACGCCGGCGTCGTCCCCGACCTCCTCACCTGCGGCAAAGGCATCACCGGCGGGTACCTGCCGCTCTCGGCGGTGCTCGCCGCCGAGCACGTCTACGAGGCGTTCCTGACCCGGCCCGGCGACACGTCGCCGCGCACGTTCTTCCACGGCCACACCTACACCGCGAACCCGCTGTGCTGCGCCGCCGCGCTCGCGAACCTGCGCGTGATGAGGGAGCAGGACGTCGTCGGCCAGGCCGCGCGGCTCGGCGACCGGCTCGCGAAACTCCTGGAGCCGGTGGGCGCCAAGGACGGCGTCGTCGAGATCCGGCAGCTGGGGACGATGATCGGCGTCGAAGTCGCCCCGGTCCGCGACCGCGCGGGCTTCGCGGTCTGCCAGGCCGCCCGCGAACGCGGCGTCTGGCTGCGGCCTTTGGGCGACACGGTCGTGCTCATGCCGCCGCTGACCCTCGGCGAGGACGAGACCGACCTCCTCGTGGGCGCGCTGGCGGAGGCGATCGACGAGGTGATCGCGTGACGCAGTCGCCGCAGGCGAGCACCGCACCGGGCGACGACACCGCCACCGAGGACGACAACCGCCCGGCGGGCACCGCACGCGGGGCCGCGATCAGCGACCGGGGCACGATCGGCGCCGTCTGGGACCGCCTGGCGCGCAAGGCGGCACTGCGCTCCAAAGCCGGACTGACCCGCACCGCCCGGCTCCGGACCGCCGCGATCGACCTCGCCGGAAACGACTACCTGGGACTCTCCCGCGACCCGGCCGTCCTGACCGCAGCGGCCGCCGCGCTCGCCGAACACGGGCTCGGCGCGGGCGGCTCGCGGCTCGTGCGCGGCACCACCGGGATCCACGAAGCCTTCGAAGCCGACTTCGCCCGGCACACCGGCACCGCGACCGCCGTCCTGTACTCCTCCGGGTACATGGCCAACCTCGGCGCCGTCGCCGCGCTCGCCGGGCCCGTACTGCTCGACGCGCACGCCCACGCCTCGCTCCACGACGCCGCCCGCCTCGCGGGCGGCCGCTCGGACACCTTCGCGCACAACGACCTCGACGACCTCGAACGCCGACTCCGGGAACTGCGGCCCTCACTGGTCGCGGTCGAATCGGTCTACTCGGTCCTCGGCGACGCGGCCCCGCTGCGGGAGATCCACGCCCTCACCAGCGCGTTCGGTGCACTGCTCCTGGTCGACGAGGCCCACGGCATCGGCACGGTCGGCCCGCACGGCGCGGGCGGCGTCGCCGCCGCCGGACTCGCGGGCGACCCCGGGATCGTCGTCACCGCGACCCTGTCGAAAGCGCTCGGCGCGGCGGGCGGCGTGATCGCCGGACCCGCCGAACTGCGCCGACACCTCCACGACACCGGCCGCACGTTCATCTTCGACACCGCGCCGCCGCCCGCCGTGATCGCCGGAGCCGGTGCGGCGCTGGCGATCGCCCGTGACGCCGACGGCGCCCGGACCGAACTCGCGCGCCGAGCGGCCCGCGCGGCGGAGGTCCTGGGCATGCCGGTGCCCGCTGCGGGGGTGCTGTCACCGGTCGCCGGGGATGCCGAGGCGGCGACGAGATGGGCCGAGCGCTGCGCCGCCGAAGGGATCGCGGTCGGCTGCTTCCGGCCGCCTTCGACCCCGGACCACCGCTCGCGCCTGAGGATCACGATCAACACGGGCGTCGACACGGCGGACTTCGACCGCGCGCTCGCGGTCGTCGAAGCGACGAGGCCGGGCAGCGGGCACGGCTCCTGGCGGACCGTTACGTTATGCGGATGATCGCCTTCGAAGGCCCGGTGCTCGTCACCGGCACGGACACCGGGGTAGGGAAGACCGTCGCCACCGCCGCGCTCGCCGCCCACCTCATGCGGGAGGGCCGCAGCGTAGAAGTCATCAAGATCGCCCAGACCGGCGACGATGACGACGCCGCCGAGGTCACCCGCCTCTCCGGCGCGCCGGCCCGCGCTCTCGCCGCCTACCCGGACCCGTTGGCGCCCTTCGCCGCCGCGCGGCGCAGCGGGCTGCCGCTGCTCGAACTCCACGAGGTCGCCGACCAGGTCGACGCGGCGAAGTCCGACGTGGTCCTCCTCGAAGGCGCGGGCGGCCTGCTCGTCCAGCTCGGCGCGGGCGGCTGGACCGCGCGCGACCTCGCCGTCGAGCTCGGCTGCCCGGCCGTCGTCGTCGCCCGCGCGGGCCTCGGCACCCTCAACCACACGGCGCTCACGCTCGAAGCCCTCGAACGGCGCGGCGTCGACGCGTCCGTCCTCATCGGATCATGGCCGCTCGAACCCGGCCTCGCCGAGTACGAGAACCTGAAGGACCTCCCGGGACGCCGCCTCGGCTGGATCCCCGCGGGAGCCGCCGGACTCGCCCCCGAAGTGTTCCGCCTCAGCGCCTCCGAATGGTTCGACCTCGAAGGCGACCTCCGGCGCTTCAGCCAAGGCGGCTAGCGCGGCCCGCACCGGACGCCGGTCAGACGCCGACCGCTCCGCACCGGAGCGTGGACCGCGTCCCGGCCCGGTCCCGTTGCGCCGCAGAGGACTACGCGACGAATCCACCCCGCGCCGTCACAACGCTCGCACTCGCTCCCACCGGTGTTGACGCCGCCCAGTACATTGTCAGCGAACCGGCCCATTAGGTGCCGAATCAGTGCGATGCGGGCGCCCCTACCCCCGGCGCCCGCATCGCTCTACCCGCGTCCGAGAGCCGCGACCGGGAACGCGGCCGCGAACCGCGCGGCAGCGAGCGGTAGGAACCGGTCCATGCCGAACCCGATCGCCGCCCTGTCCACCGGCCGGAACTCGCATCGCATCCGCAGGCCGTCGTCCTCGTCGTGGCTGACTACCGTGTGGTCCCAGGCGTCCCGCGCGTCCATCGTCCGCAGCCAGCTGTAGCTCGTCACCTGATGTCCGTGCTCGTACATCGGCCCGCGGAACAGCAGGTTTCCCAGTACCTCCCCGAACACCGGCGTCGCCACCCCGGTCTCCTCGCGCACCTCCCGCACCGCAGCTTCGCCGATCGTCTCGTGCGGCAGGGCTCCACCGCCCGGGATCTGCACGCCTGCCTCAGGACTGTCGCGATGCAGGATTACCAGGACCTCGATCTCGGAACGTTCGGGAAGCCGCCGCATCACATATGAGGCGGCGCGTTGACGGAAGTCCAGGAATTCGCGCATCCCGCCAGCCTGGCAACCACCCGCGCCGCAACGCAACGCAATAACCGCCCGGTTCAGCCCCGCAGCCGCAGCACGAGCGGGCTCGGCATCCGGAACGACAGGTTCGGGTCGCTCACCGGCGCGGCCACGACCTCGCAGCGGGGGAGCAGCGGCGCCAGTTCCGCGACGACCGCCTCCGCCTCCATGCGCGACAGCTGACTCCCGAGGCACCGGTGCGCCCCGGCCCCGAACGCCAGGTGCCGCCGCGAGCCCCGCTGTCCCGGAACCATCTTCATAGGACACTCGGCGACGCCCTCGTCCGCGCCGGCGGCCGCCAGCCACACCAGCACCGACTCGCCCGCCCGCACCGCGAACCCGTCGATGTCCGTGTCCCGCTTCACGACCCGCCGCCACGACGTGATCGGCGGCAGCAGCCGCAGCCCCTCCTCGATGACCGCCGCAGGCGCCGCGCCCAGCAGCTCCGGCTCCTCGACCAGACGGTGCAGCAGCAGCGTCAGGAACTGCGAAGTCGTCTCCTGGCCCGCCACGAGCAGGAAGAACAGCGCGGCAGTCGCCGCGTCCTCCCCGTACTCGTCGAGCATCGCTCGCGTCGCCCCGGAAGACCCGGCCGTCCAGGCGCGCAGCCGCGCATGGAACGGTCCGACCAGCGCCGCCAGCTCGCGCTGGCGCTCAGGCGAAGGCTCGCCCCAGAACAGCTCCAGCGCCGCACGGCTGAACTGCTTCACCTCGGCGGTCGCCTCGACCTCCATGCCCAGCAATCGAGCCAGCGCTGCCAGCGGGACCTCCGAGGACACCGCCGCGTCCACGTCCACCGCCTCGCCCGCCCGCAGACGCCACGCGACCCCCGCGGCGGTCCGCCGGGCCAGTCCGGTGAGCCACGGGCGCAGCGCCTCGACGTTCGCGGGCGCGAAGACCTCGCCGAACGCGGCCCGGATGCGCTCGTGCGAGTCGGTGTCGTTGTTGGCGAGCGTCGCGGGCAGCCGGAACCGGTGCCGCGCCAGCTCCCGCAGGGCGTCAGTGGGGATCGGGGTGACCGCGTCGAGGGCGTTCGCGGCCGAGAACCGCTCGCGGTCGGCCAGGACCTGCCTGGCGAGACGGTGCGAAGACACCACGACCTGCCCGTCGCGGCGCATGACCGGGGCGTCGGGTCGGGGATGTTTCCACAGCTCGAAGAGCACGCGCGCAGCCTACCTCCCCCGAAAGTACGAGTCCCGTTCACGGTAATCTGCTCTCAGTCTTTCGGCGTCCCGCACCGCGACCCGCCCCCCGGCGGCCGCCCGCGCGGGCCGCCGTCCGGCACCTGACTGAATGCCCACCGAAGGAGACCGTCCCTTGCAGGAGTACTCCTCCCAAGCCGCCTACGACCGCGGCGAGGCCGTCTGCGTGATCGGCGCCGGAGCGTCCGGCCTCATCGCCGTCAAGAACCTCCGCGAGAACGGCTTCGAAGTGGACTGCTACGAGCGCGACACCGTGCTCGGCGGCCTGTGGAACCCGCAGAACCAGCACAGCCCCCTCTACCCCAACACCCATCTCGTCACCTCCCGGTCCCAGACCGAGATCCCCGACTACCCGATGCCGGACGACTGGCCGGACTACCCGTCCGCCGCGCAGATGCTCGAGTACCTGACCTCGTACGCCAAGCACTTCGGCCTCTCCGAGCACATCTGGTACGGCTCCGAGATCTCCCACCTCGAACCGGTCGAGGGCGCCCGCTTCGAAGTCGTCGTCAAACCCGCCGCCGGGAGCGCCGCGCGCCGCCTCCGCTACGGCGCGGTCATCATCGCGACCGGCCACCACTGGGCGCCGAACCTGCCCTCCTACCCGGGCCTGGACGACTTCCGCGGCACCGTCCTGCACTCTTCGCAGCTCAAGGACCCGTCCCGCCTGCGCGGCAAGCACGTCCTCGTCATCGGCGGCGGCAACTCCGGCGTCGACATCGCCTGCGAGGCCGCCGTGAACGCCGCCAGCTGCGTCCACTCCGTGCGCCGCGGCTCCTGGCACCTGCCGAAGTACCTCGGCGGCGAGCCCTCCGACTACGCGCTCGCCCGCCTCGCCTCCCGCCCGAAGCTCCTGCGCCGCTTCCTCGCCGACCGGATCCTCAAGGGCCCCAAGCGGCTCGCCGCGCGCATGGGCATCGAGACCCCCGGCCACGGCCCCGGCGACGAGGAGCCCGTCCGCAACGGCCGCTACCTCGAGCACGTCGGCGACGGCTCCATCAAGCGCCGCGGCGAGGTCGCCCGCTTCGACGGCTTCGACGTCGCGTTCGCCGACGGCACAGAGATCCGCCCCGACCTCGTCGTCCTCGCCACCGGCTATCAGCCCAAGATCGCCTGCGTCGCACCGGAACTCCTCGGCGGCACCCGCGAGGAGCCCGCGCCGAAGCTGTTCGCGCGCATGTTCTCCCCGAAGGCCCAGACCCTCGCGGTCGCCGGGCTCGTCGAACCGGGCGTCGGCGTCCTCCCGATCGTCCACTGGCAGACGCACGCGATCGCGCGCTGGCTCCAGGTCCGCAAGAGCGACCCCGAACGCGCCGAGAGCTTCAAGCAGCAGGTCAACGCCGAGTCGGGCCACGTCGCGACGGGCTCGGGCGACTCGTCGCCGCGCCGCCGCCTCGT
Organism: Glycomyces sp. NPDC048151; assembly: GCF_043202775.1. Taxonomy (NCBI): domain Bacteria; kingdom Bacillati; phylum Actinomycetota; class Actinomycetes; order Glycomycetales; family Glycomycetaceae; genus Glycomyces; species Glycomyces sp. NPDC048151. Next base: position 10,473 of record NZ_JBIDBB010000002.1, on the reverse strand, counting down.
CGTGGACGCCGAGGAGTACCTGGCCAGCCTGGGCCGCATCATCGACACCCTCGAACAGGAGCCCGCCAAATGAGCCTCACCGCCTGGGTCCGGCGCGCCCGCACCCCCGAGCCGTCCCCGGTCCGGCGCGAGATCGCCGTCTTCGAGCCCGCCGACCTGTTCGACATCGAGATCAAGGACAACCCGGAGACGAACCCGGTGCTGTGCTGCACCGGCGACCCGGCCGGCGCCGCGGCGTTCAACGCCCTGTGGCTCAAGCGGATCGCGAGTTCGGGCCGGTACGCGGCGGCAGTGAGTGTGCGCGGCCAGGGCGGCACGCCCGCCGCCGACGGCGCCCAAGTGGCCCGCGCCCACGACGTCGTGCAGGCCGCGGTCACCGTCCCCCGCCAGACCGTCCTCATCGGACACCGCGAGGGCGCGGCCTGGGCCGCGCTCGCCGCCGGACGCTACCCCGCGGCCGGCCTGGTGCTCGTCTCCCCGCAGAAAGCCCCGAAGCAGCTGCCGAAACCCGTCGGCGAACCGCCGGTGCTCCTGATCGTGAGCGAATCGGAGACTCAGTCGAAAGAGACCCAGGCGTTCGCCGACGAATACGGCATCACGCCGCTCACCTACGCCGGCGCACCCGACGACGTCTTCAAAGGCGCCGCCGCCGAAGCGCTCCTCGACACGGTCCTGTCCTGGCTCGACTCGCAGAAGCGGTGACGCGGGAGCGGATCAGACGACCGCGCCGTCGTCGTGGTCGTCCGGCTCCTTGTCCGGGCGCAGGCGGCTGATGAGCAGCCACACGCCGATGAGGAACCCCACGAAACCGACCAGCCGCCCCGGGTTCGTGCCCAGCGGCGCGATGCCCGGGTTCACCAGCAGCGCGATACCGCCGATGATGAGCAGCACCCCGCCGATCGCGGGCAGGCTCGGCCACGGCACCGGAGGCGGCTCCGGCGGCTCGTAGTCGTCCTCGTCGTCGTCCGGCAGCTCCGCGTCCCACAGGTCCAGGAGCGTCGGCTCGTCCTTGTCCGAGGACACCACCGGCGGCGTCATCGGCACGACCTCAGTCGGGTGCTCCTCGGCGTCGAGCCCCTTCACGAGCCCGGTCCCGCCGTCCCCCAAGCCCTTGACGAGCTCGTTGAACCGCCGGTCGACGTCCTCGGGCCGCAGCTCCGGCTTCCCGCCGTCCTGCTCGCCGCTCTCGGGCTCGCCGTTGCCGTCCTGCTCGCTGCGGTCAGTCATGGACACCTCGGGTCTTGACCAGCTGCCGGTTCATGAACTCGACACTCCCGGAGAAGATCGTCTCGGCGTCGTAGTCGAGCGTCGCCACATGGAAACTCCGCGGCAGCACCGTCGACTCGACGTCCTTGGAACGCACACCTGCGCGGATCACCGCGCTGTTGCGCGGACTCACCACGTGGTCCTCCGCGCTCGTGAAGATCCGCAGCGGCACCGTCACCCGCGCCAGCTCCGGCCGCGTCACCGCCCACAGCCGCCGCAGCGACGCGTACGCCGCCACCGGCGTCCGCGACGTCGTCTTCTCCCGCACATCCGGCTTGTTCAAGTCGGACCCGATCGACGACACGCTCGGCATCACGTACCGCAGCAGCGGCGCCAGGAAACCCTGCGGCTTGTCGTCGAAGATCGCCGGATTCACCAGCACCAGCCCCGACAGGTCCCCGCCGCGCTGCTCCGCCAGCCGCAGGCACAGCGACCCGCCCATCGACAGGCCGCCCGCGAACACCGGCCGCCCCAGCGCCAGCGCCTCGTCCAGCGCCTCCTCGAGCCGCCGATACCACTGCTGCCACGTCGCCTTCGCCAGCACCTGCCACGTGTCGCCGTGGCCCGGCAGCAGCGGCGCGACCACGTTGAAGCCCTGGTCGCGCAAGTAATCGCCCCACGGGCGCATGCTCGCCGGATCAGAAGTGAAACCGTGGCACAGCACCATCGTGGCCTTGGCGTCGGCACCGAGGTCGAACGTGAACTCCTCGGAATCGTTCGTCACGTCGCCTCCCGGGTCGATGAATGACGTGGCGCGGGATCGCCTGGGCTCCTTCACAGCCAGCCGGTCGAACCGGCGGCCGGGCGGTCCCCTTTCGCGCCGCTTGCCCATTCTCGCACGCGTCCGCGGCCCGTCGCCACCGCGCGGGACCGCCCCGGCCGCCCCGGTCCGCCGCCCCGCGCGTTCCCCCTCAGACGGATTGACCGGTACCGATACGCTTGAGCGCGTGATCTACTGGGTGCTGAAGGCGACGCTGGGCTCGCTGCTGTGGGTCGTCTACCGACCCCAGGTCGAAGGGCTCGAACACGTGCCCGAGGACGGCCCGGCCATCCTGGCCTCCAACCACCTCGCCGTCACCGACTCCTTCTTCATGCCCCTCGTGGTCAAACGCCGGGTCACGTTCATCGCGAAAGAGGAGTACTTCACCGGCACCGGCTTCAAAGGCTGGTTCGTGCGGACCTTCATGAACGCCGTCGGAGCCATCCCCGTCGACCGCGCCGGAGGCGACGCCGCCACCGCCTCCCTCGACACCGGCAAACGCGTCCTCTCCGAAGGCCGCCTCTTCGGCATCTACCCCGAAGGGACGCGCTCGCCCGACGGCCGCCTCTACCGCGGCAAGACCGGCGTCGCCCGCCTCGCCCTCCAGACCGGCTCCCCGGTCGTCCCCGTCGCCATGCTCAACACCGGCGAACTTCAGCCCATCGGGAAGCGCATCCCCAAGATCGGGCGCGTCAAGATCAGGTTCGGGCCCTCGCTCGACTTCAACCGCTACCGCGAACTCGTCGGCGACCGCTTCATCGAACGCGCCGTCACCGACGAGGTCATGGACGCCCTCCGGGCACTCTCCGGCCAGGACTACGTCGACGAGTACGCCGCGAAGTTCAAGGACAAGGGAAAGCAGTAGCCGCACGGGCTTGCTGCCTCGCTTCCAGGTCGGCTCTGTCCGTGTGCCCGCTATTCGGCTCCGCCCCTGCGCTTTCTATTCGGCTCCGCCACTGTGCCTTCTACTCGGCTCCGCCACTGTGCCTTCTATTCGGCTCCGCCGAAGCCTGCCCGCCGCCTGAGCGCGGGCAGGTCCACCACGACGATCTTGCGGCCCTCCGTGCGCAGCCAGCCGCGGTTCGCGAAGATCCCGATCGCCTGGTTCACGCTCTGACGCGAACCGCCCGCCATCTCCGCCAGCTGCGTCTGATTCAACTCGATCGTGGTCATGGGGGAGGAGTGCTGCTCCGCGAGCCGCACCAGCGTCTTCGCCACCCGCCCCGGCAGATCCAGGAACACGTGGTCCGAAGACTGCTCGGTCAGCCGCCGCACGATCATGCCCATCGACCGCAGCACCGCGTCCAGCATCTTCGGATTCCCGTGCACCAGCTCCAGGAACGACGACCGCGCCAAAGCCAGCGCCGACGTGTCCTCCAGGGCCTCCGCGCTGGCCGACCGGGGCGATCCGTCCAGGAGGGAGACCTCGCCGAGCACTTCGGGCGCGCGGGCGACGTGGAGCATCGCGCGCTCGCCCGTTGCGGCGGTCCGGAAGACGCTCACCGCCCCCGACCGGATCATGATGAGCGACTCGCCCGGCTCGCCTTCGAAGAACAGGAGGTGCCCACGCCGGTAGTGGCGCTGTACCGCCACCCCCGCGATCTGCCGCCGTGCCTGCGGGTCGAGGCCGGCGAACATGGCGACGCCTGCAAGCGGGTCTTCAGATGGGCTGACACCCATAGTTCTCCCCCTTCGGTGGGTCCCGGGTCCGCGGGTTCCCTCCGATGATCGCTGTCTTTTCCGTCGTTGTACAGAGCCGGGTGTCGGAAACTTCACGCTCCGTTGGGCCGTGTGTCCAGACGGCGCACTTGTCGCTCGGCCGAGTGTTCGATCAAGTCTACGTGCTTTCACATCGATTGTCCGGTATAGCATCGCCCGCGTGCGGAGCACGAGGTCAGATTCCGGCTGCCCGATCGTATGGCGTAGCGTCGACTCCAGTCCGGCGACATACGGGCGGCGGCCAAGAACGGCCGAAAAGACCGCTCGTGATCATACGAAAGGCCGATGCGTGGCGTACCGATACTTCTACGACTGCGAGTTCATCGAGGACGGTCGCACGATCGACCTGGTCTCGATCGCCGTCGTCGACGAGCAAGGGCGCGAGTACTACGCCGTGTCGACCGAGTTCGACCCCTCCCGCGCGATCGACTGGGTCCGCCGGAACGTCCTCGACAAGCTCCCGCCCCCGGCGAGCTCCCTGTGGAAGGACCGCGCGACCATCCGCGACGAGCTCTACGACTTCCTCGTCTCCCCGGTGCGCAGGAAGACCGGCACGCACCCGGGCGAGCGGGTCGAGCTGTGGGCCTGGATCGGCGCGTACGACCACGTCGTGTTCGCGCAGCTGTGGGGCACGATGCCGGAGCTGCCGCGGGCGCTGCCGCGCATGACCAAGGACCTGCGCCAGCGCTGGGAGGACCTCGGCCGCCCCGAGCTGCCGACCACGCCCGACGCCGACATGCACGACGCCCTCACGGACGCCAAGCTCAACCTCGCCCGCTGGAAGGCCCTGGAGTCGTACCGCGCCGAGCGCGCCGCGTACGGCCCGGTCGAATCCCACCACTAGACACCTCGCCGAACCCCAGGTCGCCGCCCCCGGACCCCGATATAGGCTGGGCTTGTTTCGGCAATGGGGCCGCCCAGTTAACAGTCCTGACTCCAGACAGTCCTGACTCCAGGGAGTAAGACACATGCGCATTGGCGTGCTCACCGGCGGCGGGGACTGCCCCGGTCTCAACGCGGTCATCCGTGCCGCGGTCCGCAAGGGCAGCAAGGAATACGGCCACGAGTTCGTGGGCTTCCGCTACGGCTGGCGGGGCCCCATCGAGGGCATCACCCAGGAGCTGAACTGGGACACGGTCGAGAACATCCTCGACCAGGGCGGCACGATCCTCCACTCCTCGCGCACCAACCCCTACAAGATCGAGGGCGGCGTCGAGGCCATCAAGAAGAACATGGCCGACCTGGGCGTCGACGCGCTCATCGCCATCGGCGGCGAGGACACCCTCGGCGTCGCGACGAAGCTGACCGCCGACGGCGTCAACTGCGTCGGCGTCCCGAAGACGATCGACAACGACCTCTCGGGCACCGACTACACCTTCGGCTTCGACACCGCGGTGAACATCGCGACCGAGGCCATCGACCGCCTGTGGACGACCGCCGACTCACACGACCGCTGCATTGTCGTCGAGATCATGGGCCGCCACGCGGGTTGGATGACCCTGCACGCGGGCATCGCCGGCGGCGCGAACGCCACCCTCATCCCCGAGGTCGAGTTCGACATCGAGAAGGTCGCGAACTTCGTCAAGGAGCGCAAGGAGGCCGGCAAGGCCACCATCGTCGCCGTCTCCGAGGGCGCGCACGCCAAGGAGGGCATGGTCCTCAAGGACGGCGAGGTCGACGCGTTCGGCCACGTCAAGCTCGGCGGCGTCGGCGACTGGGTCGCCAAGGAGATCAAGGAGCGCGCGGACATCGAGACGCGCGCGATCATCCTCGGCCACCTGCAGCGCGGCGGCACCCCGACCGCGTTCGACCGCGTGCTCGCGACCCGCCTCGGCCTCGAGGCCGCCGCGGCCGTGAACGAGGGCGACTTCGGCAAGATGATGGCGCTCCAGGGCACCAACGTCGTGCGCATCCCGATCAACGAGGGCACCGACGTCCTGAAGACCGTCCCGGTCGAGCGGTACGCCGACGCCGAGGTCTTCTTCGGCGTCTAGCCGACGGGCACTCCAACAGCGGTGCGGTCGACTGGGTAAGGGCCCCCGGTTTTCAACGGTAGCGGTGGAAACCTGAAGGGGAGCTGAAGCCGGACCGGCCATAAAGCACTGTCAGAGCGCAACCACGGGCACGCCCGGTCGTTAGACCAGGTGTGCCCGTGGCTTCTCTAGAGGAAATCGGCGAGATCCCGCATCTCGCCGATTTCACGTATCACAAGACCCTGCCGGACATCGACTTCGAGTCGGTCCCCGTGCCGGGCCTGGACGCCGAGTTCTACCGGAGGCCGGTCGGCGACCGGACGCTCAGTGTCGGCGTGTACCGCTTCGGCGGGGCCGAGACGCACCGGGCCTGGGGCTGGGTCGGCGAAGAGCACTGCTCATGGCACGCCTACAGGAACCCCGCGACCGGCGGTTTCGACGGCCCCTTCCAGGGCTGCCCCGTGTTCCGGCTCGTGCGCGAGCGCGGTCGCCTCCGCGGCTTCGAGCTCGGCTCAGGCGTGCTCGCCCGGAGCTTCTTCTTGCAGCAGGGCCGTTCTGGCCCGCTCCTGGCGGGTCACCCTGCGGGTGTAGACGATCGCCGCGGCCGTGATGCCGAGGCCGAGGTACAGCCCGGTGCCGGCGAACAGTGCCGAGGCCTGCGGTGAGAACCCCAGGATCGCCACGGGCAGCTGCACGAAGGCGATCAGTCCGACCAGCAGCCACTTGCTGCGTCCCTTGCCCCAGAGCAGCGCCGTCCAGATCGGAGCCACCACGATGGCGAGGGTCGCGATGTCGAGTGCCCAGTGCACCACGGGGTTCTGCACCCTGTCGTGCTGGAGCGCCATCGCCGGGCTCGAGACCGAGACGATCATGGCGGCGACGGTCGCCACGAATGCGAGACGACGTGTCATGCGCTACCTCCTCTGCGTGGGAAGCCTTAACGCTACGTCCGGTAGTCGCCCATGTCTGTCGGGTATCCGCCACTTGGGGTTATTTTCCGAGGCCACGGGGCCGTGGTCGGCGGTGGTCGCGAGGACGGCCCGTTCCGGGGCTCCGCCCGGCCCGAAACGGGGGAGGACCTCCTTGCCGCGCCGCCATACAGTGCTCGTGAAGCGACAGTGGGAGGAACCTGTGGTGGGTCAGGTCGGCCAGAGCGGCACCGGGGCAGGTGCTGTGCTCGACACCGGGACCGGGCTCGCCCCGGCGGCGGAACGCGAGGCCCGTGCGGCGCTCGCGGGATGGCAGCAGTTCGCCCGCAAGTACCGGCTCGCGTTCCGAGCGGAACTCCAGCCCGAGGACCTGGGCGGCGAGACCGCCGAAGTCCTGGATGCCCTTGGGCGCCTGGGGTTCCCGGTCGCGCGCGTGCGCGGGTGGACGCACGGCGTGTGGGGCGGGCGGCCCGGATACGGGTTCAGCGCGCTGGACGCGACCGCCGCGGGCTCGATCTACCAGCTGCGGTGCCAGGCCGTCCGCTTGCGGCGCAACGGCCCCGACGTGGTGCAGCACCGGCTCCTCGACGGCGACGCCGCGATGGCCGCGAACTGGCATCCGCACCGCGCGCGGTACACGACCGTGGTGCTGCCGGACCTGCCGCGCCCGCAGCCGCGCCAGCGCGGCCGCATCGGCCGGTTCACCGCCGACGCGCTCGACCGGTTCTTCCGGCCGGTGCCCCGGCAGCTCCACACCGACGACCCGGTCCACGCCGGGGCCGTCGCGGCGGCCGCCGAGCTCGCGGGCCTGGACCTGTTCCGCTGGTCCTGGGCCGCGAAGGACGGCTGGCTCGTGACCTGGAAGAGCGACGGCACCGGCGCGGACACGCACCAGCAGCGCACCCGCTTCATGGACTTCGTTCCCGCCCTTGCGGACTGCCTCGACAGCGCAGCGGCCGAATAGCGCGGCCGCTCCGGCCGGATCGCTATTCGGTCCATTTCCAAAGGGTCACGGTCAATTCCGCCTCGACCGCGTCGTTGTAGAACTGCGTATAGGTGACTGCGACTCCGGCCATCGCGCCGGTGTCGGTGAGCAGGCACCCTTCGGCATCCGGTTGGTAGTTAGGGCTGACGTAGACGCCGAATTCCGAATCGTCGCCGACAGCTTCGGAGCAGACCGAGGCGTCCTGGCTTTCTCCGTTCGGGACCGCGGCCGAGACTTCGGAGGCCGCATAAAGGTAGGCGTCGTTGTTGCCGCCGCACGAGTACCAGACGAGGTCCACCGACTCGGGGGCCTCGCTGCTGCCGTCGGCCGCTTCGCCGTAGCTGTCGTCGAGGTCGTAGTGGAAGTCCCAGCAGTGGTCCTCTTGGACGGTCGCTTCAAGGTAGACGGTGTAGGAGTCGGACACCTCCCAGGTGCCTTCGCTTCCGTCGTCGGTGGACTCGGGGTCGGGGTCGCCGCCTCCACCGGGATTCGGGTCTTCGCCGCCGTTGTCGTCGCTCGTGGATGCGTTCGCGTCCGGTTCTTCGCCGTCTGCTTCTCGTTCCTGCCACATCATGACGGTGACGATGACGCCGGCTACCGCCGCCATTGAGCCGACGGCTGTCCAGAAGTTCTTCGAGGGGGAGTCGCTCATGCTTGGAGCATAACGAGACCAGCGCTTTTTCCCGGTGCATTATTCGGCCGACCGGGTCCCGGCGGTTCCGGGCAATTCCATGGAACGTCGACAATTGCGTTGCACTTGTGTCGGGAATACGACATTAGGCGAGAGGAAAGGGCGAGGCCGACTGCCCGAAAGGGCAATCGGCCTCGCCGGCAAAGCGATTTCCGGGGCTCAGCCGTGGGTCTTCGGCAGCTCCGCCGCGACCACGGTGTGGCGCAGCAGGAGCGCGGTGGTCACGGGGCCGACGCCGCCGGGGACCGGGGTGAGCCTTCCGGCGATGGGGGCGACCGCGTCGTAGTCGACGTCGCCGACGAGGCCGCCGTCGTCGGTCGGGTTGGTGCCCACGTCGATCACCGTCGCGCCGGGCTTCACGAAGTCCGCGGTGATCATCCCGGCGCGGCCCACGGCCGCGACGAGCACGTCGGCCTCGCGGCAGACCGCCGCCAGGTCCTTCGTGCGGGAGTGGCACACGGTCACCGTCGCGGACTCGCCCAGCAGCAGCAGCGCCGCGGGCTTGCCGACCACAGTGGACCGTCCGACGACGACCGCCTTCGCGCCTTCCAGGACCAGGTCCTCGCGCTTGAGCAGCTCCAGGACCGCCGCGGCCGTCGCGGGAGCGAAGGTCCGCAGCCCGGCGGCCAAGCGGCCCAGGCTCTCCGAGTTCGCGCCGTCCACGTCCTTGTACGGGCTGATGTACCCGCCGACCTCCGAGAGGGTCACGCCCTCGGGGAGCGGGGTCTGGCAGATGATCCCGTGGACCGCCGGATCAGCCGACAGCTCCTGGAGCTTCGCGACGATCTCGTCCTTGCCCGGGTCCTTCAGGTGCTCGACTCTGCAGTCGATGCCCTCCTTCTCCGCGGCCTTGCGGATGGAGCGCACGTACCAGGCCGTGCCCTCGTCGTCCGTGGGCACCACGACCGCCAGGGTCGGCACGATGCCCTCTTCACGCAGCCGCGCCGCGTCCGCGGCGACCTCCGCGCGGATGGCCGAGGCGACCGCGCGCCCGTCGATGTCGCTCATGCCCGAATCCTCTTCGCCACGATCTGCATGATCGCCTCTGCCTGCACCTTCGCCTGGAGCGCCTCGTTGAGCGTGCTCGCGAGCCGCTCCCGCTCCGCCGGCTCCTTGATCGCGACCACGTTGATGTCGACGTTCAGCGCCGCCGACTCCAGGGCCGACTTCGCCGCCGACGCGGCCACGGCCACATCGGAGATCACGTTCGGGTTGGAGCCCTCCAGGATCCGGCCCGACAGCTTGATCACCTCGGCCGACACCCGCGCCACCGCGAGCGGCACCGCCGCGGCCTCGACCAGGCCCGCCTGGATCGCCGCGGTCCGCGCCGCCTTCTCCTCGTCAGAGGACTTCGGCAGCTTGTAGGCCGCGATCACGCCCGAGAACGCCTCGGCGTCGTCCTCCGCGAGCTGCAGCGCCTCCAGCCGCAGCCGCTCGGCCTCGGCCAGGGCCTCCCGCATCACCGCGTCATGCTCGGCGAACTTCGGATTGCCGATGGTCAGGTTGCACACCATGGACACCAGGGCGGCGGCCGTAGCGGCGCTCATCCCCGCCGCCGCGCCGCCGCCGGGCGCCGGAAGCTCCGAGGCGAGGTCGGTCAGCCAGTCTTCGATAGTCGTCTTGCGCACCCGGCCAGCCTAGACGCGGCAGTAAAGGTGGGATGTCTGCGCTCGTCCCGGTGTGTCGCGCCGCCCGTCCCGGACCTGTGAGGGTTCACCCAATGAGACACGCAAATCATCGTGGTTGGCCCGCACCGCCGCCACGTACCATTACCGCGTGAACCGCCAATGGCATGACCTGCGAAACCCTGGCCTCGTCCCCGTCGTCGCCGACGCGGAGGAAGCCGAGCGCTATCAGCTCGACGCCTGGCGGAACCTGCCCCGCGAGCAGGTTCCCCCGTGGGACGACTACGCCGAGGTCGAAGAGGTGACCGGCGTGCTCGCCGCCGTCCCGCCGATCGTCGCCCCCTACGAGGTCGAGCACCTCCGCGAGCGCCTCGCCGAGGTCTGCGAGGGACGCGCCTTCCTCATGCAGGGCGGCGACTGCGCCGAGACTTTCATCGACAACACCGAGCACCACGTCCTCGCGAACATGCGCACGCTCCTCCAGATGGCCGTCGTCCTCACCTACGGCGCGTCGCTCCCGGTCGT